>JAIKZQ010000021.1 GCA_024682075.1 Lachnospiraceae bacterium
TGATGAACTCCACAAACAGCTATACGACTCCAGGGTAGTCCATGCCGATGAGACTCCGGTGAGAGTCATACGGGATGGCAGGGGTTCAAATGCCAAAAGTTACATGTGGGTCTACTGTAACAATCCGGGCATCGAGAAAAATCCGATAATACTGTATGACTATCAAAAGACCCGCAAGGCAGACCACCCAAGGGATTTCCTTTCAAGATACTCGGGCATAGTGGTCACCGATGGATACCAGGTATATCACACCATAGATAATGAACGTGAAGACCTGACCGTTGCCGGATGCTGGATCCACGCAAAACGCGGATTCTCTGAGATCATCAAATCTCTCGGCGAGACCGGCTCAAAAGGCACCATAGCGAAAGAGGCGGCGGACCGGATATCGATGATATTCCATCTGGACAACCAGCTTGACGGATTATCCGCTACAGAGCGAAAACGCAGGCGAAACATTGACATCAAGCCCAAGGTCAATGACTTCTTTGCGTGGGCAAAAAAGCATATCGACACAGGAGACGTCCGTGGCCAGACAGCCAAGGCTCTGCAATACTGTCTTAATCAGGAAAAATATCTTCGTGTATTCCTGAAAGATGGTCATGTACCCATGGACAACAATACAGCCAAGCATGCCATACGTCCGTTCACTCTCGGAAGGAAGAACTGGGTGAACATCGACTCCATAAACGGTGCAAACGCCAGTGCGATCGCATACAGTATCGTTGAAACCGCTCTGGCAAACCACATCAATGTTCATGATTACTTCGAATACCTCTTTTCAAAAATGCCCGATCATCTTGATGACAGCGACCGGTCATTTATAACCGATTTTCTCCCCTGGTCTCCTGAAGTGATAAAACACTGCAAGAGACAATCCAAGTAAATTTTTCAAGGAACAAAAATATATCAATCCACCGGAATCCGCTTCACAGAGCGGATTTCTTTATGTGGCAGTACCCATGTTTGAGTATTTACCGACATAGTCTCGATTGACACTAAACTCATTTATTCCATAATATGTTACATTTTCATCCAAGCTACATAGTCCAAAAAATAATGTGCTATAACAATTTTGCAACAGCACTTTTAAGCAGCATCTAAAGAGATTCCCTTAAAAGGAATGCAATAGAACACTCATCCAACATATTCCCCATGAAACACCGCTAATTTTTTATACACAAATCTATCTTCCCATTCATCTTGCTCAAATCCAAGGTTCAAAAAAACGCGCTGAGATACTATATTCTCTTTCAGCACATCCGCAGAAACGTTAACGTTGCCGTATAGTTCTACCACCTTATTCTCAAGCAATTTTATTATCATGCTACCATATCCTCTTCCCCTGTATTCGGTTCCAATCAAATAAGAAATCTCATATCCCTCATCCACAGAATCTATTCTAGCCTGTCCAACCGGCACTCCGCCCACAGTCAGCATAAATAACTTAACATCATTTCGATCTAAAGTTTTCTTAAACCACTGAATATGATTATCATATATTATGACATCATGGTTAAATGAATTCTTTCGCGTTTCAGCGTCATTTCTCCATTCAAAAACAATGTCCGCATCTCCAATTACAGCGTCTCTAAGCTGAACATCACGTAAAAAATTATACTTATACTCAGCGATAATCCATCCAAATTCATCATAAAGATCTTGATGTTCCATTGTTGTCAGCACAAACGGAATCGTTCTACTAGGAATAAAGCTCTTTTCTTTGATAAATGCTTGTGTTTTTACAAAGAAAAACTGACCTGCATCTCTAAAAACAGGGTCAATTTCTTTACTGTTTTTATTCCGATAGGAAGGCCATTTGTATTCAATAAATCCATTTGAATCCAGAACAAAACAACGCTGTGGAGGATAATTATATTTTATTAACGGTATGATTGCATCAGCATCTGAATTAATTAAAATGTTAAAATTACTTAATAAAACCTGTCGTGTAACAAATGGTGCAACAGGGTATATGCAACAGATATAATCATATATCTTTCCTAAACGCTTATAATTTGATATAACATCGTTCAAAACATCATTTATCCCCTCCTCATGATATGCCTTTCCAGTATTTCTATAAAAGGGGACTTTTGCTCCATATTGAATAGCTACATTGGCAATTATCTCATTGTCCGTTGATACCATAACCTCATCAAATAGTTGAGAATCTAAAGCTGCCCGAATAGAATAAGATATTACCGGCAACTTGCAGAATTCGCTTAAGCACTTCTGCTTAGATTCGTTCACCTCGTATCTGGCAGGAATAATAGCGATGCCTTTCTTTATTATATTGTTACTCATTATTCCATTCCTTATATATCATTCAATAGCGCGTGAACAAAAAGCATATTTTTACTGAAAATAATAAAATGCTACATATAAATTTTTTTTTTTTGGGGGGGGCTATCAAGGCGCTCACGTAATAGATATTTATACGATATATCAAACACTTCTATCGTTAACGCCTCGTCCTTATAAGCATCAACCCACAAGAAGCGAGGCGTATAAATATACAATCACACTCTTAAAAATTTATTAATCGTCATACTGAGGAGGAAAATAGTCCTTTCTTCTCCAATGACCATTAGCATCCTTTTGTAACAAATCACGATTTGCATGTTTATCGACGCATTGATCAAAGAACTCCTCGGTAATATCAATTGCCCTGCAAAGATCCCTCTTTGCGCAAGGATCAAGCACCCAATCTTGTTCAGCAATGTATTGTTCAGCTTGGGCTTTTGTAAGGATACCGTCTCTAACAAATCGTGTTGCAATATCACTAACTCGCTGAAATCCAAATTTGGGATATTTGCACCAAACAGCAACAATATATCCAATACTGTCAATCTGGGTATAATTTTCTAACTGCCCCTGTCTCTGCCATTCATTATAATAATTTAAATCTCTAAATCCTGCTTCACGTGCACAATTCAAAGAGTCCATAATGGAGTAAGGCCATATAGCACCTAAATAAATTAATTTAGTCTCATCATCAGAAAGCGGATGGAATATTTCTAATTCATCAGCTGAACCATATTCAAATTCTGCATTCTCACCGTAGAACACCAACTTAATGCCAAATTTCTTTGCGATTTCGAATGGGGTCTTGTAAAGACGGTCTTCGAACCATTTCAACGGAAACAAATCCTGCTCCAAGCCCTCTCTTGCCTTTTCTTTAAAAGTCTGAGGATTGAATCGATATGTAATCATATCGCAATTATACCGTTCAGCAAGATTGCTAAGATTATGCATTCCAGCCTGAGTTTTTGTAAACTCATCTGTCATATTGACGAGTAGTATATTTTTGCATCCGTGTTCCTCAACAAGTCGTTTAACAATCATATGACTATCTTTTCCACCAGACACTCCTACAAGGCAGTCATATACGGGATGGGTTTTATTCTCCTTAATATACTGAGTCAGCCACTCCTGTCTAGCCTTAAAATCTATGGTTTTCTTTTTTTCAGCATTTATACAAGCTCCGCAGACATCTCCAGTCACTACAGTGTTAGGTCGAGTGCCCATAATCATTCCGCATTTCTTGCATTTTTTTATTTCCATAAATTAAACTCCTTTCATCAAGCAAAATCATTTCCCGGATTGCTCATACAGCGTTATTTTATATTTCTCTTGAAAACGGGGTCAACTTTTCCTCCAAGCAGAATACCATCCACACTATCCTCATCGATTGCCTGGCGTATCAAAGCAAACGCCTTATCTGTTGCATCCAAATAGTCGTAAGCCTCCTTCTCAGTATGATTTTTATTCAAGAAATAAATAGCAAATACAAGTATTCCATTCTGAATCATAGTTTGAGAGTAAACAGATTGAATATCCAGATAAGACAACGATCCGTGCCCCTCAAATGAAACGCCACAATGAGCAGGCATGCCAGAAACAGAAAGTGTTTCACCAAGGTTATATTTTTCTATTCGTTCCCGGATTCCATCACGCATTATAGTTCCGATTTTATTAATATGTTCATAAAACCCAGGCTGTTCGAGCTGCTTTATTGTTGCCAAAGAGGCTGCCATTGAAATGCTGTCCCCTCCAAATGTTGTAGAAACAAACACTCCGTGTTCGATTTGTTCCAAAAGATCTCTTCGTCCGGCAACTGCTGATATAGGATAACCATTTGCCATTCCTTTTCCAAACGCTACAAGATCAGGAGAAACCCCAAACACTTCTTGGGCACCGCCCAAAGCATAGTGAAAGCCCGAAACCACCTCATCAAAGATCAAAATAGCTCCATATTTATGTGCTAATTCCTTAACTCCTTCCAAATAGCCTTCTTTAGGTCCATCGCTTTGAATCGGTTCTAAAATCACCGCAGCAACACTATTATTCTGAAGCTTATTCTCCAAATCCAAAAGATCATTGTAAATGAAATTTACAGTCAAATCACATACAGATTGCGGAACACCCTTGTTGTTAGCAGATGCTCCAATAGACCAATCATGCATACCATGATATCCTGACATAAGTATAACATCTCTACCTGTATATGCTCTTGCAAGGCGAACAGCCGCGGTAGTTGCATCCCCGCCGTTCTTCACAAAGCGAACCATCTCAGCACAAGGTATAATATCACACAATTTTTCAGCCAGCTCCACTTCCAATTCCGATTGAAGTGATCCACTGGCAAATTTGTTGACCTGCCTAATAACTGCAGCGTTAACATCCGGATCATTATAACCGATCGTAATTGGGCCTAATGCACACATAAAATCTATAAATTTATTACCATCAACATCATAAATATAACACCCTTCGCCATGATCCATATAGCTTGGGGCTACTCCTTTACAAAAGTATCGATAAGATTTGCTATAGGTCTGTGCAGCAAGTGGAGAAACTTTAATCTCACGTTCAAGTAATTCATTTGTTTTAATAAATGTATGCATATTTAGCTTCCTCTAAATTATTTATTTTTTATGATCTTATCTTCAATGATTGATTTTTTCAGTCCTTCATTACGTGAAAACATCTTATTTATTTCAACAATATCCGGGTTCAAACTCAAAAAATCCAGTATTTCCTTATATCCGAAATTTTCGCTTTTACAATCAGTAATAAAATGATTATATATTCTCGAAACCGCCTCAAAATCTTCAGGCTCATCTACAGTCCATCTATGATTGCCAAAGAAACCTATCGGTGATTCAAAGTTTTGAATCTTAAACATTTCAGGCCTTCTAACAATATACTGTGTCACATGTTCCCTTTCAAATGTATGCACAGCTTCTTTCCAACTTTTTTCAAGAGCAGAATACTTTACAATTTCAAAATCCAATCCATCAGCAAATTCTTCTGTCAAAGCATTTGTACAATAATCAGTATCTATATCTAATTTTTCCAAGGCCTGATCCAATAATTGTGAATCAAAACATGGACAATCAGCGGTCAGCCTTATGATGTAATCTGGTTTAAGCAACTTTGCATATTGAAAAAAACGATCCAGCACATCATCCTCAGATCCAACGCCCACTCGTACATTCAAGTCTGAACACAGCCTAAGGATGGGAAGATTATTTTTCTCTACAGAGGTAAGCACCATTACTTCATCAAGTTTTTTACTTTGTTGTGCTCTTTCAATTATCCTTTGAAGCACAGGTTTTCCACAAAGATCCTTAAGTACTTTATTAGGTAATCTTGTGGATCCACACCGAGCCTGTATCATGGCTAAATATTTCATCTAAATCATTCACCTCCATAATGTTGGATTGACCACTTTATCTTCTACATTCTCAAAAGCTCTTGAAATATCTTGTATCAGCTCTCTTGGTAGTGAAAAGTCCTTCAGTTCAATATATTCTTCAAGTTGTTTTATGTTATCTGATCCAAAAACAACATAATCTATGCCACTTCTACATCCAACATATCCTATAGCAACCTGCAATGGCTCAACTTTATACTGTTTACAAATTGAATGAAAACGTTCTATATAGCCCCTTGCATATTTTACTTTCTCTGGTAATTCATTTGCATCCATCATAATAAGGCCTTGTAAAAGAGATGATCTGGCAAATACTAAGACGTCTTTTTCTTTTGCAATTTCAAAAAAACCAGCCTTGTCCAGCCGACGATCAAATACATTATATGGAATTTGTATTGCCCCAATCGAAGGATATTCCAAAGCTTTCATGGCTTCTTCCGGGCTATAAATTGATACGCCTATTCTATCGGCAAGACCTACTTCTTTTACTTTTGCCAGTGCTTCCACTGCCTTGTCATTGAATATATATGTAGCATTATGAAAAAGGTACGCTTCAAATTTTTTTATGCCAATAGTATCCAAACTTGACTTTGCACTCTTTATAGCAATTTCAGACCATTCACCCTTATTATTTTCAGTAAATGAATCCGGTTTCAATTTTGAAACCACGCCAACTTTATCAATATTGCTCGGACAAAATGAAAAATACTTTCCAAGAACAGTTTCAGCACTCCCATAAGCCGATGCTGTATCCAACAATGTCACGCCATTATCTATGGCATACGAGAGCATATTAAAAACCGCTTCTTCCTGTGGCTGACCATTGCTCTGAATACCATAATTCAAACCAAACTGAGCTGTTCCCAAACACAGATTCATATCGCAGATTCCCCTTTTATTACGCCCGACTGCCATTCATCTTTTAGGAGCCCGTACCTGTACACATTCATATAATTGCCATTAAGTCTCACCTGTTGCCTAAACACGCCTTCCCTCACAAATCCACACTTTTCCAGAGCACGCCAGCTTCCGACTGCTGCTTCGTATGCGCCCGCCTCGATTCTATGAAGCAACAATTGTTCGAATCCAAATTGACAAATAAGCTGTATTGCTTCCGTTGCAATTCCTTTATGCCATTGATCTTTCTCACCAATGAAATAGCTAATATCCGCATGATTATAATGTGAGTTAATGGGGCCTATTTTAATATTCCCTATATGTAAGTTGTTTTCCATAAGAACAATAGCAAACAATAAGCTATGGTCGTTTTCCCTTTGTGACTTCACAAATGTTTTTATCGATTCAAGATTTTGATCAGACCATCTAGTTTCTAAATATTGATTAACTTCAGGATCATTAAGCCAATCCACATACCGCTCAGTGCAATCTGTCATTTCAGCCTGACGAAGATAAATCTTTTTTCCATATAAAACACTCTGTGTTATCATATAAAACCTTCACTTCCTAAAAAATACTCATTCAATATATTCCCGCATAAATTATTGTGTCCTATACGTTAAATGTCAAGTTATAGATAATTATATACCTCACAAAAATAATTTACTTTCGATTATGAATTGCGCCACACAAGCAATCCCACAACCATAAACAATCCAGAGAAAAGGAATTGACCTGTAAAAACGTTGCATTCAAAAAGCCCCGATACAAAAAAACCCGACAAGTATACCATCGGAAGCACATATGATGCAGATAGTGAACATATCTCGGATTCAACTAAAGTATCATATTCAAATTGTGAATACTCTAGTGCCTTCATAAATGATATCTTTATCCCCCATACAATTATCAGAGAAAAGATAACGCCTGTTATAATTCCAAAGCAGTAACTAATCTGTAAAAACGAATTATGAGCATGTCCTATCCTTTGGCCAACATAAAACTCCGGATATAATTCTGAATGTCCCCAAAGATTTAACCTCTGAATTACATTTTTCCATATAACCCTTCGTTCATTTGGAAAAGGCATTTGCGAATATCCTATCGTCTTTCCATTCTCATCAACGCCAAATATATATGCTAAATGATTCTCATCTGTTCCTGGCATTACACCATCTTCATATTCCAACACATAGGTTCCGCCATAATAATCTATTGATTCACTCGGGATTGCGGTATTCAATATTACGTTTATCAATGGCATGTGATCAAATGTGAAAAATAAACAAATACTATTAATACCGCTTGAGCTATGATTAGTAAGCAATCTTCTCAGATAACTGATCATTCCAGATCCCACAGCGTTTTCAAACGTAGTATACTTCGGAGAATCTATTGGATCCCAAGAATGAACTTTATATTCAGAATAATCTCTGTACCACACAGGATGATGTCTAAGCGCAGGTATATATCTTGCGCATGCATATACTGGATACAACAAGATAATAAAACAAATAAAGATAAGTAAACCTTTCGCTAGGAACTGTTTAATCTTTACTATATTTCGATATTTAGACGAAATCATCTCCGTCAGCAAATACATTAGGGTCATAAATGAAACCCCCAAAAATGCACTTCGAGAGCCGGTATAAAAAGCGAAATCGAAGAGAGAAATCGTCAGTAAAAAAAACAAAACCTTCGTAATCTTAGAAAAGAGAGTATTTTTTTTGACAAAAGCAGAATGAGTCATTATCCATGATTTAGTCAAGAAACCCGCCATGCAAAACAAATAAAATCCGCCATTGACATTAGGATTAGTAAAATGCCCATAATACCTTGCGCCAGTATCATACGGGCGATAGAGAAACGCTCTGATTTGAACCCAGAAGAAAAAGACAATTAATCCATCAGAGATAGCTCGAGTGAGCAGCAATCTATCTTTCTCTGAAAATGATGTCAGATATAATGATCCAAACATCACAAAATACCATATTGGCCATATAGCTTCATTTTTCGATAATATACACAATAGCAAAAATACAAGCCACAGCCAAAACACAATTGATAACTTTTTAAAACTTACCGCTTTTTCAATTAACAAATACGAAATCATCCTTATTAAGATTGTTCCGTATAATCCAACATTAATAACAGCGGTAATTGTTTGAAACTTATAGTCGGTATCAGGAGCAAAATACTTATATATTGGATATGAAAATGCAAGAAAAACAATCAGCCAAATCAAATATGGAAGTTTCAAGAAATCCTTGATTTTAAATCTGCATAAAATCATAGGCAAAACACAAAATCCGACACAATTATTTGATAGTGCCCACTGAGCACCATTACCTATATCTCGAAACACGCCTATCCAACACAGGCAAATGGTACATGTTAGATATACTAAGTATTCCTTATTTGATTTCAGAGTTTTTATTCCCAATTTATTCATTATAAATTCACATTCAATCCATTTGATTTCTCCAAACAAACCTATTGACCGTATCCTTATATGACTGAATGATTTTTACAACTTTTGTACTGACGTTCAAATCCATATAATCCGGAACAGGAATCCCATCATCAGCATTTGTACACATAGAAACTGCCAGGTCAACAGATTGTAGCAATCCTGTAGTCGTTATTCCGGATAAAATAAAACACGCCTTGTCCAGTGCCTCTGGTCTTTCTGTGGAAGTTCGAATGCACACAGCAGGAAATGGGCTTCCTATAGATGTAAAGAAGGATGATTCCTCAGGCAATGTTCCCGAGTCTGACACCACACAATATGCATTCATTTGCAAACAATTATAGTCATGAAATCCCATTGGCTCATGCGCAATCACCCTTTTGTCTAATACAAATTTTCCTGAACTTGTCATCTGTTCCAACTTTTTTTTGGATCTAGGATGGCAAGAATACAAAATTGGCATATCATACTTCGATGCAATAGCATTAATTGCATTAAACAATGACAGAAAATTTTTTTCTGTATCTATATTTTCTTCTCTATGAGCAGAAAGCAATATATATTTTTGGGGTTCAATATCAATTCCCATTTCCAAAGATATCCTCTTGTGGATGTCTGAGTTTTTAATAGAATTGAGATTATTCTGCAGCACTTCTGCCATTGGAGATCCTGTTACATATGTACGTTCTTTGGGAATCCCACACTCTGCAAGATATCTTCGAGCATGTTCAGAATATGCCAAATTTACATCTGAAATAATATCCACTATCCGACGATTCGTCTCCTCCGGTAGACATTCATCCTTACATCTATTTCCTGCTTCCATATGAAATATAGGAATGTGAAGTCTCTTTGCGCCTATAACAGACAAACAAGAATTAGTATCACCAAGCACAAGAACTGCTTCTGGTTTGATTTCCAACATCAGCTTATACGACTTGGATATTATGTTTCCAATAGTATCACCAAGATCATCCCCAACCGCATCCAAATATACTTCCGGATCAGCAAGATTTAAATCCCTGAAAAATATCTCATTTAAATTATAATCATAATTCTGACCAGTATGAGCAAGTATAACATCAAAATACTTCCTACACTTACAAATTACCGCAGATAATCTAATGATTTCAGGGCGTGTACCTACAATTATCAATAATTTGATTTTCCCATTTTCTTTCCAGTTGACATTTTCAAACATATTGCACCTCTTCATGATAGGTTTCAGGATGTTTGGCATCAAAAATCTCATTTGCCCACATAATTGTAATCATATCTTCAGAATCACTAAGATTAATAATATTATGTGTATACCCTGGCAACATATATACGCACTGCAATTTTTCACCACTCACATAAAATTCACGAACAGGATAGTCTTTTCCGGTTTGCGGATCTATTCCAAGACGCCGTTCTTGTATCAATCCATGACCACTAACAACAAGAAATATCTCCATCTTTGTATGATGCCAATGTTGCCCTTTTGTCATGCCAGGCTTTGAAATATTGACTGAAAACTGCCCAACATCATTGTTTCGAAAAAACTCCGTAAATGACCCCCTGGAATCCGAGGCACCTTTCAAATCAAAGATGGTTTTTTCTGCAGGAAGATATGAAAGGAAGGTGCTATATAATCTCTTTTCAAAGCTGCCTTCCGGAATAGATGTAAATAGTAGAGAAATGGGCTGTTGTGAAAAATCTTTCAGCAAATCCAATACTCTTCCTAATGTGACTTTAAATGTCAACGGAGCGTAACAATATCTGCCATTCACTCGTTCTATTGGAACCAATCCATCATAATTGCAACGATGCTCTAATCCTTCCAGCGCCAACAACATCTCACTTACAAGATCATCAATATACAACAGTTCCAATTCAGTATTTGGATCGTTGACGGTATAAGCCAAATCATTTGCAAATGCATTGCAAAAAGTTGCAATGACCGAATTATAATTTGGTCTACACCATTTTCCAAATAAATTGGGGAATCGATACACAAGTACTCTAGACTTAGTTTCGTTGCCATACTCAAAAAACAACTCTTCACCAGCCAATTTACTTCGACCATACTCAGAATCAGCATATCTTCCAGATAAAGAGGCCTGGATAGAGGATGATAACATAACAGGACATCTATTATTATATTTTTTTAATTTATCCAAAAGGATTTGTGCAAACCCGAAATTTCCAGTCATAAACTCTTCCTGAGTCTGCGGTCTGTTAACTCCAGCAAGATTAAACACAAAATCACAATCGGCACAGAATCGATCGAGATCATCTTCTGAATTATCAACGTCATATTCATACACCTCAGAAACAGAAAGTCTTGTATCCCGTTTTTTTTCATCGCGAATACACTTCAATGTTTCTACAAGGTTTCTTCCCACAAATCCTTTTGCCCCGGTTATCAGTATCTTCAAAGCAAATCCCTCTCTACTTTAAAAGTTCCTTTACATAATCGGTTGTTAATATTTTGTTCACAGTTCCTTCAACGTCCAAAAGTTCTGTATTATGAGATGTATATGCTTCATCCGCTTCAGTAACAACTTGTCCTTCGACAAAAAATTTGTCATAATTTAAATCTCTGCTATCTGCAGAAACCCTAAAATAATCTCCCATATCTTCTGAGCGAAGCCTTTCCTCTCTAGTCATTAAAGTTTCATATAGTTTCTCACCATGACGCGTTCCAATGATCTTCGTCCCTGTATCTCCAAATAGCTTTTGAACAGCCTGTGCTAATACGCCGATAGTAGATGCATCCGCTTTCTGAATAAACAGGTCACCGGGATTAGCATGAGTAAAAGCAAAAGTAACAAGATCAACCGCTTCATCAAGGTTCATCAAAAATCTTGTCATTTCCGGATTGGTGATAGTAATAGGATTTCCGGATTTTATTTGATCAATAAAAAGTGGAATGACCGATCCCCTTGAACACATTACATTTCCATACCTTGTGCAACAGATAACTGTATCTCCTCGCTCTGCAGCTACCCTTGCATTTGCCCTGACCACATGCTCCATCATGGCTTTTGATGTTCCCATTGCATTAATAGGATAAGCAGCCTTATCGGTTGACAAACATACAACCCTCTTCACTTTAGCTTCTATAGCGGCATGAAGAACATTATTTGTACCTTCAACATTTGTCTGCACCGCTTCCATTGGAAAGAACTCACAAGATGGCACTTGTTTCAACGCTGCTGCGTGAAAAATATAATCCACTCCATCCATAGCATCACGCACGGCACGAGGATCCCTTACATTGCCAATATAAAACTTCACCTTTCCAGCAACATCCGGATGCTTAGCTTGAAGATCATGTCGCATATCATCCTGCTTTTTTTCATCTCTGGAAAAAATACGGATTTGACCAATATCTGATGTGAGAAAATGTTTTAAAACGGTTGAACCAAAGCTTCCAGTCCCGCCTGTGATCAATAAAGTTTTTCCCATAAAATGTTTATTAATTTCAGCATTAGTCATGATTCATTTCCTTTCTATACAATAATTATCTAATTCCCTTTTTGTATTGAGTAAAAATTTTATAATCAAACATTTTTACACATGTCATGTATTATATTCTTAAATCTTTATAATTTATAATAATCAATCAACTTCTTTACCGCGTGTATAACATCTTCAACGTCTTGATCTGACATCTTAGGGTACAAAGGTATACTCATTATCCCCTTATACATCTTTTCAGCGTTTGGGCATAAGCCCATCTCATAGCCCATATGCTTATAATATGGCATCCAGTATACCGGAACATAGTGGATTTGACATTGCACCCCTTCAGCAGACATTGCATCAAAAAATTCACGTCGTGTGCAGGATAATTTATCAAGGCGTAGCTGAATTATATATAAATGACGACATGTATCAGACTCAGGTATTTCTTTTTGCAAAATCAACTCTGGAATAGTCGAGAAAGCACTATTATATCGTTCGACAATTTCCTTTCTTCGAGATTTAAACAAATCAAGTTTATTTAATTGTGACAACACCAAAGCTGCTTGAAAATCAGTCATTCGATAGTTATATCCCAAACATATTTGTTCATAACACCAAGGCCCCTCATGAGGAGCGCATTCCATCAGTGCCTCATCATGTGTAATTCCATGAGAATGTGCTAATTTTAACTTCTCATACATCTCTGAATCATTAGTAAGGATTGCACCGCCTTCTCCACCTGTTACAGTTTTTACAGGATGAAAGGAGAAACACGTCATATCCGCAAGGCATCCAATCTGTTTACCTTTATAATTTGTGGCTATTGAATGGGCCGCATCCTCAATAAACACTAAACCGTAATCAGAACAAATCTTTTTTATCTCATCTATTTGCACTGCTTGTCCAGTAAAATCAACTGCAACAACTGCTTTTGTCCGGCTAGTTATGTGTGACAATATTGATTCAGGACTAATACAATACGTTTCAGGATCAATATCTGCAAACACAGGTTTAGCTCCACAATATAACGCACAATTAGCTGATGCAGCAAAAGTCATTGGAGTAGTAATCACTTCATCTCCCGGACCAATTCCAGCAGCAAGGCAAGCACAATGGAGCGCAGAAGTACCTGAATTAACCGCAACAGCATATTTTGCATTAGTAATATCGCAAATAGTTCTTTCAAGTTCTTCTACTTTTGGCCCACATGTAATAAAATCAGAGCGAAGTACAGTAGCCACTGCTCTAATATCGTCCTCATCAATCCACTGACGACCATAATATATCTTACTTTGCCTAACAGGATATCCTCCATTAATTGCTAATTTTTCCATTGTTTACTCTCATCTCCTATAAATGAAATTTACTTTCTTATGCATATCCACACTGCTCGGCATGGAGTGATTTTGTTAGGAACTTTGTGTTTTAACAACCACATATATTTCCCGATTTCGATGCGCTCAGTCTCTACTATTTTCCCAATATCCATCCCATTAATTAAATCAATTAACGAAGGTGCACTAAATTGATATACTGTATCAAACCGAATTATTCGAAAAAACAACTGCATAAAAGCATACAAAAATCTTTCAACCTTCTCAAACCAAGGCACAACAACAGATTCAACGATCAGTAATTCGCCGTTCTTTTTTGTTATTCTCGCACACTCCTTCAAAGCTTTTTTCACATTTGCTTCTGTTGTCAAGTAGTTATGACCAGCCAAATGATGTATAACACATTGAAGAATAACCCTATCATACATCTCGTCTTGAATATTGTTCAAATGAAAAACATTCCCCTCGAGAAAATTGACATTAGGGCAATTACTATATTTTTTTATAGAACTATTCGACAATGATAAATCTACACAATCCAGCCTTTCCAAATCATCAAATAAATAATTTATCACTCCCCCATTTCCTATATCTGCAACTATATGCCCTTTTTTCAATTCATTATTTATTTTCCTTCCGGAATTTTTGTAAAAAATGGGTTGAATCGACATTATCTCATCGGCATATTCCTCCGAAATTTTATCCCAATATTCATTTTCATTATCATCAGTTTTTTTCATGATTTTCCCTTTTTTCTAATACTGCAATTATTGAAACACCAAACGGATAACTTCTTTGTTTTGTCAGATGCTTTTTTTCACCAACAAATATCTTGTATAAAATATGATTTAATAGTCCATTCCCGGAATTATATTCCATTGAACTATGTTTATCTATATGTAACCAATTACTAAACAGTCGAATGAATGCTATGGGAAGAAAAAGCCAGAAATTATAATAACTTGAAAACACAATTTCAAATCCGGAATAATCAATCAACTTCAAAAAATCAGAAAGACTATATCTTCTATGGTGCATATTATTTATATCGTTTGTAGACCACATCCATTGAAAAGCTGGGACCGTAATTATGATATGTCCTCCAGGTTTAGTCATTCTATAGATATTACTCAATGCAATAGAATCATCTTTAATATGTTCAAGTATATCCAAAGCAAAGACAACATCATACTTTGGCATTAGCCACGAAGCAACAATGCCCAAATCCAACTTATGTAAAGTTGCATTACACTTCATTTTGCAGTATTCGAGCGCATGTTCAGAATAATCATATCCATCAACATCCCCATATTTTTCCAGCTCATGCAAAAACAAACCTGTGCCGCACCCAACATCCGCAAGCCTCAATGAAACAGTATTTTCAGGGATCAAATATCGCTTTGCTAATTCCAAAACAATCTCTCGTTTTGCTTTAAACCACCAATGATAGTTCTCCGTTTCGTTTAATCTATCATACATTTCCGTATTCATCAGTTTCACCAATCCAACTTCCAGAGATAAGCAAACAAATAATAATATTGCAAAGTTATACTGAGTCTTTCCTATAAAACTTAAAAGACAAATGCTTGAGCGATGTAATCAAAAAAAAGAATATCAAAACAGATATGCACCCAACCGAGCTAAATGTATACATTGATACTTTAGGGATCGCCGCCACACCACTATATGTAGATAATATACAAAAAGATCCACCAAAAACCAACTCTCTCCAATAATCTTTACAATACTTTCTAAACCCTCCAGCCAATACCGAAAACACTGCAATCAATGAAGCAATCAACAAAAATGTTGAACTCAATAAATAATCCATTTCCTCTTTTAGACATTCAATAAATTTTCGCAATTCTGTTTTGAATACAAATCCGGGGTCATTTTTTAACATATCAATATAGATAACTCTGCATTTTTTAAAATATTCATCACTTAAATATTCTACTTCCGGCCATCTTTCGGAAACCATCTCTTTGCCGCAATTGTCGTCATAAGTTATCCCATATGAATTATCGTAATACCCCAAGCCAATCAACAACGAATGCCAAGGAGAGGAATTATATCCAGCAACCCCCACATCGTCCCAATTCGCAGTTATAATTCTGGGAACAGCTATAGATAAGCAATTATACAAAAGCAGTATTGTCAAAAAAGCTATAATCAAAATCTTTCGATTTTCTTTTTCTTTGTAAAATTTGAAAGAATCGATCAAAAATATAATAATCAGAACTGGCAATCCACTTTGTAATCGAAGACAATTTGATACAGACATCGACAAACTCAAAACTATTGTAAATATCATAATTGATTTTTTCTTGGTTTCTTTGCACAACAACAGTAGAAATGGAAAAGCCACAACAACTGACCACATAAGTGCATAAAATTCCTCATTTCCGGTCCGATATAACATATCTCCGATTGTGTAGTGAAATATCAAAGGAGAAAAAAGACAAATTAAAACAGAATCATACAGTTCATACAGCAACAACGGGTATATCGATATAGCAATCATACCCAGCACTGATTGAGTCGCCATAAACATACTTCTGGCATCCATACGGAAAAATCTCATTAAAAACGGAAAATAAACCCATCCCAATGAATGTGATAGATGAGCATTATCAAATTGTCCATTAAGCATAAACTCCTCAAAATATCTGTCGAGTTTAGCTACCTTATACCAATTTGCCCCTCCGGATTCTTTGGTCAAAAAAATAGGATTCATAATCAAAAAAGAGAATATCACACCATATATCGCCGCAAAAAATAAGATTGCCTTTCTATTTTTGTTTTCTTTCATCATAGTAGTTATCCTTATCCCAATTATAAATCCATAATCCAAAAGGATATGCAAACTTTTCATTCCAATTAACAATAAACATCTTAAAGGAAGGCTAAACAGATAAGAAATTGATTTTTATCCCAACCGTTCACCTGTTCGCACTTTTTTTATATAATTTTGTAATACCAAATATCCTATAAATCCCATAAGAACTACTGCGATTATCCATCTAAGAATAATGGCGTCAAACAATAAATATGAAGCAATTGCAAAGCACACCAAGACAAAAAATAAAATGATTTCAAATATAAAATTATATGTTTCTCTTTGGGTAATTATTCTACATGCACAATAATGATACACCATAAGAACAAAGTACCCAATCAATGTAGTTATAGCAGCTACTTGATATCCATATATTGGCATAAGCAAATAATTCAATACAACATTTATAACAGATGCCGTGATTGTGCCAATTGCAATATACATTGTTTTCTTATAGTACTGTTCAATATTTGTGTATAAGCCATATATGTATTGACAAAAGGCAGATACCGCAACAGGATAGATAACCCCAGCAGATGCCCAAAATTTCTTATCAGCTAAAATATGTAGAACCTCTGGGGCAACCATGCAATAAACTATTATTCCAACAAATACCAAAAAAACCATTTTTCTTCCCGTTTTTCTAACAATATCATAGTTCTCTTTTTTGTACTCTTCAAAAACCCATGGCTGAAACGCCTTATTAATCGCTATGGACACAATCGAAACCAACATTCCCAATGTATATCCAAAACTATAAACCCCTGCTTCCGAGTCTCCAAATATCTTTATTATCATAATCCTATCGATCTGACCAAGTACAATGATAGCCAATCCATGCGGGACCATCGGCAATGATATATTCAAGGCATACTTTAAGTCTTCAGAAAAAGAAGACCATTTAGCTTTCATCATATAGTAAACTGCAAAAATACAACCAACCACAAAAGTAGGGATGCAATTCCCTAGCACTCGTCCAAATGACTTTGGAAAAGGAAAATAAACTATAAACACTATTGAAAGAACAACCGAAGCTAATACTGGAACTATCGAAACAATTGCGTTTTTTAATATTTTTTGTTCGAAAATATATCTAAATTGTACTATTCCATAAATGGAGTAAAAAAATGTATACAAAATAGAAAGCCACATCATTTCACAACCAAGTTCTGTAATTTCAGCAATCATTTCTTCGAAGAAAAAAAGAAGAATAATGCATAAACATGAAATGACTAGCAAAAGAAAAACAATAATGTTACCAATATATTCATTTAATCTATGGTTAAAATCTACCTCCGCATTTGTTATAGTGTATGATAATCCCATTCCCAAAACTGCAGAAAAAATGCTAGACCAAGTATTAAAATTTGAAATCTGCCCGTATTCCGAAGTAGACAATAAGTTGGTAAATATTGGAGCGGTAAATATATTAATACCATTCAAAATAACACTTGTAACAACAAACCAAAAAGATGATTTTAATAATCTGTTATTCATCATCTAACCAACTCGTATGCCTCATCATAAAATTTTTCTAAGTGTTTTAAACAATCAAAAAACGCATTACTTGGTTCAATGTTTGCCACAAGAGAATGATTCGCTTCATTAAGAAGAATAGTAATATTTATAGGTTCTCCCATTTCCTTAATGGTTTTAATGTATGCAGCACATGATTTTATATTCAATTCATAATCAATTTTTGTAGCAAATAATTCTGGAAGATCCTCAAATGATTTCACTCTGGTCACACCATTTATCATAGAATAAACAACATCCCCAAAGATAAAAGCAGGTTTCCCAAGCATAACCGCTTCATATCCCGATGTGCCGGTCAAGGTGATAACGCCTTCCGAGTTTACAATCCATGGTTTCGGATCTTCATAATAGTTAATCTGCATCAATCGAACATTAGGTAATTTCTTAACTTGTTCATAAAACCTAAAGTTTCTTTCCCCCAACATACTCTGATGCTCTTTGACATACAAATAATACCCTAAAGGGAGAGATTTTGACACAGCCTCTATCACTGCCAATTCATTAATATAATAAGGTGCCCCTCCAAGAGAGGACGATTCAGGAATCAAATGAAGTGGCATATAATAATACTTTTCGCCTTTCACAGGTGGTTCAAAATACTTATTATTTTTATATAAATATCTTTTCTTCTTTTCAATATCTATAGTCCACCAAAAAAGCTTTACAGAACTAATATATAAAATATCGTTTTTTCTATGAAGTTTTGCTTTCCCACCTCTAAAATAGTCCATATCAAAAGCGATAATTGCACTTTTCAGCAAATATATAAATGTTTTCCACAACGGATCTGCATGATACTTCGACGTAGGCGTATTATTATACTCAGCGCTAAGTATGGATGAGGATTTTCTAAACTCATTTACATATTTCATTTCTTCATACAAATCTTCATTTGACAAATGAAAATTGTCTTTGTATGCTTCAAAAAGATACTCATTCCCCTCTACGCTTTCACCATAATGATAATACTTATATTCCAAGTATCTACTATACCCAATTGATATATACGGAATATTTCGCTTAGCGCAAACAGCATGAAGCGTAATACGCCCAAATTCTTCAACATCAAGATCAAGGACCACATCAGGTTGAAAATCGTTGCATATTTTCTCTGCATTACATATGTTTAAATAGCACCAATACAATTGTTGTTTATAATTTGATGCCTTGAAGCAAATTCTGTTGTGATATTCCGTACAAAAAGCCTGTGAAGAGAGTAACTGTATATTAATTCTTCTATTTTTCTCATATTGTTTCAGATATTCAATTATTTCATCATTTACAGGTGGATTCTTTAAGTTTTTTGTAAATTCATCTGAAATATCATTACAAGTAAAAGTCTTTATTCCTTTATCAATAAACTTGTAATACGTGTCTTTGTTGTATATACATCTCTTGGTTTTTGTTTCGGTAGGAAGGACAAAAAAAGCTGCAACATTATTATTCTTCATCAAATCAAGTGCCAAATAATACATAGGGCACGAATATGATTCTTTGCACACAAGAAGTATATTTAAATTTTTAAGCATTGTTTTCCCTCCCAAAAACACACGAATGATACATCGCTGCAACCAAAGCAAATATCCCGCTCGTCCTATAATCTTCCAATCCAACATTAACTGAAAAGCATATCAAAGCTGGGAACAAACAAATATATGATTTCCATTTCATAGATCTTGGATTCCGAAAAAAAATATACATATAGGATATGTATGATATCAATCCATAATATAAAATCAACTGAAAATGCCCGCTATATCCCGGATATTTAAAGCCCTCAATTCCTCTGACAGTCGCGCCTCTTCCCAAAACAACATATTTATACCATTCAAAATTCCTAATGGTATCAATCCAATATTTCAATCTTATAGAGCCCGATGATTCATTACCGCCCAGCAAATTATTGCTTATTCGCTGTATTGCGACACCAAAAATGGAATCCATCAGATTGTATTTCTTGAAGACTATTACTGCTACAGCAAAAAACAAAACGCCACATAAAATTATCAGTTTTAGTATTTTCTCATTTAATAGAATTCTCTTTTCATATATAAAAAAGTAGAATATCAGTCCAACGGACATAACAACAAATCCTGTCGCGCTTAAAGTCACAACGCATGTAAACAAAGAGATACTCGCATATACAATTTTCAAATAATTGCTCATTTTTTTATCAAGAACCAATAATGCAAACAAAACAGATGAAATAGCACAACTACAATTATTCGGATCGCTCAGCAAAAAAATATATCTGCTAAAGTAAGCTTGCTTGTACTGTATAACATTCGCATTCATTTGCCAGAACACTCTAATATTGAAAAAACTCTGTGGAGCCAAAATAAATAATACAGCAAATGCAAATGCCATCCACAAATACAACCTAAGCGCCTGAAATACGAAGTCTTTTAAGAAGATCATATTTCTTATATAGAAATAATAATATGCCATATATAAAAGGATTATGCTCAATCCAAAAACATCTCTGTGCAAGTCAAATGAAGCATTCCACATATATCCCGCAATAACTGACATTACTGAAAATACCAAGAATAACATGCATAGAAAAACAAGCTTAATTTCACTAATTTTTCTTCGATCCAGAGCAATACACAAAAATATAACAGGAGCAGAAAAGGAAACGTGAAGCAATCGAAAATATGGAAAAAAAAGCATATCTAAAACAACCAGCTTCGCCACCAATCGATGCAGACTAAGAATTTTTATATTTGTTTCTAAACTTTCACAAATCATGTTGCAAATCCAAACAGAAATATTTTACTCAAGAAAAACAGCATCAACCATTTCGTTTTTTTCGTCAAAAACAGGTCGTGCTATTCTTTCATCTATTAGTTCTCCATCACGCATTACACATACAGTTATTGCATCAACAAGCGAATCATCCACGATCACGCCATCATCTTCTATTCCGGCATTATGCATCAAGTGAATAATCTCATCATCAAAAGCCAAACAATCAGGAACGCAAACATCTACATCAAAATGTGGATTTGATAAAAGAACAAAATAGTCATGCAAATCATCTGTGGATCTAAGGGTATTGTTTTCCATCCTAACCCATTTTTCCCAATCATCATTCCAATAATCATAAGAATTATCCTCAGACCGATTGGAAACATCATAGCTATCACATATATATTGCCCCAAATAATCAGTTATCTTATACGCCCCCGAGACGTTCAAATGTGCATTATTATCATATATGCTGGTTTCTCGATATTCATTATTAGATATGGCATATCGAATTCTATCTTCCGAAGACATATAATTCAGATAGTCACAGCTTTCATCTATCAATTCTACTTGTGTTAAATCTAAATAGTGTATTCCGTATTGTTCTGCAATAACATTCGCATAATTATATAATTCTCTAGCTTCGTTTGTACACGGCTGTGGAATAAGCACTAAGAGAACATCAATATTTCGATCCTGCAGATACTCAATTGTCATTGTGAGATAATTATATCCTTGCGTTTCTGGGAGTTCAGAATCAATAATTGATAGATCATTTGCAGGCATTTGCTCGCTAGATAATCCTACAGCATAATTTGCACCTCTTGAATAATCGGAAACTTCCGTTGAAAAATCTCTGGCTGAAAGCTCATCCCATCTGGAATGGTATGTGCAAAAGTTAAAAAGCATATCAATTTTATCTGTTTTTCCCTGCGTTGTCTCATCTATATCCATTACAGCTCGTATTTTTTCTACTGATAGCGGAAATCCATCTAACATAGTATGCAAGCCATAATTAGATGTAACTCCTATATCTTCAGTATACGAATAAATATCAATAACAACCAATTCAGGAGAACAATACTGTAGTGTTTGTCTCAAAATCCAATAATCCATTTGCATGCGATTACCGGAATATCCTGCATTATAGCTTGCAATCCCATATTTATTCCATATTTCCATCGGAAGGACACCATCCCACATATGAGAAGATCCTACGAAAAGAACGTCAACATCGTCCCCGTTCTCCACTAAAAAGCCATAATTATCATCACCGATTTTATTCTCGACAATCCGCGATATTTTCATAATGCATATGGAGACCAGCATTATAATCAATAGACTTTTAACCAAATTCTTACAAGGCATCCCATGACTCCCAAAGCTTAAAATCTAAAATATATAAATCCTGTTGCATCATATGCCGGGCCCCAAACACCAAATAGTAGAATAAATGCAATAGAAATCGTATAAAATATTGCTCTATAAATGTAATTCTGTGACATAATTGTCTTTCTAATCAATACACCTCGCTTTTTGTACATGTCAGCAACAAGCAAGACAATAATTGAAATAATCAATAACCAAAAATTTTTAGAATTCAGTCCACAATTATATGCCGAACCATCAAGCAGAATATGGAAGTTATCTGCTTGCATCATGCTTTTCAAGATAGCAAAAGCTTGTGAAACATTCTGTGAACGGAAAAAAACCCATGAAATAGAAATCAAAATATTTGTGGCAATAACCTGAAACATCCGATGACCTATGGAATCTCTTTCAATCTTCAAAATGTTAGAAATTTTTTGTCTCAAGGAATAAGTTTCATCTTCAATCACTTGATATAATCCATTGATTCCTCCCCAAATAATAAATGTCGTATTGGCGCCATGCCACAAACCGCTCAATAAAAACACAATCATTTTGTTGATGTATTTATGTACTTTTCCTTTTCTATTTCCTCCTAATGGAATATAAAGATAATCCCTGAACCATGTAGTGAGTGAAATATGCCAATTTCTCCAAAAATCGGAAACACTAACGCTCAAATATGGAGAATTAAAGTTCTCCATAATATCAACGCCCAAAATCAGAGCTGCTCCTTTGGCTATAATTGAGTATCCACAAAAATCACAATAAATTTGTACGGCAAATAATAAAGTTGCAATTATCAAAAACCATCCGCCAAATTCTTCATAATTTGAATATACTTTATCCACAAAAATAGATGCTCTATCTGCTATAACCAGCTTCAAAAAATATCCCCAAAGCATCAACAGAAAGCCTTCTTTAAGCTTTTCAAAATTGAAGTTCTTTACATTATGCAGTTCCGAAAGCAGATGTTTAGAACGCTCTATCGGGCCCGCAACTAACTGTGGAAAAAAAGAAACAAACAATGCATAATAAAAGAAATTTCTTTCTGCATTGATTTTTTTCTGATACACGTCAATTATGTAGCTCAATGCTTGAAAAGTATAAAACGAAATACCAACTGGAAGAAGCAGATCATGCCCCGGAATTGACAATTCCATTCCAAGCAATCTAAATAATTTAGTAATAACATCAATTCCAAAATTCAAATACTTATAAAAAAACAATACAAACAAATTACTTCCTATGCACAACCCAAGTATTGTCTTGGCATATTTCAACTTCTCTTTTTCAAGAAAAGACTCTATTAGTCCACCTCCAAAATATGTTATTACTGTCGATAGCAAAATCAAAAAAATATATGAAGGATTCCAACACATATAAAAGAGATAACTTGCAACCAGCAACAAATAAACTCGAAATTTGTGCGGAAGAATAAAATGAATCACAACAACGATAGGAAAAAAACACAGGAACAAGAATGAATTAAAAACCATGTCCAATCCTTTCAGTCAGATATTGCTACTTAAAACAAGGTAGTCAAGATAATCACCATCAAACAAGCCCCTTTCAACGAACAAAATTCAAACCATCATCGTGAAAGTATGATTTTTTCGAATTCGTCAAAAACCTCCCTCTTGTTATGCAATGACTCTGGATTTTCTTCCCACCATTTAGTATCTTCAATCTTCATTTTTGTTTCCGCATCAAACCTATCTCTTATCTTATGGCAAGGGTTTCCGGCATTAATGGTGTAAGGTTCCACATCCTTAGTTACTATGCTTCCTGCGCCAATAACAGCTCCCCGGCCTATCTTGACCCCGGAAAGAATCATACAATTATTTCCAATCCATACATCATCCTGAATAACTATATTGCCCTTCGACTCTATATCATTAATCATATTTTCCTTAAAAATATTAGAGCAGTAGTACGAAGAACTCAGCCTAAACACTTTATGATTAAACTCTATTATTCTGGTACCTTCGCCAATTGAACAATAGTTTCCGATTGTCACATCATTGCACGCTTGTCGGATCTTTACGTGATTCATAGCAGTTCCTATGCCAATCTTAACTTTGCCCAACGATATAACTTCGCAATCCCAAATTTTAGCAGCTTCACCGCAATTGATATCTCCATACATATATGATCGCACTATAGTAGTCGGATATCCTTTAAGCCCTTTAACTGCTTTTATGTTGTGATAAAACGCCTTATCACACACAAGTCTTCTGATTGAATAACCTTTTTTTTTGCCCGAAATACAAGCTATTGTTCCAAGCAGATGATTTTTGAGCATACTCACCCCCATCATAATACAGTGTCTAATATTTCTTCTAATTTAGCACCCACCGTCTCTACGCTGTACTCTTCAACAAGATCCATATTGGGGGTATGAAGAAGTCCGTCAGACTGTTTTTCACTTATTTTCTTTTGTAACCATTGTATTATCTGCTTTTTTGATTCATCAGATCTAGAATCCACTGCCAAACCAACCGACAATTTATTGAAATAATCAATCTGTTCTCCAGAATCATTTCGAACATCAAAAACCATGAGTATTTCCTTATTCATAGCCAAGTATTCAGGAAACTTGCCCGTTACACCCGCAAAAGATGATACTTCCTCAATAAATGAAAGAAACAGCAAAACATCGGATTCTTTTTCAAGCTCTACAGCGTCTTCATGTGAAACAAATCCATAATCCGTTATATATGAAGACAATCCTTTATCAGAAAATGCCTTAGCCAACAAATCACTGTTTCTGCCTGCCAATATTATTTGCAACGAATTCGGCGAAACGTTTTTGTTATTATCCATCTCATACAATGCTTCAACAAGCGGTAAAGGATTATGGTTTGTCGGATAATACGTACCTATAGATGAAATCTTCAAGCACTCACCTTTTTCACATACATTAGATACATACTCTTTGTATGCATGTGTCAAAACATACATATTTTTTTTATTAAATGATATATTTTCTTTTATTTCATTCAAAATATAGTCGTAGCAAGCGGTAAATGCATCAACATTATTGTAAATATCCTTCAATCTGTATCTCCCAATCATTGCTTGGGGTTTACTTCCAAAAAAGGGATTGACGATCGGGTCCCTAACATCACATATATGTTTAGGGATTTCCAATTGTTTTCTCAACGTTTTGGCTATATAGTACGCATCAATATTATAAATTGAGGAAATCACAACATCAAAACTAACATTAACCAGATTCAACATGAATGTTTCTTTCAAGGAATCATCAATTTTTTTTCGCAGATTCTTTTTTTGCTTTCTTTCCGAATTGAGATAATACAGATAAAACAGTAAAGAAAACACATTTTTATATTTTGTAATCTTCCCTAGTCGTCCACCTGCCTCTCTAATAAAAGAATCATCGTTGCGTAACGAATAAATATTCACATGATTATTTTCAATGAAGGCATTTTCATTTTTTCCATCATGGCAAACAACGGCCACATAGTGACCCGCTCCTGCTAAATATTCTGCCAAATATCTCCATCTCCGCGAAGAGATTACAGATTCATCCAAATAATTAGTTACAACGATCAAAATATTCTTTTTGCTCAATTATTCCTTACCGCCATTTTATGTTTTTAACTGCTAAATCAAGACAAATAGTATTCCAAGCCGTTTAATTCCGATAGTTTTTTATATTCTTCCCAAGCTTTTTGTGCATATACTTGTTTATCGTACTCATCTTCCAACATACGTTCACACACTTCACGTAATCGAGAAAGATCATATACGCAGACAGCCGCATTCTTTATACAGTCCATCGAACCAATCTCCTCAGGTCCGATTGCCAAAATTGTCTTTCTTAATGACATATATTCTGGTATTTTAGTCGAAAACGACAATCTCACTTTTTCAACTTCTTTATCATCAAAACTCTCAACAAAAACCGGGTAATCGCAAAGATTTAGTTTTGTTCGAAGTTGTTCATAATTCAGCTTTCCTCCGTAATACCCTGCACCGGTTTTCTCCAATAAATTAATAAATTCATCTTCTGGGATTGCATTAGTGTAAACGTATAATTTGCCTTTTTTTCGAGCTGAAGTAGAACTGTTTATCTCCCCCAATATTTCTGCAAGACAAATTAATATATCTCCCCTTCCGTAATACAAACTGCCAGCATACATAAATACTATTTCTTCATCTTTTTCTTTTGCAGGCATCAGCTTATCATCATATAAGGATTGACACCGGTTAAAAAGCAATTCACTATCCACGCCAAATTCTTCAAGATAAGATTTTTTCATTCGATTACAAATAGTGAAAAACTGATCAGAATTTGTTGAAATACTTTTGAGGGACTCATATATCTTTTTTCGGCGAAACCTTTCTATTACTCTTTCTTTTTTTCTTTCAAGAACATAATCATCTGTCACATATGTAAACAACTTACAGTTATACTTCTCCACAATCCATTCGCAGATGTCATAAGCATAAATGCAATCACCTGCCAAAAAAAATACGCAGTCCGGATTCACATCATTCAGCCACTCGTCCAATTGTGATGACTTCCATGAGTTTTTCCAAAACAATTCCCTTATTTGAAGCGCTATGGGAGTACGACGTATTAATCCTTTTGCCGAAGCCTTAGTTTTGCCACCCATAGGAATCGCTTTTACTTCTCGTCCTCTTTTTTGGGGATTGATTTTTCCTTTTATAATATCTATATCAGATAACTGATAATATCTATAACCTTCTACTTCTGGTAATTCCCCGCGAAAATACAATTGGGCAACATTTTGTTTATTTATTTTACTAAAAATATTAAGCAGAGTCTTACCATTATTATCCGTCTCGCTTAATACGTTATTGCTTATAATTAGTATCTGTCTCATTATCTACTTTGGAGGAAACATTCTCATTTTTGGCGAAAGATATATTGTTTTTCCCAAAATAATTTAAATCGAATTAATCATTCAAAAACATGTCCATCTCACACATAAGTTTCATTTTATTAAACCGATTTTCAAAATATGCCCTAGCTCTCCCTCTCATCTCCTCATTATCTATATGCATCATATGTTTTATTCCTTCAGCCAGTGCCTCAGCATCTCCGGTCGGAGTACATATCCCGCATCCGGCTTCATCAATGATCCTCTTTGTCTCACCTGATGCGGATGCAATAATAGGTTTGCCGCAAGCCATATATGACTGCAACTTGGCTGGGATGGTCATCTCCCATAAAGTTGTCTTATTAAAGCTGATAAAGCCGGCATCACAAACTCCTAATATCTCAGGTATTCTCTCCGCAGGCTGTCTCGGGATCATTATGAACTTGTCTGACACTCCCATGTCCTGAATCTGACTTTCAAATTCCGGCTGATACCTGCCATCTCCCACAATAACAAACTTTACAGGCTCATCCATCAGCAGTTTCGCCGTTTTGGGAAGAACATCCAGCCCTTGAGCTGTCCCTATATTTCCGGTAAATGCAATCTTATAAAATCCATCGGCCGGATCAAGCCATTCTGATTTCTTCGGAGCTGCCGGAACATAGAATTCCTCAGCGTATTGCGGCCAGTAATGAACCTTATTCTTATCAACACCGACTTTTCTGTTTACGATTGCATTCACAAAACTGGGACTCGTCGTGAATATCGTTCCTGTGTCCCTGTAAATCTTATCCACCATTCTATCAATGGGGCCTATTACCATCCGGTTATGAATGCCGGTTACAGTCTCCACATTTTCAGGCCACAGATCCTGCACATAGAGGTATGTCGGGACATTGTATCTCTTACCGTACCAGACGCCTATAAGTGCCTGGGTCATGGGACTGACCTCAAAAGTAAAGACAAGATCCGCATTAAGTTCTCTTGCCTCCCTGCTCTTCACCCATCTTTTTCCGGACATCATGAATGACAGATAATTTGCTGCCATTCCAAGAGCGTTGAACAATTTATTGCTGCTGTTTCCTCGTGCAATAAGCGGAATACGTATAATATCAATCCCATTCCAGGACTCTCTGGTTCTGTGCTTTCGATCATAGCCCTCATAGAATTTACCCATAGGATAATTGGGGATACCTGTAAGTACTGTCATCTTATATCCCCTCTTAACCCATTCCACAGCCATGTCATTAACCCTGAAGCTTTCGGGATGGAAATATTGTGAAACCAGCAAAATATGCTTCATCAACGTTTTATCCTTCCGTCCGCTTTATGGATTCTTCAAGAGAATAAATCCTATATTCAAAATCATATATGCTCATATCCTGATCATATGACAGATTGCCGAATGCCTTATTGGCAAGGTTTCCAATCTTGCCCGGCATCTTACCTGCCAAAGCAACCGACCAATTCCAAAAGCCGGAGACTCTGATCTTATGTCCGCAGACTTCGGAGATCATTCGAACCATCTCTCCGGTACTGCTATATTCGGAATTCTGTGGCCAAAACACTCCGCCTTTTTCCAATAGCATCACCTGACAGAGAAACTCACATAGATTCTCTATATACAGCATCGATCTTTCGTTCTTTACATTCGGAAAAAACGGAAGTTTTCTGGCCATCCCGGAAAGAGTCGGATAATTGCCTTTAGAACCCTTACCATATATCATCGGCGGGCGAAGTACAGTTACAACAAAGTCAGCATCTGCAAGTTCCCGTACGCCCTTATCCGCCTGCCACTTACTGTCACCATAGAAATTCGACGGAGTCGGCTCAGTATCTTTATTTATCCGCTTGATCTTACCATACGGAGCAGAATCACCGTAAATAATTGCAGACGACATGAAGACAAACTGCTTCACACCGTCCTCCCTAGCCTTACGTGCCGTTTCTACTGCCAGATCAGTATTAACCGCATAGTACTTCTTCTTAATCTCTTCGGTTACTTTTCCAACATCGGCATGAGCAATGCCGGCAACATGAAATACAGCATCGTATCCGGAAAAACTGTCGTTTCTCCAGCTGCCATCGATCATATCAATTGTTGTTATGTCAAGCTCGCCGGAGTAGTGTTCGTTCGAATATTTTTCAAAACTGGTGCCTATATATGAATTTGCTCCGGTAATAAGGACTCTTTTCATCTTCCTGCCATTATAATGCCATCAACAGCGATGCCGAGATTCTTAGCAAGATCTGTCTCTTTCCAGATTTCAGTCCTGTAAGTCTCTCCAACTTTCTCAAAAAATATAACATGCTCAAATCCGCTAAGTTTCTTCACACTGCTCTCATCATAAAGAGGATTGTCAATAAGAACCGCATCCAAGCCTTCACCTTTAAGATTCTTAACAAGCAGTTCAGATATATCTTTCGAGTTTTTCTCAATGCCACATCCGATGATGCCAAGCTTAGTGATATTGTTCTTCTCAGCGGTCATCTTAATCTTTGTTGAAACGAGTTTGCAGCTCTCTTCAGTGTTAAATGTTCTTTTTCCGATATTCCTAAGTTTGTATAAAGGCTTGCCGAATGATTTTCCGGGAATCAGGCCAAACAGATAAATCCCAAACAATCTCTCGATGTCATCATCCTCTTCAAGCCGGTTAGCGAAAATATAGATAACAAAATGCCAGAATGCAACCACAAAGAACCCAAGCAGGAATCCGATAATGGCATACTTCTTGGAAAAACCTCGATTAACAACAGACGGTTCAGCAGCATCTGACGGAAGTGTCTGAGATTCTTCAGCTTCAATCGCATTATGTGATTCTTTTTCATATTCAAAACTATCTGTTCTGATCAGTTCATGCGGGAATCCTTTTTCGATAAGTTCTTCCGATCTATCCTCGATAAAGATTTTGGTAGCTTCAAGAATCTGTTCGACATTTTCTTCAGGAACATCAGTTATATTGACTACAATTGCAGCCATAATGGCAGCATCATTAATGCCGGAGCCATCAATAGTTACTAGTTTTTTAAGATCTGCAACCGGTATCTGTGTTACGGACGAAATATATCCGAAATAATTGCTGCTCCTAAGCATAGCTAATAAAGGCTGCTGCACGCTGATAAGTTCATCGGGTGAATTAGTTTTCACCAGATATGCAATAGAAGAACTCATGCCGTCAGTTGCAATCTCGCTCTCTGGAGTGCTCGCATCGTCAGCGGTGCTCGTTGTTGCTCCTGTTCTAAAGGATCCGATAGCCCCTACAAGAATCGCTCCAATAATCATTCCAACAATAATGCTCTTCCAGTGCGATAACACATAGAAAAATAGACTTTTTAAACTAATTTCGACCTCTCTCATTTCATCTCCTAAGAATCACACTCTGTATTCAGATCAACCGTTACTATCCGGATGAAAAGTACTAACCGCTTCGCACACTCTTTTTATAATTCCTTCATCATCTTCATCATACGCCGACTCCATAAGAGTTTTCAGTTGACCTATGAACTCATCATTATCAAATGCGATGGGCATTCCTATATGGATAAGATGATTGGCTGTGGTCTTAAGTCCCTCTTCAGCCATGAGTTTTTCTTCGTAAAGTTTCTCTCCGGGTCTTAATCCCGTATACTCGATCTTAATGTCCACGTCCGGCTTGAAACCACTGAGCTTGATGAGATTTCTGGCAAGCGTATCAATCTTTACGGGTGCCCCCATGTCGAGGACGAATATCTCAGAACCCTTTGCCATGACTCCGGCCTGGAGGACGAGACTGACTGCTTCAGGTATGGTCATGAAATACCTTACGATATCGGGATGAGTTACTGTGACCGGCCCGCCTGCTGCTATCTGCTTTCTAAAGAGCGGCACGACGGAGCCGTTACTTCCGAGGACGTTACCGAATCTTACAGCGACATACCTCGTCTTAGCCTTGAAGTCCTTATCTTCATCTGCAGAACAGTGTGACACCTTGTCCATATGTGCCGACAATTCGATCAGTTCGGATTCCCTGTGTTCCTGGATCATATGATCGAAGGTCTGGATGACCATCTCACAGAGTCTCTTGCTGGCGCCCATGATATTCGTGGGGTTAACAGCCTTGTCGGTACTGATCAGGACGAATTTCTCACATCCGGCTCTCATTGCGGCATATGCAGTCTTGTATGTGCCTATGGCGTTGTTTTTGATTGCTTCACACGGGCTGTCTTCCATGAGCGGAACATGCTTATGAGCTGCGGCATGATAGACAATCTGTGGATGGTACTTGGAAAATACAGCCTTCAGCCTTCCACTGTCTCTTACCGACCCTATGAGCACCACGAGGTCCAGGTTCGGATACTTCTTGCGAAGCTCGTTCTGTATGTCATATGCATTATTTTCATAGATATCGAAGATAACAAGCCTTCGCGGGCTGTGCGATGCAATCTGTCTGCAGAGCTCGCTTCCTATGGATCCTCCACCACCTGTGACAAGGACTGTTTTTCCTTTCAGGAAGGAGTTGATGCTGCTGAGATCCAGCTCTATCGTGTCTCTCCCAAGGAGGTCCTCGATGGCCACATCCTTCATGTCCTTGATTGAAACCTCGCCACTTGCCAGCTGATAGATACCTGGAAGATTCTTAAGTTCGCACTTGGTTTCCTTGCATATGTTCAGAATATCGCGTCTGTTTTCTGCAGTGGCGGCCGGTATTGCTATGTAGATCTTGTTAATGTTGTATTCCTCAACATTTAAGAGGATATCATCACGTCCGCCTACTACAGGGATGCCCTCTATGTATCTGTGCCACTTATTGGGATTATCATCTATGATGCAGCAGACTTTCTCTCTGATCTCCTGAGAGCTTCTGAGTTCTCTTAAGATCATCTGGCCCGCATTTCCGGCACCGATGAGCATGCAGCGTTTCTCTTCACCACTGCCGCGGTTCATTCTCCTGCCCCGAAGGAGTATCACAAACCTGTATGAAAACCTGATGCCGACGATAAAGCAAAACTGCAGGACCATTCCAATGAAGTAATAAGAAATGGGCATTCTCTGAAGAAATACGGTAATACCTATAATCTGAATGAAAGATGTAAGAATAGTTGCAAAAATGCACCTTATGAGCTCGTTGTAGCTGGCGAATCTCCAGATGCTCTTATAGAGCCTGAGCCTCCAGAAGATGAGGATGCATATGATCGTATAGATGGGCGTGAATTTTGTGAAGGCATCAAGATAAAAAACCGGAATCGAGGAATACTTGGTATCGAACCTGAGCCACAGTGCCAGGAAATATGAAAGATTAACAGCTACCATGTCATAGACGACGAGGAGTGCTGCAACGACCTTCCAGTGTTCTATCTTGAATATGCTTTTAGAGGACTTGTTGTTCATTTACGTCAGTTCCAAATTCCATAAGTATAGGTACATAATAAATCAAGTTATTATACCACAGATTAGGGAAGATGGGGAATTCAAGGGAAATTGAAAACGATTTCAAGACAAATCAACATTTTGTAGTGTTTTATCTCCAAATTTGCAAATATTGCATCTACAGATGTATAATAAATACATCTAGAGATGTAGGAGAATGATATGATCCTTTACCATGGTTCGGAATTCATAATCGATAAGCCTCTATTCGGGAGTGGAAAGCCATACAACGATTATGGCCGGGGATTCTATTGCACGGAATATCCGGATATGGCAAGAGAATGGAGCGTGACACCTTTCCATGACGGATATCTGAACAAATATGAACTTGATATCTCGGAATTAAAGATTCTGAACCTGAACAGATATCCTGTCATGACCTGGCTGGCTGTCCTGCTTGCAAACAGGACTTTTGAGACTAATGCACCGCTGGCCAGGGAAGCTAAAGAATACATTCTGAAAGAATTCCTGATAGATTACTCAGCTTACGACTGTATTATCGGATATCGTGCCGATGACAGTTATTTTTCATTTGCCCAGGATTTTATAAGTGGCGTCATATCCTACGAACAGTTAGGCGAAGCCATGAAACTGGGACGAATGGGGGATCAATTTGTCCTAAAGAGCGAGGAATCTTTTAACAGGATCCGGTACACAGGCTGTGAAAAGGTCTCAAAGCAGATCTGGCTGCCCAAAAAGGTAGAAAGGGACACAGGTGCCAGATCAGCTTATACCAAGGCAGACAAGAGATTCATCAAAGGAGCTCTATATGTGATCAGGATCATTGAAGAGGAGATTAAGAGAGATGACGAACGCATACAATGAATTATATCTGAGCAGAGCAAGGATCACTCTCGGCAGCATGCTTCATTTTGCTGTATATGATCTGGGCAGGGATATCTCATCTTTTTTTGAATCCTTTATATCGTCAGGTTTCGCCTCCAGATTCGGCAAAGGTGAACCGAAAGTAACCGTGGGATTATCCGGACCTGAACTCGCTTATGAAGTGATCTATAAAACCACGGGACAGTTCTGTAATGTAAAGCCTGTGCCTGCAGATGATAAAACCCCCGAATACTGGGCAGGCTGGGCACTTGCCTATTATGAGTGGTACAGGAACATACCTTTTGAAGATATCAATCGAATAGTACCTGTTTCCGAAGTGGTGAAATTGTATGATCCGCTTCATGAAGCAGATATAATGAAATTTGTGGATATCATGGATGGCAGAATTGATGAGAGATTTAAAAAGGATCAGCTTTCAAGATTAAGAACTTATGCGGGCATGACACAAAAGATCCTGGCTGAGAAATCGGGCGTGTCGGTCAGGATGATAGAACAATACGAGCAGGAGCGTAAAGATATCAATCATGCCTCAGCAGATACAGTATACAGGCTTTCCAAGGCACTCGGATGCACAATGGAAGAACTGATCGGGAGAGAATAATTGAATACCCTCATTAAAAAACTGGATAATTCACCGCTTTGGATCCTGGTGATCCCTGTCGGATTCGTCTTCACGATCTATTACATTCTTCTGGGAAAGAATGTATACTTCGATCTTAACGACATAATAGACGAATCTCTGTTTAATTATGTCCTTCAGGGGAAGCACCTTTTCGATCACCTGAGCGAGTACCCAGAGATGCTGTGCGGCGTTCCTGCAAGCGGCATGAGCGTATCGAGTCCTGTTTTCGTGCCGCTCTATCATTTTCTCCCTGTCTTTGAGGCATTTATGCTTCAATTTTTCCTGACTGCACTGACCGCTTTCCTTGGAATGTATGCCTGTGTGAAGAAACTGACAGGCAGCAGTCTGATGGCAGTCCTTGCAGGCACCGCTCTTATGTGGCTTCCCTGGAATCCTATATACGGACTTTCACAGACAGGCCTGCCTCTTCTCATATATGCATTCCTGGTGCTTTCGGAGACAGGGAAGATATCGTCTAAAGTCATCGTGCCATATGTCCTCATCCTTTACTATTGTCTGGGGGCACACCTTGTATGGATAGGCTTTGCACCCGCGCTTGCCCTGGTGATCGTCTCAGCTGTATTCCTGATAAGAAAGCGTAAAGATACTCTGCCGTTTTACCTGGGGGCAGTGTTCTTCTTCGTGACATATTTCATTGTGAATCTGGGCCTGTTCAGGGATTTCTTCTTCGGAAGCGGATTCATCTCTCACAGAACGGAGGGGATAGTTGCGGGAAGCGGATTTAAGACTGCATGGGGGATCTTCTCATATGGCGACGTTTATGCTAAGACCCTGCATCATTATCTGGTCCTGCCGATAGCACTTCTGCTCATACTTTACGGATTGATGCTGACGGTGTTTAAGAAGAAGTTCTTCTGTGATAACGATGATACATCCGGAGTAAATGAGGATTCTAAAGGCAAAGCACTTGAATCCGGCATCCGCAGGCTCTACTTCACTGCCCTGTTCTTCTTTGTCCTGAACATCGTGATCGCGCTCATCTACGGAATATGCGAATCCGATGCCGTCACTACATGGAGAAATTCTCAGTCCGGTATTCTTAAGTTCTTCCAGTTAAACCGTGTCTACTGGATGTATTATGCGACATGGTATATCTGTGCGGCACTGACATTCATGCTTCCGGTAAAGTTCCACGGCTTCGACGGACGTAAGTACGGTCTCCTTCGCAGGTGGCCGCTTCTTCTGTGCTGGGCATTTGTGGCACTGGTATCACTTCCCACAGCATGGTACATCCGCCAGAACGGCAACTGGATCCTGAACAAGAGCCAGTACCGCAATAACTGCAGTGTCGGACTCATGAGCTGGAAGGATTTCTATGACGAAGATCTGATGGCTGAGATCAGGGATTACATCGGAAGGGATCAGAGCAGCTACCGAGTGGCCTCACTCGGCATATCTCCGGCAGTAACGCTTGAAGCCGGTTTCTACACGATAGACGGTTATTCCAACAGTTACTCTCTCGAGTACAAGCACCGTTTCAGACAGATAATCGAAAAAGAGCTCGACAAGAGTGATTATTACAGAGCATATTTCGACACCTGGGGCAACAGATGCTATCTGTTCACTGCAGACTCCGCTCCCGATAACGGAAGAAAGGATTCGGGATTTGTATACACTGACCTTGAACTGAATACCGCGGTGATGAAGGATATGGGATGTGAATATATCTTCTCGGCAGCGGAGATTGAAAATGCCGATGAACTAGGCCTGACACTTGATACCGTGTTCGATGAAGACGGCAGCTATTATCGTATATGGCTGTATAGTCTATAACCGGCTATATGATCTATAACCTTTAACTTACTTTAACAGCAGGCATCGATGTGTATAAAAATACTCCCTCGCACAGCGAGGGAGTATTAATGTTTATCTCATTGTGAATTAATTACTTATCCGAAATATCTGTAAACGCCTTCTTGAGTGCCGCCCAGATGACACACGCATAAGCAGTTCCGATGAGTGCAGTGAAGAGCTGTGTTACCGAGTAAGTAGTCCTGAGGATAGGAAGTTTTGCCTGCATGGCTTCAGGAAGAGTCACGACTGACAGCACTCCGTATGAGATAGTAAGTGCCATGAACGCCCCCTTTGCAACGCTTCCGATTATTCCGCCCAGCAGAACATCAAGTGTCACGGTTCTCTTTTCACCGATCTTAACGTTGAATCTGGATGCAGAATTGCCTTTTTTTCTTCCGGCGATCAACCACACTACTATCACGAGAACAAGATTTCCTGCCATGACGAGGGGCATTATCGCAGGCACCACTTTCATGATTGGAGCTCCGGTTATGAGAAATGCGGTGACGGGGGTGATGATAGCAAGAGCGGCTCCCCAGAACAGTCCGCAGGTCAGAACTGCCAGGATAAGGCAGGCGTTGATGATGGGACCTGTAATGTAGACACTGAAGTTCTTGAAGAACTGGCTAATGATGCATATTGCCAGGAGTGCCGCAGCTGCGGTAATCTTTTTGGTACGGGTATTCATTTAAATCTCCTTTTTCTTTATATTGTCAAAGCCTTATGCTTTCTGAGTTTTTCCCATAGGCTCGACTGTTTCTTTGTAAACCATCTTGAAGAATATGATCGACAGGATGCACGATACTCCTTCTGATGCAAGGAAGCAATACCATACTTTTCCGACATCACCGGTAATCGCAGCAATTGCCCAGGCAACAGGCAGAAGGATAAGGAGCTGTCTGCATATCGAGATGATGAGCGAGTAAATGCTCTTGGAGAAAGCCTGGAACACGGTGCCGAGTGAAATGGCGACCGCCGCAAAGGGGAAGTGTATCGCGATGATCCTCATTGCGGGGATTCCGATGGCTTTCATGTTCGCATCAGCCTCGAAGATGTCGAGGAGTTTATCGGGGAAGAGTTCGAAGACCGCAGTTCCTACTGTCATTATGGACACTGCAAGAACGACACCGAACTTGAGTGCCTCATCGATCCTCTCTCTCTTTTTCGCTCCGAAGTTATAAGCAAGGACAGGGATGATGCCGTTGTTCATTCCGAAGACCGGCATGAAGAAGAAGCTCTGAAGCCTGAAGTACACGCCGTACACCGCAACAGCGGTCTCGGAGAAAGCACTGAGGATCTTGTTCATGAAAAAGCTCATAACGGACATGATGCTCATCATGAGTATCGAAGGCACGCCCACCGCATAGATTCGTCCGATCGTTCCGGCATCGGGCTTTACTATATTTTCAAGTTTGAAGTGTATCTCTTTATTTACTTTAAGGTTGAAGATCAGCGCAAGGAGTCCGGCAACGCACTGTCCGATGACGGTGGCGTATGCCGCTCCCGCAACACCGAAGGCGGGGCATCCGAAGAGTCCGAAGATCATTATGGGGTCAAGGATGATGTTTGTAACGGCACCCGCAGTCTGGGTGATCATAGAGTAGAAGGTAAGACCCGTTGACTGAAGGAGTCTTTCAAATGTCATCTGGCAGAACAGTCCTATCGAAAGGATCGTTACGATCTTGAGATATGAAGTTCCGTATTCGATGACTTCGGGAGTCTGAGACTGTGTCGCAATGAAAGGCTCAGCGGCAAAAAGGCCGAGCAGGGCGAAGGCGACATAGGAGCAAAAGGCCAGGAACACTCCGTTATTTGCGGCAGAATCGGATTTATCGAAGTGCTTGGCTCCGAGTGATGAAGAGAGCATTGCATTTATGCCGACACCGGTTCCCGAACTGACTGCGATCATGAGGCTCTGCATGGGGAATGCAACCGTCACGGCGGTAAGTGCGGACTCTCCTATCTTGGCGACAAAGAAGCTGTCCACGATGTTGTAGAGCGCCTGGACGAGCATTGAGATCATCATGGGAAGTGACATCGAGATGATCAGGCTCTTTACGGGCTTTACACCCATCTTGTTTTCTTTTACGACGCCTGCTGCACTGCCGCTTTCCGCAGGCGATGCATTATTTTCAAATTGATCTGACATGTATTTCTTTCCTTAAAATGACCATCCCATTATGCGGGATGGTCATGTTTTCACGTTATGTGCGATACCGTTGAAGTGACTGCCGGCTTGGTTGAAACGACCTGGTTCCTTCCGTGTTCCTTGCCGAAATAGAGATTCTCATCCGCCTGTGTTACGAGTTTTTCGAGCGAATAGCCGGGCGCGTATGTTGAGACGCCGAGGGTCATCGTGAAGCGTATCTGATTGCCTTCATATTCGACAATGTTATTCTCTATCCTGGATCTGATACGTTCTGCAACGGTCGTTGCAACGCTCCTGTTTCCTTTTACGAGGAGCAGGAATTCCTCACCGCCCCATCTGCAGACTGTATCTCCGTCTCTTACGCACGCTTTGAGTATCTCGGATACTCCGACAAGTGCCACATCTCCGCAATCATGGCCGTAGGTATCATTGATCTTCTTGAAGAAGTCTATATCAGCCATGACGAGACTGAATAATGCGCCGCTCTTTTTGGCTTCTGCAAGTGCCGCATCAAGAGCGGTCTCCATTGTGCGTCTGTTATAGAGCTTGGTCAGAGGATCGATGCTGGCCTCTAAGTCAAGGTTCGCATTCTGGTCAGCGAGCGTATCGAGTGACTTCTTGTAGCCGAGCACGAAAAAGTGCGACATCCATATGATGAGCTGGACGGATAACAGCAGGTTGAAGACAAACGCAAACGAGCCCTGCACAAGCGACAGCTGCTCCATGGGCTCAAAGATCTGGCCGATCGTATATGCTGCCAGAATTGTTATGAAGGTAAGGAGCGACCACACCATCGGTCTGAAGATCCTGTCGCCGTTCTTCATCACGAACATGCTGATGTAGTAATACAGCGGGATTATCGCAATGACATAAGTATAAAAGCCCGCCTCCCATCCGATCACAATGGTCGTGAGGACCATCTGGAAAATGATCTCGAGGAAGGTAAGAAGATATCCCCTTGAAACCCTGCCTTCGCGTACAACGCTATAGCAATACGAATAGTATGCCGTGGCAATGACGTTATAAAGGGACAGCTCCCACACGCCCATGATGTGATACATGAACATCATGAATACATGGACTCCTATAATAAAGACCGCAAGAATCTCCAGGATCTCCTGATGGTTCACACCGTAGGATCCCGTTATCACCCGCTCTAACTGGCTCTGTCTCTTTTGCTTTTCAGGCTGGTCAGCCATCCAAAACCTCCGGGGAGCATACTTATCTGCATATGTAAACAGACAAAATTATTTTATCATACTCGGGGGAAAAACGCGAATTTTGAAACAGTTTCCACGGTTAGTGCAGGGAAACTGTCTTGAGAGATCACCGGATGATTGAAAGTATCTCATCAAGATATGCGAAATAATCCGGGAAAGTCTTCGAACAGCATGAAGGATCCAGTATACTGATGCCTTTTTCTTTTATTCCCAGGAGCGAAAAAGCCATTGCCATGCGGTGGTCGCCGTAGGTCTCTATCTCGGCAGGCTTAAGCGAACCTGATTTAATGTATATCGCATCATTATCGCAGCGAAGCTCGGTGCTGTACCCTGCTCTTTCGAGCTCGTTTATTATCGCCGCCTCGCGATCGCTTTCCTGAAGCCTTAAATGACTGCTGCACATTATGGTGAGGGGCTTTCCGTAATAGGGGACAAGCGCCGCAAGTGTCATGGTCTGATCGGAGCAGGCGGTCATGTAAATGATCTTGGTATTGCCGGGCAGCTGAGCATCCGTTTCTTTCACGTCTCTTCCGGGCGGCATGGGGACGATCTTTTCAGGCTTGCCGGAAAGAGGAACCACTTTGAAATCTCCCGTTTCCGACACATTGGCAGCAAGTCCGAGACGATGCAGTGCATCGATGAACCTTATGTCATCCTGCATGGTATCCCATCCGAGTCCCTTAACGGTAACCGGTCTGCCCACGAGCGGACTGAGCGCATAAAAGTATGCCGCAGCCGAAGCGTCGGGCTCGATGAGGTATTCTGCCGCCTTAGGTATCCCGCTTTTTACAATGTATCCGACGTGCCCTTTAGACGTGAATTTTTCCCCCGTTGAAAACGGGACATTTTTCTCTGTATCTTCTATCAGCTTCTCACTTGCAATTCCGAAGGACTCCAGAACCTTTCTCGTTATCTCGACGTATGAAAGGTTTGCTGCGATGCTGCCCATACGGAGCCTGATGTCTCTGCCCGAAAGAGGCGCGGCGATGATAAGAGCGCTCAAAAACTGGGAGCTCTTTCCGATATCCACGCACACCTCATCCTTGTTAAATCCGTGGGGCTTTATGGTAAAAGGAAAGAATCCTTCCACGCCCTCATATACGACTTCACAGCCGAGTTCCTTAAGACAGTCAAGGAGTGAAGCCATGGGACGTTTTTTCATCTGATCGGATGAATCCATGTGGTAGATGCCGCCGTCCGTTGCCCCAAGTACCGCAGTGAGGAATCTTGCAGCGGTCCCGGCGGATCCGACATTGAGGCTTGCTTCCTTGTTCGGGATCCTGCCTCCGCATCCGTATACGCGTATCGTGCAGGCTTCCCTGTCAGTTTCGGTCCTGATTCCAAGCGATTCCATGCAATTCAGCAGGCTTTCCGTATCATCCGAAAAAAGTGCACCCTCAAGGAGTGATTCACCCTCTGCAAGCATTGCGGCAAGAAGAGCCCTGTTAGTGATGCTCTTTGATCCCGGAACCGTTATCGAAAGCGTACCGTCTGCTTCTTCGGTGATCTTACCTGTATGAGCCTTCAAAAGCGGCTTTCTGTCAAAACTGTATACGGGAGCATCCTTGACAAACCAGAGGCTGTCAACAACATCACCGTCAGAACACTTTTCTCCGCACTCGGTCCGAACAACGCGGTATCCGGCATTTTCGTGAAGCTTTATGCTGGCTGCATTGGTGCTTATCACTTTCGCAGTAATGTGAAGGAGCCCGAGCTTTTTAAATCCTGTCTCCTCCCCGATGAGCTTCACCGCTTCCGTGGCAAGGCCCTGACCCGCGGGTGCATCCTCGGAAAAGAACACCCCCGACTCTCCGGTCATAGTGGCGGGATCGAAGTGCTGGAGATATACGGACCCTATGGGAGCATCACCTTCCTTCAGACAGACGATGTACTGCCACACCTGCCCTGCATCCACCTTATTCTTAAGCCAGTCGGCATGCTCCTCAGCCGTTATGGGCTTCCTGTAGTAGAAATTCCTGACAGTCCTTTCACAGTTTCTCCACTCAAGCACCATTTCGGTATCAGCTTCCGTGATGGGGCGTAAATATATGCGGTTTCCGTATATTATCTCTTTATCCATAACTTATCTTGAAACAAGGGTGTGCGCCGTTCTCCCGTCCACATTTTCCCAGCACCGGGACCCGCAGATTAACAGGTGAACGGAGGGACGGTTCCTCCGTTCAGATTAACAGGTGAACGGAGGAACCGTCCCTTCGTTCACTTCTCTCCGTAGAACTCGCTCCAGGTTCCTTCCTGCTTATCCTCTATTGCGGGCGTTCCTCTCATTCCGATGACAGGTGCTCCCTTTCCTTTCAGGTAATCCGCAGTGATGGTGACCGTTCCGATGTTTTCATCCTTGGGTATCTCATACATGATGTCGAGCATGTAATCCTCAATGATGCTCCTGAGTCCCCTGGCTCCGGTCTTGAGTTCAAGAGCCTTATCGGCAATGACCTCGAGTGCATCATCGTCAAACTCAAGCTTTACCTCATCGAGCTCAAGGAGCTTCTGATACTGCTTAAGGATGGCGTTCTTAGGCTCTGTCATGATCTTGATGAGCATTTCCTTGGTAAGGTTCTGCAGGGTCGTGACTATGGGAAGACGTCCTATGAACTCGGGGATCATTCCGAATTTTCTGATATCCTCGGTCGTGACCTTGGAAAGAATGTCGGGGTCTTTTTCATATGCATCCTTGAGAGTCCCGCCAAATCCGATCGAGTTGGTCTTGGAAAGTCTCTCCTTGATAATGTCATCAAGTCCCGGGAATGCGCCTCCGCAAATGAAGAGGATGTTTCTGGTATTGACCGTTGCAAGAGGAACCATTGCACCCTTGCTTGATGCGCCGACGGGAACTTCGACCTCGGATCCCTCTAAGAGCTTGAGCATTCCCTGCTGAACGCTCTCGCCGGAAACATCACGATGGTTGGAGTTTTCTTTTTTGGCGATCTTATCTATCTCGTCGATGAAGACGATTCCGTTCTCCGCCTTTTCGACATCATTGTCAGCCGCTGCAAGGAGCTTGGAAATGACACTTTCGATGTCGTCGCCTATGTATCCCGCCTCGGTAAGCGAGGTGGCGTCTGCAATTGCAAGAGGCACGTCGAGGAGCTTTGCCAGCATCCTGACCATATACGTCTTGCCGCATCCGGTGGGACCGATGAGAAGGATATTGGACTTTTCTATCTCAATGGAATCCTGGGTGCCGGTCGCAACTCTCTTGTAATGATTGTAGACCGCAACGGACATGACCTTCTTCGCATGCTCCTGGCCGACAACGTACTTATCAAGGCTTTCCTTGATCTTGTGAGGTGCGGGAAGGTTCTTGATGTCGATGAGCGGCTTGGATTCACCGCTCTTCTTCTTAAGTTTCTGCTTGTTGGGGATGCCTCCGATTCCCTGGAGATTGGCCAGGTTGATGACCCCGAAAGGGAAAGGAGTACCGAACGGCGAAATAGGCCGTCCCTGAGGACGCTTGGGGTTAGGGCCGTTAGGGTTGGTGCCATTAGGTGTAGTGCCGGGAGCAGCATCAGGGTTGGTATCGGGGGTCTGGATAATGCCGGGAGCAGCATCCGGAGACGATTCTGCACCGCCGTGAGTTGCTTCTGCATCGCCTGCTGCCGGATTATTCTGAGCATTATTGCCCTGTGTGGCATTCCTGAATGCGGCATCCTGTGCTTCAAGCATCTTGCGGAGTTCTTCATCCGTGGGAAGGTGCTGTCCGGAAAGGACACCCTGATAATCAAATGAAGCCACGGTGTCCATGGTCTTCTGCATGCAATCGGGGCAGACGCAGATACCGCCTGGAAGGCGGAACATCTTGCCGGTCTTGGACTCGGGACGCCTGCACACAAAGCAGACATCCTCATAGGTCGACGAGTCCGATTTTCCGGCATCGCCGGTCCTGGAAGCATCGCTGTGGCCTTCGGTAAGGTCTGTGTCAGGCACTGAGTTTGATTCGTTGTCGTTATTCATGTTCTCTTTTTCACAGGAAGAACCCTCGGGAGCATCCGAGGGTTCCAGTGTATCATTTCTGTTATTATCGTTATCCATAATTCAAGTCATCCTTTCGGGAACGGGTAAAACAAAAAGCGGTTCTATTATATCCTACAAAAAGGGCTCATGACTATGGATTTATCAAAGTTTTAGTTCATTTAGATACTTTTAAGCATCTGATGGAATTAAGGACTGCGATGACCATGACGCCAACGTCGGCAAATATGGCCATCCACATGTTGGCAAAGCCGAGAGCGCCGAGGATCATTATGAGGACCTTGATGCCGATCGCGGCATAGATGTTCTGTTTCACGATCCTGAGGCATTTGCGTGAGATCTTCATCGCAAGAGCGATGCGGGCGGGATCATCATCCATCAGGACCACATCGGCACTTTCTATCGCGGCATCCGATCCCATTGCGCCCATTGCGATGCCTATGTCCACTCTGGAAAGCACGGGAGCGTCATTGATTCCGTCGCCGACAAATGCCACTTTTTCTTTTCCTTTTTTATCGGAAAGGAGCTCTTCAATCTCATCAACCTTGTCACCGGGAAGGAGTCCGGCCTTGAACTCGCTGATACCGAGCTGACCGGCAATCTGCCTTGCGCTTTCCTCCCTGTCACCAGTGAGCATCACGATGCGGCGCATGCCCTGAGCCTTAAGGCTTCGCATGGCCTCTGCCGCTGTGGGTTTAATGGTATCCGAAATGATGATATATCCGGCATACATTCCGTCTGCTGCTACGTGAACTATCGTCCCGCTGGTTTCATCCTCGCCCGCGGCAAGTCCGAGTTCTTCGATGAGTCTGTCATTTCCCGCATATATCTCGCATTCGGACGTTTTAACCCTCACACCTTTTCCGGGAATGGTCTCATCTTCGAGGATTGATTTTTCCGATGAAAGCTGTCCGCAGTTCTGTGCGTATTTTTTTATTGATACGGCGATCGGATGGTCGGAGTAGTTCTCGGCGATTGCAGCATACCTGACGAGCTGATCTTCAGTAATGTCACCGAAAGGAACAACCTTCGTGACTTCAAATGTTCCCTTTGTAAGGGTTCCGGTCTTGTCAAAAGCAATGATCCTTGTCTCGGAAAGAGCTTCAAGATAATTCGAGCCTTTCACGAGGATACCTCTTGATGATGCAGCGCCGATGCCGGCAAAAAAGCTTAAAGGTATCGATATGACCAGTGCGCAGGGGCAGCTGATGACGAGGAAAGTAAGTGCCCTGATGATCCATGTGCTCCAGAGAGTCGCTTTCCCTGCAACGAGCAGGAAAACAGGCGGGATCAGCGCAAGGGCAAGTGCAAGGAAACAGACGATAGGAGTATAGTACCTTGCAAACTTCGAGATGAAGTTCTCTGACTTACTCTTTTTCATTGAGGAATTCTCAACCATCTCAAGGATCTTCGAAACGGTGGATTCTCCGAATTCTTTTGTAGTCTCGATCTTAAGAAGGCCCGTGATGTTAACGCAGCCGCTTATGACATCATCGCCTTCCTGTACCGTGACGGGAACACTCTCACCGGTAAGCGCCGATGTGTCAAGGCTTGCGGTTCCTTCCACGATGTGACCGTCGATGGGGATCTTCTCGCCGGCCTTCACCACGATGATGCTTCCTATCTCAACGTCGTCGGGATCTGTTTTTTCAAGCTCTCCGTTTTCATTCTGGATATTGGCATAGTCGGGGCGTATGTCCATGAGGGCCGTGATGTTCCTGCGGCTCTTTCCTACGGCAACGCTCTGGAAAAGCTCACCTATCTGGTAGAAAAGCATTACCGCAACGCCCTCTAAGAAGCCTCCCTCCTCTCCGCTTGTGAAAAGTCCGAGGAGGATCGCACCGATCGTCGCAACTGTCATGAGAAAGCATTCATCGAAGACCTGTCCGTGCGTGATGCCGTGAAAAGCTTTCAGGAGTATGTCATATCCGATGATTATGTAGGGGATCATGTAGAGAGCAAATTCAAGCAATATCGGCAGCTCGATAAAATGAAGCACGATCTGAAGCAGGGCAAGACATGCGATGCTTGCGATGATGCGGTATAGAGTTTTCTTCTGCTTCTTTGTCATAAGTTTAGTCCTGTTATCTGCCTGAATGTATCGGCCTTAATATCAAGGTCTTATCAGAATTTGATCTCGCAATCGCTTTCAACAGCCTTGCAGGCCTTGAGCACTTCTGGCATCACTGCAGCGGGATCTGCTTTCTCTGCGAACTCAACCTTCATCTTCTGTGTCATGAAACTGACTGTTGCGGTTCCTACGCCTGCTACCTTATTGGCAGCATCTTCCATCTTCTGTGCGCATGCAGCGCAGTCAACTTCTATCTCGTATGTTTTCTTCATGTCTTGTCTCCTTTTGATGCGATGATAATGAACCGGGGTTCATTTCAATATATGAGCAACTGTTCATATGTATTATATCAAAATGAGCGGAGGTGTCAAGAGGGGGCGTGCAATACACAAAATAGCCTGTGCTCTGCTGCACAGGCTATCGGATCAATTCCAAGATATTGATAATTCTCTCTTATTTTCTGCACAATCCGTCAAATACAGATTTATCAGTGTCTGATAAGGTATTCCACAGCGTTCCGACTGTGCCTTAAAGTATTTGATAGTATCTTCATTAAGGTTAATGGTTATTGTTTTCTTTAACTGTTTTGAATATGGATTTTTTCTGGGATTTAGTTTTTCAATGTCATATTCTTTTCTCATAGAATTCACCTTAGCAAATTATCGTTATATACCTTTTTCTCTTTCTTAGTTGCTAATCTTGCTGATATTAACCGAATTACGTTGTCATCATCCCTATAACAATGACTCACGATACATAACCGTTCATTAAAGGATAGTCCTATGACAAGGAAACGCTCTTCATACGCAGAATGATCCGGATCATCAAACACAAGCGCATCATCATCGCAAAACACTGTAGATGCCTCTTCAAACGATATGCCATGCTTGGCAATATTTTTCTTATTCTTTTGTTCATCCCATTCAAAAGATATTGTCTTCATATGTATTATATATTTATTTTATAAATATATCAAGTGTCACGGATTGACCCTATATTGATAACTAATTTTTTTATAATCATTTCCTATTAGTATTATATCAATACTTTTAGTATATTTTAACCGAACAAATCATTAATTTAAGTCGTAATGTGATATTCAAAATCGTAAAAGTTCATGTCGGATTTCTGACGAAGAAGTCGAAGATTTGCGGTCAAAAAATTTGACCGCAATATAAATTTACTGCATAAAAAAGAAACGGCCGACCGGCCGTTTCTTCAGATTCCATATTCCCTGAACTCATCATAATAGAGATCCCTGATCTTCTCTATTGCGTTAATTGTATGATATCTCGTGTCGGGATCATACTTTTCCGGATCCCTGATCATCTGTTTTGCCTTGAGATCAGCTGCGAACAATGCGATCAGTTTCTGCGTCTTGCAATGTATCTCATTCTTTACGCCGAACGCTCCGTTAGTCTGGTAATTCGCACCGGCGCATGAGGGACACAGCGGATAGATATAGCAGTCACGAAAGCACTTGTCCTCGCCAAACAATTCTTCATTGGTAAAATCCAATGTATTGATCTTCCGGAGTTCTTCTTCCGAAAAAGTCATCGGAGTAAAATACGAGCAGGGATACCTCTTCCCGTCGACGTCAAAGAACAGACAGCTGACTCCGGTGCCGCACCATTTTATCTTCCTGCGGTCCTTGGCCTCGCACAGCTCGATCTGTCTGTCGAACATCTGGTTATAGAAGCAGTCATGCTCAAGATAGAAATCAACCAGTTCTCTCAGCTGAACGACTAATTCACGTACAGTCTCTTCCTCGTTCCAGTCAAAATTCCCCTCTGCCAGGTTCACACCCCTTACTTTCTGAAATCCCAAAAAGTGGATATACCTGACACATTCGGCCAGCCTCGGGATGGTATATCTTGAAATAGTCAGCTTCACTCCCTGTTCGGGCCAGTTTTCCAGGAAAAAATCCGTATCGATCATTCCGTAAGAACCGCTGCGGTTATGATCATGGACTTCCGGAGTTCCGTCAATGCTGAGACCCAGATAGAAATCCTTGTGATGCTCACGGAACCAATCCTTCATCTCATCATTCAAAAGAGTTCCGTTCGTCGTGGCAAAAAGCATCTTCTTTTCATCGGGATACTTCTCGTGAACGTAATCGTAAACCTGCCTCAGCAGATCAAACGCAATGAGCGGTTCACCGCCCATGAACTTAAGCAGCACGCCGCCGTACTGATCTTTCGAATAGCTCCTGAAGATCTCATCAACACAGCCTTTTGCAGTCTGAAAGTCCATCTTTTCGGGACCCTTGTGTTTCTGATAGCAGTACACACAATTCAGATTGCAGCTGCGTGTCACGCAGATCGTGGGATCATACAGCTTTCCATGTGTTTCAATCAACATTTCTCACAGATTTCCATTCCGAAATATCAGTTCCAGATGCTTCCGTCGCAGTCACATTCACCCACTGAGCAGTCACAGGTGGTTCCGTCAGATCTTTTATCCCAGACAGGTTCTCCGGTAGGCTTATAGTTATTTTGAGGCTTGACCTGCTGAAGAGATTTCATGGTATTCGCATTCAGAGTATTTTTCGGAGCGGGCTTTGCAGCAGGCTTCTGAGCAGGCTTGGCATTAGGATTCAGGCTTGTGCCGCACTTATAGCAAAACATTGCAATATCGGGAAGCTCCTGTCCGCATTTAGGGCACATCTTACCTGCCTTAGCTCCGCAGAACATACAAAAAGCTGCACCATCAACTAGCTGCTTTCCACAGTTAACGCATTTCATCTTTTTTCCTCCAGATTTAAAATATGTACGAAGTTTCGATACACGACCCGTCACGGATCATCCAACGACTATTCTACCACAAAAAATCTCCGCATTCACCCGCCTTCAGCCGAATAATCTTCATCTGTTCCCTTTCACAAAAATAATAGATTTTCTTCACAAAATGAACACAAATTGCTCCTATACTGTGTTTCATCAGATTAAAACTTGAAGAGCCGTTTGGCTCCAAGGAGGAAAGATGTACGAGAACAACACAAACAATATAAATCAAGGTTCAGGCCAGGGTACAAACCAGGGCTCAGCTCAGGGTGCATGGGCCGGGATGATGTCATCACCGAGCGGACAGACCGTTCAGTGGCAGGGAGTACCACAGCAGCAGGCTGCAGGACAGGCCTACCAGCAAACGCAGACTTCACAGCAGACATATGAACAGTCAGCACAGCATGAATCAGCTCAGTCTAACAATCAGACGGCATGGCAGGCATCAGGACAGGCCTACCAGCAAACGCAAAGCCAGACCACGCAACAGGCTGCAGGGCAGGCTTACCGGCAGGCTCAGACTTCAAATTATCCTTCCCATGAGAAAAAATCAGGCAGAATGTTCGGCAAAGTAATGACAGCCATATGCTTCGGTCTTCTTTTCGGACTCTTCGCAGGTGCGGGATTTGTCGCAGTGCAGAAGGTAATGGGCGGAACGGGTAACGGCGCTTCACAGCAAACGGTGGTATCAAGCGAACAGTCCACAGACACCACCATCCAGCCCACCATCAGTTCCATTCTGGAAGATGAAGATACCTATTTTCGCGTACTGACCACAGAGACAACAGACATCACCGAAGTAGTGGAAAGGACAATGCCTTCGATGGTCTCGATCACCGAGACATACAAGATCACCACCAACTACTGGGGACAGACCTACACTCAGGAAGCCGGTGCTTCGGGCTCGGGAATCATCATCGGAGAAACAGCTGACGAATATATTATAGTAACGAATAATCACGTCATTGAAGATGCCGACGAAATGACTGTTACATTCATCAACGGCGAAGAAGCGGAAGCTCATCTGAAGGGCACCGATGCCACAGTTGACATTGCTGTCATTTCCGTTCTCAAGACCGACCTGACAAGTGACACTCTTGCTACTATCTGTGTGGCCGAGCTCGGCGACAGCGAATCCCTTGTACTCGGACAGAATGTCATCGCAATAGGCAATGCTCTCGGTTACGGACAGTCCGTCACAACCGGTATTGTCTCGGCACTGAACAGAGAGATCACCACCCAGACCGGATATACATATGAATGCATACAGACAGATGCTGCCATCAATCCGGGAAATTCCGGCGGTGCTCTTCTGAACATGGCAGGTCAGGTCATCGGAATCAACCAGAGCAAGAGCGGCGGAAGCGCGGTTGAAGGAATGGGCTACGCGATCCCCATCAGTTCCGTCAAAGATGTAATAAATGAGCTCATGGGAAGAGACACTCTCGTTGCAGTCGATGAAGATGACATGGGATATATCGGAATCTACATGCAGGAAGTCACTCCCGAGATCGCACAGTATTACAACATGCCTCAGGGCGTGTATGTCTCTGAACTCGTATCCGGCGGCGGTGCCGAAAATGCCGGAATCAGGGTCGGTGACATCATAGTCGCAATAGACGGCAACAAGGCTATTACCAATGACGGAATGAAGAGACTTCTCAAATACTATGCTGCAGGCGATGATGTGGAGATCACATTCATGAGAAATGAAGATGGTGAATACACGGAACACACCGTGACTGTAACTCTCGGAGAAAAACCTTCAAGGTGACCCCATCAGACATACGGTAGTCATCATCCGGATATAGCTATAACATAAACGAATAAAGCTTAAAAAAAGAAACGGCCTCACGGCCGTTTCTTTTTGATTATCTCCTGGTGGTGAACGGTGGAACCGTCCCCTCGTTCTCTCCTGGTGGTGAACGGTGGAACCGTCCCCTCGTTCACTCTACGGTGACGGACTTGGCGAGATTTCTGGGCTTGTCGACATCGAGACCCTTAGCCACGGAGACGTAGTATCCGAGTAGCTGAAGGGGAATGACCGCAAGGCTTGCTGCAAAGTGCTCATCTACCTTGGGGATGTACGACACGAAGTTGCAAGTATCCTCGGTCTTGTAATTGCCCGACATGGTGAGTCCGTAGAGATATGCGCCTCTGGACTTGCACTCGACCATGTTGCTGATGGTCTTTTCATACAGATCGGACTGGGTAAGGACTCCGACAACGAGGATGTTGTCCTCGATGAGGCTTATGGTTCCATGCTTGAGCTCGCCTGCCGCATATGCCTCCGAGTGTATGTAGCTGATCTCCTTGAGCTTAAGGCTTCCCTCGAGAGATACTGCATAATCGATGCCTCTTCCGATGAAGAAAATGTCATGAGCATTTGCATACTTGGAAGCAAACCACTGTATCCTCTCCTTATCAAGGAGGATGTTGCCGATCTTGTCGGGAAGTGTCTTCATTTCCTCGATGAGATTCACATACTGCTCATCATCGATGGTTCCCTTGATCTTCGCGAACTTAATGGCAAGGCAGTACATTGCGATGAGCTGTGCTGAATATGCCTTGGTCGTTGCGACGCTTATCTCGGGACCCGCCATAGTGTAGAAAACATTATCCGCTTCTCTTGCTATTGAAGAACCGACGACATTTACTATGCCGAGGGTATTGATTCCGTGTGCCTTGGCTTCCCTGAGTGCCGCAAGGCTGTCTGCGGTCTCTCCGGACTGGCTGATGACCACAACGAGCTGTGAAGGATCCATTATGGGCCTTCTGTATCTGTACTCGCTTGCAAGCTCTACTCTGACGGGGATCCTTGCAAGATCCTCGATAACGTACTGTCCCACCATTCCGGCATGCCATGCGCTTCCGCAGGCAACGATGGTGATCTGCGACACTGCCTTTATCTCATCATCGGTAAGTCCGATACCGGACAGATCGATCTCCTTGCCTTTTACGACACTGGCGATGGTATCCTCGACAGCCCTGGGCTGCTCGTGGATCTCTTTTATCATAAAATGCTCGAATCCGCCCTTTTCTGCAGCCTCTGCATCCCACTTGATCTCGGTAAGTTCTTTTTCAATGCGGTCGCCGTCAAGGTTGTAGAACTCTGCCTTTCCGTCGCAGAGCCTTGCCATCTCAAGGTTTCCGATGTAATACACCTGTCTTGTGTACTTAAGGATCGCGGGAACATCGGATGCGATATAGCAGTCACCGTCGGTGATTCCGATGATCATGGGGCTTTCTTTTCTTGCGACCCAGATCTCACCGGGATGATCGGTGAACATGACCTCAAGCGCATATGATCCCCTGACTCTTACCATGGTCTTGGCAAGTGCATCGACAGGACCGATCTTGTACTTCTTGTAATAGTAATCTACAAGCTTGATAAGGACCTCGGTATCGGTCTGTGAATAGAACTGATATCCGTGCTTTTCGAGCTTTTCCTTCAGCTCCTGGTAATTCTCTATGATCCCGTTATGAACGCCGACGACTTCACTTTCAACGGCGCCGGATCCGCTGCGCGCGCAGTTTCCGCTGACATGGGGATGTGCATTGATCTGGCTGGGAGCTCCATGGGTGGCCCATCTTGTATGGCCTATTCCGCAGGTTCCCTTGAGCGCTCTTCCGCCGTCAACCTTATCGGAAAGTTCCTTCAGCTTTCCTTTTTCCTTGACTACCTCGGCAGGCGCTTCACCGTCCCTGACGGCAAGTCCCGCAGAGTCATAGCCTCTGTATTCAAGCTTGGAAAGCCCCTCCAGAAGTATGGGGGCAGCCTGTTTTTTTCCTACATATCCTACGATTCCGCACATAGATCAATTTCTCTCTTTCATTTGTTTCCAGAAAATCTTATTAGACGTAAGCTTCATTATAACAGCATCTGGAAGATTTTTATATTTTTTTCCGAGTCTGTAGCCTGCGAGCTTATAAAAGCACTGCATGTAAAATCCCGGTATCAGGAGCAGTTTTTTCTTTTTAAGGAGGAGCTTCGTTGAGGATATCACGAATTTCTTACCCTCGGATTCGGAGCTGATCCCGCCGAAAGTATCGGGATTCATGGCCTGGCTCGCACCGATGTCGAAGTTCCTGCGAAGCTGCTGCATGAGGCTGTAATCATGGGAATGGATCACCGCCGCCGTTGCCTCGTATCTTACCGCATATCCCTTATCAAGGAACCTGCGTGCCATGATCATGTCCTCGTTGAACAGGGCATTCCTTACATATCCTCCACAGGCTTCATATATGTCCCTTCTGTAGGCACAGCACACATCCGAGCAAAAGAAGGCCTTTATGCCGAGCTTTTCGATATCGGATTTAGTCTTGGTCTTCGAAAGGTCGGAATAGTTGTGGAGTCTCGAAAGTTTCTCATATGGCGAGGATTCTTTTCCGGGAAGCTGGCGGGCATACACACACGCAATCTCGCCGTGACCGTGAGCAGTTCCCCTAGCTGCATCCGTTCTGCGTTCCCGGGACATATCTGTCGCATCCGCGCTCTCATCCGCCTCGGAAGCCGTGCCCTGCGCTTCTTCCATCTGCGCTCTCATGGGTGCAGTGAGTTTTTCGATAAGGTCATTGCTTTTCGGGATGGCGTCCTGTGTCATCATGACAAAGATGTCACACGGGGTGTTCCTTACAGCTCTTCTCCTGGTTCCGCCATGGTCGAACGATGCTGCATCGACCTCGAGAAATCTTACGTCGCCGAACCTGCTCTTAACCTCAGCGATGATGGCATCTTCCTCTTTTCCGATGCGGGACCAGATTATGTTGATGCCGGAGGGCTGGAGAGTCTGGCTCTTAAGCTTATCAAGCAGCTTTATTAACTTGTCATCCGGGCGGTAAGCCGGAATGATCACCTGTATGTTCAAGTTTTTCTAACTCCGTATGTATGGCCTCGTGTCCTGCTCGATCTGACTTGTGAACATCGTCACGCAGTCGCTCGGGACGTAAGCCGTGTCATTAAAAAGGAATTCGTGAAGCCAGGCAACATTATCCGACAGATTAACGGGGACAACGCAATCGCCTTTTGCTGGAAGGTTCGCACCCGCCATCATGTCCATTGAGGGAAAGCCCCCTTCTCTTACGATCGTGTAATCGTTTATCGAGAGGATCATGTTCAGAAGTGTCTTCTCATCAAAGCTTGTGTAGGTGTAATTCATGACATCCGTGAAAATATCGGTAAGCTTTGCGGCATCGCACTTCTTCGCTTCGGTCAGGATCGATGCTATGACTTCGCGCTGTCTTGCGGTTCTGGCAAAATCGTTTCCGTCAGTGTATCTGATCCTGCAGTATGCGGAAACCTGCATTCCGTTCAGTCGCTGAGTTCCGGTTTCACGCACAGGCACGATCTCGTTTTCGGGAATGCCGAGGACCTGTGCCACGGCTATCTGGTAATTGTTCAGGTGCTCAATCTCATCTGCACCGACATCTATCATGATCCCTCCGAGGTCATCTACCACCGTGGTAAGGGCCTTGTAGCTGACGGTTACCCAGTTGGTGATATTGAGGTCTAGGTTTGCATTGAGCATGGTAACGGCCTGTGTCGCTCCGCCCTTCGCATATGCGGCGTTGCACTTATTGTAACTGTCGTTTCCAAGGTTAAGGTAGGTGTCCCTGTAGACGGAAACAAGGCTTACCTCGCCGGTTGCATTGTTGATGCTTGCGATGATGATGGTATCGCTCCTGTAACCCTTCAGAAGGTCGCTTCCCTTGGGGCTGAGCGCATCGACGCCAAAGAGTGCTATGTTGGTATAGCCCTCCATAGGTCCGCCGGCCTCGGAAGCTCTGAGCACGGATTCGGAAATGCCTATCTGCGAGGGATCGACATCCGAGACATTGGCATAGATGGGCCCCTCATCCTCTTCGTTTTCCGTCTGTTTCATGACATAGTAAAGGATTCCGATCATGCCTATGATGATCAGGATCTCCACTATGAACACGGCCATCTTACGTCTGGTCCTTGCCGTTGCCGATCTGCTTTTGTTTTTCTTAGCCTTTGCAGGCTTTTTTTCCGAAGGCATTTCTATGCTCCAAACATCATCAATAGGCGTTCTTATTAATGAATCCGGTAAAGAACGTCATGATGATTATCCTGATGTCAAAAAAGAAGGTCCAGTTCTCTATATAGTAAATGTCGTACTCTACTCTTTTCCTGATGGAGGTATCTCCCCTGAGACCGTTGACCTGAGCCCAGCCGGTCAGACCCGGACGGACCTGGTGCTTGACGTTATACCTGGGGATCTCTTCCATGAACTTCTCGACAAACTGCGGCCTTTCGGGACGCGGTCCCACAAGGCTCATGTCGCCCTTAAGTATGTTGAAGAGCTGGGGAAGCTCGTCGATGCTGGTCTTTCTGATGAATTTTCCGATAGGGGTGACCCTCGGGTCATTACGCTTGGTCCAGCCCTTCTTTTCTTTTTTCACGGACTGAACTCTCATGGAGCGGAACTTGTACATGTTGAAGGTCTTGTTATGAAGGCCGACTCGCTCCTGCTTGAAGATGATGGGGCCCTTGCTGGTGACTTTTACGAGGATGGCTATGACGAGCATCAAAGGTGACGTGACGATGATGCCGACAAGTGATGCGAAGATGTCGAAAAGACGCTTAATGAAGATATTGCCGCTATTGGTAAGGGGCACGTAGCGGATATTGATGACAGGAAGACCGCCAAGGTCCTCGGTATAAGGCCTTGTGGGGATGACACTGTTATAGTCGGGCACGAACTTCGTATGAACGCCGAACTTCTCACAGATGCTGACTGTCTCCTCGAGTTTCTCATAGTCTTCAAGGGGAAGTGCTATGACGATCTCGTCAAGCTTATGCTCGGGAAGTATGTATTCGAGATTTCCCAGAGTTCCCAGAACCTTGACCCCATGATAGGTCGCACCGGCGGGCACATGCTCATCGAGCACGCCGACGATGTTATAGCCCCACTGGGGATTCTCCCTTACCCTGTCCATGTATTTCTCGGCACTGCGGGAGTAGCCGACCAGAAGGACATGCTTGATGTTATAGCCTTTCTTGCGGAAAGCCTTGAGGATCTTGCGGAGAATGCCTCTGTACAGAGAGCACAGGAACACATTCAGGAAAAAGAAGATGGCCATCACGCTACGCGAATAGTTGACCTGACGCATGACGTTGAAAGCATAGAGCATCAGGGCAAGGATTCCGATGACGTTGGCCTTGATAAGATCGAAGATCTCCGACTGACGTCCGCCGGTTCTCCTGGACGTATAGATGTCACAGAAGCTGTAGATCAGGACATAGCCGGGGACAACAAAAGGAAGCAGGTCGTAATAATACGACAGCTCAAGATAATACCCACTGTTAGGAGACAGGATATAGAATTTGACAAAATATGCAAGGATCAGTGATGCACCGACGATCAGGGCATCGATGAGCACCATGATCCTGTTGAATATATGCTGATTGTCTCTTATCATTCGTAAAACTCCATAAGGACCTCCCGGGCTATATCTTCTGCCGGGTGCATCTGTCATGCAGACATGCGGTTTGTCCTTAAAGAACTTATTCTTATAGATTTTAACTCTTTTTGTGAGTTCCTACAAATAAAAGGGACGTTTTATATATTAAATTTTCTTAATATGTTCATGTATCTCTGAGCACGTAGAAAATATTGCGGAGAAGAACAAGTTCGAGCACAGCCAGGCGCGGGATGATCTTTATGAAGCCCTTATAACGCTTGCCTCTGCCCTTGCCGAAACACTTTTTGAACCCCAGAGCAAGACCCTTAATGTAGTCCTTGCCAAGTCCCTTCCTGATAAAGAAGGCAGTCTTAACAATAAAGCCTGTTATTAATAAAGGAAGATTCAATAACAACTGTATCGCAGACATGTTCTTGTAAAGGACATAGATGTTGTTCGATGCGGAATAAATTACCTTACGGCTGTTATACTTTGACCCGGTCGATGCGGAACCGTAATGAAGTACCACAGCATTAGGATCATACTTGTTATTAAATCCTGCAAGAGCTGCTCTCCAGCATATATCCAGGTCCTCGAGATACATGAAGTGGACAGGGTCAAAATAACCTATGATATCAAAAACTTCTTTCCTGTAGATTGCAGCACCGGCGCAGGATGAGAAGATTTTACAACTCCTGTCATACCTGCCATGGTGTCTTCCCTTTCCCCTGGATCTGGACCATCCGAGGGCACAATAAATGTCCCCGGCGGAGTCGAGAAGCTCTTCATCGTCCCACATCCTCATGGAGGCAGAAACAGAAAAACATTTGTTATCATTCTTAATGGCATTATAAAGTGACTGGACGAATCCGGGTCTTGCCTTTGTGTCATTATTGAGAAGAATGACATAGGGAGAATCGCTCGCCTTGATGCCGGCATTCACCGCACGGCTGAATCCACCGTTCTTCTCGAGTGCTATCAGCCTGATATCCCGGTACCCGGCTACGATCTCGCGGCTCTTATCGGTCGATGCATCATCAACAACAATGATATCATATGTTATTGCAGAATTCTGCACCTGAGGGCGCAGCGAATCAAGGCAACCCTTAAGCCACTTCTCACCGTTATAATTTGGAATAACTATAGTTACTTTATTCAAATTATCTCCCCGTTACCTGCCAGCAAGGATAATACAGCAATCCTTTTCCGGACTCTCTGATCTTCGCCGAAAGCTCAAGGCTCATCTGTTTAATGTCTGCATCTTCCGGAAGAGTTGCGGCATCGAAAACCTTCTCCCCGTCCTGAGGAGGTCTTCCGGTTTCGTGAGGTCTGAGCGAAAGCATTCCGGGAGTCCTGTGTTCACTGTACTTAACACCTGTTATTTTATAGAAATCATCCCAGAATTCAGGGCTTATCCTGATGCATCTGATATCGAGAGCCTCGGCAGTCTGCTGGCACATGGCCCTGTGGAAATATCCGGTATATCCGACAGGCAGTCCGCCGTAGATCAGATTTCCGTCCTTATCCATCTTGCCGCCGATCACCCTGCCGCGGTGTGCACCGGATACTATCCTGCCTCCGATCGCTCCCATGTCCTTACGGCTGGCAAGTGCATCGCCCTTATAGCGGAATTCGTAATATCCGACATTTCTAAGTCCGTAAACGTCAGCCTCAAAGCCTGCTTTTTCGCCATAGTCCAAAAGTGCTTCGCTCCCGGCATCGTATGCATAGAGTTTACCTGCGGTATTGGAAGCCGTTGATGCGGGACTGATCCTCCAGTGATAAAGGATCTGCGGAATGTGGCTGAAGCCCGCGCCTTCCGAAAGTGCCCTGAGGAGTATGTCATAGTCCTGGGCTCCGTCATATTTTTCGCGGAAGCGGAGTTTCTTCATTAATGAGGACTTCATCACCGTCAGGTGGCATATGTAGTTATTGTTAAGAAGGAGCACAGGGTCAAAATCGGGCTTGGAATTCCTTTCCGTGTAGCTGCCGCCGGAGGCAAGCACCTTGTCTTCGTCGGAGTAGAGGACATCGGGGTGCTTTCCGCACCTCTTGGAATAGGAAATGATGTTCTCAACGACCCTGAGGAGCGCATCCGGTGTCAGGAGATCGTCATGGTCCAGGAGCGCGATGTAATCTCCATTCGCCTCATCAAGTGCCGCGTTGGTATTGATCGAGATACCCTTATTCTCGGCAAGTGGAATGTACCTGACTCTTTTATCCTCAAAACTGTCAGCTATGGATCTGAGAGGAGTCTTGTCCTCGGAAGCATCGGCGATGATCAGCTCGAGCTTTTCGTAAGCCTGTGCGAGGACACTCTCCGCCATATCGCGGAAGAACTTCTCATCGGTGTTATACGCGGGAACGACGACGGAAATAAGAGGCCTTAATGGAAGGGACTCGGCAAGCCTTCTCATCACGGAAAGCTCATAGTCCGTGGGCTCACGGTAATCGGAGCCTCTGGGATTAGTCTTCGACATGCTTTCAGATATCTCGAGGATACCGGCCCTCACGCCGTTTCTCGACATATACCCTATGCTTCTTTTTGCAGCAGAGATAATATCCATAAATCCTTCTTAAATCATGTATGCAAATATTCGGGCAGATCCGGCAGGAAGCCATATTTTCCGGATTATGCACTGTGTTTAATTAACAAGAGGACGGCCCCTTAGTTCACAAAGACAGTGAACGGTGGAACCGTCCCCAGTGTTCACTTTTTCCGATTTATGCGAAAGCTTTGACTGCTTCGGTGAGTGCTGCGGACTTGGCTGCCGCATCCTCAAGGCTGGTTCCCTTGACGCCCATGTAGAACTTGATCTTGGGCTCGGTTCCCGAAGGTCTCACGCAGCACCAGTTGTCATCGGGAAGGTCGAAGTAGAGGACATTAGATGAAGGAAGGCCGGTAGTGGTCTTTTCACCTGTCTTCATGTCGATGACGACATCCTTCTTGTAATCCCTGAACTTAAGAACTTCGAGGTCTCCGAAAGCCTTGGGAGGATCGTTCCTGAGCTTGTCCATGAGAGCTGCGATCTGCTCTGCGCCCTCGGCACCCTTCATTGTAAGAGTGAACTGGGTCTCCTTGAAGTATCCGTACTTGTCATAAACCTCGATCATGAAATCCCAAAGGGTCTTGCCCTGCTTCTTGAGCCAGGAAGCAACCTCGCAGAGCATCTCAACTGCAACGATCGCATCCTTGTCACGTGCATGGGTTCCGACCAGGCATCCGTAGGACTCCTCAAGTCCGAAGACGTAGTTATTGTCCTTATTGCCGTTCTGCTCGAAGATCTTGATCTGCTCTCCGATGTACTTGAATCCGGTAAGGACCTCGATGAGCTTGACATCATAAGCCTTAGTCATCGGGAAGGTCATGTTGGTTGTAACGATGGTGGTTACCAGTGTGGGATTCTCGGGCATGATGCCGAGAGCGGTGCGCTCCCTGAGGATATACTCGGCAATGAGCATTCCGGACATGTTGCCGGTAAATGCAACATACTCGCCTGTCTTAGAATCTTTCGCATATACGCCGAGACGGTCAGCATCGGGATCCGTAGCAAGGACGATATCCGCATCCTTCTCCTTGGCAAGCTTAAGTGCAAGCTCGAATGCCTTGGGATCCTCGGGATTGGGATATGCCAGAGTGGTGAACTCCGGATCGGGTCCGACCTGCTCGGGAACCACGTATACGTTCTTGTATCCGAGCTCCTCGAGGATGCGTCTTACGGGCTTGTTGCCGGTTCCGCAGAAAGGAGTGTAGACGATCTTGATATCGCCGGCAACTTCCCCTATGATCTCGGGATGAAGGCTCTGCTTCTTAAGCTCGACCATGTACTTGTCATCGATCTCTTTTCCGATGGAGATGTAAAGGCCGCTTTCAACAGCCTCGTCCTTGTCCATGGTCCTGCAGTCGCTGTACTCCTTGATGGCGAAGACTTCACCGATGATGCCGGTATCGTGAGGAGGGGTGACCTGCGCTCCGTCTTCCCAGTAAACCTTATATCCGTTGTACTCGGGAGGGTTATGGCTTGCGGTGATGTTGATGCCGGCCGTGCATCCAAGCTCTCTTAATGCAAAGGAAAGCTCGGGAGTCGGGCGAAGCTCATCGAAGACATATGCCCTGATGCCGTTAGCTGCAAGACAGAGAGCGGCAACATCGGCAAACTCGGGGCTCATGCGGCGGCAGTCAAAAGAGATCGCAACACCCTTATCCTGGGTTCCTGCCTTGATGATGTAATTGGCAAGGCCCTGAGTTGCCTTTCTGACAGTATATACGTTCATGCGGTTTGAGCCTGCGCCGATGACGCCTCTGAGACCGCCGGTACCGAATTCCAGCTCTCTGTAAAAGCGGTCCTCGATCTCCTTCTCATCATTTCTGATGGCAAGAAGCTCCTGCTTGGTAGCATCATCAAAGTAATCGTCGCTCAGCCACTTTTCAAATTCTTCCTTGTAACCCATGATCTCCTCCTGTTGATTAAGGAATTTCCACTAAAACAATACCTAATAATAATACAACTTTAGAAAGCGTTTTTCCACAGTTTGGGGAGATTATTTGAGACCGTGCCTCAATTGTGATATTGTCTTAATGTTGATTCTAGGAAAATACCGAGGCATTGATCAATGGAGAAATTCGATAAGCTGACAAGCAGTTTCTGGGATGCGCTAATTAGAAAAAAAGATATCATATTCTTCTGCGTGACGATTCTGATCGGCATGATCATAAGGATCTGCGGTCTGGACATGATCACGGGGGATTATTACTTCTACAATACATGGATCGAAGATTTCAGGGATTGCGGGCTCTTCGGATTGGAGCACGGGATCGGTGATTACAGCATCTTCTTCCAGACTGTTTTCTTCCTTCTGTCATTCATCCCCGGAAAACCGATGTACATCTATAAGATGATGTCGGTAATGTTTGACCTCGGGCAGGCTATTGCGATCGCATTTTTTGTCTGCGACCCGAAAAAAGAAAACCTGTTTAAGGAAAAGTTCAACATCTCTTTTGCTCTGGCTTTCCTGCTCCCCACTATCGTTCTGAATTCAGCATACTGGGGACAGTTCGAGAGCTGCTATAGTTTCTTCCTTGTGCTCACTCTCATCGCACTACACAAAGAAAAATTCATGCGTGCATTTGCATGGCTGGGACTTGCTTTTGCCTGGAAATTCCAGTGCATCATTCTCGTTCCCTTCGTCCTTGCATACTGCATCGGGAAAAAGAAACTGAACATACTGCACCCTGTCATCACGATCTTTGTTTTCTGGGCAACATCAATCCCCGGTATCATTGCGGGACGAAGCAAACTTGATGCATTCAGGGTCTATCTGTCCCAGTCATCGGAATACGGACATATGTACCTTAAGTTCACAAGCTTCTGGGTACTTGTCGGAGATGATTATGATCTTTTGAAAAATCCTGCGATCCTTCTGACCGTGATGCTATGCGGAATCGGATTATATGCGATCATTTCCGGAAAAAAGAAGATCGGAACTTATGAGGAGATGCTAAACACCGCAGCATGGTTCGTGTGGACGGCAACATTTTTCCTTCCGGCAATGCACGAAAGATATTCTTATTTCCTTGATCTCATCTGGATACTTCTTGCATGCAAAAACACGAGATACATCAAGTACCTCGTGCTTACTGCCCTGATAAACCTGATCAATTACGGATCGTATCTGTTCGGCATTCCCGATGCTGCAACGATCCCCTTCGCAGTGATCATGCTCTGCGGATATATCCTGTATTCATACGAGATTCTCAAGGCAGATAACTCCTGATTCAAAACAGTGGGCAAAACAAGGGGACGGTGAACGGAGGTGAACGGAGGGACGGTGAACGGAGGGACGGTTCCGTTGTTCACTATGTGAACTTCGGAACCGTCCCTCCGTTCACCGTCCCTTTCCGCACCTTAGATATTGTAATTGTCTTTGAGTGAGTCCATGAGGCCGTATTCAAGGAGGATCTCCTCGAGGCGCTCCTGGGTCATTGGAGTAGGGATCGTGAACATCTCGTTTTTGTCGATGGCTGCTGCGAGGTTTCTGTACTCGTCAGCCTGCGAGGACGATGGTTCGTATTCGATGACGGTCTTTCTGTTGATCTCTGCTCGCTGAACAACGTTGTTTCTGGGTACAAAATAGATGAGCTGGGTTCCGAGTTCCCTGGCAAATGCCTTGAGGAGTTCCTCTTCCCTGTCAACGTTTCTGCTGTTGCAGATGATCCCGCCGAGTCTGACACCGCTCTTTGCGGCATATTTGGCGATTCCCTTGGATATGTTGTTGGCAGCATAAAGTGCCATCATCTCACCGGATGCCACAATGTAGATCTCACGAGCCTTGCCTTCACGCATAGGCATTGCAAAACCGCCGCACACGACATCTCCGAGCACGTCATAGAACACATAATCAAGGTCATCGGTATATGCTCCCTGCTGTTCAAGCAGTCCTATCGAAGTGATGATGCCCCTTCCCGCACATCCGACACCGGGCTCCGGTCCGCCGGACTCCACGCATCTGATGCCGTGAAAGCCGGTCTTCATGATGCTGGAAAGTTCTATCTCGTCTCCCTCTTCCCTGAGAGTATCAAGAACCGTCTTCTGTGCAAGAGTGCCAAGCAGCAGTCTTGTTGAGTCTGCCTTGGGATCACATCCCACGACCATCACGTTCTTTCCTTTTTCCGCAAGTCCTGCGGTGAGATTCTGGGTTGTTGTTGATTTTCCGATGCCTCCTTTTCCATAGATGGCTATCTGTCTGATCTTCTCGTTCATTTTTTCTCCTTTTTCATCCGTGTGAAAATGTATTTTCAGCTTTCACTTCACGCAGATATATCTGCTTTGAAATATCTCTTCCTCCGGGAAGTCCCACCGCATCAGCCCTGCATCTTGCACAGTGTCTGAACACATTGATGTACTTTTCCGCTTCCTTACGAACCTCGTAAAGAAGTTCACAGGAAGGTTCGGTGCAATGACTCAGCTTGTGCTGCGGTATCAGGGGGATTATGTTGTAGATGCTTGCTCCGTGTTCCGAAACAGTCTTTGCAATCTCACCTATGTGATCTTTGTTGATCTCCGGAATGAGCACTGTGTTGACCTTGACCGTAACTCCGGCACTGCTCACCTTGCGTATCCCTTCCAGCTGGTTTTTAATCAGTATCCGGGCAGCTTCGATGCCCTCGATCCTCTGACCGTGCCAGATGATGAAATCATTGATCTGTGCCTGGATCGACGGATCCACGGCATTTACGGTGACCGTCAGAGAATCTATGCCTGCATCCGTCACTTCATCCGCAAGCTCCGACAGCATCAGGCCATTCGTGCTCATGCACTTTATGATGTTCGGAAACTTTTCCTTTATCTTACGGAACGTCTCCAGTGCATAGGGCGTAGCCAGTGTATCGCCCGGTCCCGCAACTCCCGCAACCTGTATCTCGGGCATCAGCTCCGTTGCTTTTTCTATTGCGGAAAGTGCTTCATCGGGACTTATTATCTCCGATGCGACTCCGGGTCTTTCCTCCGTTTCGTTGATATCTCTTATGCAGAATCTGCATCCGATGTTACATCCGGGGCTTACGGGAAGGTGTATCCTTCCACTGTTGTTCTTCGCTCCGAGTGCAAAACACGGATGCCTGGATCTTAATTCTTCTATTGAAACGCTCAAATCTCATCCTCCGTTTATTCCGGTCAGATCATGTCCCTTGCCGCATTCATCACACGGCTTCAGACGCATTAATGCTTTCTTTTAATCTCTCCGCGACCGCAGTGATCTCACCCGTTGCTTCGAACACTCTCTTTCCTTTTGAAATAACGTACTCAGCAGCCTCCTGTCCGATCCTGGCAACCACCAGGATGTCGCAGTCAGCCAAAGTGACAAGCATGTCATCAAATAACTTCGGGTCATGACAGTTGCATCCGGATCTCACCATTCTCGTTCCGGCCATCACCACGGAATCAGCGGATCCTTCGGAAACTGTTGATGTGTCTGCGTCTTCATCCGGAATGTCCACTATCTCCCAGTATTTCGAATGGCCGAAATGTTCATTGACATATTTTCCGTCTGCGCTTGCAAATCCGACTCTCATTTCACATACCCGTCAAGTGCCTTTCCATAGATGTCCTCGATCAGCCTGAGTCCTCCGCTGAACCCGACATAGTTAGTGGTCATTACAAGTCTCACAGGACTCGGAACCGCGACCGAGAGAAATCCCATTCCTTTTTCATTAGCAAGTTTCTTGTCCCATCCGGATCCGAGGATCAGGCCGTTGCCCTTGTGCTCGGTCTTTCTGATAAGCTGCTGTGCCTTGCCGGCATCAGCCTCAAAATAAAGAGGTATCTCTCTTTTATTGCTCGTGCTCTTCAAGTCATTCAGGATATCCTCGCGGTATTTTTCGGGAACGTTATCAGTTGCGAATACTTCCTTCGGAACAATGCCCGTCTCATGAAGCAGGAACTTAGACATGCCCACGACATATCCTGCATCATGAAGGATATGCGCATAGCCGGGAAGTCCGTAACGGAACTCGAGAAGAAAAGTTGCGAGATTGTCTATCTCTTCATAGTAGGCATCGATCTCATGCTGTATGAATTTTTCCGCTTTCTTCTTGTCTATTCCGGCATTATGCGAAAGTGCAAAATCAAGAACTCCTCTTAAGAACTTCTCTGTTTCGTTCGCTCCGATCGGAACCGAATGGAACCAGTAATAATCCTGTCCGTATAATGTCTTCAGATGATCGACTATGGGCTTGCCGTACCAAGGTGACACGAGGATATTAAAGCCCGCTCTCGGGATGGACTGCCATTCGGTGACACCTGCACTCTCAGGTCCGAAAAGAACATTTACCTTAAGGCCTATGCCTTCGAGAAGTCTCTTGTATTCCCTGAGGTTTCCTTTCCAGAAAGGATCCTGATACGGAAGACTTGCAAAGAGATTGACAGTATTTCTTTCGCTCCCTGCCTCGTTCTCCACCTCGTAAAGTGATACATACTGGTCTATGATCGCATTCACCACATGAGAATGTGATACGTAGTTATTGCACTTGAATCCCGGAGTATCGACTGACACTATGGGCTTTCCCGCATCCCTGAATTCCTGGGCCAGGCTGTCAATGTCATCTCCGACTATTCCGCCGGTACATCCCGTGAGAATGACCTGAAGATCGGTGTCGAGAACTTTATAAGTATTGCTGATGATCTTACGGAGCTTCTCTATTCCTCCGAAGACAACATCACGTTCCGTGAAGTTGGTGCAGGGCGAGGTGTCACCTCCCGCATATCCGTGGCTTCTTTCATAGAAACCTTTTACCATGTCTCCGCAGCCCGGACCCGAGTGAAGTATCGGAACTGCCCTCGGTATTGCCACGACGCTCTGCAGAGCTCCTATTGCGCAGGAAAAACGCGGCTGCTCAATAAGTCCCATATATTCAGCCATTTACTTTACCCTCCGCATTTTTATCATTAATGTTTTTATTATCAAAGAAATGATCAGGCCTTTGCATCAGCCACCACTTTGTATAAGGATTGATCGCATGCTTCTGAAGATTCTTGACAAACTCGTCATTTTCCATTGTTTCAAGGATCCTCTCACCGTAATCGATGATTCCTTCATATCCCATGCTGTAATGCTCATCTCCGACGAGCAGGCTGGGAATTCCGTACTTTGCACCCCACAGCGTCATGCCGCCGTGTCTGGACAAAAGAATATCGGGATGGAGCTTTCCGAGAGAGTTCGCAAGCTCGTATTCCTGCTTGGAGCAGACCCTGTAATTCCTGACGTTCCCGTAATCCTCGACACGCTGATTCAGCTGGTCATTCTCGAGCCTTCCCGAATCGAACAATGCATCATGATGGAATATGGAAGCTCCGACCGCATTTATTCCCAGTTCGCCTAAAACGGAAAGGAGTGCGTGTCCGTGTGCGGCACCTCCGGTAACATATGCCGTCTTGCCCTTAAGTTTCTCCTTAAGTTCCTCGATCCTGGGAAGATATTTTTCCTTCTTTTCCTTAATGACCTGTTCGGCAATGTCCTCTTTCCCGAGAAGTTTTCCGAGTGCCCTGAACCATCTGTCCGTCTGCACGATTCCGTAGGGAGGCGCAGTCTCAATCTCCGGAACTCCGAAATCCTGTTCCAGGACTGCCGCAAGATAACTTCCGAGCGTGGAACATGCCTGAACGGTCGCAACTGCCTCCGATGCCTTATTCAGATCCTTAAGTGTGGAGAACGGTGTTATGTACCTTGGCTTACATCCGAAAGGAGCGAACCAGTCGCTGAACCTGTCACTTCCCCAGAAATTGATGACATTGATCGTATCAGTATTTTTGACTGAAGGCTTGTTGATCAGTTTTCTTGCAATCCCGTGGTATGCCGCATCAAAACCGGTGGTCCAGACTCTCGAGCGGAAGCCTTCACATACTATGGGGACAATCGGAATGCCAAGCTCATCTTCCATCTGATCACACACGCTCTCTATGTCATCACCGATTATCGCAGCAGCACATGTTGATAAGACAAATATGACATTGGCGTCGGTTCTTTCCTTCACCTCTCTTATGGTCTTCTCAAGCTTAGCAAGTCCGCCGTATACGGTATCCTTTTCGCGCAGATTCGTTGAGAACACTCTGCGTGTAAGCGGCTCGGCAACATTTCTGAGTCCCGAGTTGACCAGATATGTGAAGTTGTACTCATGAAGACAGGTGGAGCATCCGACAGGTCCGTGCTCAATGACAGCTGCATCCTGGATCAGGACTGTCATGCAGGCCGCCTTTGTTATCGCACAGCCCGCACATTGCTGGAATGAACGTTCCGTATCTTTAAGCGTTCCCGAATGGGCCTTACTGACAAGGGCTGCTGCTTCGCCGTCATAAGCCGTGATCGAGCCCGTTCTTATTTCTCTTATCTCCACTGCAGGCAGTGACAGATTTGGTTTTGACATGATCAACCGATCCTCCTCTTTTTAAACTGATCAAGTGCAAATGATGCATGAAGTGCAGCCGATATGGGCAATGCTCTTTCGTCTATGTCAAATCTTTCATGATGATGGGGATATTCACCACCGGCTCCGACAAAAACAAAAAATGACGGTGCTATCTGTGAATATGCGCTGAAGTCCTCCGTCCCCAGATCCGGCTTATTGGGGATCACATGATTTTCATCAACGATCCCTGATGCCGCGCTCACGACATCATCGTAGAGTTCTTCCGAGTTGTACAGCACTGGTGTGGCAAATTCGCATTCAACCTCAGCCTTCACATTAGCCGCTTCGGATATTCCCTTGACATATCTTTTGATTGAAGAAACAACCTGCTTTCTGATGTCATCATCAAGTATCCTGACAGTTCCGCTTATATGAGCCTCTCCGGCAACGATGTTATCCCTGGTGCCGGCATGAAACTGCCCCACTGTTATGACAGCTGCGTCATTTGCAGGAATCTCTCTAGATACTATGTACTGAAGTCCCTGTACGATCTGTGCGCCGCAGGTTATGGCATCTATCGCCTGATAAGGTCTTCCGCCGTGTCCGCTCTTTCCCGTGAGTCTGATCTTAAGCGAATTGGCTCCGCCCATGATTGCACCGGGAGATGCCTCAACATATCCGACCTCTCTGAGTGCCTTGACATGGATACCGAAGAACGCATCCACATCGCTTATCAGTCCGGAGTCCACAATGGTCTGTGCACCTTTTCCGATCTCCTCTGCCGGCTGGAAAATAAACTTCACTCTTCCGCTGAATTCATCCCTATGACTCAGCAGGATCTTTATCGCTCCAAAGAGTGCCGCGATATGTGCATCGTGACCGCAGGCATGCATGAGGCCATCATTTTGGGATTTGTACGGTACTTCGTTTTTTTCCGTGATCTCAAGTGCGTCTATGTCTGCTCTCAGTCCTATCGTCGGGCCTTCGGGATCACTTCCCTCAAGAACCGCAACAGTTCCGTTTCCTGCCGCTTTCCAGGACAGTCCGAGCTTATCCAGCTCGGACCTTATCCTTTTAGCGGTATTCACTTCCCTGAAGCTTGACTCCGGATGCTCATGGAACCAGCGTCTGAGTTCCACCATTTCCTGTTTATGATTTTCTGCTTCTTCAAGTAAACTGCTCATTTTGTGACCTTGCGTTTATGATCAATAATCAAATGCAGGTATTGCTGCGTTGTGATAAACCTCGAGGATCGCGTTAGCCACGCCTTCAGAGTGATATGCATCGACTACTTCAAGGTAGATGGGATTGTCCTTGTCCTCGGTCCTTGCGGCAATGATGTTGATGAAGGGATGCTGTGCGGGATCGTTGAAATCTATATCATCCTTGAAAATGGGGTCGTTGATGGGATCAAGACCGAAGTCAGTAGCATATCCGCAGTTGATGATCGCTGCATCCACATCCTCAAGCGCTCTGGGAATCTCTGCACCTGCAAGTTCAACGATCTTTATGTTCCTGGGATTATCTACGATATCGGAAACTGTTCCGTTAACTCCTACGCCTTCAGCAAGAGTGATGAGTCCCGCTTTTTCAAGAACGTGAAGCGCTCTTCCCTGGTTGGTAGCATCCTCGGGGATCGCTATCTGAGCGCCGTCGGGAATCTCATCGAGTGAAGCATGCTTAGTGGAGAACAGGTTAAGGGGAACGATGAGAGTCTCACCGATAGCGGTAAGATCAAGTCCGAGATCAGCGGTATTTGCTTCGAAGTATGCATAGTGCTGGAATGAATTAAGATCCACCTCTCCGTCAGCAAGAACCTGATTGGTCTGCTGTACGTTCACCCATGTTACCTGAATGTCATCGCCTCTGGCTGCAAGTTCTGCATTAAGCGCATCCCAGATCCTGTTTTCATCGGAAGTGGTTCCGATCGTCACGATGATGGGCTTTCCGTCCTCAGTCTTAAATGGATTAGCCTCCTCAGCGGTTTCGGGTTCTGCAGCAGTCTGAGATGATGCTGTCTGTGTCTCAGTCTGTACCTGAGTCTGTGATTCAGTTTCCGAAGCTGCGGATGCTGATCCCGATGATCCGGAGGTGCTTCCGCATCCTCCGAGCAGAAGTGCGCCTGCAAGCACTGCACCAAGTGCCTTTGTAAACAGATTGTTCTTTTTCATAATTTTTTCTCCTCTTCTTTATTAAAACTTTAATGTGTTACTTTATTTACTACTCTGTTTCCGATCCCCTGTACTATGCTGACAAGTATCAGTAAAAAGAACACGCATACTATCGTCACGTCGGTCATGTATCTGTTGTATCCGTATCTTATGGCGAAGCTTCCGACCCCGCCTCCGCCGACGCTTCCTGCCATTGCCGTAAGTCCTATGAGAGAGATGAAGCAGGTGACCAGTGCCCTCACAAGTCCCGGAAGGCTTTCGGGAATGAGCACGTGGAAGATGATGTAAGGCTTGGATATTCCCATTGCCTTGGCAGCCTCCATCACTCCCTTGTCCATCTCGGAAAGTGCCTGCTCCGTCAGCCTTGAAGCGAGAGGGATGATGCCTATCACCATGGGAACTATCGCACCCTTGACTCCTATCGATGTTCCGACAAGAAATCGTGTGAAAGTGACGAGAAGTGCTATCAGAATCACGAAAGGTATCGATCTGACAATATTGACTATCTTCTCGAGCACGTTGTGAAATCGCAAGCTTTCATACAATCCGCCTTTAGCGCTCACCACCAGGACGATTCCAAGGAAAAGTCCGAGCGTAAGGCCTATCGCGCCCGTGATGACTATCATCACAAGTGTTTCCCTTACCGAGGAGTACAGGTAATTCTGCAGCTCAACTATATTGGGAAAATATTTATTCAGGAATTCCGAAAAAAATACTTTCATGAAACCTTCTCCTCCAAAACCGGCTCAGAAACCGGAAACACCAGTACTTTTTCCTGTCTGAGGAAGCTTATCGCTTCCTTGATGATGCGTTCGCTTCCGTTGATCACAACATAAAGACTTCCTATGGGTCTGTTGCTTACAAATTCTATGGATCCGAATATTATGCTCACGTCCAGGTCGAACTTTCTGACCAGATCCGCTATGTAAGGCTTGTTAGCATTATCTCCGCGGAATATCAGGTGATAAGCCCTGTCTCCGTTCAGGAACTTATCCTGAAGTTCTTTTTGTGTCAGCAGCCTGCTGATCTCATCATTGTTAAATACCGTCTCCACGAACCTTTTCGTTATGTCCTTTTCAGGCTCCGAAAAGATCTTGTAGCTGTCACCCTGCTCGACCACCTGTCCGTCTTCCATGACCGCAACAGTCTCACATATATCCCTGATCACCGACATCTGATGAGTTATGATCACGATGGTAAGATTCAGTTTCTTATTGAGTCTCGCCAGAAGCTGCAGTATCGAAGCAGTAGTCTGCGGATCAAGTGCCGATGTCGCCTCGTCACAAAGAAGTATCTTCGGATCTGCAGCAAGTGCTCTTGCTATTGCGACTCTCTGCTTCTGCCCTCCGGAAAGCTGTGACGGATATGCCTTCGCTTTGTCGGAAAGATCAACAAGTTCAAGCAGTTCGGTAACTCTTTCTTCTATCTCTTTCTTTTTCTTCTTCTGATAGACGAGGGGAAAGGCCACGTTTTCGAATACGGTCTTTCCTTTCAGGAGATTGAAGTGCTGAAATATCATGCCAATCTTCTGTCTTTTCTTTTCGAGTTCTCCGGTGCTCAGATCCATCAGGTTCTCTCCGTCTACAATGACTTCACCGGAATCAGGTTTTTCCAGCAGATTGATGGTCCTGATAAGTGTACTCTTGCCTGCACCGCTGTAACCGATCACTCCGAAGATGCTTCCCTCGGGGATATCCAGCGATACGTCTCTAAGCGCCTCCACATCGCCTCCTGCTGTATGGAATGTTTTATTCAGATGCTGTAACTTGATCATTTTTATCTCCGTTTTGATATAAAGAGGGAGGCTGCGGGATACAGGGCGAATGAAACCCTTATCCGCACAACCTCCGGTGTTCCGGTCAGTATGCATGTCTGATCCTATAACCTGTGCTTCTCGGTCTTGTCCATCTGGATGATCCTTCCATCCTGAACTATTACAGTGATGGTACCGTAGCGCATTCCTTTAAGCAGATCGTTGAATTTGCTTATGTTTTCTTCGGTGAGTTCGGGAGAACCTGACATATGTACGGAATTGACATTATTTCTGCCTGCCTTGTCCTGCATGTCTGACATTCCTGCCATATTTCATTCCTCCTTTCAAATCATTTTGTACTGTAAGCTTTCGCAGTTGTTTATCGTTAAGGCTGTTTACGTTTTCGCTTGCATCCTTTCGATTAACTGATTCTATGACAGGGATACTTTTTTGTATAATCTATAAATGTTATCTAAGGTTATAGGCTGAGGCTATAGCGCAAAGAAAGGGTGAACGCGGGGACGGTTCCGTCGTTCACATTGTAAACTTCGGAACCGTCCCCGCGCTCACCCCCGTTTCAGGAGATGTCAGTTTGAATTTATTATTTTCAGATCAGGACCTTGTCCTTGTATTTAAGAATCTCCTCGATGTACTTTTGGCCGATCTTGCTGATGATCGAATTCTTTCTTGATATGTAGCCTATCGTCATCTTCTCATCGGTGTCCAGTTTCAATGCACAGTAGTCTTTGCCGTTCAGTTCCTCGCAAAGTATTCCGCTGCAGAGAGTGTAGCCGTTAACGCCCTTGCACAGATTGAGCATCGTGGCACGGTCGTTTGCCCTGATGATCTGTTTGTACTGGTGAGTGCTCATTACCTCTTCGGCATAATAAGCCGAGTTGAATTCACCCTGGTCGAAAGCAAGGCAGGGATAATCATCCAGTTCATCAAATGTGACCGGATCACCCGTCTTGAGCTTTTCTTTTGCGAGCGGGTTCTTTTTGCTGATATATACGTAGATGCCACATTCAAAAAGAGGTGTGAATTCCAGTCCCGATTCTGCGAACACCTTCTCAAGTACTCTTCTGTTGAAATCATTCAGGTAAAGGACGCCAAGTTCGCTTTTTTGATTCCTTACATTTGAGATGACTTCATGTGTCTTGGTCTCATGTGCCTCGAATTCATACTTTTCAAATCCGTAGAAATTGACCAGCTCAATGAATGCATTTATCGCAAAAGAGTAATGCTGCATGGAAACGCTGAACTGCCTCTTGATGCCCGTCTTGGAAATATACTTGGCATCAAGTATGTCATACTGCTCAACGACGGACCTGGCATATCCGAGAAACTCCGCACCCTTTACGGTAAGTGCGACTCCGTTCTTGGACCTGACAAAGATGTCAAAACCGATCTCGTCCTCAAGTGCATGGATTGCGCCTGTAAGTGAAGGCTGCGATATGAAAAGCTTCTTGGCGGCATCATTCATGGAATTTTCGCGTGATACCGCTATGGCGTATTTTAATTGGTTAAGTGTCATGATCATCTACCCTGCTGTCGGAAAATTTTTTTAATAATACAACGAGTTAAGATTTTTGACTACTTATTTCTTTTTGAAGCCGGGGAACGAAACAGGGGACGGTGAACGGAGGGACGGTTCCGAAGTTCACATAGTGAACAACGGAACCGTCCCTCCGTTCACCGTCCCTTTATGCACCTCGTTTTATTTAGTTACCATAACTTCCGTATCGCTGTCGAAGAATCCTACAGTGTCCGAATCTGAGATGACATTGATTCCCAGTATGTCATAGAGTCTGTGGTATACCTTGAAGTCACTTCCCTCGTATCCAGTGCATCCGAGTGAGATCAGGTAATCTCCGCCCTGAAGCATCATCTTCTGTCTGAAGGTAATCTCAAATATCTCACCGGCTTTTGCATCGCCGGTAAAAGACTTCGATACCAGCGAATTGGTCCCGGTTATCTCCACGCCCTTCACATTCTTGACAGAGCAGGCAAATATCGGTGCGGGTACATCTTCATTGAACTTAACCTTCATATGAACGGTATATTCGGTACCCTTTACTATCGCGGATGTCTTCTTGCCGTTTTCATCCGTCAGGTAATAATCCGTGATCTTAGCTTTTCCGTTGCCGTATTCGAGAGTGTCATTCTCGCCGGTCTCGACTATCTCGGTCTTGCCCTCTTCAGCCTCGCCTGCAAGGATCTGCTTATACTTATCGATCATCTCCTTGGGGCTTCCGCTTCCGAGCATCTCGCCCTTATTGAGAAGATAGACCCTGTCGCAGTATCTGGATATCGAGCTCAGGTCATGGCTTACGAATAAAATGGTCTTGCCCTGCGACTTGAATTCCTCGAACTTCCTGTAGCACTTGGCCTGGAAAAATACATCACCGACGCTCAGGGCTTCATCAACTATCAGTATCTCGGGATCTATATTGATTGAAACCGCGAAAGCAAGTCTTACGAACATTCCGCTTGAATAAGTCTTGCAGGGCTGATGAACATATTCACCGATATCCGCAAAATCAAGTATATCTCCGATCCTTGCATCTATCTCTTCCTTGGAAAATCCCATCATCGTTCCGTTAAGATAGATATTCTCAATGCCGTTATAATCCATGTTAAAACCGGCACCAAGTTCAAGGAGTGCTGAGATCCTTCCGTTTACCTCGACTGTTCCCGACGTGGGTGTCAGGACACCGGTGAGGATCTTGAGGAGCGTGGACTTGCCGGAACCGTTCGTTCCGATGATGCCCACGGTCTCACCTTTCTTTACACTGAAATCAACGCCGTTAAGGGCATAGTGATACTTAAAGCGCTTGTTCTTGCCGGATAGTCCGAATGCATCAAGCATGCGGTCACGGTTACGCTCATACAGTTTGTATCTCTTTTCTATTTTCTCAGCCTTTACGGCAAATTCTTCTTTCATATTTCCTATCATCAGACATAACCGAGCTCAGCATGATCTTCACGGCTATGTGCATTCGTTAATAGCCTGTCCATGGCACCATTACAGCACATCCGCAAAATGAGGCTTCAGTCTCTTGTACACCACGGCACCGATTCCGAAGAGCAGCGCACATACCACCCAGAAATAAACCGTCGAGAAGAAATTCTCGAAGAACCATACGCCTCCATAGATTGATTCGCGGTATCCGTTCACGATATAAATGACGGGATTAAGCTTTAAGATTCCGAGTATGACAGGATCCGATATCTGACTGAGATCCCACATGATGGGTGTTGCCCATACGAAAATCTGAAGGAGCACGGTTATCAGCTGTCCGAGGTCTCTTACAAAGACAACGAGTGAGCACGTCGTGTAGCACAGCCCGAGTGCCAGCACAAATGTGCAGGCGGTGTAGTACAGAACCTGTATCCAGTAAACGCTGGGAAGATATCCGCACAAGACAGCGGTTATCATGAGAAGCACAATGAAAAATGCGTGTGTGAGAAGTGCAGCAACGACCTTGATGATGGGAAGGACACTTATCTTGAACACGACCTTCTTCACCAGGTAACTGTACTCAAGAAGCGCATTGGTTCCGGTAGAGAGTGCCTCACTGAAGAAGAACCAGGGAACCATTCCGCAGGTAAGGAAAAGAACAAATGGAACGTCCGAACCGCTGCTCCTTGCACCCTTCATGATCGTGCCGAACACAAAATAGTAAAGACCGATCGTGACAAGCGGCTGAATGAAAGCCCAGATGACGCCCATGTACGATGCGGCATAACGCCTCTTGAAATCATTGCCCGCAAGCTTTATTATCAGCCTTCTGTTCTGCCAAATCTCAACCGGCAAAGTGACGATCTTGTCATATTTAAGCACAAAAAAGAATGAAGATACCACAATGATGGAAAGAGAGATTATCTTCTTCATTAGTTCCATCTGTGGATCCGCACCCGGATCGGTATTGACGTGCAATACGACGCCTGCTGCGATCACTGCGAAAACGAGCAGCACTGCCGCTATTATTATCTTTTTTCTTTTGATGGCTGTAGATACCATTTATAAAGAATTCTCCTGACGTTCCGCAAAAGCCGGAGCTGTAACGTTATGCTCAGATAAAGTCCTTGAACTGCTCCGAAAAAGGAGCCCACACCTTGTCCCTTTCGGAGAAGGTAAGTTCCATGTCGTCCGCTATCGGCCATTCAACGCCGATCGCAGGATCGTTGTACATGATGCCGCCCTCATCTCCGGGAGTGTAGAAGTCACTGCACTTATAGCAGAACTCGGCATATTCGGACATCACAAGGAAACCGTGTGCAAAGCCTGCAGGAACATAGAACTGCTTCTTGTTTTCCTCGGAAAGAAGGACGCCGTGCCACTTTCCGAAAGTGGGTGAGCCTTTTCTGAGATCCACGGCAACGTCGAATACTTCTCCCTTAATAGCCCTTACAAGCTTGGTCTGAGGGTGATTTATCTGAAAATGAAGTCCTCTTAAAACACCCCTTTTGGACGCGGACTGATTATCCTGCACGAAGACAGTGTCAATCCCGGCCTCCATAAAATCATTCAGATTATAAGTCTCCATGAAATATCCTCTGCTGTCTCCGTGAACAGCGGGGGTTATGATCTTAAGTCCTTCGATATCACATGTTTCAACAGTTATCTGTCCCATTTCAGTTCTCCTGTATCAATAATACATTATGTCAAAATCAACGTTTCCGCTGATACCGTCCACATGTCCCCTTGATGTGTACTGCCACATCGAATAATATCCGTTGTAAAGCGGTGCGCTCCTGTATTCGGCGAGCCACACGTTATATCTGTCCAGGCGTGAGGCATCGATGTTATTCGCAAGCCAGTATCTGCACGCATATACTCCGCCCTGCTGTCCGGCATTCTCCAGCGTCCTGCAAAACGCCTCACATACGGTAGTCCTGGTCTCGACATCTATGAGGTCGCCTCTTCCGCCGTTCGACCCCTCTACATCGAGATAGATCGGAAGTTCCAGATCATAAGGCGCACACATCTCCATCACCGCTGAGGCCTCTTCAACAGCCTCCGTCTCATTTATGGCCTGTGTGACAAAATACACTCCTACTTTAAGTCCCGCGCGCAGTGCGCCAGAGACATTTGCGTCAAAATATGTATCTCTTACTATCGCTCCGGTCACGGAACCTCTGTATCCGGCTCTTACGATGACGAACTCTATTCCGGATTCCCTGACCTTGTCCCAGTCGATATCTCCCTGCCAGCTCGAAACATCGATGCCGGCCATGTGATCGTTTCCGCCTGCCTGAAGAGTGACGATCTCGGTCCTGTCCGAATCCTCGATCGCATCATCCTTGTTTGCCGTATCCTCGATCGCGGCATTTATCTCCTCTTCGGTTTTGATCAGCACTGAGATGTCTGCTATCGGTATATACTCGATGCTTTCCTTCACCGTGACTCTGGTAGAATGAAGCGGAACTCTGTAACCTTCAACCGGTTCAAGAGTGACATCATAATCACCGGCAGTAAGCGTTCCCGCATATATGATCCCATCCTGGTCCAGATCGCGGTACCTGGTAGTGACATCGGATGAATCCACAAGTCTTATGTTGAAAGGAACCCCTGTCACAAGCTCACCGTTTACGTCCAGCACCAGGACTCTCAGATCCTTTTCAACACTTGTTACCATCAGTGAAAGATTACCTGACTGATCCAGTGCGGCAATGAATGCATCGCTGTGCTCTTCATCAAAGAACGTAGGATCGTTCATGTACCCGTAAGGATCTCCGCCGATCAGATGTCCTCCGAGAGGAGTTGTGGCTGTCCCGTCCGCAGACTGTGCATCAGGCACCTGTGCCACGGGTGCGGGCTGGGGTGTCTGTCCCTGATCACCTCTCAGGATCCCGTCATTTGTGCACAAAATAACTATCAGTACTATTAAAAGTACTGCGCCCATGCTTCCGAGAATTGTCAGTAACCTGGACCTAGAGTCCATTTGCCACCTCTTTTAAATACTGACCGTAAGCTGTCTTGCTGAGGGGCTCGGAAAGCTTAAGGAGCTGCTCCCTGTCAATGAAGCCTCTCTTGTATGCGATCTCCTCAATGCAGGACACATACAGTCCCTGGCGCTTCTGAAATGCCGCAACGAAATCCGCAGCATCAAGAAGGCCGGCGTGATTACCGGTATCGAGCCATGCAAAGCCTCTTCCGAGTGTCTCGACATGGAGCGTGCCGCGGTTTAAATACTCGTTATTGACAGATGTGATCTCAATCTCGCCTCTTGCCGAAGGCTTCACGTTTGCGGCGATCTCAACGACATCATTGTCATAAAAATACAGTCCGGGAACCGCATAGTTGCTCTTGGGCTTTTCGGGCTTTTCCTCGATGGATATTGCCTTGCCCTCAGAATCAAACTCGACGACTCCGTACTCCCTGGGATCTCTTACGTAGTATCCGAAGATCGTTGCACCGGGCTCTGAGGATGTCCTGTCCGCAACGGCACGAAGCACCTTGGAAAAACTCTGTCCGTAGAAAATGTTGTCTCCGAGGACAAGTGCCACGGGATCGTTTCCGATGAACTGCCTGCCGACTATGAATGCATCGGCAAGTCCCCTGGGCTGATCCTGTATGGCATATGAAAAGCTCATTCCGAGCTGTTCTCCGGTTCCGAGGAGTTCCTCAAAAACAGGAAGATCTCTGGGTGTTGATATGATGAGCACCTCCCTGATCCCCGCGAGCATGAGCGTGGAGAGAGGATAATAGATCATGGGCTTGTCATAGACAGGCATGATCTGTTTTGAAATAGCCTTGGTAAGAGGATAAAGCCTTGTTCCACTTCCGCCTGCCAGTATAATTCCCTTCATCTTGCAATTCCTTTCTGTCTTTTCATTGTAAGAAAAACATCAGATCTCTTTTCTTGATCCGTACATATTCTCGTAGTACTTCTGGTAATCTCCGCTGGTCACGCCTTCCATCCACTTCTGATTTTCGAAATACCACTTGATGGTCTTCCTGATACCTTCCTTGAACATTGTTTCAGGTTCCCAGCCTATCTCTGCCTTGATCTTGTCGGGAGCGATGGCATATCTTCTGTCATGTCCCTTGCGGTCCTCAACATAAGTGATGAGGTCCTCATTTATGTGAGCCTTTCTTTCATCGGAATCGGGAAGCTCTTCTTTCAGCACATCGAGAATGGTGTGGATGATCTCGATGTTCTGCTTCTCGTTATGTCCGCCGATGTTGTAGGTCTCAAACAGTCTTCCCTTTTCCTGAACCATGTCGATAGCCTTGGCGTGATCTTCAACATAGAGCCAGTCACGTACATTCTTGCCGTCGCCGTATACAGGAAGCTTCGCACCCTTAAGAGCATTGTTGATCATAAGGGGGATGAGCTTTTCGGGGAACTGGTAAGGACCGTAGTTATTGGAGCAGTTCGTGATGTTTGCAGGGAAGTGATATGTATCCATATATGCCCTAACAAGCATGTCGGAACTTGCCTTTGATGCAGAATAAGGGCTGTGAGGGCTGTAAGGAGTGGTCTCATAGAAGAATGCGTTCTCATCCTCAGGAAGTGAACCATAGACCTCATCAGTGGAAACATGAAGGAACTTCTTGCCCTCGGGATATGTTCCGTCTTCCTTCTCCCATGCATCACGCGCGCAGGCAAGCATTATGCCGGTTCCGAGCACGTTGGTGCGGATGAAGGTCTCGGGATCCTTGATGCTGCGGTCCACGTGGGACTCTGCCGCAAAGTGCACAACTCTGTCGATGTCGTTCTCGTCAAAGATCTTCTTGATGGCATCCTTGTCGGTGATGTCTGCCTTTACGAAAGTGTAATTATCTCTTCCCTCGATATCCTTGAGATTCTCAAGGTTTCCGGCATAAGTCAGCACATCGACATTGATGATGCGGATCTCACCCCCGTACTTCTTAAACATGTAGTGGATATAATTGGAACCGATAAATCCGGCGCCTCCTGTGACAAGATAAGTTCTCATTTTAATCTCCTTTACAGATCACATGAAGTATGTGTGATTGCTGCTGCTTTGATGGTTACTGTATATCCCGGATCCTTATGTATATCTCAGATCCATGTCGACACTTCCGTTGATTCCGGAAACTGTTCCTTTATCGGTATATTGCCACATGTCATATCTGCCCGTATATCCGCAGACGGATGAATAATGTGCGACCCATATCTTATAATTCCCGAACTGTGAAGTGTCCATCTTGGTCTCAAGCCAGGTCTTGTTGGCGTAGATGCCTGCGGCATATCCTGCACTTCTGATCGTCTCGCAGAATGCGACGATCACGGCTGTCCTTGTGGCCTTGTCAATCCTGTCGCCTCTTCCTCCGCTGGGCTCAACATCAAGGAACACTGGAAGATCAAGTGTATATCCCCTGATCCTGTCGAGCACCATGGATGCCTCATAAACCGCCTCGACATCATCAATTGCCTGAGTTACGAAGTATACTCCGACTTTGAGGCCTGCGGCTCTGGCACCGGTTATGTTCGACACAAACATCGAATCATCAATGAGCGCCCCGGCGGTCGATCCTCTGTAGCCAACCCTGATGATGACATACTCCACGCCGGAAGCTTTCACGGCAGCCCAGTCGATCTTGCCCTGCCACTTCGACACATCTATTCCGAGGACTCCTGACGTCGATGTCATTTTCCCATCGGCGCCGAACATGTACGTGACGCCCTGTATGACCTGAGTGCCTGTCACGGGCTTTCCTTCAGCGTTGTAATAATATGTGCTTCCGTTGATGGTCTGCCATCCGGTATAAAACGTGCCGGAAATGATATAGAACTTGTCAAATGTTGAATAATCCGCATATGTGGCCCTGCGATATTTTCCGTCCTCGAGCACGTACACCTCGTTACCGGACTTATCCGTAAGAAGCTGTGTCATGTCGACATTGGTGACAGTAACCGAGCACCTTGCGCTGGTCGTGGCAGTTTCGGTAACGTTGCCGCTCTTGTCCGTAGTTGCAGTGACGGTGATATCCGCCGTGCCTCCTGCAACTGCCGTTACGGTGACTGTCTTGTCCGATATCGACGCGGTCGCAACAGCGGTGTTGGATGACGAGACGGAAAGGGTGCAGCTCCTTGCCACGGTAATGGTATAGCTGACTGTAAATGTCCCCTTCGCCCCTGCCTTAAGTGACATCGATGTCTGCGAAAGGCTTAGTGTCACTGTAGGCTTCTCGGCCGGCTGAGGAGCCGGGGGATTGCTGTTATTGCCCGATACGTCTGCCGCAAAGACAATGCTGTATGGTCCGGTCTCAGTCATCGCAGCAAGTGGATTGACTATCGTATCCCTTGCAATCTCCGTGTAAACGGGCTTCTCGGTGCTTTCAAGGAATTCAACGGTGTTGGTCAGGTCAAGCTGTGAGGTGTTGCCCCTGCTGGCAGTGTCTTCGGCGTTCTCATTGACCTGGGAAGCATCAAGGACCTCACTTTCGACGTCGACGCGTTCATATTCGATCGTGCTCTTTACGGTTATGGAATCATCCGCCGGCCACGAAAAGCCTGCATATCTGTCACCGTCAAGAGGCTCAATGTGGATCTTGTACTTTCCCTCGGTGAGTGATGTCCTGTAAATGATCCCGTCCATGTCGTCATCGGTCCATGTCTCTGTCTTGCCCGAAGGATAAGTGATGGTCACGACAAAGGGAATGTTGGGGATCAGTTTCCCGGATTCCGCGTTTATGAACCTTATCTTCAGATCCGATTTGACGGAAATGAGTTCGATGGTAACTCTGGTGTTTGTCACAATGTCTGTTTCGTTATAGCCGGTATGCAGATCCTCGTTTGCGGGATTCTGCACATCAGCAACAGCCATCGCAGCTGCCATTCTTTCATCGAATGCAGAGGCAAGTCCGCTCTGTCCTATGACCTCGATCCCGTTAAGTTCATTTCCGACTCCAATGAGATCATCGGAAACGGGAATTCCCGCATCGGTGATCCTGACATTTGATGCGGAAGCCGATCCGATGCGATTCTTTATCGCGATTATTCCGACGGCAAGGAGTGCAAGGCATGCGACCGCAATGATGGCAAGCTTCAGGACATTCTTTTTGCCGCTTTCATATTCGAAAACCTGCTCGTGGGATTCATCGAGATTGATGTACTCGTTAACGCTTAAGCCCTTATCGGATTCACCGGAGACTTTTTCAGCAGTGCTTCCCGGTTTCCTTCCGGAAGCTCTTCCCTTTACAAGTGAGCTTCTTCTTATATGCTCGCTTATCTCCGATGCATTGATCGAAGCGGTATCGAGCCTTACTTCATCAAATCCGAGAACAGGCTCTTCAGATTTCACATCTTCCGGATAATCATCGGAATCATCCGAATAATCTTCAGCATAATCCTCGTCGTAATACTCTCCGGAAGATTCTTCATCATATTCATCGTATGCCCGATCACCGGCATTCAGGCTCTCCTCGTACTCCTCGGGATATTCCATCTCCTCGTAAGAGACTGCTCTGCCTGTTTCTTCTGTATATTCAGCCGTGTCATTCACAGCGTACTCATCTGACTCAGCGTATTCATCTGCTTCAGCATATTCATCCGACTCGGTGTACTCATCTGCTTCAGCATATTCATCCGACTCGGTGTACTCATCTGCTTCAGCGTATTCATCCGACTCGGTGTACTCATCTGACTCAGAAGAGTCGTCTGTCTCGGCGTATTCATCCTCTTCAGAGTATTCGTCTTCTTCGAAGTATTCATCTGCTTCGGATTCCTCAGAGAATACTTCCTCTTCCGCATATTCATCTTCACCGGCATACTCATCTTCATCCGGTCCGGACTGATACTCCTCATCAAGCGGATCACCGTAGCCTTCGGAATCCTCATACTCATCGGAAAACTCCTCAGGCAGCTTAATGGAACCTGTATCGTCAAGGGACACTATGTCCTTTTCAAACGCAGCTAAATCGGAGTCCCCGGAAGGAGCTCCGTTAAGTATTTTGTTGATATTGAATAATTTGCCCATAATCCTAAGAATTATACCATTTTTCGGGCTGTTTCACAAATTTTGAGCATATTTGCACCGCTTTTTCGAAAACAGAGCAAAAATCCGCCTCAAAAGAACAAAAACCGCGTATTCACGCGGTTTGTCCCCATACTTCAAGGCTCAGATATATGTTCTTGTACATGACGTATCCGTCTATGGTCTTATAGTATTCATAACCGTACGGAGCGGTCTCAAATCGCTCATTTTGCGGGACAACGATATAATGAACCCCCCTGTGAGTTGCAAGGAGCCCTATCTCATGCGGATCCCTGACTTCGGCATTCATGGCATCCCTCAAGTCATCGGGTTCCTGATACACGTTCATGAGATACTGTCTGCCGTAAGGGATCTTTACGCAGGGATCATACTGGCGGATAAACTGCCAGAACTCAGTAGGCACCAGTGCCATGACCTCGCGCCCTTCAATATGGATCTCATCACAGATATCCACGACATACTGCGGCATATGGTACATATTGGCTGCCCTGACCATGTACACATCGTTATACATGAGCCTGCCCGATGTAGCGATAAGGACCGCCACCCCGGCTATGCAGAGATTCTGCTTAAAGCCTTTAAGTCCGGAGCATACGCAGACCGCAGCATAAGCTATGACCGGCGTCACGGGGATCAGCCATAAAAGCCTGTAATAGGTAACGCTCTCGGAGATCCTGCCGTAGATACGGTAACTTACGGGGCACAGGAAAAAAGCCAGTATGAACACCGGAACATAAAGGAAAAACAGTCTCTTTGCCCTGTCTTTTTCCGTGACCGCCACATAAAAAAGGCTGAGCACGAATAAGACAGTCACAAGCCCTGTCCCCATATGACTCTTTATGACGTTTAAAATGGGATCCATCATACGGTTCATCTCATTGTCAGTTTCAACGAATCATCAGGTACATCTCATTATCAGATTCATCTCATCACCAGGTACATGGCGATGAACACAAGTCCCGGCATGCTGCTGAGCATCATAAGGACCGGGACCTTGATCTTCCTGTAAGCGATCATCATGCATACCATTGATGCACACACAAATGCCGCACACAGCATCCCGCCCATCGTGGAACAAAGCGACGCCGCAACTGACGTAAAAAGAATGAGCACGGGGTACCTTGCGGATATTTTTTTATTCCTGTCATATTCCCGGAAAGCGGAAAGAATAAGCGAAAAAAGAAAAGGAAGCACGAAGGAAGCGAGTGCAGCCTTGCCCTGCCTCGATCTTGCCAGCAGGAAATTCTCCGGAGTCTGTATCGAATAGTCACCGAACAGAACAAGCACGGATGCAAAGAACATGAAGATGTCTCTTTTTCTGTAGTCGGCTTCGAAGATCCTCTCCGCGATGATCAGCATGACGGAAAAACTGAGAAGGATCATTGACCAGGGGAAAAGAACATGCGCCATGACGACGGCCTTTACGCCCGAGCATTTTGCCAGAAGTGTTATCCACATCGGGAAGGGAGCAAACAGATATCTGTAAGGGGAAAGGATGGCCATTCCAGTATAGGGCTCTGTCATGTACATCAGATCAGACGTTTCGGTCTGTGCCGCAGCCGCGACATAATACGAATCATCTCCGTCATAGTAAGTCATAAAAAATGACATGACTATCATAAACAGTATTGCAAGAATCGATGCGATACCCCAGAAACTTATCTTCCCTGCTTTTCCGTTCAGGACTTTAGCGTATGCGGAGCGGTTCCTTGCAAAAGAGACGGCTGCCATGGCAAGCGACAGGATGATCGCCAGAGGGAGATAAATCCGCGCCGCCCCGGAAAATGTCATATTCTTAAGTATCGCAAACACGAAAACCGGCTGAAAAAGTGCAAAAAGGAATATCTGTCCCGACGTATAGGCTCTTGCCAAAAATAGAGCCTTGTGATCGGGATCTGATTTCGAAGGGACGGCAAAGCACGCCCCTGCGGTCAGGGGAAGCAAAAGCTCCATGCAGATTGTGATCAGGATTCCTTTTATCATTTCTCTTTTACGGATGATCCGGCAAACAGGGACATCCACATGCAGGTCGCGAAAAGTGCCTTCCTGTGGTCCCAGACATTATTTCCGGAAAAAGCATATATGAACGATGACGTGACAATCACAGCAATTACAGGGATCAGTTCACCGATGCTGCAGATCGCATGTCCGCTTTCGGCATCAGCCGTTTCAGCTGCATCAGCGCTGCTCCTGTTTGCGGCACTTCCCGTCAGTTCTGCGATCTTTGCAATAACGAATGCAACAAGGATCATGACATACACGACGGAAAAGACTCTCAGATAGAACTTCGTCAGGACGGGGCATATCCTTCTCATGACATCATAGTTGCCTGTTGAATACCCCGGAAGCCCGACGCCCGCAAGCTTGATATGATTTATCAGCGGAGCAAATGTATATCCCGCGATCTCGGTCATCGTATCTATCACGATCGCAGTCTTGTTATCCCTGAAGGCAACCCAGGCCCATCCGGGAAATTCGATCACTGTCTCTTCGGTTCCGATAGTTCTCCTGGCCGCATCGCCGATCCTGTATATGAGTCCGGGATCAGCTATGATATCCTCAAGGGTTTCTTCGTCCGTAACTTCCCTTACATGTGCGGGAATATGATCCAGATCCTGAAAATCTTCATTCCATGCTACTCTGTAATAAAGGCTCATTCTGAAATTCTGAACAGGCGACAGGCCGTTGCCGATCCCGAAAATATGCACGGAAGTAAAAATGAGTGTAGCAAAACAGATGATTGTCACGGCAGGCATCAGAACAGCTTTTATCCTGCGGACGATCGTGATATAAACGGACAGCACGGGAATGAAGCCGAGCAGGACGAATTCTTTTCTAAGGAGTGAGAGGAAGAGCCAGAACAGCGAAACGATGCAGGTGTCTCGAAACACTCTTGACGCAGCGATCCGTGACAGATCTTCTTTCCATTCACGCATGAACCTGATCTGAAACGTGACAAGAAGGCAAAGAAAGCTTGAAGCAAAAGAATATTCCAGGACAGCCATGTGGCACTGCATCGCAAACGGACAGGTGATCACCGCAAGTGAGAACCAGATCCTCATCCGGGTCTTTTCGATGCCAAGCACCTGTTGTGAAAAATAAAACCACGAGATGAACGCAAGTACAAGCTGCAGCAGGTACATCACCTGATAATACCTGACAGGCGAATTCAGAAACATGGTCCTGACAATCGCAAGAAGTGCAGGGTATATGACACCGGTGTCACCTTGCAGAAAAAGGCCTTCCGACATCCTAAGCAGTCCGGTGGTATCTCCGAATTCCTGAAGGTACGGAAAATTCAAGCATCCCCATACAAGGCCTGTTAAGATCTGCAGAGTCAGGACAAGGAAAACCGCCGTTCCGAATATGGTTTTCATTTTTTTCCTGATATCAGCGGGCATAGAATTCCGTGATCTTGTCACATATGTAATCTACCTGATCGCTTGTAAGGCCGTAGAACATGGGAAGCCTGAGCAGGCGTTCACTTTCTCTGGTCGTGTATTCATCCTCGCCATGGAATCTTCCGAGAAGCTTTCCGGCCGGAGCGGTATGAAGCGGTATGTAATGGAACACCGCCAGAATGTCGTTTGACTTAAGGTGTGTGATGAGTTCAGACCTTTCATCGATGTCGCGGCACTTAATGTAGAACATGTGGGCATTGTGCTCGCACTCTGCGGGAACATAGGGAAGCTCTATCCTGCCATCATCCGCAAGAGTCTTAAGTCTTGAATAGTAATGATCCCAGCTTGCTCTTCTGTTCTGATTGATCTCATCTGCGATCTCAAGCTGGGAATAGAGATATGCGGCATTCATGTCGCTGGGCAGATATGATGAACCGAGATCCATCCAGGTATACTTATCAACCTGTCCGCGGTAATACTTGGCCCTGTTGGTTCCTTTTTCCCTGATGATCTCAGCGCGCTCTGCATCCTCGGGATTCTTGATAAGGATCGCACCGCCTTCTCCCGAGCTGTAATTCTTCGTCTCGTGGAACGAATATGCGCCGAAGTCTCCGATGCTTCCGAGTGCCTTCCCTTTATATGTAGCCATGACGCCCTGTGCGGCATCCTCGACAACCCTGAGGCCGTGACGCGCTGCGATGTCCATGATGGTATCCATCTCGCATCCGACTCCCGCATAATGAACGGGTGAGATGACCTTAGTCTTGGAAGTGATGGCATCCTCGATCTTGCGCTCGTCAATATTCATGGTATCCGGACGGATGTCGACGAACACGGGAACAGCGCCTCTTAATGCAAAAGCATTCGCGGTAGAGACGAATGTGTACGAGGGCATGATCACTTCATCACCGGGCTTTAAGTCGCAAAGAATCGCAGCAAGCTCCGTAGCATGGGTGCAACTTGTGGTGAGCAGGCACTTGGATGTGCCGGTCCTTTTTTCAAACCATTCGTTGCACTTTTTGGTATACTTGCCGTCACCGCATATCTTCTGTGCTTCGACGCACTCCCTGATATATCCGATAGAAGTCTCTACATACGGAGGAACATTAAAATTGATCATTATTTCCACTGTCCTTTCACGTTACCTGTAAGATCACCTGCAACATCTCGTATTATAAATCTCGGTCTTCCCTTTACCTCTTCATATATCCTGGCGATGTAATGACCGATGATGCCAAGGCTCAGCATCAGGAATCCGCCCACTATCAGGATCAGAAGAATGACCGTAGTAAATCCGGTTTCGGCTTCAAACCAAATGTAATTGATGAGTGTCTGCACGCCCAGCGCCAGGGCAAAAAGAAGGAAGAACCAGCCCATCATCGTGATGACTTTAAGAGGCAGTGTCGAAAATGAAGTTGCGTTCTTGATGGCATAATCGACCAGTCCCTTTGTGGACCACTTGCTCTTGCCGCTTCTTCTTTCCTCGACATCGTAATAAACCTTCTCGGACTTAAACCCTATCCAGAAAGACAGCGCCCTGAAAAAGGTATTGCTCTCGGGAAGTTCCAAAAGCGCGTCAACAGCCTTCCTGTCAAGGAGCTTGAAATCTGACGATGCACTCATGTCTATCTTGATGAGCTTTGTCATGATGCCGTAGAAAAGGCCCGCGCTCATCTTGTGGAAGATATTCTCACGTCCTCTGCTGTTCTTGATGCCCTCGACCACCTCGGCACCCGCCTTCCACTTCTCTATCATCTCGGGAAGAGCGCTGACGGGATGCTGAAGATCGCAGTCCATCACGATCACGGCATCACCGAACGCAAGCGAAAGACCTGCAAAGATCGCAGCCTCCTTGCCGAAGTTCCTGGAAAACTCCGCACCCTTGACATGGGGATCCGCTTCTGCGGCAGCCTTAATCTTTTCATATGTTCCGTCCGTCGATCCGTCGCTTATGAACACAAGCTCATATTCATCCGTGCAGCCGGACAGGCATTCGGATATTTCTTTTATCGCAGGCTCTATATTATCTGCTTCGTTGTATGCCGGTAATACTACAGATACCATATCGATCCTTTCTTAAACTCGGGCCCGGAGATCATCTGCCCGTCCTGTCTTTTCCGCAGGTTAATCCCTCAATGCATCTTCCGTCTTGACGCACATCACTCCGTCTATCATCTGAACCGAAGTAGCACCGGGGAAGCTTTCCATCGCAATATACTCGTCCGAATAATAGATCCTTGCTTCTTCTTCCTCGGAAACAAAATTAAGAGTTGCTCCCATGTAATACTTAATGAAAGCCTCATAATTATCTGCCGTATAGATGAGATAGTCGCCGCTCAGTCCGATCATCTCCTCGGTCGCGGGTGCGGTTATCTCGGAAGGAGGGAATTCATCATCACCTATGACTCCCATTATCGCGATGGGAACGCCCTGATAATATCCTTCCGTATTTTCTATCCTGTCAAGAAGTCTCAGCGCATAAGCGTAGGTCTTCTCGTATTTTCTCTGAAGATTCGTATATCCGATGTTGTCCGTAACAGCGTAAGATACGAAGATCACGAAGGCCGCGATGAAGCTGATCCATGATACGAGTGCCCCTACTCCCGGCCCTCCGGCATCCGACGCATCTTCCGCGGATGATCCTTCATTTGTCTTGCGAACAACCGCTCCCGTTTTTGTGACACACTTGTCACAAACCACCACGGCTGCCATCCAGAACAGCACCCATTGATATCTCATGATCAGGTGGTAATTGACATTCGGAGTGATCATCAGGACTATGTTGGCTGACACGGGCACCAGGACGATGCTTAGAAGCAGCAGCCAGTAGAACCACATCTTCGCATAAAGCTTTCCCTTTATTATCATCCTGACAGCGGCATATGCCGTGACAAGTGCAAGCACAAGTCCGAAGGCCGCACACACATTTCCCGCAAGGAATCCCTTTGAAAAAGTAAACTTCACAAAGTCCTTGTACATTGAAGGGACAGCCGCAAATCTTCCGGACAATCCGGCACTTTCAAGAGAATCGATGCCCTGATATGTATCAAGCACCTTGCCCTCTATCTTCAGCAGTATCATCAGTATCACGTAATAAAGCACTGCTCCGGTAATGCCCATGTAGAGATAATCAAGGCACTTCCTGATGCACTTTTTTTCTGAGCGGATCATGGTGTCCCAGACGCAGTAAATACACAGGAGCATTGCAAAAGGAAGATATGCCTGGTATACACCCATGCTGAATGCAAGCGATATCCCACCCGGGATGAAGTGATCTTTTTTCACCAGATACACGGCAAGCACCGCAAAAAGAAGCCCTGCCATATATCCGTCGAGAGTAAAGACATACGCAAAGGTGGAAGCAAGTGAAGGAAAGCTCACCAAAAGCGTCGAGATAAGGAATATCGTTACGGGATTATCGACATCAAATATCCTTCTCAGGAGAACCGCTGTAAGGGCTAACTCCGTTATTGCGATAAGACCTATGATCCACGGCACGGTATAGAAAGATGATGCGGCACACACGACCGCAAGGAACCATCTTCCCGAGGTGATCATGTTCTGTGAAAAATGCATGCTGGAAAGTCCGTCATGATTCGGCACGTCCATGAGCATCGCAGGCATGTGAACAAGAAGGCCCGAGGCAAAAGCAAATGCAAACGCAAGCCTGTCAGGCACTTCAAAGCGATCTTTCAGTTTTGTGAACAGTTCATTTACCGTCATTGTACTTACCTTCAAGATAATCGGATATGCGTTCACTTATCACATATCTTCCGTAGTAATTCGGATGCGTGCCTTCAACGGTATACCCCGATCCGATGACCGGTTCTCCCGTGAGATCATCTGTGAATCTGTCGGATGCTTCCCCGTAAAGATCATGCATCCACACATATTCGACGTTCAGCACTTCCGCCATTCTTCTCTGGGCATCCATATAGTCATCAAGCACTCCGCCACCGTAGTCATATTCACTTGCACTCGTTCCGTCAAGCATCCACTTTTCGGTAGGCGACACAAAAATGATGCGGATGTCAGGATTGACCCTTCGAATATTTTCAACCGCAAGCCTCAAAGCTCCGCAGTAGGTATATTCATTTCTCGAATTCTCATCCCCTATCGGGATCGCACTGTGATAATCATTAAGGCAATGCTCTATTATGACTATGTCTGTTGCTTTAAGATCCAGTGCCTCAAGTTCCGATACTCTTTCGTAGAAGTAATCGGTCGCGGAATCAGCTATATAAAGGTTCCTCTGCACCGACAGATCATCCGAAACAAGAGCCTGGGAAAGCGCAGCCATGCACAGGTAATTCTTGTGCGATCCGAGACTTCCGTTTGCCGCATTATAAGCAGCCATCGTACCGCCAAAGGAAAAATCCCCTACGCTGAGTCCGGTCCTCGATGCGATCATGTTAGCGACGGAGGTTTCATCCTGGGAATACGCCATGATGCTGTCTCCGAAGATCACCACATCATATCCTCTTTTTGCAGGACCTTCACCGCGCACTATGAGAAATGCCGCGAGGATCAGCACGAGGCCAAGCAGGATCCCGCAGATCAAAGGGACAAACTTTACGGGAATCAGTTTTCCGGATCTGTCCTTTGTCATCTTTCTCTGGTCACCTGTCCGTTACCGACCCTGAATACCATGTCACACTTCTCGATCGTCTGAAGTCTGTGAGCTATGATCACCAGAGTCTTTCTTCCCATGAATCTGTTAATTGATTCCATGATCAGATTCTCGGTTTCATTATCAAGCGCGGATGTTGCTTCATCGAGTATGAGCACTTCGGGATCACCGTAGAGCGCTCTTGCGATCCCTATCCTCTGGCGCTGTCCGCCTGAGATTCTGATACCTCTTTCTCCGATGCCGGTATCAAGTCCGTCCGGAAGTCCCCTGACAAAATCATCGAGAGCAGCTTCCTTAAGTGCTTCCCAAATTCTCTCTTCATCCTGATCTTCACGTGCTATGCCGAATGCAACATTGTTCCTTATCGTATCGTCGAGCATGAAGATCATCTGGGGAATATATCCTACATTCTTCAAAAAGCTTCTGTAATTATCACGAATGTCGGCTCCGTCGGCTTTTATCGTGCCTTCACCTGGCTTAAGGAGTCCGAGAAGAATGTCAACAAGCGTGCTCTTTCCGGCTCCTGTCGTTCCAACGATGCCTATGCTTGAGCCGATGGGTATGGTAAGATCCGCTTTGTCGAGGATCTTCACATCGGAGCCGGGATAGGAATAAGTTATCCCTTCAAAGGAAATGCTGTCCTTAAGTTCAAGCCTGGGAACATCCGACGCATATGTCATGTCCGTATTGGCATCATCAATGTCTTCCTGAAGATTGTCGCTGACATTCATGAGGAAGGGCTCAAAGTACGACATCGAATTTATCTGATTGTTGATCCTGTTGACTGCAGGAAGAAGGACCAGTGCCGCTGCAGCGAGAGTGGCAAAATCACTGATGAGAGCCTCGGAGCCTCTTCCGAGTGCGATCATCACGATCATGTAGATCATCATCACGGCAACACAGACGGCCTCTATGAGGAGCTTGGGAATGCTGCTGTAAAGGCTGTATTTCTGCACCGCATTCACATATCCCTTGCCGCAGTCATCATAACTGTCGACAAAGAACTTCTCTCTTCCGAAGATCTTGACTTCCTTGATGCCCATCACGCTCTGTGATATCCATTTGAACAGTCCGCTGTAATAATCCTGATTATCCTTGCCGGCCTTGTACATCACGGGCTTGAGAACTTTCTTGATGATATAGAGAAGCAGCACCAGCACCGCAGCGAGGATCACAGTCATGAGTCCGCTCTGGGCAAGGCAGAATGCGCACACGCACAGTGACACGAATCCGTCGGAGATCAGCTGCAGTATCGCAAGGATAAGTGCATACATGTTATTGACATCCGATGTGATGGATCTCTGAACGACGGCGGTGTCGGCATTCAGGTAATACTCATAATCCCTGCGCACGTAATTTCTCATCATGCGTTCCGAAGTTGCAAACTGGTTCCTGTACACGAATGCATACATTGCTTTCTGCTGGATGTAGAGAAACAGATTCTTGACGATGAAGACTACGATCATGAATATCATGACCGAGTACTGGAAAAGCCTGTAGCCCGACTGTTCGTCACATCCGATCAGATCATAGAACATCTTCGCATACTGCGAATTTGCACTCTTTTCCGGATCGATAACGATGTTCACAACAGACACGAGCATTCCGACGCCTGCAGTCTGAAGCAGTGCACCTATTATCATCATGACGGTAAGGAGTGCCATGTGCTTCTTCTGGGCAGGTGAGAGCAGCTTATTCAGTTTGCCGATTATCTTGCGCATATATGTCTGTTAAATCCGTTATCTAAAAACGATATCCATGAACGTTATCTATGAATATTGAATCATCTTTCTTTTGCATCGGAGCCTTAAAGAAGCAGAGCCGCCAGTCTGTCGGCACCTTTTCCGTCCACCACGCTCTGAAGCCTTCTGGAAACAGCTGTCCTGTATTCGTAGCTTTCGACTCTGTCCAGGAGCTCTGCGATCCTTGCGGGAACATTTCCGCCCCTGACATCACCGGCACACGGCATGAGCTCATCAGTATCAAACGACCTGACGTTGGGGATCTGGTTGTCGACAAACGAATAGGTTATGGTCGGAACTCCCATCGAAGACAGTTCGTACAGAGTGCTTCCGCCCGCAGAGATTGCGATGTCAGCCTGCTCGTACAATTCCCATATCTTCTGCACATGTGAATAAATGTGGACCGAAGGGTCGTTTTCATATGCGGCACGAAGTTCTTCTTCTCTTTCATTGTAATTCCCGCATATGACATTTATGTCATTATATCGTCCGGCCGGTATCACATTAAGGATCTTGCCAAGTATCCCGAACGGATCCGAGCCACCCGACATGACCAGGAGATTCTTCACCTCAAAATTAATCTTCTTGGGAACGGGTGACTTGAAAGCTTCCCTTAGCGGGGCATATCCGCATCCGAGATAAAACAGGGTTCCCGGAAATCTTACGGGGTAGAAGCTGTCTGTCGCATAGTTAGCGTAATTGATGACGGCATGCACCGGATACAGGAAGGAATTAAGATCGTCAAGATAATATACATCCGTGAGGCTGTTTACTTTGCGAAGATAGCTCTCGCTCACCTGATAGGAATCTATGAGGAGCTTCTTTATCCCGTGTTTTTCGATGACTTTTTCAAGTTCAGCCAGTTCGCCTTCCATGTCATCCCAGGAACTACCGAGCACTATGCATTCATGCCCTCTTTCCCTGATCAGTCCTTCGGGCTGTTCATCGGCAGTGATGATGGTGCACCCGGCACCGCGCTCTTTTGCAGAGTCGGCAACTGAAAGGCATCTCATCATATGTCCCATGGAGATGCTGCTATTCATGTCTGCTCTTATAAACAGTTCGTTCAAGCCCCAAAGCTCCTATTCATTATCTGTCATTCATAACAGGCACGTTCATAATAGTTCCGTTCATAACCTGTCTATTCGTAATCGACCTTCACAAGGCACAGGCCTCTTGCAGGTGCCGTGAATCCGGCTTTTGATCTGTCCTTTGAATCAAGGATCTCCGGGATCTGATCAGCACTTTTTTTGCCAAGTCCCACTTCCAAAAGAGTGCCTGTCATGATCCGTACCATGTACTGGAGAAATCCGGTCCCGTGATAAGTGAAAGTAAGTCTTTCGTTCTCATATGCGATCTCTATGCTGTCGACGCATCTGACGCAGGATTTCTTCATCTTCGGATTGCCGCAAAAGGAAGTAAAATCATGTTCACCGATAAGGTATCCCGCAGCCTTCTTCATCTCGGCAATGTCCGGAACGCTTCCAAGTTCGTAGACAAGCTTTCTGTCAAACACGGGCTTTAACCGTCCCGCATAACAGGTATATCTGTATGTCTTGCCCGTGGCATTATATCTGGCATGAAATCTCTCGGGTGCCTTCACGACATTTATGACACATATGTCATCCGGAAGATTTCTGTTGAGTCCGTCTCTTATCCCGTCGCAGTCAAGCACGGTATCAAGACGTACATTGGCACACATGGCCTCCGCATGAACTCCGCCGTCGGTCCTTCCCGCAGAGATGATCTCCGGGATGTCCCCTTCAAAAGTCCCGAGGCAGTCGGATGTATCGGCCCCGTCCGTTTCACCGGCTCCGGCTGCATCACCGGCTCCGGCTGCATCACCGGCTCCGGACGCATCCCGCAAACCCGAAGGATTGAGCATCCTGATGACTGCCAGTTCCATCTTGCCCTGAATGGTCATGTCGGTACCGGGCTGGTGTTCCCATCCCTTATACCTCGTGCCGTCATATCTGATTATCAGCTTATAGTTGGTCATGGTCGCTTATTTTTCCGGCATCAGCATGATCATCCGGTGCATAAGCCACGAGCATTCAGCTCCGGGCTTTCGTTCCTTCGTCACTTCGTCACTTCATCACTTCTGTTATGGCGTCAAGAAGTTCCGAATACTCTTCAAAAGCGGGATACTGGGGATAATCTGCCTTAAGCTTATCAGTTGTCCTGAAAAGGAATCCGGCCTTGCTGGCTTCGATCATTCCGAGATCATTGAAGGAATCACCGCTTGCTATGGTCTCATATCCGATGCTCTGAAGTGCTTTGACGGTAGTAAGCTTGCTCTTGTCGCATCTCATCTTGTAGCCTGTGATCTCGCCATTATCTGCAACTTCAAGAGTGTTGCAGAATATGGTGGGCATTCCGAGTTTTTTCATCAGAGGTGATGCAAACTGTTCGAAAGTATCGCTGAGGATCAGCACCTGTGTCCTGGAGCGGAGCTCATCAAGGAACTCCTTTGCTCCGGGAAGGGGATCAAGAGTAGCGATGGTCTCCTGAATCTCCTTAAGTCCGAGGCCGTGCTCTTTGAGTATTCCGATCCTGAAGTTCATAAGCTTATCATAATCAGGCTCATCCCTTGTGGTCCTGCGCAGCTCCGGAATGCCGGTCTTTTCGGAAAAAGCGATCCAGATCTCCGGAACAAGAACTCCTTCAAGGTCAAGACAAGTAATATACATCTCTAAAAATTCCTTTCTGTGGTCAAAAACCATATGTAAATTTACGGCAAACAGGGCCGGGATATTGCCTCAAGCCCCTTTAAACCCAAGTTATAGAATAACAGAAAATGCCCGAAAAGTGAACCTTTTTAGCCGTTTCGGAATCCCCTGAAAGTCCGATGGATCCGCATTTTCCGGCATTCCGGCATCGCCCCGGAAATAAATTATCTGAAAATTCATGCAATTACTTAAACGTTATCGCAATTCTTTATAGGTTTTTTAGAAAGTTTTTGAAAAAAGTGTTGACAAGGATAAATTATTAGATTATTATAAGCACATAAAACAAAAGCAAATGAAAACAGACAAAGGATTCAGGAAGCTTTTAGAAAAGGAGGAACACTCCAATGGGACATTAAGCAGTAACCCGATAACCCAAATGGAGGGCAGACCAATGTACTAGACAGTAGCAGCTGACGACCCGTACCCGATCAGGCCGGAGGCACAGTCTCAGGGAAGAAAGTGAAAACACGGCATAGGCACATGAAGTGTAGATCATCCTATGAGAGCAGAACGCACCGTTTAATATATGCTTTCGGATGAAGGCAGCCGTAAGAAGAATGAAGCTAAGCTTACGAAGAGATGCAGCCGTTAACAGGCAGGAGAATCGGGAGAATATAAACAGGAGGTATCCGCCAATGGATATTGAGGAGCCCATCAACTAAAGGCGCCATCCGGATGACACGTCGGGTGGCGCCTCTTAGTTTGCATATGTCATTCAGACAACGTCCATCAGATAGCTGTTATCATCCAGCCATTTCTTGTGTTTCTTGTAATCCGGCATTCTCTTTTCCACTTCAGCCCAGAATTCTTTTGAATGATCCATATAAAGCCTGTGGCACAGTTCGTGTATCACGACGTATTCTATGCACTCTTCCGGACACATCATCAGATGCCATGAAAGTGTGATCTTGCCGGTTTCCGAGCATGATCCCCATTTTGACTTTGCACCGGTTATGCGAAGTTCCCTGTATGTGATGCCCATCTCATAGGCTCTGTTACGGAACTTTACGGTAAGATATTCCTTAGCTCTTGATTTCAGCCACGAAGCATAACTTTCCATGGACGAGCCTTCGGGAAAACTGATCTCATTTCCTATCTTGAAGATCCTGTGAGTTCCGCCTACATGCACGCTCAGCTCCTCGCCGAGGTAGAGCACTCTTCCGCCCTCCTCCACGCTAAGGCTGCGAGCCTTCTCTGCCTTATCCATCACCTTCACATAGTTGGTCCTGATCCAGCGGCTTTTTTCATTCAAAAAAGAACGCACCTCTGCCTCAGAAACGCGCAAAGGTGCATTCACCATAAGAGTCCCCGTCACATCGAACTTCATCGAAAGGGTACGTCTGCGGGAATATGTAACTTTTACAGGGATATCCCCGAAATTCATATCCATGTTTTATTCTCAAAACAGCGGCAGGCCCCGCTAAGAAGAAAGAGAAACAGCGGGCACGGCCCTGCGTTTCACTTTTTGTTCTTGTAATAGATGATCCTGAGTCCGTCGATGAGAAGATCGTCATCGAAGATGATATCGTGCTTGCAATGAGGAACGATCCTGGACGAAAGACCTCCGGTTGCTATGAGAGTCTTGACTCCGCCCATCTCCTCTTCGCATCTGTCGATAAGACCGTCGAGCATGCCGGCATTTCCGTAGATGAGTCCGGACTGCATGCTGTCGGTGGTGTTGGTTCCGATCACATTGGCAGGCTCATCGAATGAGATGCTGGAAAGAAGTGCGGTCCTTCCGACGAGCGCATCATACGACACCTTGACACCGGGATAGATGATGACGCCGAGGAATTCCTTGTTTTTTCCGATCGCCGAGATGGTCGTTGCGGTTCCGAGGTCCATGATCAGCATGGGAGCTTCATATTTTGCGATGGCCGCAACAGCGCCCACCACCAGGTCGGCACCCAGTTCGGAAGGATCTCCTACTGCGATGTTAAGTCCGGTCTTGAGCCCGGGACCCACGATCAGGGCTTTATGTCCGGTAAGGAGCTCCACAACCTTTGCAAGGATATTGTTCATTGGAGGCACAACCGATGAGATGATGCCTCCCGTAACGCTCTTAAGATCAACGCCATGGATCTCGAGAATGTTCTTGACCAGCACCGCAAACTCAGCCTCGGTCTTGCCGGGATCGGTCGCAAGTCTTTCAAGGAGATATGTCTTCTCCTCATCTATGACGCCCATTACTATGTTGGTATTACCCACATCAAATGCAATTACCATGATTTCCCCTCCATATATCAAAAAAGGCGGATGCCGCGCAAGGCAGCATCCACCGTATAATTAGTCAGCAACGTTACTCTTTCTGGCAATGCCGATGATCTGAACGATCGTTGCGGCAAGAGCAAGATTGATGATCAGCTCAACGACAAAGTTCATTCCGACCATACCGAAGATGAGATAATATCCCGCACTGGGAGCACCTGTTGCAGCAGCCCACTCATTGATGAGGTCCATGAAGAACAGAAGGCATCCGAGAAGGAATATTCCGGTATTTACAACGGGAGCGGCGACGCCTGCTATCAGCACTCCGAGGAAACTATTTTTCTTGGAAAGCGCCTTGTAGATGAGGCCTGCCACGATTCCGGCTGCAACGCCCTTAGCAATGCAGGTAATGATGGTTCCGGGAATGTTCACTGCAAGGAACAGACCTGCGTCGGTGAAAAGAACGACAACTCCGAACACAAATCCGAGCCATGCTCCTGCCTGCCATCCGTAAAGTGCGGCACCGACGATGATGGGAACGAGCACAAGTGTGATGGTGAACATGCCAAACTTAACGCTGAGCGCAAGTGCCTGAAGCACGATGACGATCGCGGTAAGAAGTCCCATTCCTACGATGACATTTGTCTTTTTGCTTATATTCATTTTTCTCTCCTTTGCTGCCGCTCCCTTATTTTCCCGTAAAGGAAGGATACGACGCAACCCGATGCACCATTGCATCCGTCAAAATAATAACACACTCTGCGCAGGTGTCGAGTATTTTTTTCAGTACATAATAAACGGCCCGCCCGGAAGGCGAGCCGCTCAAAATATTCATTTGTGCATCCGGTACAGGCAAACGCATATGTCTCTTTTCCAAAGCCGTCCCGGCAAAACAGTTTAAAGAAGTTTTACGCCCTTCTTTTCCGCCTCGGCAACATCCTCATCAGGCCAGATGGAGGACTGAACCTCACCGATATGTGCCTTTCTCAGGAAGAACATGCATATTCTGGACTGTCCGATGCCTCCGCCGATGGTGTAAGGAAGCTTGCCGTCGATGATGGCTTTCTGGAACGGAAGCTCTGCTCTTTCGGGGCATCCTGCCTTTTCAAGCTGGCTTACCATTGAATCCTCATCAACTCTTATGCCCATGCTTGAAAGTTCCAGTGCAATGTCGAGAACGGGATAATACACGAAAATGTCACAGTTAAGTGCCCAGTCATCATAGTCGGGAGCCCTGAAATCATGAACCTCGCCGGACCCTAGCTTGTCACCGATCTGCATGAGGCAGACAGCGCCCTTTTCCCTGGTTATGATATATTCTCTCTCCTTGGGAGTCTTGTCGGGATACATATCCTCAAGCTCCTGGGTGGTGATGAAGAAGATATCATGAGGAAGGATCTCCTCGATGTAATCATACTGGATGGCCATGTACTTCTCGGTCTTTCTGAGAGCCGCATAGACATCGAGAACGGTATCCTTGAGTGTGGTGAAGTTCCTGTCAGCCTTGAGGATGATCTTCTCCCAGTCCCACTGATCGACAAATACGGAGTGGATGTTGTCGGGATCTTCATCCGCCCTGATGGCATTCATGTCGGTATAGAGTCCTTCGTCTACCTCAAATCCGTATTTTGCGAGAGCGTATCTCTTCCACTTTGCAAGGGACTGAACGACCTGTGCCTCGCGTCCGCCCTCGCAGGCTATGGTGAATTCAACGGGGTGTTCAACACCGTTCAGATTATCGTTAAGACCTGATTCCGGAGTAACAAAAAGCGGCGCGGATACTCTCTGGAGATTCAGTCTCTCGGAAAGTCTTGCCTGAAAATAGTCCTTTACAGTCTTGATCGCAACCTGTGTATCGTGAAGGTTCAGATGTGACTGATAACCCTCCGGAATATAGATCTTGCTCATGGCATCCTCCATTATCACGTTTCTGACGTGATGCGCGTTCGACTCCCGGCCAGACGGGTCGTCTTCATACGCATTTTAAGCATAATAATAAGGTATTTTATCACTTGGCGCAGAAATTTCAATATCCCGAATGTTCGCCTTGCACGGATCATTCGCCGTGCCGGGATAAGGCTGTGCCCCGCTTACTCCCCTGCCTTTGCGGTGATGATCCAGGGTGAAGGCTGGGTTTCGAATATGTTCTTGGAATCAAGCTTGGAAACGGTGATCTGAATGATGTTCACATCGTCCATTCCGAATCTTCCGAGTATGTCACGCATTGAAGCGGCAACCCTGAAATCAAGGGTATAGATAACGAACTCCATGTTGGGATTCAGTCCCTTGAGGAAGGTGATCTCCTGCTCCATGCTTGCCGAAGCAACGAGCATGGTGGTGTCGGGAACGGGAAGATCCTTCATCGTCCTGGCATCGACATGATCGATTATAGTGATGTTCTTGAGTCCAAACTTTCCGACGTTCTCTTCAAGAGTCTCTCTGTCACTTTCCTTGTACTCAACGGCAATGACGGAGCCTTCACCGCATATCATAGCAGTCTCCACGGCAATGGACTCACCGGATATGACGCAGAAGTTCTTGTTTTCAGCGATCTGCATCTTGGAAAGGATGACGGAACGGATCTCGCTCCCGACATATCTTACGGATCCGGATGCGAAGTTCTTGTTATCCATTCCGAACTTGATGGTGCTGCGGGCATTGGGATTGAGCACGATCATTCCGGCACTTGCGTTGATGCCGCGGTCGATCATGTCAGCAACAAGATTTCTCTTGATAGCTCCGACAGGCTCGGATCCTTCATTATAGATGACCTCGCACTCGCCGAGTCCGACACTCCACATGCGGTAGAAGATGTCCTGATCTCCCGCCTCGGTAAAGACAAGAGTGCATCTGTGTGCCTCGACCGTGGGAATGAGGTTCTTGTTCTTGCGTGTTATGTCCAGGATCTTGACATGCTCAAGATCAATGTCGGTATTGCTGGAAAAGTACTGAAGCCAGGAAAGAATATGATCATTGCTGAAAAGTTGTTTTGCCATATTTATCCTCCGTAACGGTCACTGCTTTTTTATTTGCACTTGGAAAGAAGGTCTTCCCACTTCTTGTCTACGTACTGCTGTGCAGCTTCTATGGTCCACTCGTTGCCGTTCTTGAAGCAGTGTGCGAACCTGCTCTGCTTCGACATGAACTCCTCAACAGGGAGTTTCTTTTTGGGCTCATAGGTAAGTCTGTATTCTCCGTCAACAACCTCGTAAAGAGGCCAGATGCAGGTGTCGATGGCAGCCTTGCAGATCTCGATAAGATCCTCTGCGGGATATCCCCAGCCTCTGGGGCAGGGAGTAAGGACATTCACGAAAGTGGGGCCCTGTGTGTAGATAGCACGGTGAGCCTTCTCGTGGAAATCCTTCATGTTACCGAAGAGAGTGGTCTGTGCTGCATAATGAACGCCGTGTGCGACAACAATCTGCGTAAGATCCTTCTGATCCTGTTTCTTGCCCACCGAATCGGCACCGGCAGGTGTGGTGGTGGCTGCCGCAAATCTCGGAGTTGCGGATGATCTCTGCGTTCCGGTGTTCATGTAAGCATTGTTGTCATAGCAGAAATATGTGAAGTCGTGTCCTCTTTCGAGTGCTCCCGAAAGTGACTGGAATCCGATGTCATATGTTCCGCCATCTCCGCCGATGACAAGGATCTTGTAGTTCTGATCAGGGTCGATCTTACCCTTTCTCTTCATGACCTCCACTGCGGCACATACACCCGATGCGGTGGATGATGCATTTTCAAACGCTGTATGGATATAGGAATCGTTCCATGCGGTATAGGGATACTGGAAGGATGATACTTCAAGGCATCCCGTTGCGTTACAGATGACAGCCTTATCCTTAGGATCAACGGCTCTCATCATGGCCCTGCAGACAATTCCCGCTCCGCATCCGGCACAGAGTCTGTGTCCGGGATTGAAGCGTTCCTCTTTATTCATTTCCTCTTTAAGATTATATGCCATTTTGATCACCTCTCACGCTGACCCATGTGGGTATAGATATCTCCGGTCTCGCCTGTCTCAGCGATCTTAGCTAACCGATCGTAAACGCTTCTTGCGGATTCAACCGTGAAATCTCTTCCGCCGAGTCCGAAGACTATATCAACCATAAGAGGTCTCTTTTTGCTGTTGAAAAGAGCACCTGCGGTTTCCGCATAAAGAGGTCCGCCGCATGCGGAGAAACCTTCGCTCTTGTCCATGACCGCAACAGCCTTGCAGTTTTCAAGTGCCTTTGCGATCTCCTCGCCGGGGAAAGGCCTGAACACTCTGACTTTGATGAGTCCGGCCTTCACGCCTTCTTTTCTCAGCTCATCCACGCAGGCCTTGGCGGTTCCCGCACATGATCCCATGATGACCATCGCAAGCTCTGCATCTTCCATCTTGTACTCTTCGATGAGTCCATATTTCCTGCCGAAGGTCTTCTCGAAATCAGCTGCGACATCGAGGATGACCTTCTTCGCATTCATCATCGCATGAGCCTGTGCGACATGTGCTTCCATATAATATGCGGATATGCCGTAAGGGCCCACTGCAAGAGGATTCTCTGTCTTAAGAAGGTAATTCTCGGGATGATACTCACCTACGAACTTCTTTACCTTGTCATCCTCTTCAAGCTCGATGTTCTCAATCGCATGCGAGGTGATGAAGCCGTCCTCGCATACCATGAGGGGAAGCCTTACGTCAGGATGCTCGGCAATGCGGTGAGCCTGGAGATAGTTGTCATATACTTCCTGATTGTTCTCGGCATAGATCTGGATGAATCCGGAATCACGCTCTGCCATGGAATCGGAATAGTCATGATTGATGTTGATAGGGCCGGTAAGTGCACGGCAGGCAACGGCCAGCACCACGGGAAGCCTTGAAGAGGCCGCAACATAGAGCACCTCGTTCATGAACGAAAGTCCCGCAGACGATGTGGCAGTCACAGCCCTGCAGCCTGCAGCCTCGGCTCCGAGACATGCGGAAAGCGATGAATGCTCACTCTCGACACAGATGAACTCGGTATCAACCTTGCCGTCAGCAACATACTGTGCAAAATACTGAGGGATCTCGGTTGAAGGTGTGATGGGGAACATTGCGAATACATCGGGATTGATCTGTCTCATTGCGGTGGCAATGGCTTCGTTACCCGAAAGTCTTTCTCTGATGCTCATCAGTTCTCCTCCTTCCAGCGGATTGCCTGGAAAGGACAAGCCTTAATGCATATTCCGCAACCCTTGCAGTGTTCGTAATCAAATTCGTCTCTTTTTCCTTCGGATACGGGGATGGAGGCATCGGGACAGAAAGGTGCGCACAGAAGACACTGCTTGCACTTTTCCTTTATCCACTCGGGAGTTCTGGATCTCCACTCACCGGTCTTAGTAAGTCTGCTGGTGCCGGGCTCATAGATCTCACATCCGGTGGTAAGATCCTGCCAGGCTATATGTTCATTTATCTCTTCTGCTTTTAATCCCATATCAACCTCTCACTTCCTTCATAGCGGCCCTGAGGCACTGCAGATTGCCCTCGACAAGCTGGGGCTTCTTGGCGAACTTATGTCTGTACGAGCTCTCCATGTCCTTAAGGAACTGTTCCTTGTCAACACATCCGCTTACTTCAACAACAGCTGCAAGCATCGGGGTGTTGGGGAAATATTTTCCGAGATAGGCAATGGATATCGCCCTTGCGTCTATGGTACAGATTCTTCCTTTATATCCTTTCAAAAGAGGCCTGAATTCCTCGGGATCCTTGGAGGAGTTAATAATGATCGCACCGCTCTCGCTGAGTCCCGCTGTAACGTCAACGCTCTCGAGGAGAGTCTCGTCAACCACAGCAACATAATCGGGATCATAGATATTGGAGTGAACAGGGCATCTTTCGTCGGAGATCCTGTTGTAGGCCGTAATGGGCGCTCCGGATCTTTCGGGGCCGTATTCGGGGAAGGACTGGACGTATTTGCCGGACATGAAGGCCGCATCAGCGAGGAGCTGACTAGCAGTCTTGGCACCCTGTCCTCCGCGTCCGTGCCAGCGGATTTCGATCATATTCTCCATTTTCTCATACCTTTCTTGAATAACCTTACACAGACGTGCACCTATGCACATAATCTGTAAAATTATAACACAAAACCTCCCTGTATGCGCAAGGAGGTTTCCCAAACATTATGAAAACATTATGATCCGGCGGATCCGCCGTCAGGCGCTTCACCACTTCCCTGTGCATCAAGAGATGCCGCATAGTCGGAATAGCTCTTGCCGGTGTATTTCTTGAAGCATCTTCCGAAATAGTTGGGATCGGGGATGCCTACCCTGGCCGAGATATTGAACATCTTGACATCCGGCCCCGCAAGTTTGATCGCATTTTCCATCCTGCACTCTGTCAGGTATTGGGCAAAGCCCTTGCCGGTCTCGGCCTTGAACTTCCTGCTAAGATACGATGAACTGAATCCGAATGCCTGTGCAACGGAGGTAAGGTTAAGCGTTGAGTCCGTATAATTGGTCTGGATATACTTCATCACAGACTCCATCGCACTCGACTGCTGTTCGGAAGCATTCTCGGTCTCTCCCCAGGCCACCGGTCCCGTCTCATCAAGGCGTGCCTTGGCTTTCTTCAGCACTTCGATTACTTCGGAACGCACCATGGGCTTGAGCATATATTCAAAGATATGAAGGCTCACGCACTTTCTCGCATACTCGAACTTGTCATGTGCCGTCATGATCACAATGATCAGGTCAGGGTACCTTTCGGATGCGATCTCGGAAAACTCAATTCCGTTCATGAAGGGCATCGAGATATCGACGAATGCAAGATCGGGCCTGATCTCATCAATTGTATTGATCGCTTCGATCCCGCTTGCCGCTTCACCTGCGACCTGCATGTCGAAACTCTCCCAGTCAAAGGAATTCCTGATGAGTTTCCTTGACGATGCCTCGTCATCTATTATCATAACTTTATACATTTCCGCTTCCCTCCGAAGATCTGACCACCGGCATGACCAGCTCGATCCTGGTGAATTCTCCTTCTTCGCTCTCTATCCTGACCACGTTATTCCTGTGTGAAAAATATCTGACTCTTTCTATCGTACCCCACAGTCCGAAGCTGTTTTCCTCTCCGGATATGTTCTTTCCGCCCTTTGCAAGTTTTGCGATGGCCTCCTTGTCCATTCCGACACCGTTGTCATAAACCGATATGTGAAGATCTTCATCTTCTATGAACGCGGATATCTTGATCACTCCGGGCTCGCCCTTCTGTCGTATGCCGTGATAGATGCTGTTTTCGACAAGAGGCTGCAGTATCAGTTTGGGAACAATGCAGTTCTCAACTCCCTGCGATATCGAGTATTCATCCTGAAGGATCTCCCCGTATCTGAGTTTCTGAAGAGCGAGATAGTCCCTTACGATCGTGACTTCTTTTTCCAGAGTTATCTCCCTGTCGCCCTTACTGAGGAAATTCCTGTAGAAGCGCCCCATAGTCTCAAGTGCTGAGCTTACTTCCTCGGATCCGCTTTCGAGAGCAAGGGCACTTATGGTTCCGATAGTATTATACAAAAAATGAGGCTTGATCTGTTCCTGAAGGACTCTCATCTCCGCTCTCTGCACTGACTGTTCCTTCGCAAGCAGCTCATCGAAGAGTTCCCGTATCTTTCGTATCATTGAATTATACGAATCCTTCAGTTTCCCAAGTTCATTATCCGGAAGCGGGAAATCTATTGTGGAGAGGCCGTCACGGTCATCACCGACCTCCATGGAGTTGGCGAGTTTATTGATGGGATGCGTGATATTTCGGTATGTAAATCTTCCGACCATGATAAAACAGAATACGATCATGGCCAGGAGGAAAAGAAGTATCATCGCAGTCTGTTCGGGGAAGAACACTCCCCTTATCGGTGTGACGCTGATCATCATCATGGGCTTGTTTCCGACACGCATTCCGGACACGACGACATTCTCGCCATTTAATCTGGTGATATACTGAGTCACTTCATGTCCCGAGAGCTTTGGGGAATAGAGTTCAAGCAGATCGCTGTTGCCCGCAATATAGGAACCGTTAAGTCCCATGACGCATGTATTGGCATTTCCGCTGTTCATGACGGAATGCTCGACGACATTTCCGGAGATCAGCATCATCATATATCCGCTGAGATGCTGATTGTTCATATCATAAACGGCACGCTCTATGGAGATAAACGGTTGATCGTTTATCCTCCTGAGCGCGCCGCTTCCGTTTATGTATTCAATTGGTTTACCCCTCTGATCAAGAACGACTCTTGACCAGTTCTCTTCCGTATAATTGGGATCGACTATTTCAAAAAGGCTCCCCTTGGTACAGACATATGTACCATCCTTTCTGAAGACATATACGCAGTCCACACCTGTGGTGACACTGAGTATGGTCTGGATGTCGCGCTTTGCGTCATTGATAATGCCTGCATCGACATCGCTCTGATCAGCCCTGAGAAAATACTGGAAGCTGTCCTCCATCATGACCAGCACGGACAGTTCCGTGTAGCCTTCAAAAGATTTCTCGATATCTCCGGAAAGCGCGATAAGCTTTCCTTCCGCTTCTCGTGACACAAAATCCTGCTCCTCTTTCCTGATGATCAGGAAAGTGGAGATCAGGAACGATATTGTCATTAGCATCACCACGCAGATAAGCAGAAAACGCAGCCTGCGTGACAGAGATCTTCTCAGCATAGGTAAATGCCCTTACCCCTTGACGGCACCTACCACGAAGCTTTCCTGAATTTTCTTGCTCATAAAGATGTAAACGATCAGCATGGGGAATGTTGCGATAACAAGTGCCGCACCTATGGGACCCCACTCGGTAGTATACTGACCGGACAACTGCTGAACGCCGACAGGGAGTGTTCTGTACTTACCGTCACTATTGAATATGTTAGCAAACATCAGCTCGTTCCAGCACTGAAGGAAGGAATAGATGCTGATAGTTGCAACTGCGGGCTTCATAAGAGGAAGAATGACAACACCGAAAGTCTTCCAGGGTCCGCAGCCGTCGATCCTTGCAGCCTCATCAAGCTCCTTGGGTATCTCTACCATGAAACCGGTGCAGATGAGTATTCCCATTGCAAGCGAGAATGCCGCATAAGGGAAGATAAGGGCAAAGTAAGTATTGGTCAGTCCCATATTCTTCAGCGTTACATAAATGGGTACGATCGATGCATGAATGGGGATCGTAAGTCCCAGCATGAAGAATGCATTTACATGTCTGCTGAATCTCCACTCCAGACGTGTGATCGCATAAGTAGCCATCATTGATGATATGATGACCAGTGCAATGGCACAGACGGATACAACGACGGAGTTAAGGAAGTAAAGGGGCATATGACCGGTGTTCCACGCGGATGCATAGTTGCTCCATTTCCAGTCCCAGGGAAGTCCGATAAGGTTCTTACCGAAGATCTCCTCATTGGTCTTAAGGGAGAATGTGAACATCCAGTATACGGGGAACAGATTTAACAGTGCCCACAATACTAATATAACATAAATTATTATCTTTCTGGCGCCGACTTTTTCAACGGCGTGCTCTCTTCTGGTATCACTTGCCATAGATATCTCTCTCCTTAAACGCCTGCGAAATCATAAGCGCAAAAGCGAAGCACAGGATTATCATTACAACAGCTATTGCGGAACCCATTCCGTAACGGTTTCTTGAGATGAGCATCTCGAACAGTCTCGTTGAAGGAACCTCGGTGCAGTGCTTGGGGCCGCCACTCGGTGTCAGGACATAGATAAGGTCATATGACTTGAGCGATCCGGTAACAGCGAAGATAACGCTGACCTTCAGTATGGGCTTGATCGAAGGGATAACGATGTATCTGTTGACCTGACTCTCGCTTGCACCGTCAATGCGGGCTGCTTCTCTGATATCAGGTGATACGCCCTTTACTCCGGCATAGAGAAGGAGCATGTGATATCCGACATACTGCCAGAGTGTGGGGATGAAAACGCACATCAGAGCGGTACGCTCATCACCGAGCCAGGGCTTGCACAGATCCGCAAATCCCATCTTCTGCAGTGCAACCGTAAGCAGACCGTAATCGGGATTGTAGATCTTCAGCCACAACTGACCGATGACAACAGTCGAGATAAGAACGGGCATGAAATAGATTGAAAGAAAAGGTCTCTCTCCCTTGATTCCTCTTCCCAGAATAAGTGCAAATCCGAGTGAGATGGGGAGCTGTATGAAAACCGACAATGCCGCAAGAAGGCAGGCATTTCCGAGTGACTTCCAGAAATAGATAGGCTTGCTGGTGAATAATTCCTTGTAATTATCGATGCCGACAAATGTCATGTCGGTCATTCCGTTCCAGTCAAAAAAGCTGTAATAAAGAGACTTAAAGATCGGCGCAATGAGTATGAATATAAAGAGCGCCAATGCCGGCAGCAAAAACAGAAATACATTAATATAATTTATTACGTCTTTCTTTTTCATAAAAAAACCGCCTCCCGGGCGAACTTCTTAATGCTGAGGAACATATAGTATATACGTGCGGCCTCCGCTGGCGCGAGGGGGTTATTTGCTAAGGCGAAAAGGCCGCACGTAGTATACAGGCAACAATTAGATAAAGTCAGACGAGATTATCTGATGTCGTTGGTAAGGCCATCGATGAATTCCTGTCCGTTAACTTCGCAGCCGTAAACCATTGCTACATAGTCAAGGTAGGTTCTTGCATCGTCAGCGTTCATAGCGGTGTCACCGAAGAGAACGTATCCGGTAGCATTTCCGCAGATCTCAGCTACAGCCTGGGTAAGGCCGTTTACGGAAGAGGTATCGCCGTAAGGAGTCCATGCAGGAAGTCCGCATCCATCAAGATAACCATAGTGGCAGATAAGCTTTCCAAGCTCGAAGCAGTACTGAGCTGCAACTTCAGGATGAGCTGATCCTGCAGCAACTGCAAGAGTATCGGAAGGTCCGCCGATGAGCTGTCCAAGCTGAGCCTTGTCAGCGTTGATAACAGGGAACTCACCAACTCTTACCTTGGGGAAGAATGCTTCGTTCTTAGCGAAGTCAGCGCAGTTCCAGGTTCCGTTCATGTAGAATGCATACTTGCCATCCATGAAGTTGTTCTTAACTTCGTCGTTGGAAAGAGCGATTCCGTTGGGATCGAAGTAGCCGTTGGTAACGAGGCTCTGGAAGGTGTCAACTGCTGCAGCAACGTCAGCATTGTTCCAGGTTGCTCTTCCAAGGAAGATGTCGTTAAGAGCATCAGCGCCAACGCTCTTCTCGATAACGGACTCAAGATACTCGGTTACACACCAGGTCTCTTTTCCGGCACATCCGAAAGGAATGATTCCTGCAGCCTTGAGGGCGTCGCAGCAAGCGATGAACTCATCATAAGTTCCGGGGATCTCAGTGTAGCCAACCTGAGCAAGAAGGTCCATGTTAGCGAAGAGGCCAACGATGTTCATGGTAAGAGGCACACCATAGTGATGTCCGTCATAGGTTGAGTTTCCGAGCATTGACTCAGGAAGCTCGCTCTTGAATGCCTGATAAGCATCGTCAAGGCAGTAAACTCTTCCTGCATCTACGAAATCCTGAAGGAATGCGCATGACCAGGTGAAGAAGATGTCGGGCATGTCGTTTGCGGAAACAGCAGCCTTGATCTTGGTCTTGTAAGACTCGTTCTCAAATGCTTCCCAGTTAAGGGTGATGTTGGGATACTTCTCTGCCATGTCAGCGATAGCAGCCTCATAAGAATGGCGGTTGGAATCGCTCTCGGTAGCGATACACCACATGGTGAGCTCGCCTGAGAAAGTATCGATTGTCTCGTCAGCAGTAGCTGAAGGCTCGCTGGTGGTAGATCCGGTAGATCCGGTGGAACCGGTGGAACCGGTTGATCCGGTAGATCCGGTAGATCCGGTGCTGCCGCCGCCACAAGCTGCGAGTGACAGGACCATTGCACCTGTCATAAGAAGTGACAACAGTTTTCTTTTCATAATTTCCTCCTTTAATGATTAAAGAAAAATGTTTATATCCCGGAAGTCATCTTCCGAAATATTCAGAAAGTAATGTGCCCGTTTATTCCTTCACGGTTCTTACAACGGGCCAGGGATAATCCACTGTGAGGATGTTCCCTTCGATCGAGTAGTAGATGTATGTATCGGGATACATGTCATTGTAGACAAGCTTCACTATCCCGTTCTCTTCGTCGTTAAAGTAATGTCCGGGCGAGTAGTAATCCTCCCTGAAGGTTCCGTTTTCGGTAAATTCGAAGGAAAGAAATCCGTCGACCTGCTGCCAGTAACCGATCAGTCCGTCAGGCTCGCCTTCACCCTTGTATTCGTAAACAGCTGTCTCATAGAGAAGATACTGATCATCACCGTCGGGGATAAATCTCATGTTCGAGACATTTCCATCCTTATCGGTAAGAGTCAGGATGTTATCCGCGAGGGTGTAGGTGTACTTTACATCGTGTAAAACCGCTTTTCCGTCATCCGAAAGAGAAAGTATCGTAGTCTGGGGGTCGTGGATGTATGCCCACTCCTCAGCCTGTTTCTTCGAACATCCTGTCATCAGGCACGCGGCCAAAAGACAGACCATTATGATCTTGGTAAGTAATTTGTTCATGATCAGACCCCCATCTGCCATTCGCCTTTTATACTAATGCTATTTTATGTTTATAAATGTTTTCTTAAAATGGAATAAGTTTACATGTAAAAGCATTTTTTTTACCTATGAACGGCCCTAATAAAAAACGGTTGTTTGTTTTTGTGCGATATGCACAATTTTTAGTTGGATTTAGTAGTGATTGTAAGCACTTTCACACGAAATGCGTGAACAGATAATGAACAAGAGATGAACACGGGGACGGTTCCTCCGTTCACCAAAGCAGGAATAAGTCGAGACAAAACAATGGAATGATTCAGCTGTTTTATCAAAAGTGATTCCCAAGAAATGTTTTTTGATATATGCAGATATATGCTTTATAATTTTTTTCCGTCAGGAAAAAATGAACTGAGGAAAGAAAATGTTTAACGAAGGCATAGACAGAGGCAGTAATGTTCCAAAGATAATGGGCGTTCTGTGCGCCCTGGCAGCAGTATCGATAACCGCTGCTTTGCCTGCCATGGCCATAACGATCATGCTCTTTTCAGGTTCGATGGATTACGGAAAATAAAACATAATATATACAGGATAAAAGAATTCCCGTTGACAGTTTTTTTGTGTGTGGTAATATTATATTTGATAAAAGGTAATTTCTTCTTTGAAAGGAACAATATATGAGATATGACGTTGCGATAATAGGCACCGGTCCTGCCGGACTTGAGGCCGCCATCACACTGACCATCAGAAAAAAGAACATCATCCTCATCGGAAAAAAGAATTCCAGCAGCAAAGTCAGGTCCGCAGAAAAGATCGACAACTATCTCGGCATCCCTTCCGTAAGCGGAGACGATCTCGCCCGGAAGATGCTTGATCATGCCGCTTCCATGGGCGTGGAGATAACTGAGGGACGTGCCACTCTGATTTATCCTTACGGTGAATACTTCGGGATCCAGTGCGGCGAGGAAATGATAGAGGCGACAAGCGTGATCCTTGCAACAGGTGTTGCACCTGCCAATACTCTTCCCGGTGAAAATGAATTTCTCGGCCGCGGTGTCAGTTACTGTGCCACCTGCGATGCCGCAATGTACAAGGAAAAGAAAGCACTGGTCATCTCATATTCGAAGGATTATGAAGAAGAGGCAGAGTTCCTCAAGAAGTATGCATCAGAGGTGATCTATATCCCCGCATATAAGGAGGATGAGAAAAACGCTGCCGCACTGACAGACGTTCCCGGCATCTCGGTCATGAATGCGAAGCCTCTGGAGATAAAGGGCGGATTCAAAGCTAACACGCTTGTTACAGATCAGGGAGAGATTCAGGCAGATGGCATATTCATCCTGAGAGATCAGATCTCTGCTGCATCGCTTGTGCCGGGGCTTGAGACAGAAGGCGGAAACGTAAAGTGCGCCCGCGACATGTCGACATCTGTGCCGGGATTATATGCTGCCGGGGACATTGCAGGAGCGCCTTACCAGCTCATCAAGGCTGCGGGCGAAGGCCTTACTGCCGCACTGTCTGCGGTCAAATATCTGGTGGAGAAAAAGTAAATCAGGCCATATGCCTTGTGGGTCGGATATTCATGATAATCGTTTTACCCATACAATAAAGCCGGAGTCTCCTCCGGCTTTTTTAGTGAATTCAATTCAAAAAACCATCCCGGGAATTTCTTCCGAAGGGATGGTTTTTTGTGTTAATTCTTATGACTCAGTAGGCAAGTGAACGGAAGAACCGTCCCTGCGTTTACTTCTCAGCGATAGCCTTCTTGAGAGCCTCTGTGAGTTCGGGAACGATCTTGTTAAGGTCGCCTACGACACCGTAATCAGCTACGTCGAAGATAGGAGCATCCTCGTCCTTGTTGATAGCAACGATGATGTCTGACTCTTCCATACCTGCAACGTGCTGGATTGCTCCGGAGATACCGATTGCGAAGTATACGTGAGGTCTTACGGTCTTACCGGTCTGACCAACCTGGAGATCCTTAGGCTTCCAGCCTGAGTCTACAACTGCTCTTGAGCAGGAAACTTCTCCGCCAAGTACTGCAGCGAGATCCTCGAGGATCTTGAAGTTCTCGGGTGAACCTACGCCACGTCCGCCGGATACAAGGATCTTGGCATTCATGATATCTACGGTGTTGGATACAGCCTTGACTACTTCCTTGACAGTTACGTATCTGTTGTTGGGAGTGAATCCGGGATTGTAATCAACAACCTCTGCCTTTGCGCCGCTGATGGGATCGATCTTCTGCATAACGCCGGGACGAACGGTAGCCATCTGAGGGCGGTTGTTGGGGCAGGCGATAGTAGCGATGGTGTTGCCGCCGAATGCGGGACGGGTCATGAGGAGCTGATTATGCTTCTGCTCGTCCTCTTTTCCGGGAACTGCAACAAGAGGGAAATCTCCGATGTCAAGCTGTGTGCAGTCTGCGGTAAGTCCGGTAGCGACTCTTGCCGAAACGGTAGGTCCGAGGTCACGTCCGATAGCGGTAGCGCCTACGAGCATGATCTCAGGCTTGAACTCGTTGATAACGGATGCAAGTCCGTGTGCATAGGGCTCGGTTCTGTAAACTTCGAGTTCCTTGTCATCAACAACGATGACCTTGTCTGCGCCGTACTCAGCGAGAGAATCAGCGAGACCCTTAACATTATATCCCATGAGGACTGCAACTACCTTCTGTCCGAGAGCAGCTGCAAGATCCTTAGCTTTGCCGAGCAGTTCGAAAGAGATTCCGCTGATCTCGCCGTCAACCTGCTGAGCAAAGACATATACGTCTTTATATTCTTCTAAGCTCATTTGTCTTCCTCCTGCAATTAGATAACGTGCTTCTCAGCAAGTTTCTCAACAATATACTTAACTCCGTCTGAAGGTGAATCGGGAACGATCTTCTCACCTGCGCCCTTGCGGACCTTGTCGGAAGCCTTAGCGATCTTGGTGGGTGATCCTGCGAGTCCGAGGTTGGAATCGTCAACATCCTTAAGATCTGCTCTTCCCCAAGTGGTGATCTCAGCCTTGCATGCATCGAAGATTCCGCCGGGAGTCATGTATCTGGGAGGATTAAGCTCTGAAAGAGCGGTTACGAGGCAGGGCATCTGAGCTTCAACAACATGATATCTGTCATCATACTGTCTCTGAACGATAACCTTGTCGCCTTCTACCTTCAGATCCTGTGCATAGGAGATAACGGGGATCTGGAGATGCTCAGCGATCTGCGGACCAACCTGTGCGGTATCGCCGTCGATTGCCTGACGTCCGGTAATGATGAGATCATACTCAAGATTTCTGATAGCACCTGCGATGGTGGTGGAGGTTGCCCAGGTATCAGCACCGCCGAGAACTCTGTCGGTTACAAGGACTGCCTTGTCAGCGCCCATTGCAAGAGCTTCTCTTAATGCGTCTGCAGCCTTGGGAAGTCCCATGGTAAGAACTGTAACCTCAGCGCCGTACTGATCCTTAAGACGAAGAGCTGCCTCAAGGCCGGCCTTGTCATCGGGATTCATGATAGCGAGCATTGCTGCTCTGTCCAGAGTACCGTCGGGATTGAACTTAACGCCGCCCTTTGTATCCGGAACCTGCTTTATACAAACTATAATTTTCACGGTTTATTTTCCTTTCCTGTAATTTTATGGCGGGTTATTTAAGAATGTTAGCGGAGATGACCATGCGCTGAACTTCTGAAGTTCCTTCGTAGATCTCGGTGATCTTAGCGTCTCTCATCATGCGCTCAACTTCATACTCTCTGATATATCCGTATCCGCCGTGAAGCTGTACAGCCTTGGTGGTAACTTCCATTGCAACTTCTGCTGCATAAAGCTTAGCCATAGCTGCTTCTACAGAGTAAGAAACCTTAGGATTGCTTACATACTCCTGCTTCTTCAGAGCTGCCTTGTAAACGAGCATCTTAGCTGCTTCTACCTTGGTAGCCATGTCAGCAAGCTGGAACTGAGTGTTCTGGAATCCGGAAATTGACTTTCCGAACTGCTTACGCTCTTTGGTGTAAGCGATGGTTCTCTCAAGAGCACCCTCAGCGATTCCGAGTGCCTGAGCAGCGATTCCGATACGTCCGCCGTCAAGGGTGTGCATTGCGATGTTGAATCCCT
>JAIKZQ010000038.1 GCA_024682075.1 Lachnospiraceae bacterium
TGCTCCGCAGATTGATGGGGAGAAGTTCCCGTTTATCATTTTTAATCATGGATATAAGTCTTTCAGGGAGGCCAATTCATTTCTTTGTATTGAGCTTGCTTCTCACGGATATGTCGTCATGACAGTCGGTCATCCTTTGGAAGGAGCGTGCACGGAATATGATGACGATGCACCGATATTTTGTGAAAAGGATCTGTTAAAGATCGCAAATTCTCCATTTATCCCGAACATTTTAGCGCTTAATAAGCTTACTAAAATGAAGGGGACGAATGAGGAGCGGGTTAAGGCTATTGATGCGTATCAGGAGAAGTTTGGGGGCTTTATGATAAAGCGTCTTCCCGAGTGGGAAAAGGATATTTATACTGCGCTGGATGGGGTCAGACAGAATTTCGGAGATATGATCGATTTTGATAAGGGGATTGGTCTGACCGGTCATTCATTTGGCGGAGCGATATCGTATTACCTTTGCATGAAGGATCCACAGTTTAAGTGTGGTGTTAACATAGATGGATTACTGTTTGGACAGTATAATGACCGGATCATGGATAAACCGTTCCTTATGATAAATTGTGAGGAACATGAAGTTCTGGCAGCAAGAGTCATCAGCTTGCATTCAGCTCCTGCTTATAAGGCGGTGTTTAGGGATATGAAGCATGTTGGTTTTTCAGATATGAAGCATGCGATTCCGAAGTTCATGTCAGGAACGATGGGAAAACTTGATGCAAACCTTATGCATGAGAATCTGTGCATATGTCATTTGTCATTTTTTGATGCACATCTGAAAGAAAAAAGTAAAGCGGTTGATGTGAAGTCAAACGATGTAATAAGATTTGAGGCATATAACTGACCTTTGTGTGATACCGTGAACCGCATGAAAAATGCACCGGAATGATCAAAAGTCTTGTGAAGCCGCTTCCATAGGGCTTCACAAATTTTTTTCAAAAAATTAGCACTCACCTCTTGACAGTGCTAACAATACGTGTTATATTGCATCTAGAACAAGCAAAACAAAGCGTTCAGATAACTCAAGGGTGACCATGACGGCACATCAGAACGCTTTTACAAAAAGGAGGAATGACTTATGATGATGTTCCCTAGCATTTACAACGACGATCTGTTTGACGATCTTTTTGACTTCCCTGTATGGAACGACAGAGACATGAAGAAAGCCGAGAAGAAGCTCTACGGTCATCATGCCGGCAATCTCATGAAGACTGACATCAAGGAGAAGGATAAGGAGTACGAGCTCCACATCGATCTCCCGGGCTTCGACAAGGATGAGATCCAGGTTTCGCTTGAGAACGGATATCTCACCATCCAGGCTTCCAAAGGGCTTGATAAGAATGATGAGGAGAAGGACGGCAAGTGGATCCACAAGGAGCGTTATGCAGGCAGCTGCATGAGACAGTTCTATGTCGGCGACGGTCTTGTTCAGGAAGACATTAAGGCTGAGTTCAAGAGCGGCATCCTGAAACTCACCGTACCCAAGAAGGAAGTGCTTCCCGACAGGACACAGAATAAGTACATAGCCATAGAGGGATGATTGCCTTATGATCCCTGCACGGATGTGCGTTTGTAAGAGGCCGGAGCCGCGTGCTCCGGCTTCTTTTTTCATGATGCTTATGCTAAAATATCAATAACTATGGCTGAAAAATCCCTTAAAAGTACATTGACGGAAAAATTCTGGTCTCTTCTCCCTGATGAGGCTCATAAGAACTATATTCACCGTCGGACACTGCCTACTATCGGAAAGTGGCATCTGAGGAGATTCTATTCCGATACGCCCGATGGATTTGTGAGGATACTCGACCGGGAATACGAAGATCCGGTAAGGCTTGAAAACATGCCTTCGGTTGTTTCTTTCATTGCGGGAGAGGAAAACAGCCCGCTTTTTGCCGCGACTTATGATTCGGTAAGAAACCAGGTCTGCCCTGCAGGGAAGATCATTGGCATAAGTGCCTCGGATGCCGAATCTGCCGATAAGAAGATCCGCGAAACGGACAGCGGATACATCGCGATCGTAATGAGCGGATGCATCCTTGAAAAAAGGGCATTCTATGAGTGCGGCAGGATCCTTGAAAAAGGAGAAAATCCCGGAATTATCTATTCGGATGAAGATACCCTGCAGCAGGACGGAAAAAGGATCTGTCCGTTTTTTAAGCCTGACTATTCACCGGACCTTCTCATGTCCATGAATTATTACGGTGGTTTTGTTTTCATTTCAAGACAGGCTTATCTGGATGCCGGAGGCCTTGAAAGCGTTTCGGAGGGTGATGCTTTTTATGATCTGTGGCTTCGCATATCGGAGCGTGAAAAGATCGCGCACATAGACAGGATCCTGTTCCATAATACCGGAAACTGTAAAGCTGCTTTGCCCGATCCGGGATCCGTTAAAAGAGCTCTAGCAAGAAGAGGGCTTAAGGGAACGGTCACGATCTCGGGTGACAGATGCATCATCGACCATGAAACAGAGGGCCTTGTAAGCATCATCATCCCTTCCAAGGATAATCCCGGAATGCTTGCGGACTGCCTTGGCTCCATGGATGAGCTGACCCTTTACAGAGATTACGAGATCATCATCGTGGATAACGGAAGCTCGGATGATAACCGCGCTGAGATAGAAGCTCTATGTGACAGGTATGGTGCAAATTATGTGTATGAAAAGAAGGACTTTAACTTTTCATACATGTGCAATCTCGGAGCATCTCATGCATCGGGAGATGTTCTCGTGTTCTTAAATGATGACATTAAGATAACCGAACCCAAATGGCTAGGCTCAATGGCCGGTCAGGCAAGGCTTCCCTATTCAGGTGCGGTCGGCTGCCTGCTCGTATATCCCGACATGAACATGATACAGCACTGCGGAACGAAGGACTGCGAGGATGGCCCCAATCATATTTATCAGGGTTATTATCTGACCGACCCCGAATGCAGCGATGCGATATATCCGGCGGATGTAAACGGAGTCACCGCTGCCTGCCTTGCGATCAGAAAGACGGTATTCGAGGAGGCGGGGCGTTTTGATGAGAACATGCATGTCTGCTATAACGATGTTGCGCTCTGTTTTGACCTGATAAATGCGGGATATGTTAACTGTGTAAGAGGCGATGTGATGCTCGTTCACAAAGAATCCGTGAGCAGGGGACAGGATACCGGCGAGGAGAAGTTCAGAAGGCTTCTTAAAGAGCATGAATATCTTTATGCGCATCATGCACTTAAGGATTCTCCTCATCCTTTTTATAATGTCAATCTTACATACAGGCACAGCGACAACAAGCCGGATTATTCCAAGTGGATGTATGATGTCTCCACTCAGGTCAGGGAAATGACCGAAGAGGAGATAAAGGCATGGGAGAGTGCTCCTGTCAGGGATGACATGAAGATATGTCTGGATGAATGCGATGCATTCAAGTATGTCCATCTCATCGGCTGGTCATATGCTGAGAACTACAAGCGCAATTACAGGCTTAAGAGGAGAATGGTCATATATGACGGAGATCATCATTACGTGGCGGAACTCCTTGACTGGTACAGACCGGATGTATATGCCATAGTAAGACACAAGGACATGGAATATTGCGGCTTCAGGGCGAAGTTTGGCAAGGATCTGATCGAGACCGGGACATACAGACTGAGCCTTTGGACTGATATCGGAAAGAGTGATCCCGGAAGAGAGCTTATAAGATGAGTGAAGAGAAGATAGGAAATGTAATACTGGACCTGACCTATTACAAGGGCACCGATGCTTATTCGGACGGAGAGCAGGTGGAGGACAGGCTGCTTGACATAGTAAAGAGCGGGCAGTCCATAGATGAAAGACTTGCATCCGGAAACGACTGGGCGGAGCTTTATCATTTGTCGGAGATAAGGAAGAACATTCTTGCCTGGGCCGACATCGACAAGGAAGCTTCTGCGCTGGAGATAGGCTCGGGATGCGGCGCTGTGACCGGAGTTCTGTGCGAGAAGTGCGGAAGCGTGACATGTGTTGATCTTTCCAAAAAGCGTTCGACCATCAATGCTTACAGGAATAAGGATCATGACAATCTCCGCATCATGGTGGGCAATTTTGAGGATGTCCGGTTTTCGGAGAAGTATGATGTCATCACCCTGATAGGCGTATTTGAGTATTCGATTTACTACATTTCATCGGACGATCCTTTTGTGGACATGCTGAAGAAATGCCGCTCTCTTTTGAAGGAAGGCGGAAAGCTCTATATCGCAATAGAGAATAAGTACGGCATGAAGTATTTTGCCGGAGCGAGCGAAGATCATACCGGGATTCCTTTTGACGGGATCGAGGGGTATCACGGAGTGGAGAGAGTAAGGACTTTCTCCGGATATGCGCTTACGGGAATGCTGAAGAAGGCGGGCTTTTCCTGCGTGGAATTCAGATATCCCGTTCCGGATTACAAGCTGCCGCTTGAGATTTACTCCGATGACAGGCTTCCTTCGCCCGGTGAGATCACACACAGGTCTCCCAATTTTGACAGGGAGAGGATGGATTCTTTCGATGAGGTAAAGGTCACGGATCAGGTGTGCGCGGACGGACTTTTCCCCGACTTTTCGAATTCTTTTTTGATCACTGCGCATAACGGAGGACAAAAACCCGAAAACGGCTGCCTGTATGCCAAGTTCAATACGCTAAGGGCTCCGGAGTACAGGGTGGATACCAGGATCGTGCTCGAGGACGGCAGGCTATATGCCGTTAAGTCCCCTTCATGCCTCGAGGCGGAATCTCATATAGACGAGATTGAAAAAAATGCAAAATGTTCTGCAGACATCTATAAGACCATAAAGGTGCCGGGTGTTGCAAGAAAGGGCAGGGAGCTTTTCTTTGATTTTGTGAGCGGCGTACCGTTCGATTCCGATTGCATCGACTATTCCTCTGCGTCTGTTGAGGATATCTGCAGTGACCTTAAGACTCATCTTGATAAGCTCCTTAATGACATTTCGGATGAGAACAGATGCGGATTTAAGATGACGGATGAGTTCGGAGAGATGTTCGCAGGTGTCACCATTCCCGAAGGCATTCCCGCATTCAGGCAGTCCAATGCCGACATGATCTTCAGCAATTTCCTGAAGGCTGATGACGGCCTGTACTGCATAGATCCCGAATGGTTCTTTACATTCCCCGTGCCGGAAGATTTCCTTCGCTACAGGGTATACAGATGCATTTTCGAGACACATACGAATATTGCATGGAAGATAAAGACCAGACAGGAATTCGCGGTTCTGATGGGCATAGATGAGAAACTTGCCGATGCATATGATGCGATGGAGGATGCGTTCCAGAAGAAAGTTGCGGGAAGCGGACTCAGCGCGGAAAAACTTGCAGGATACATGAAGCCTTACAGGAGACTTGACGAGTTCAAGGTTGAGCGTGAGATCCTGATAAACAGGATAGAGACCATGGACAGGGATATCCGTGAAAAAGACAGGATCATCGGTGAGCAGCAGGCGTTCATCGGGAAGCTGAAGAGGGCGATCAAAAATCCTTTCTTTGCAGCGAAGTGGGCTATTCAGAAAGCAGGAAAGAAATCGTCCGGTAAGTAAAGCGATAAGCGCTATACATAATTGAAAAAAGTCCGGATAAAAGGCAGAAGAAATGCGGCACCCGTGAAAGGTGCCGCATTTATCGTATACAGTATGGTTTGAGCCGTGATCACATGCAGGTATATCCGCCGTCAACGGGGACCATGATTCCGGTGACATAAGCGCTTGCGGGAGATGAAAGGAAGAGTGCGGCGGTATCAAGCTCGCCTTCGTTTCCGTATCTCTCAAGAGGGATCATGGTCTTCGCATTAGCCTGGAAGAAATCGGAATTAAGAGTATCCGTGGTGAGATCAGTGTAGAAGTAACCGGGGCAGATCGCATTGACGGTGATTCCCTTTGTTCCCCACTCTGCGGCGAGGGCTCTTGTGAGGTTCACGACACCGCCCTTTGCAGCGTGATAAGGAGCGCTTCCGCAGATCTTATTTCCTACAAGGCCGTACATTGAGGAGATGTTGATGATGCGTCCGTACTTAGCGGGGATCATTGCTTTCTTCGCAACCGCACGTGCCACTCTGAATGTACCGAAGAGGTCAATGTTCATCTCGTCATTAAACTGCTCGTCGGTGATGTCCTCTGCGGGAGCAACAGCACCTGTTCCTGCGTTGTTGATGAGAATGTCGATGCGTCCGAACTGCTTAAGAACTTCATCGATGGCGGAATCAACCTTCTCAGTGCTTGTGATGTCACACTGAACGCCGATGGCCTTTACTCCGAATTCCTTCTCTATATCTGCTGCAACGGCATCGATCTTGTCCTTGCGGCGAGCGAGAGCAGCGATGTTTGCACCCTGGCTTGCGAGTGCCTTTGCCATCTGCACTCCGAGTCCGGTTGAACAGCCGGTGACAACGGCAACCTGTCCTGTCAGATCAAAATAATTCTTCATTTTTACACCTTTCCCTTTTCGAGCGTTAAAAAATTATCAATCTATTATATTATCTCGTATCGGGGTATGGGAGTCAAGTGAAAAATTTAACAAACTTGGAAAAGAAAAATTGGGCACAAAAAAACGGGGGGAATTGTCATTCCCCCCGGATGAATCACCATTCACCCCAGATGTCTGTACTGCCCAGATCATCCCATTCGTGCCACAATTCGCTTCCGAGCTGTTCCCAGTCGATGTTACGTTCCTGGGTCTGCTCACGAAAGACGAACTGCTTGAGCCATTCAAGGTATTCTTCATCGAATGAACAGTTTCTCAGAACCTGGACCAGTTCCTTGCACAGGCCCTTGTCATTGTAGGGCAGAGTGATGGAAATGCCCGTGAGATTCATGCAATCCGATGTAGCATTAACGTATACGATCGCCTTGTCGACCTCCATGACGAGTCTTTCCGAATATTCGGAATCTACGATCGCAGCAAGACTCATAAGGTCTGTTATGCAGTAATCCGAAATGTAAGCATCGCTTATCTCGTCCAGTGCCTCAAGGATATCTTCGATCTGTTCGCCGTATCCGGACTGATCAAGCAGATAGTCTATTGCATCATCGATCAGCTGACCTAAAAATCCGGATCTTTTAAGATATAATTTTTCTCCTTTTCCCGAACTTTCGATCTCCTGGCTGAAGTTGGTGTTGAGCAGGGTTTCCTCGCTGTCATATGCGAAACGGATCCATGTTCTCCAGAGCCTGTCCATCCTGCTTTCGTCTATCATCGCAAGGATCGCCCTGTCTCCGTCAAAGCGGTCGGTTTCATTCTTCTCGACCATGTCATCTATTATCATCTTGCCGATATCAATGGTGGAGAGACGTGGGTTGTCGTACAGCGCGCTCAGCCAGTCTGTGTAATACCATCCGAGACATGACTCAAAATCTTCCGACAGGATCATGTAGTCGCAATAATTTCTTAATGCATAGGTGATCTCAAGGCAGGACATAATGCAGGCATCAAAGCCTATGACATCAAAATGAACATCGCTTTTATCGAGTGCCTCGATCATCTCATCAACGCTCAGATTGTCATAATCATCCTGGAATTCGTCCCATCCGAACCCATATGCCGGACCGCCGCCGTGATCCCACAGAACAAGCATGTATCTGTCGGCGGGGTATGCCTCGGCACTGTAATCAATGAAATCATAGAGTGTATCTGCTACGGTGCAGTCAAGCTGTCCGAGATCGTCCCTTACAAGTTCGAGTCCGTCTTTTCCGACGACATAGGTCTGTGTTCTGTCGGAAGCTATGCCTGTCATTGCGGACCAGCGCTTGGTACCCATGGTCTGGATCACTACATTGATATCTTCGGAATAACCCGCATCGAGTATCTCAACGATGTCCGTTGATGCAGCACCGCCGTCTGTCTCGAGATTCGATCCGTTTATGTAGAGCATGATGGTAGTTGTGCCGGGTGCCGAAGCGCTTTGACTGTCATCGTCGTCCCGGTCATCGTCGTCCCAGTCATCGTCGTCCCAATCATCATCGTCCCAGTCATCATCGTCCCAGTCATCCCAGTCGTCTTCATCCCAGTCTTCCCAGTCTTCCCAATCCCAGTCGTCTGCGTCGAAGAGCTCTTCATACCCTTCGTAAAAATCAGGATCCGTGATGTTCTCGGCCATTTGCATGAAAAGGCCGGGAATTCCGAAATACTGGTTTGCGCATCCGGTCATCAGCATGCATCCGATGAGCAGGAGCGATGTTAACTTTAATATATTCTTACGCATGTTCATTCCTCCACAAATACGGCAGAATATCAGAAAAACGTGAATCTGTCCATACATATTCATAATATCACTAAAATCCGGAAGGCGCGATATTATTAGGTCCTCATAGTATTAAAATTTTGTATATAGTAATAAAAATTTCGTACTATAAAAAGAGACCGGAACGTCTGCCTCGTTAACATAATCATTGACCCGACGTCAATAAATGACTTATAATGTATCCGGAGTGTTTTCCGGAAAGGGGTGTGCCATGGCAAAAAGAATGAACAATACCGAGGAAAGAAAGAAGCAGATCCTCGACATTGCCGAAGAGCTGTTCTTAAAGCACGGTTATTACGGTGTGAATCTTGATGATGTCGCAGCAGGCGCATCCGTTGTAAGGGGCACGGTCCTGCATTATTTTGATTCGAAGGAGAATCTGTATAAATGCGTGCTTGACAGAAGAGCCCAGAAGTCTGCGGATCTTCTTGTTGCACTTATGGTCAATAAAGACCAGCCGGTCCTCGAGATACTGAGGACATTCGTATACTTCTGCATGAGACAGTTCAAGGAAGACAAGGATGATACGGACAGATGCTTCGGGGATGAGAATATGAGATATCAGCTTGACTGTGTCAGGATCGGTACATATTACAAGCTTCTCGATCCGTTTGAGGCTTTGCTTGAAAGAGGAAATGAGGAAGGTGTCCTCAGGATCGTAAATACGAGAGCAAGGGCATCATCCGTTCTCTTTGCGGTCTTCGGCCTGACCGGCGAGAGCATATCAACGATAGAAGTCACTGCCGAGCTCTACGACCTGATAGGCAATATGCTCGGAGTTGATCTTAAGAGCGTATAGTTTATATTCTGGATATCAAAAAGACGGTCTTCGCGGACCGTCTTTTTTGTTATGTAATAAATGTCCTGTTATATGAAAATGTTTATGACAGGACGATATTTCTTATTCTTCTTGTAAGTCCGAAAGTTCCGGAATCTTTTTTCTGAGTCATTATCAGGATCGAGAGATTGTCCGAGGGAATGTTGGCCATATAGCATCCGAGCCATCCGTCCCATCCGTATTCACCCTTTCTTGAAATGCTGACGGCTTTTTCGGGCTCATCCATTATCCTGAGGAAATGTGAGTAGGAAAATCCCTGCATTCCGTCCCAGTTGTAATCCTTCTGCTGCCCGGGCGTGAGCCTTCCGCTCGTAAGGTATCTTACCGAGTTTTCGGAGAGGATCCTCTTTCCGCAGTATTCACCGCCGCCGAGAAGCATGAGGGCGAATTTCCGGTAATCGTCTATCGTGGACATCAGTCCCGCACCGCCCGATTCGAAAGCAGGCTTGTGAACAGGAGGATTTTCTATTCCGAGGTTTTCACCGTCATAGATGACCATTTTGCCATCGTCTGTGCTTTCATATACGTTTGCAAGTCTGTCCTTCTTTTCATCGGGAACATAGAAGTCAGTATCGGTCATTCCGAGAGGATCGAAGATCTCTTTTTTCAGGAACTCGCCGAGAGTCATTCCGGAGATCTTCTCGATCACGGCACCCATAATGTCCGCACCGGTTCCGTAGGCCCAGTGTGATCCCGGCTGGAACAGAAGAGGGCATCTGCCCATTCTGTCGGCAAAATCGAGTGTAGTGACATTGCCCCCCGGTGTTTCCTTAAGGCCGTTTATGATCGCGTCGAATACCTTGCCGACTTCGAGCCCCGCAGCATCGCCTCCGGGATAGCTGAGACCGCTCGTCATATTGAAGGTGTCAAAGAGATTTATATCCCTTGATGCTCTCGAGGGTACACCGTTTTCCATAACCTTCATGTTTTCGAAGGAAGGGAAGATATATTTTAGCTGGTCCATCAGGTCAATCATGCCGCGCTCTACGAGGATCATCGTTGCAGCTGCGGTGATGGGCTTGGTCATGGAGTAAAGCCTGAATATCGAATCTCTCTCAAGAGGCTTTCCGTTTTCGATGTCTGAAAGTCCCGACTTGAGGAAGCATTCTTCCTTTCCGTTTCTTGTCACGAGTAAAAGAGAACCTGCGGTCTCTCCCCACTCTACGGATCTGTCCATCGTTTCCTGAAGATAGCTGATCTTTTTGCTGTCCATGTTCATTTCCTCTTTTTGTATTCTTTCGGAGTCGTTCCCGTCAGTTCCCTGAACTGACGATTGAAGTTGGAGATGTTGGTATATCCGACGCTCAGTGCCGCTTCCGATGCTGACATGTTCTCGTTGGCAAGGAGCTTGCAGGCCTTGTCTATCCTGACCTGCATGAGATAGCCTATGACCGTTGTGCCAGTGACTTTTCTGAACAGATTCATGAAATAACTTTTGCTCAGATGACATTCTTTTGCCAGGTCTTCGACGGTTATCTTTTCACTGTAATTGTTTATTATGTAGTTTATGGCGGGTCTGACCGGATCGGAAGCAAGCTCGTATTTGTGTCCGGTTTCGAGAACACCGCTTTCAAGCACCAGCCGGAATATCTCGAGGAGTTTTATCTTTACGAGAAAGTCTCCTTCGCCGGTCTGGGAGTGCGCCGCTTCAAAGAGAGCCTCGGCATTTTTTTTCAGCGCCTCGTAATTGACATTGTCCGAATTGAGCGGGACCGTGATCTTGGAGTCGGCCCTGTCAAATACGTTCAAGTATTCTGTATAGCACCTTTCGGAGTGA
>JAIKZQ010000009.1 GCA_024682075.1 Lachnospiraceae bacterium
CCCCTTAGAGAGTATGAGGTAGATAGGAATGGTGTGTAAGAGCGGTAACGCTCTCAGCTGACATTTACTAATAGGTCGAAGGCTTATCCTGTTGTTGCCAAGATGGATGTTTGATCTAGTTCGGATTCGGTTTTGAAGGAACAGATTCTTCATAAGGCCCAGTGGCTCAGTTGGTTAGAGCGCCGCCCTGTCACGGCGGAGGTCATCGGTTCAAGTCCGTTCTGGGTCGTTTGCCGTATGTTCGGTAAGCTTTTCGCCGATGTGGCTCAATTCATGACGATTGATGAGCGAAGCGAGTCAAGCGTAGGCAGAGCAGTTGATTGCAAATCAGCTGCGGGTGTAAATTTTGCCGATGTGGCTCAATTGGCAGAGCAGCTGATTTGTAATCAGCAGGTTATCGGTTCGATTCCGATCGTCGGCTTTTGTTCTTTGAAATACATATGGGTGGATTCCCGAGTGGCCAAAGGGGACAGACTGTAAATCTGCTGCAAATTGCTTCGATGGTTCGAATCCATCTCCACCCACTTCCTACGGGAAACTAATGACGCGGGGTAGAGCAATCCGGAAGCTCGTCGGGCTCATAACCCGGAGGTTGCAGGTTCAAATCCTGTCCCCGCTACTCGGCGAGTAGCCGTAAAAAGTCATCGTCCAGACCTGCGGTCTGTCCGATGCCCGTTTGTCGCTAAAGCGGCAAAACATCGTCTGAACAAATGATTTCGCCGGTACGCAAGCGTTCCGCTCAATCATTTATTCATCCGATATTTACATAGTTCGTTATTCGCCCAGATAGCTCAGTTGGTAGAGCAGCGGACTGAAAATCCGCGTGTCGCTGGTTCGATTCCGGCTCTGGGCACTGAAACCTTCAACATCTCGTTGAAGGTTTTTCTTTTGTCTTCGATATGTGATATCATCTGTTCGATACATGCTGAAAAATTCTTTTTTCTGTAAGCATATTCCGCAAGCATAATTAGTTACATCACCGGGGTAAATATATGGGAATTCGAGACATGCGCCTTTCCGAAAGGAAGAAAACAGACAAACGCATTATGGGAGAGCGGTGATCATAATGAGAGCAAGAGAATACAGGAGTTTTATATTGCGGAGGTACGCAGATCACAGGCTGCCGAGAACACAGGCGACAATGAATGAACTTGAGATGATGTGTTGACAAATAAATTTTTTTACGATATCTTACAAAGGTCACTAATAAACAATAACGATCACCAGAGAAAGGAGGCAAATAAATGTTTAAGTTTAGAAATTATGCGGATATTCACGAAGTTATTACATATGGTTCAAGCCTCCGGAAAGGGTCTTCGCCTGTATGACATGATTGTCACATTTCAGATTCATACGGCATAGATGAGTGTTTTATTATCCCGGAAGCAATGCTTCCGGGTATTTTTTTACCCTTTTCGGTTTGATAAAAGGATGTGAGATTTATGAGGAAGAGAGAAGAAAAGAAAAAAAGATCTGAATTCAGATTGTTTAAGCACATCAGGCGCTACATCTGGCAATACGTCGTAGCACTTGTTGCGATAATCTCGGTCGTGACGATCACGATGATCATGCCCGAGATAACAAGACATATTGTTGATGACGTTATCGTCGGAGGAAAGACGGAGCTTCTGGTCACACTGCTCGGAAGTTATCTTCTCCTCGGTGCATTGAAGGCGTTATTGCAGTACATCAAGGAATACAATTTTGACTCGGTGTCATCAAAAGTTGTTGTCAGTCTCAGAAGGGATCTGTTCACACATATCCAGAATCTCGACACGAGCTATTTTGACAAGAACAATACCGGAGAGATCATGGCCAGGCTCAAGGAGGACATCGACAAGGTATGGGAGGCACTTTCATTCATATCGATGCTCCTGATCGAGGTCATCCTGCACACCGTATTCATCATTGTGTGCATGATCAGGCTCAATGCATATATGGCGATAATACCGATCATGGCAATAGTGTTCTGCGGATGCCTTGCGATCAAAATGGACAAGAAGCTTGATAAGGTATTCGGCGACATATCGGAGGAGAACGCGGTCCTCAACACCACCTGCGAGGAAAACATTGCCGGAGTCAGGACGGTCAAGGCATTTGCCAAAGAGAAGTTCGAGATCCTGAAGTTCAGGAAGCACAATGACAGGTACAAGGAACTCAATGTTGATCTGTCCAGAGTGTTTGTTAAGTACTATCCGTTCTTTTCATTCGTTTCCGGAATAGTTCCCCTGCTTGTTCTGGTGATAGGCGGAATATTCTATGTGAAGGGAATGTTCGGAATGACCCTGGGTCTGATCACGGCATACATCACGTATTCCAACAACATCATCTGGCCCATGGAGATGCTCGGATGGCTTACGAACAGTTTCTCCGAAGCTGTTGCATCCGTGAAAAAACTCAACAAGATCTACGAGGAAGTATCCACGATCAATGATCCTGAGGATCCCGTGGTGCTTGATGAGGTAAAGGGAACCGTCACTTTCGATAAGGTGGGCTTTCACAAGGAGGACATGCACGACATACTGAAGGATATCTCGTTCGAGATCCCGGCAGGCAGGACTCTCGGCATCATGGGAGCAAGCGGCGCCGGCAAGACTTCGATCGTTTCACTCCTGACCAGGCTCTACGATGTCACGGAAGGTGAGATCAGGCTTGACGGAGTTCCGATAAAGGATCTTACACTCAAGCAGCTCAGGGGCAACATGTCACTGGTCACTCAGGATGTATTCCTGTTTTCCGATACCATTTCGGAGAACATCAAGATGGGACGCAGGCACAGGATAAGTGACGAGGTCGTGAGGATATCCAGCAAGAACGCCGGAGCGAGCGAGTTCATAGACAAGATGGACAAAGGCTATGAAACGGTCATAGGTGAGCGTGGCGTGGGATTGTCCGGCGGTCAGAAGCAGAGGATCTCGATCGCGAGAGCTCTTGCCAAGGAACTGCCGATCCTCATCATGGATGACTCGACTTCGGCTCTGGACATGGAGACGGAACGCGACATCCAGAAGAAACTGAAAGAGCTGACGAACATGACCAAGATCATAATCGCTCACCGTATCAGCTCGGTTAAGGATGCAGATGAAATAATAGTGCTCGAAGAGGGGAGGATCGCTGAGCGCGGGACCCACGAAGAGCTGCTGGGACTTAAGGGACTGTACTATGAGACATATGTCTCCCAGTACGGCATCCCCGAATTAAAGGAGGTGATCTAATGGCCGCCAGTTCAATAAGAGAAGACGAAGAGGTTTCCCAGGTCAAAAAGTCGGTCACGATAAAAAGACTTTTGAGTTATCTCTTCAAGTACAAAAAGACCATAACCATCGTGATGTTCATAATGGCATACTGTGTCGGGATAAGCCTTGTCAATCCGCTCATCATAGAGTCTGCGATAGATGACCACATCACTCCCGGAGACATAAAGGGAATGCTGGTGCTCGTTGCGATAGCACTCGCGCTCAACATAGGCAAGGTGATTCTGGTCAAAGTCAGGATGTATGTGATGAGTCAGATGACGAACTCGATCATACAGAACATAAGGGAAGAGGTATTCACACACCTTCAGACACTGGGCTTTGGATTCTTTGATTCAAGACCGACCGGAAAGATTCTTTCCAGAGTGATGGGTGATGTCAATTCGCTCAAGCAGGTGCTGCAGAATTTCGTCATCACTCTTTTGCCGGACTTCATCACGGTCGTGGCGGTGATGGGTATAATGCTGGTCAAGAACCCGAGACTGGCACTTGCCGGAATGACCGGACTTCCGATACTGATAACAGGACTGTTCGTGATAGAGAATCAGTGCCGGGTGCGCTGGCAGATACACAGGAAAAAATCATCCAACCTGAACGCGTTTCTTCATGAGGATATTTCCGGAATAAGGATCATCAAGGTGTTCGCCGCCGAGGATGAGGCACTGGAGACTTTCGATGATCTTACGAAGGAACACAGAGACAGTTTCATGGATGCGGTCAGGGTCAACGATGCATTCAACACGGTCATTGAGATAAGCACTGCGATAAGCGTGGTGTGCATGCTGTTCGTGGCGATAAATGTGCTTCATATCGATGCATCGGAAGTCGGACTGCTGGTAGCTTTTTCCAGTTATCTGGCACTTTTCTGGCAGCCCATTGCCAATCTCGGAAGCTTCTATAACCAGATAATATCCAATCTTGCGGCAGCGGAGAGGGTGTTCGAGGTGATCGACATGGAGCCCGAGATCAAGGACGGAGAATCCGTGACGGAGATGCCCGAGATAACGGGAAGGGTACGTTTCAAAGATGTCGGATTTTCATACGAAGACGGTGTTCCGGTGCTGAAGGATGTGAATTTCGACATCAGGCCGGGTGAGACGATCGCTCTTGTGGGACCCACCGGAGCCGGAAAGACCACGATCGTCAACCTGATCTCAAGATTTTACGATGTCCAGAGCGGAACGGTGCTCATCGATGACAGTGATGTCAAGGACGTCTCGATCGACAGTCTCAGAAGCCAGCTCGGGATCATGACTCAGGACAACTTCCTCTTTTCCGGGACGATACGTGAAAACATCAGGTACGGCAAGCTGGATGCAACCGACGAGGAGATCGAGGAAGCATGTAAGAAGGTCGGTGCCCATGACTTCGTCATGAAGCTGGAGAAGGGTTACGAGACGGAACTTACGGAGCGTGGAGGCGGACTGTCGGCAGGCCAGAAACAGCTGCTTGCATTTGCCAGAACGATCCTCTCGGATCCCAGGATCCTGATCCTCGACGAGGCTACATCATCGATCGATACCAAGACCGAGCTCCTTGTTCAGAAAGGCATCGCGACGATACTTGAAGGACGTACTTCTTTTGTCATAGCACACAGGCTGTCCACCATCAGAAATGCAGACCGCATATTCGTGGTGCAAAACGGCGGCATTGCCGAGACCGGTAATCACGAACAGCTCATGGCAAAAAAGGGAATCTATTACGACCTGAACATGGCTCAGGCATAATTTCGGACCGGATAATCTATCGGACGAAAAAGCAAAAATGTCATGCATTAAGGAGGCGGATCCGCTGCCTCCTTTTTGTGTGGGTTTCACCTCGGATTAAAAATATACAATTTTTGTAGGTTTTTGCCCCGGAAGTATTGAAAAACGGGCATTTAGTAAGTAAAATAGGTAGCGGTTTGCCCCATTTAACAGTACATTTTATTTTTTTGAAAGGCTTGTGTTATGAGTCAGGAAATACTGAAAGTAGAAAATCTATGTGTTAAGGTCCTGGAAAAGGACATTCTAAAAGGGCTCGACCTTACGATAGGAGAAGGCGAGACCCATGTCATCATGGGACCCAACGGAGCCGGTAAATCAACGCTCGGAAACACCCTGATGGGAAAGAGCGAGTATGAAGTGACATCAGGAAATGTCACTTTCCTCGGTGAGGATCTTCTTTCCATGGAAGTCCATGAAAGAGCGAGGAAGGGACTTTTCATGTCTTTCCAGAATCCGATAGAGGTTCCCGGCGTCAGGCTGTCCGAGTTCATAAGGAATTCCTGTGAGGCGATGGGCAATAAGATGTCGCTCTGGAATTTCAAGAAAGCCGCAGCTGTGCAGATGAAGGTCCTTAACATGGATCCCGCATATCTGGACAGGGAGCTTAATGTGGGCTTTTCCGGCGGAGAAAAGAAAAAGGCGGAGATCCTTCAGCTTCTCATGCTGAAGCCCAGGCTTGCGATACTGGATGAGACCGATTCCGGACTTGATGTCGATGCGGTCAGGACCGTATCCGAAGGCGTCAAGGCATATCAGGAGCAGGTGGGCGGATCGCTTCTTATCATCACCCATTCAACCAGGATCCTCGAATCATTGAGCGTTGACAAGGTTCATGTCGTTGCGGACGGAAAGATCGTGGCCGAGGGTGACAGATCCCTGGTCGATGAGATCAATGAGAACGGCTTTGAAAAATACATCAGGGCATAACAAGGATTGCAGACGGGAATCACGGATAGAAAATGAGTGAAGAAAAGACTTTTGTCGAAGATATTAACAGAAGTATCTACGACGTCATTGATAAAGAGAATAATGCCACCCGGTTAAAAGAGGGGTTGAATGAGGATATCATCAGGCAGATATCCGATGAAAAGGACGATCCCGACTGGATGAGAGAGTTCAGGCTTAAGTGCCTGAAGCTCTATAACGAATTGCAGGTTCCCCAGTGGGGACCCGGTATTGAAGGACTGGACATGGATCATATTTCCACATATGTCCGTCCCAAGACCGACATGAAGAATACCTGGGATGATGTTCCCGAGGATATCAAGAATACTTTCGAACGTCTCGGCATTCCCGAGGCGGAACGCGCTTCGCTGGCAGGTGTCGGCGCACAGTACGATTCCGAGCTCGTTTATCACAATGTCATGAAAGAGGTGGAGGAGCAGGGCGTAGTATATACCGACTTCGAAAGCGCTCTTAAGGGCGAATACAGTGACATGGTAAGGGAGCATTTCATGAAGCTCCTTGTCCCGAGGGATCACAAATTCAATGCGCTTCACGGTGCAGTCTGGTCCGGCGGTTCCTTTGTGTATGTTCCTAAGGGAGTCAAGGTTTCGATCCCTCTCCAGTCTTACTTCAGACTTAACGCAAAGGGAGCGGGACAGTTCGAACATACTCTTATCATCGTGGATGAGGGAGCGGATCTTCATTTCATAGAAGGATGCTCCGCACCCAAGTATAATGTTGCAAACCTGCATTCAGGATGCGTGGAGCTTTTTGTTTCCAAAAACGCAAGGCTGAGATATTCCACCATCGAGAACTGGTCCAAGAACATGTATAACCTCAATTCCAAGAGGGCGATAGTCGAGGAAAACGCCAGAATGGAGTGGGTATCGGGTTCGTTCGGATCCCACACTTCATACCTTTATCCTTCAACGATACTGAAGGGTGATAATTCCACTATGGAATACACAGGCATCACGTTTGCCGGCGAGGGACAGGATCTTGATACCGGCATGAAGGTCGTCCATGTCGGCAGGAACACATCATCCGTGGTAAATACCAAGTCCATAGCCAAGAGCGGAGGCGTCAGCACGACGAGGACCTCGGTGCAGGTAATGTCCGGTGCGAAGGGTGCCAAGTCGGTAGTCAGCTGCGAATCCCTGATGGTCGACAATATATCAAGGTCCGATACGATCCCCGTAATGGATATCCGTACCGATGATGCCGATATCGGACATGAGGCTTCAATAGGAAGCATTTCCGATGACGCGGTATTTTATCTGATGAGCAGGGGCCTGTCGGAGGAGGATGCGAGAGCTCTCATCGTAAGCGGCTTTGCCGACAATGTTTCGAGAGAGCTTCCGATGGAATATGCCGCGGAGATGAATAATCTTATAAGACTTGAAATGAAAGGGAGCATTGGATGATGGCTGAAAATATTATGATAAACAGCCTCGTTCCTCCCACATGGAACAGGCTGAAAGTAAATGAAGCATTTGTGGAACTTCCCGAAAAGATCAATATGATCTCTCAGGATGAAGGGGTTGTCCCTGCGGATGATGCCGGGGCGGATGCATGGAATATTGAGACCGGATGCGGTGATGAGCTTTCCGCGTATCTGAACGCTCAGGGAATAAAACCTCTGACAGCCGCTGCAAACTCCGAAGAGCTTTTCGTTGTAAAGCCTGCATTTACTGCCGATTCGGCACAGGTACTCTGCTTCGATGCTACGGAGGGAAAGACACTGAACATTCTCACGGATCTGTCTTCCGGAGACGATGTGCAGGGAACCGGGGTATTCAGGATCCTGATAAGGGCACGCGAAAACTCCGTGGTGAATCTTACACAGATCTTACGCCCCGGAAAGGGACTCAGACTGATAAACGACATCGGAACGCAGGTGTCGGATAAGGCAAAGGTGAACCTGGTACAGGTATTTACCGGTGGCAGCGACATATATGCAGGATACAGATCAGAACTTTCCGGAGAAGATGCTTTCGCGGACTGCAGGATCGGACTTGTAAGAGGTGAGAACGAGACCCTCGACATGAATTATGTCATGAAGCACCTGGCACCACGTTCGAAGTCCGAGATAAACGTAAGCGGCGCTCTTTCAAACGGAGCAAAGAAGACATTCAGGGGCACGATCGATTTCGTGAGAGGCTGTGCCGGTGCCGAAGGCGCGGAAAACGAGAGCATCCTGATACTTGACGATACTGTCATAAACAAGACGGTGCCGCTCATCCTCTGTACCGAGGAAAATGTGGCCGGAAGTCACGGTGCATCTATAGGAAAGCCCGCAGAAGAGATGCTCTACTACATGATGAGCAGGGGCATCGACAGAAAAAGAGCTCTTGAGATACTTGAAAGAGCATCACTGACCGCGGCAGCTGCGCATATCGAAAATGCCGATGCACTTGAATACGTGATGAACATTATTGATGAGAACAGAGAAGATGACTGAGATTCAAATGCGTGAAAAAGTACAGGAATACAGGAAGCTTTTTCCTCTCCTTTCGAAGGATATCGCTTATCTGGATAATGCGGCAACGACGCAGAAGCCTTTGCCTGTCCTTGATGCCGTAAGAAAATATTACGAAGAGGATAATGCGAATCCTTTCAGGGGTGTCTACGATCTCAGCGAAAGAGCAACTGAGAGGTACGAAAACGCCAGGGCAAAGACTGCTGCATTCATAAATGCGGATGGTCCGGAGAACATAGTATTCGTGCGGAATGCTTCCGAAGCACTCAATCTCCTTGCGTATTCATGGTGCGGGGATAATCTGAACGAAGGCGACGAGATAGTCGTCTCCGTAATGGAGCATCATTCCGATTTTCTGCCCTGGAAGCACATGGCAGAGAAAAAGAAGGCGCGCATTGTAAGGCTCGATCCCGATGAAAACGGTTATATATCCGATGAAACACTTGATAATGTCCTGTCGGAAAAGACCAGGATCGTCGCACTGACACAAGTGTCAAATGTTCTCGGAAGAGTAAATGACATAAAGCATATCGCGGAAAAAGTCCACCGGGCCGGAGCTCTCATTTCGGTCGACGGAGCACAGAGCGTTCCTCATATGAAGGTGGATGTGAAGGATCTGGATTGCGATTTTCTTTCTTTTTCCGGACATAAGATGTTCGCCCCGATGGGCATCGGTGTGCTGTACGGCAGGAAGGAACTTCTGGATGCGATGAGTCCCTTCATGTACGGCGGCGAGATGATACAGACTGTTCACTGGGACAGGGTGACGTATGCCGAGACTCCGCATAAGTTCGAGGCCGGAACGGTCAATGTCGGTGGCGCGGTCGGTCTGGATGCGGCGATTGATTTCATAAACAGTGTCGGATGGGAACTGATCGAAACCCGTGAAGAGGTGCTCACCAAAAGAGCCATGCTCGGAATGAAGGACACCTCTGGCATCTCGGTGCTCGGATCCGGTGACTGGAAGGATCATAAGGGGATCGTGACATTTCTCGTTGATGGCGTGCATCCGCATGATACCGCCGACATCCTCGGAAGAGCCGGTGTCTGTGTCAGAGCGGGTCATCACTGTGCACAGCCTTTGATGGATTACCTTGGCGTGAAGTCGACCTGCAGGGTAAGTTTTGCGTTTTATAATACCGAAGAAGAAGTCGACAGGTTCCTGGAGGAACTTTCCAAAGTAAGAGGACTCATGGGATATGGAAAATAAGACGTTTTACAATGAGGTGGTCACCGATCACAATATGCATCCGCTTCACAAGCATGAGATCACCGATCCGGACCTGGTGCTGGATGGCGTGAATCCTTCATGCGGTGACGAGATAAGCCTTCAGCTTAAAGTCATAGGCGGCATCATCACGGACGGTTCCTTTGTCGGTGACGGATGTGCGGTATCCCAGGCTTCCGCGGACATAATGCTCGAGCTCATAATAGGCAAGCCCGTTGATGAGGCAAAAAGGCTCTCTGCACTTTTCCTTAAGATGATAAAGAGCGAGGCCACCGAAGAAGAGATAGAAGAACTCGAAGAAGCCGGCGCACTTGAAGACATTTCCCATATGCCCGCAAGAGTAAAATGTGCGGTGCTGGGATGGCGCACCCTTGATGAGATGATCGAAAGGCTCGATAAAAAGTGACTTCTCTTTATGAAGAACTTAAGAAGTATTCGGAATCCGGAATATACCCCTGCCATATGCCCGGGCATAAGAGAAAAGATTTCGGATACTTTCCTGCGGGTTTTTCTTCGGTAGACTTCACGGAAGCGGAGGGGCTTGATGACCTTCACGATCCTTCCGGGATCATTCTCGATGCGCAGAAAAAAGCTGCATCGGTTTTGGGTGCCGATGAGACTTTCTTTCTTATAAACGGAAGCACAGCGGGGATCCTTGCTGCAGTGAGTGCATGTACCGGGAAAGGCGGCAGGATCATCCTGGTAAGGAACTGCCACAGATCCGCTTATAACGCGATCTATCTGAGGGACCTGGTTCCCTCGTATATATGGCCTGAGACTGTAGAGGGACTTTCTATCGCAGATGCGGCAGGCACAGATGAAGTAAGGGCGGCACTTGATGCTGCACCGGATGCGCAGGCTGTCCTGATAGTATCGCCTACTTATGAAGGAAGGCTGGCTGACATTGCCGGCATTGCAGAGGCTGTTCACGAAAGAGGGATCCCCCTCATAGTGGATGAGGCCCACGGCGCACATCTTTCTTTTGCTGAGGGAAGCCCTTTTGATGCGATCAGGAACGGAGCCGACATAGCGATCCAGTCGGTCCACAAGACACTTCCCGCGCCCACACAGACTTCGGTTCTGTCGGTAAAAGGAGATCTTGTCGACAGGGAAAAACTGAGACGGTTTCTAAGCATTTACCAGTCGAGTTCCCCGTCATATCCTTTCATGGCAATGATCGACGGCTGCATCGGATATATGGCGGAAAACGCAGGACTGGTCCCTTCGCTTTGCGATAATTTCGAAAAACTGTTAAATCGCCTTGAAGTATGTGATAAACTTATCTTTAGGCCTTCTGTGACCGAACTTAAGGAGGGCAGGGCAGACTACGGGAAGCTTCTCATCTGCTCGGGCTCATCCGGATTAAACGGCGTGCAGATTGCCGGGATCTTAAGGAAAAAATACGGAATTGAGACCGAAATGGCCTGTCCGGGATTTGTTCTGGCGATGTTTACCGTATGCGATGACACCGACGGCTTTGACAGAGTGGCCGAGGCGATCATAGACCTTGACGGAAGTCTCGAAGCCCATGGGGCCGACACCGCGGATGAAGATTTGACGAACGGATATCCTAAGGTTTCGGGCATCATGAATCTCTCGGATGCGATCGATTCCGAAAAAGAAGACATACCGCTTGAAAGATCGGCGGGACGCATCTGCGGAAGCCTGATATCGATGTATCCGCCGGGAACCCCTATCCTGGTGCCCGGAGAGGAGATATCGGAAGATGCAAGGGACTTTATCCTGAATTGCATTTCCGAAGGCTTGAACATAAAAGGGATCGGAGACGGCAGGATCTCCGTTGTGAAAAATGGCTAAGATCATATGTCTGCTCGGCGCAAGCTGCACGGGCAAGGACACAATTTATAAGAGACTTCTTTCCGATGAGTCACTGGGCCTTGTCCCTCTTGTGACTTATACAACGCGCCCCAAGAGGGCAGGTGAACAGGAGGGAAGGGAGTATCATTTCACGGATGAGGACGGATTCCGCGCACTGATGGATTCCGGCAAGGTCATCGAGGACAGGTCGTATGACACGGTCTACGGTCTGTGGAGATATTTTACCGTGGATGACGGGACCTTTGATAAGGACGGCAGGAACGTTATCGCCGCTGCGGGAACACTGCCCGCATATATCAAGCTTCGTGATTACTTTGGTGAGGATAATACATGTCCTGTCATGATAGAAACCGATGACGGGATCCGGCTTGAAAGAGCAATGCGCCGGGAGAAGAAGCAGGCTGCGCCCAGGTACAAGGAAATGTGCCGCAGGTTCATCACCGATTCGGAGGACTTTGCGGAAGAGAAGTTAAAGGCAGCAGGCGTGACTAACATCTTCATGAACAATGAAGATCTGGATAAATGCATCGGTGAGATAGCTGAGTTTATCAGGAACCTGTCCGGAAACTGACAAGGCGGTTCTTTAGAGGACTTCAATGGATCTAAGAGTAAACCAGGTCAATCAAACACAGACGGACATGCCGCTTCAGAAGGTTCAGGAATCGGACGGAAGCTTCAAGTTCATGCTGGCCAGCAACATCGAGGAAGCGGAACTGGCGGGCCGTCTCAATACGCTCATGGAGCAGATAGATTCCGAGGGCAAGAAACTCGCCAAGCGCCGTGATGTCAAGGACATGCGGCATTACCGCGCACTGGTGAAGGATTTCCTGAATGAGATAGTGACCCATTCACATGCTTTTTCGAGAGAGAATTTCCTCGACAGAAAGGGACGCCACAGGGTTTACGGGATCATAAGACTGGTTGATGACAATCTGGATCAGCTCGCCCAGGAACTGATGAAGGACGAGAAAGATAATCTGGAGATACTTAACAAGATCGGTGAGATAAAGGGACTGCTGCTGGACATCTTCACCTGATTTCTTCAACTGACATGGAGGCGTAAAGTGCCGAAGCTCAAGGACATAATAGGACAGGATCTGATCAGGAAGCAGATCATCGAATCGATCACAAACGACCGCGTATCCGGCGGATACATCCTTACCGGTGAAAAGGGATCCGGCAAGGAATTCATTGCTTCCGTCTTCGCGCAGATGCTGGTGTGCGAGAACATGACGGGCGATGCGTGCGGAGAGTGCCATTCCTGCAAGCAGGCCGAAAGTCATTCTCATCCGGACATCAAATATGTGGTTCATGAAAAACCCAATTCCATAAGTGTCGATGAAGTAAGGGAGCAGATCTGCGATGACATATCGCTGAAGCCGTATCAGTCATCACGCAAGATCTACATAGTCGGCGAAGCGGACAAGCTCACTCCGCAGGCACAGAATGCACTGCTCAAGAGCCTTGAAGAGGCTCCCGATTATGTTGTCATCATGCTTCTTGCGTCCAATATCAACATGATGCTTCCGACCGTCAGGTCACGCTGCATCACCTGGGATCTTAAGCCCGTTCCTTCGGATGTTCTCAAGAAATATCTGATGAAAGAACTGCAGGTTCCGGATTACAGGGCCGATGTGGCAATTGCATTTGCACAGGGCAACCTCGGCAAGGCAAGGGACATGGCGGCAAGCGATGATTTTTCTGCAATGCAGGCAGCTGCACAGTCCGTGGTCAAGAATGCAAGGGAAGACTCGATCGCAGACATGATCGCCCTTGTCAGAAGCCTGTCGGAATACAAAGTGGATGCAGGTGAATTCCTCGACATGATCACGGTCTGGTACCGTGATGTTCTGCTGTTCAAGGCAACGGGAGAAACTGACAGCCTTGTATATAAGGACGATCTGTCCATAATCAGAAAGGTTGCAAGGCGCAGCAGTTATGAGGGCATCGAGGAAGTGCTCGGCGCGATCGTGAGAGCCAAGGAAAGACTCAAGGCTAATGTCACTTTTGAAGTGGCGATGGAGCTGCTTTTTGCGGTGATCCAGGAGAACGGATAACAGGGCTTTTTGAGCCTTTTTTCAGGAGATAAGATGAAGGTTATAGCAGTAAGATTCAAGAGTAACGGGAAGAGCTATTTTTTCGATCCCGGAGATCTGGAGATAGCAAAGGACGATCACTGCATCGTTGAGACTGTAAAGGGCATCGAGTATGCACAGGTCGTAAGCGATGTTCAGGAAGTTGATGATGCCAGGATCCCCGCTCCTCTCCGCAAGATAATGAGAAAGGCTACCGAGGCCGATGACAGACAGGTCGAGGAGAATCTTACCAGGGAAAAGAATGCATATAAGATCGCTCAGGAGAAGATCGCCGAGCACGGTCTCGACATGAAACTCACCGATGTGGAATATGCTTTTGACAACAGCAAGATCATATTCTTCTTCGTGGCGGAACAGAGAGTTGATTTCAGGGATCTGGTAAAGGATCTTGCAGGCATCTTCAGGACCAGGATAGAACTCAGGCAGATCGGTGTCAGGGATGAGGCAAGGAGTCTCGGAGGATTCGGCTCATGCGGAAGACCTCTGTGCTGTGCGGAATTTCTGAGCGATTTCGTTCCCGTCTCGATCAAGATGGCCAAGGAACAGAACCTGTCGCTTAATCCCACCAAGATCTCCGGAGTGTGCGGAAGACTCATGTGCTGCCTTAAGTATGAGGAGGAAGCATATGAGGAACTCAATTCCACAATGCCCGCACTCGGCGACTATGTCGTTACCACTGACGGAATGAGAGGAGAGGTCTCGGGCATCAATGTCCTCAGACAGATCGCAAAAGTGCTTGTCGAAGTGGGAGATGACAAGGAACTCAGGGATTATCCCGCAGGCGAGATAACTGTTCTGCGCAGGAAGAAAGGAAAACGCGGAGGATCCCACATAGGGATCGCTGCCGATGATTCGCCGGAAATGCTGGCACTCCTTGAGGATGAGGCAAGAGAGATGAAGCCCGAAGCCGAGAAGAATTCCCAGGGACAGGGCCGCGATAACAAAGGCAGGGACGGCCGCGATAACCTTTCATCGGACAGACAGGGCGGCGAGAAGAAAAACCGACAGGACCGTCAGAAACCTCAGGGCGGCGATAACCGCGACAAAGGCGGAGACAGACAGGGCCGTGAAAACAGGGGCAGGGATGCTGATCCCCAGGGACAGAAGAAGCAGCCTCATGACAATAACGGATCCGGTGAAAACCGCAGCTCTGATCAGGAAGGTCAGGCAAAGAGTAACAGGAATCATCATCACAGAAACCGCGGCAAGGGAGGCCCCAAGCCTTCGGGCGGCGGAGAGAATGCACAAAATGGCACAGGTCAGTCTTAAAGAATCAGAGAGAATAGACGATCTGCAGAGAGCAGGACTTAAGATCATTCAGGATCCCGGAAGATTTTGTTTCGGAATGGATGCGGTGCTGCTTGCACATTTTACAAATGTACCCGATGATTCAAATGTACTTGATCTTGGTACCGGAACGGGAATAATTCCGATACTCATGTCAGCTCTTACAAAAGCTGCACATTTATCCGGACTTGAAATTCAGGACGAAAGCGCCGATATGGCTGACAGAAGTGTCAGATTAAACGGCATTGAAGACCGGGTAACTATAGTAAAGGGTGATATAAAAGAGGCAGGCGGGATCTTTCCCCGTGCCTCTTTTGACATTATAACGTGTAATCCCCCTTACCTTCAGGGAGGACACGGCATTACAAATCCCGGGGATGCCAAGGCCATAGCCCGTCATGAGATATTGTGCACTCTTGAGGATGTTGTGGCAAATGCCGAGGTGCTGCTTAAAACAGGCGGGAAATTCTGCATGGTACACAGACCCTTCAGATTGTCGGAGATCATGAACGTGATGCATGAACACCATCTTGAGCCCAAGAGGATGAGACTCGTATATCCGTTTGCGGATCGTGAACCCAATATGGTCCTTATTGAAGGCGTAAGGGGCGGCAACATGAGGATAGAGGTTGAAAAGCCCCTGATACTGCAGAATCCGGACGGTTCATATACTGATGAAGTAAAAGAGTGGTACGGGTTCTGAACCCGATACGGAGAGATAAATGAGCGGAATACTGCAATTGTGTGCAACACCCATAGGCAACCTCGGCGACATGTCACCGAGGATATTGGAATGCCTTCAAAATACCGATCTCATAGCGGCCGAAGATACCAGGAACAGCATCAAACTTCTGAATCACTTCGACATCCACACTCCCCTGACCAGCTACCACGAATTCAACAAGGTTGAAAAGGCATACTCGCTGATAGCTCAGATGCGTGAAGGCAAGAACGTCGCGCTCATCACCGATGCCGGTACCCCCGCCATATCAGATCCGGGAGAGATCATCGTGAGGATGTGCATAGAAGCCGGGATCACCGTCACGTCACTTCCCGGTCCCTGCGCCTGCATAACGGCACTTACACTTTCCGGGCTCGATACCAGGAGATTCGTCTTTGAGGGATTCCTTCCCAGGGAAAAAAAGGATAGAGATAAGGTCTTAAAAAGTCTTGAGAGCGAGACCAGGACAATGATCCTGTACGAGGCTCCCCATCACCTGAAAGAGACCCTTGACGATCTGTCAACAGCCCTGAAAGAAGGCCCGGAGCGGAAGATCGCCCTTTGCAGGGAACTGACCAAGAAGTTTGAGGAAGTCCTTCATACCACGATCGGAGCCTCGATCCTCAGATATGAAAATGAAGATCCCAGGGGTGAGTATGTGCTTGTCATTGAAGGAAGAAACCCTGAGATGATCAGTGCCGAGGAAGCGGCCGTGTGGGAGAGCATGAGCATATCCGAGCATGTTGCCATGTATGTCGGACGCGGGATGGACAGAAAAGAAGCGATGAAGGCTGCTGCGGCCGACCGCGGGGTGAGCAAGAGGGACATTTATTCCGCTCTCGAAAAGGAGAAATAAGAGTCCCTGAAACATCGTTTTAATTGCATTTTAGCGGCTTTAGTGCTAATCTTTTAAAGGTTTTCACTTAAAATTCCATCATAAATTTATTAAAAGTGAGGTTTTACAAATGGCAGAATCAAGTTCAAAGCAGGGGGGCAAGCGCGAAAACAAGTGGATATGCGCTGCAATTCCCGCACTCCTTCTTCACTGCAGTATCGGTACCGTTTACTGCTGGGGCACTTTCTCCAAGGAGATAGGAGTTTACCTTTACGGAGCAGATAATTACCTTAGTCATTCCAGTGCGATCCAGTGGGCATTCTCATTTGCCATCTTCTTCCTCGGAATGTCGGCTGCATTCCTCGGAGACGTTGTCGAGAAGGATATTCACAGATCTTCACTCATCGCAACCATCTGCTTTACCGTCGGAATGATCGGAACGGGTGCAGCGATCCTTCTTAAGTCCCTGCCCCTCATTTATCTCTTCTACGGATGCATCATGGGTATCGGACTCGGAACCGGATACCTGAGCCCCGTCAAGACCCTCATGCTCTGGTTCAAGGACAGAAAGGGACTTGCTACCGGACTTGCGGTTGCGGGCTTCGGCCTTGCAAAGGCTATCGCAACTCCCGTAATGCAGAAGCTTCTGAATGCTTTTGATAACAACCCCGCATACATGTTCTTTATCATGGGCGGTGTGTACTGTGTGATGATGTTCATCGGTCACCTTCTTCTCAAGAAGCCTTCCGACTGGGTCGAGGCTCATGGCGAGAAGGGCGGTATCAAGGAATTCTTCGCAACGCTCAGCAAGAACTTCAAGCTTTCATTTTCCAACAAGACCTTCATCGGAATCTGGATCATGTTCTACATCAACATCACCTGCGGACTTGCACTCATCTCCCAGGAGAAGGCGATCTTCAATTCCGTTGGTCTCAGCCTTGGAGTTGCAGCTACGCTCGGATCCGTGACCGCTATCGCAAATGCGGCAGGAAGACTCGGATTCTCCGCATGGGCTGACATGTTCAAGGACCGCAACACCATCTACAAGATCATCTTCATCCTTTCGATCGTATTTACCGCTGCCGTGGTCATCACCAAGGGTCTCGACAATCAGATCGTAGTCCTCTGCGTGGCACTTCTTATCATGGTCAACGCAGGATACGGCGGAGGCTTCTCCAATGTACCCACGCTTCTGTCCGACCACTTCGGAATGAAGAGCATCTCTGCGGTTCACGGAATGTGCCTCTCAGCATGGGCTATGGCAGGACTTACCGGTAACCAGCTCGCAACTTTCATTGTTCAGCATGTAGGAACTCCCAAGGATGTGACTCTGTCTGACGGAACCGTAGTAGCTGTCAACACTCTCGGATATCAGACCGTGCTCTATGTGACACTCGGACTTTATATTGTTGCATGTATCGTATGCTTCACCATGATCCCCAGGAAAAAGGCAGATTCTGAAAAGGCATAAAGATGTATTCATGTGATACCTGCGTAAATTATGTATACGACGAGGAAGACGACTGCTATGACTGCATGGTCTCGATGGATGAAGACGATGCGGTCCGCATAATGTCCGATTCGCGGGCAGAGTGTCCCTATTACAGAAATGATGACGAATATGCGGTCGTAAGACACCAGATGTGACCGCGGAAAATGCAATGAAACGGACAGGCCGGGCCTGTCCGTTTTTTGCGTTTTGAAAGCCCCGGGATGCGGCCCCGAAACCATGCGAAAACTTCGCAAAAATCAAGGCAAATATGCACAAAAAATGTGGAGAAAGACCCGTCCCGATGATATAATCTACTTAACTATGGCTGAAAAAACCACACTCTATACTCCGGACCAGCGGTCCGAGATACAAGAGGGCAAGAAGAAGGGCCTGAACACAACTGTTTATGAGGACCCTAAATTCCTTGCGATACAGATGAGAGAGATCCGTCTGGCGCTGGAAAAAGGTCTTGATGTTAGTGTGCTCAGAAACCCCGAGCTTGACTGGCTCCAGATGGAGGAGATCAGGCTGGGCCTTGAGAGCAGGGTTGATGTAAGCCGTTATGCACGTCCCGACATTACATTCCATGCCATGAGGCAGATCAGAAAGGGAATGGAATGCGGGATAGACGTATCCGATTTTCTTGAGTATCCTCCCATGATCGTCCGTCAGATCCGCAAGTCCAGAAGAGACAATGTGGACATCATGAAGTATGTGGCCGAGGGCTACAAGGATGACCAGCTTGAACAGATACGCATATCTCTCACAAGAAAAGTACCCATTGAAGATTATCTCAATGTTGAGTTCAGGGCTCCGTCCATAGAGGAGTTCAGGATCGGTCTCGAAAAGGGACTCGACATCACTCCCTATGTCAGCACCTCCTATGAGTGGAGGCAGATGAGGGAGATAAGGCTCGGCCTTGAGAAACGTATAGACATAAGCCTTTATTCCAATCCTCTTTTCCTTGCGCCTCAGATGAAGGAGATCAGGCTGGGCATCGAGGAAGGCCTTGACGTAAGCTCTTATGCTGCCCTGCGTTTTTCCGCGACCGACATGAAACGCAAGAGGCTTGCCCTCAGGGAAGAGGTACAGAAGGCTGCCCAGATATCCGCATCATCGGAATCGCTTGACTTCGAGAAACTCGACAAGCTGCTGGAAATCGATGACGTTCAGGAAAAGGGAGTTCCCTTTAAGATCGTCATCTCCCCCGACGGGATGGAAGCATATCTGTCCATCGCCGATAAGAACAACCGTCCCACCGAAGAAGAGGTTCTGGGCGAAGTATGGAATTGCAAGATCCGAAAGGGCATTCTCAGAAATGAGATCAGGAATGCCACGGACGGAACATACGAAGAGGATACCGTTCTCATAGCCGTAGGTCAGAATGCTCAAAACGGCAAGGACGGATGGTATGAATATTTCTTCAACACCAATGTCAACAGAAAGCCCAAGCTACTGCCTGACGGATCGGTCGATTATCAGGATATCGAATGGTACGATGCGGTAAAAAAGGGCGACAAGATCGCATATTATCATAAGGCCGAGGACGGGATCGACGGATATGACGTCGAAGGCAACATCCTCAAGTCCACAAGAGGAAGAGAGCAGACGGTACTTTCCGGAAGCGGATTCGTGATGGATAAGGACAGATGTACCTATACGGCCAAGACCGACGGAATGGTAAGGCTTGACGGCGACAGACTCGAAGTGAGCGAGATGCTGGAGATCGAAGAGGTCAACACCGCGATCGGAAATGTCCTGTTCGAAGGCTCGATCCGCATCAAGGGAAATGTCGGAACCGGCGTGGTGGTCAAGTCCGGCAAGGATATCATCATTGACGGCTTTGTCGAAGGGGCAACCCTGGAGGCTGAAGGGGAGATAATCCTGAGAAAGGGCATCAACGGTGCCGGCAGGGGCAAGATCAATGCCAAGGGCAGCGTGACTGCCAAATTCATAGAATCTGCGGATGTGTATGCCGGCGGCATCATTCACATAGACTATTCGATGAACAGTGTGCTCTATTCCGAGGAGATAGTCGAGGCCAAACAGAGAAACGGCACCATCGTCGGCGGGGTGTGCACGGGAGTCAAGGGAGTAAATGCCCAGAACATAGGATCAAAGGCCGGAAAGCAGACCGTGATCAGGGCGGGTTCCTCCTCGGCACTGCTGAAGCTTAACAATGAGATATACAGACAGCTCACCGCAGCGCAGGAAGAGATCAGGATACTCGATAATGTTCGCAAGGAGATGGAAGGAAAGCTTTCCGTTGAACAGCTTGCCGAACAGCCGGTTTATGAAAAGGTTCAGAATGCCCTGTATTCAAAAAGCAAGGAGTTCGAAGAACTGAGCGCCAAGCAGGAAGAGGTCAGAGGAAAGCTCCTCGAATTGAACCGTGCCGTGATATTTGCCAAGGGAACGATATATGACGGAGTCAAGGTCCAGCTCGGAAATGCGAACTGGGTGTCGGACAAGGAACTCTCCGACGTCACTCTCCGCAAGGTGAGGAAGGGCTCCGAAGAGAAAGTATTTGTTTACCACAACAATAAGGATCCCAAGGATCCCGATGCACTCGTTGAGTAATATTTTTCTGGGAAGTTTTCTTTTAGCATTGTGAGGTGTCTATGGCGGCAAAAGTGCTGATCATTACAGGAAAACTTGTGGAGAGGGAAGAACTCTCGGATATTTTCAGGGATACATATGAGGTCGTCTGCGCATCAAGCGGCGAGGAGGGAAGGAAGCTTCTTTCCGAGAACACGGCCGATATCGAATGTGTCTTCCTTAGAAGCGACCTGCCGGGCATACCCGGTTCGGCATTGCTCAAGGAAGCTTATGCAAGCGGACTGACCAGGAAGATTCCCTTCATCGTGATAGAGGGAGAGGACGATCCCGATACTCCGGATGAATGGTTCGAGATGGGCGCGATGGATTTTGCCAGAAGGCCGTTTCGGAGCAAGCAGGTCAGGAGAAGAGTACAGAATCTCGTTCGCATAGCAAGACGGGAGGAGAAATCTTCGGAGAAGCTCGGAGCTCAGGATGAGACACTGAAGAAACAGTTCAGACTCCTGACTCTTCAGTCCGAAGAACTCAAGAAGAGCCGCAACTCACTCCTGGAAGCGCTCGGATCCATAGTTGAGTACAGAAATCTTGATTATTCCGATCACATAGAAAGAGTCAAGAATTTCACCAGGATCCTGGGAATGAGGATTATGCAGGATTATCCGGACCTGGGACTTACCAAGGAAAAGGTGGAGATCTACGCAACGGCCAGCATGCTTCATGACATCGGCAAGATCTGCCTTCCCGACAACATTATATTAAAGCCCGGAAGACTCACTCCCGAAGAGGCCGAGATAATGAAGTCGCATACTTCAAAGGGCTGTGAGATGCTCGACGGCATCAAGGCCTACATAAGCAAGGAATATTTAAATGCCGCTTACGATATCTGCAAGTATCATCATGAAAAATATGACGGGCACGGATATCCCGAGGGCGTGAGCGGAGATGCCATACCGCTGTCTGCACAGATAGTATCGGTTGCGGATATATATGACGGACTTGTCAGCGAGAGGATATACAAGAAAGCCAAGCCCAAGAGCAGGGCTTTTGAGATGATAACTACCGGAGAGTGCGGAGTGTTCGCACCGAAGGTCATGGAATCCTTCAGGAGATGCCGCGCCGAGTTTGAAGCACTTGTGGATCAGACCGGAATGGATCTTGCTGAAGATGATTAAACAGGAGCAGGTTATGGGTGAAAATGCAAAGACAGTGATCGAAAACGGTGCGGGAATCTTGGGAATTGAATTCGGTTCCACCAGGATAAAGAGTGTGCTGACCGACAGCTCCCACGCTATCCTTGCAACAGGCATCTATGATTGGGAGAATTCCTTTAAGGACGGCGTGTGGACCTATCCCATGGAGGAGATCATCAAAGGACTTCAGGGAAGCTACGCATCCCTTCTCGAAGACGTAAGATCCAAATATGACACGGGCCTGACCAAACTTGCCGCTATCGGAATAAGCGGCATGATGCACGGATATCTTCCTTTCGATGCCGACGGAAAGCAGCTTGCAGACTTCAGGACCTGGAGAAATACCATGACCGCCGAGGCTGCAGCGAAGCTCTCGGAGGCATTGAACTTCAACATTCCCCAGAGATGGAGCATCGCTCATCTGTATCAGGCGATCCTTAACGGTGAGTCACATGTGGGAAGCATTTCATTCCTCACGACTCTTGCGGGATATATCCATTTCAGACTTACCGGCGAAAAGAACATGGGAGTCGGAGAAGCTTCCGGAATGTTCCCCATCGATCCCGAAACCTGCACTTATGATGCGAAAATGATCGAAACATTCGATTCAATGATCGCGGACAAGGGCTTTTCATGGAAGATCCTCGACATTCTTCCGAAGGTTCTTAATGCCGGAGAAAAGGCCGGATGCCTTACCAAAGAGGGAGCTGCTCTTCTTGACGTGAGCGGAACTCTTCAGGCGGGAACTCCTTTTGCACCCTGTGAGGGAGATGCCGGAACCGGAATGTGCGCGACCGATTCGGTCAATCCCGGAACGGGCAACATCTCAGCAGGCACTTCCATCTTTTCCATGATCGTTCTTGAGAAGAATCTCGGAAAGCCTCATGAGGAGATCGATGTGGTCACCACTCCCGACGGACTTCCCGTTGCAATGGTGCACTGCAACAACTGCTCATCGGACATCAATGCGTGGGTAAAGATCTTCTCCGAGTTCGCGAAAGTCATGGGACTTGACGTGAACACAGGCGACATTTACACAAAGCTTTTTACCGATGCATACAAAAATGGAGACAAGAACTGCGGAGGTGTGCACTCGGTCAACTACTTCTCGGGTGAGCCTGTGACGGGACTTGTGAACGGACGCCCCATGGTCGTCAGGACTCCCGATGCCGCTTTCACCATCTCCAACTTCATGCGCAGCAATATCTACAGCGCATTTGCAACGCTCAAGTACGGTAATGACATTCTGCTTCGCGAGGAGAATGTTAAGACCAGCCGCATGATGGCACAGGGCGGACTTTTCAAGACACCGCTCGCAGCCCAGCAGATGCTCTCCGATGCGCTTGATTCACCCGTGACCGTCATGGATACCGCATCCGAAGGCGGAGCATGGGGAATGGCAGTGCTCGCTGCATACATGCTGAACAAATCCGAGGGAGAGAAGCTCGGAGATTACCTCCATGACAAGGTATTCGCAGGTCAGAGCGGAACCACGCTTGATCCCGATCCGGAAGGAGTTAAGGGATTCGACGAGTACATGGAAGGCTATCGCAAGGCACTTAAGGCAGAAAAGGTCGTTGCCGACGAATAAGTAAAAAGAGGTAAAGTCAATGCTTGAAGAACTGAAAAAGAAAGTATGCGATGCGAATCTCATGCTCCCGAAGTACGGACTCGTGACCTTCACCTGGGGAAATGTCAGTGAGATCGATCGCAGCACGGGATACGTTGTCATCAAGCCGAGCGGCGTTCCCTATGAGACCATGAAGCCTTCCGACATGGTGGTCGTGGATCTCGACGGGAAGGTGGTGGACGGTGATCTTAATCCTTCATCCGACATGCCCACCCACGTGGAACTGTACAAGGCATTTCCGGAGATCGGAGGAGTCGTGCATACCCATTCGTCCTATGCGACGAGCTGGGCACAGTCGGGACTCGACATTCCGTGCTACGGAACCACTCATGCAGATTACATCTACGGCGATGTGCCTTGTCTGAGGTGCCTTACCAAAGAAGAGATCGATGAGGCTTATGAAAGGAATACCGGATTGCTGATAGTCGATTACTTTAAGAAGTCCGGAAGAGAAGTCCTGGCAGTGAACGCAGCTCTCTGCAAGAACCACGGACCGTTTGCATGGGGCAAGGACGCTGTTGATGCGGTACACAATGCGGTTGTTCTTGAAGAAGTGGCCAAGATGGCCTACAGGGCAAGACTCATCAATCCCGAGGTTCAGCCCGCTCCACAGGAACTCCAGGACAAGCACTACATGAGAAAACACGGTCCAAACGCTTATTACGGCCAGAAGAAATAAAGTATCCTGCGAAGACGACGGGGTTTAAGTTATTCGGAAGATACCAAAAATAAATCAGCAGAAAGACTGCAAAAAGGAGAGAACATGGACAATCTTCAGCTCAAGAAATATGCCAACGAAGTTCGTAAGGGCATAGTAACATCAACTCACAGCGCAAAAGCGGGACATCCCGGCGGATCCCTTTCTGCAGCTGATGTTTTCACATTCCTTTATTTCGAGGAAATGAACATTGATCCTAAGGATCCTGCCAAGGAGGACAGGGACAGATTCGTGCTTTCCAAGGGACACACCGCTCCCGGCCTCTATGCAGCACTTGCAAACAGAGGATATTTCCCCGTCGAGGATCTCAAGACACTCAGAAAGCTCGGATCATATCTTCAGGGACATCCCAACATGCACATCCCCGGAGTCGACATGGCATCCGGATCTCTCGGCCAGGGAATCAGTGCCGCAGCCGGAATGGCACTCGGTGCCAAGCTGGACAACAAGGATTTCAGAGTCTACACCCTTCTCGGAGACGGTGAGATAGAAGAGGGCCAGGTATGGGAAGCTGCAATGTTCGCAGGATTCCGCAAGCTTGACAATCTCGTTGTCATCGTTGACAATAACGGACTTCAGATCGACGGACCTGTCGATCAGGTATGTTCACCTTATCCCATCGACGAGAAATTCAAGGCATTTAACTTCAACGTGGTCACAATCGATGCTCACGATTTCGATCAGATCAGATCCGCATTCAAGAACGCAAGAGAGACCAAGGGACAGCCTACCTGCATCATTCTCAAGTCCGTCAAGGGCAAGGGCGTATCCTTCATGGAGAATTCCTGCGACTGGCACGGAAAGGCTCCCAATGATGAGGAGTACGCAATCGCAATGGCTGATCTTGCCAAGATCGATGAGGAACTTGCAAAGTAAGACACCGGTCCGGTGACTTATCGCGTGATCATATAACAGATTAAATGCCCAAGAAGGCGTGAAAGGAATAAAAATGGCAGACGTTAAGAAAATAGCAACCAGAGAGAGCTACGGAAACGCTCTTAAGGATCTGGCAGAAGAATTTCCCCAGCTCGTGGTACTTGATGCAGACCTTGCTGCTGCTACCAAGACCGGAATCTTTAGGAAGGCATATCCCGACAGACATATCGACTGCGGTATCGCAGAGTCCAACATGATGGGCGTCGCGGCAGGACTTTCCCTTACCGGCAAGATTCCCTTCGTAAGCTCATTCGCAATGTTCGCAGCAGGAAGAGCATTCGAGCAGGTAAGAAACTCCATCGGATATCCCCATCTCAATGTTAAGATCGGTGCTACACATGCAGGTATCACCGTAGGTGAGGACGGAGCTTCACATCAGTGTAACGAGGACATCGCTCTCATGAGAACCATTCCCGGAATGGTAGTCATGTGCCCTGCAGATGACATCGAAGCAAAGGCAGCCGTCAGAGCGGCACTTGAGTATGAGGGACCCGTTTATATCAGATTCGGACGTGCGGCAGTTCCCGTAATCAACGACAAGCCCGATTACAAGTTTGAGATCGGAAAGGGCACCGTCGTAAGAGAAGGAAAGGATGTCACGATCGTTGCTACCGGAATTATGGTTGATTCCGCAATGGGAGCAGCAGAGAAGCTCGCCGCAGACGGAATCGATGCAGAGGTCATCAACATCTGCACCATCAAGCCCATCGACAGGGACATCATCGTAAAGAGCGCTTCCAAGACCGGAAAGGTTGTCACCTGCGAAGAGCATTCCGTTATCGGAGGACTCGGCTCCGCTGTATGTGAGGTTCTTTCCGAGGAGCGCCCCGTCAAGGTTAAGAGAGTCGGAATGCAGGATGTGTTCGGCGAGTCCGGATCCGCAGCCGATCTCGTTCACAAGTACGGCCTTGATGCAGAAGGAGTTTACAAGTCGGTTAAGGAGCTGTTCTGATAAGCGGACAGCTGATTGGTAACATAGCCTAAGGAGTTCATCGTAAAATGAGTAATATCCTGGCCCCTTCGATACTTGCAGCGGATTTCAAGATCCTTGGCGATCAGATAAAGGCTGTAGCTGACGGTGGGGCAACCTATCTTCATTTTGATGTGATGGACGGGATGTTTGTCCCGTCCATATCCTTCGGCATGCCGGTCATGACTTCGATCAGGGGATGCACGGATCTGTTCTTCGACACGCATCTGATGATCGAGAAGCCTGACAGGTATGTCGAGGAATTCGCCAAATGCGGAGCCGACGGGATCACATTCCATATCGAGGCGGATCCCGCTAACGCACTGCAGACGATAAGGCATATCAAGAGCCTGAAAAACCGTAACGGCGAGCCATTAAGAGCAGGCGTTTCCATTAAGCCTGCAACACCGATTGCGGCGGTGCTTCCTTTAGCCGCAGAGGCGGACATGATCCTTGTGATGACCGTCGAGCCGGGCTTCGGCGGGCAGAAGCTCATACCGGAGACCATTGACAAGGTAAGGGCGCTCAGGGCGTTTGTGACGGCAGAGGGACTTGATACCGACATCGAAGTGGATGGTGGAATAACCGAAGGCAACATTGCAGACATCGCAGGAGCGGGAGCCAATGTGATCGTAGCAGGCTCCGCTGTCTTCAGGGGCGATGCGAAGGCAAATACGGCCAGGCTTACGGAACTGATCGGGTAGGACCGCATAAATGCATCAGCATTTAGAGGATAACTCTTGTGCCGGGGGTTGGCAGAAAACAGACACATCTGACAGGAGTGTCACATTATTTTCAGAATTGAAAGGGTTAATCGGTCATGGGTGGTTTTTTTGGAGTAGCTGCAAAGGAAAGCTGTGTTTTCGATCTCTTTTTCGGAACGGACTATCATTCGCATCTCGGAACTCGCAGAGGCGGACTTGTGGTATACGGCAAGGATGGTTTTAACAGGGCCATTCACAATATTGAGAATTCGCCGTTCAGGACCAAGTTCGACAAAGAGGTTCAGGAGATGGACGGATACATGGGCATCGGTTCCATATCCGACTATGAGCCGCAGCCTCTCATCATTCATTCTCATCACGGCACATATGCTCTTGTGACCGTAAGCAAGGTGAATAATGCCGATGAACTGGCCAAGGACCTGATAGACAGAGGACTCAGCCATTTCATGGAGATGAGTTCCGGTGAGATAAATGCGACCGAGCTGATCGCAGCACTCATCAACACCAAGGAGAATCTCATTGACGGCATCAATTATGCGCTCGAATCCGTGGATGGAAGCGTGTCACTTCTCATGCTCACTCCAAAAGGAATCTATGCGGCAAGAGATAAGGCCGGAAGAACACCCGTGGTAGTGGGCAAGAAAGATGATGCTTTCTGTCTCTCTTTCGAAAACTTCGCATACAAGAACCTCGGCTACAGTGATTACAAGGAACTGGGCCCCGGAGAGATCGTATGTGTCACCGATTCAAACTGCGTGACATTGAAGGCTCCCGGTGACAGAAAGAAGATATGTACATTCCTCTGGGTATATTACGGCTATCCTTCCAGCTCATACGAGGGAATGGCCGTCGAGGAGATGCGCTACAGAAACGGTGCGGCAATGGCCCGCAGGGATGATGTGAAGGCAGACATAGTTGCGGGAGTTCCCGATTCCGGGACAGCTCATGCAGTGGGTTATGCCAATGAATCAGGCATTCCTTTCTCGAGACCCTTCATCAAATACACACCCACATGGCCCAGGTCGTTCATGCCCACCATTCAGAGCAAGCGTGATCTGATCGCCAAGATGAAGCTCCTTGCCGTAGAGGAACTCATCAGGGACAGAAGCATCATTCTCATCGATGATTCCATAGTAAGAGGAACCCAGCTCAGGGAGACTACCGAATTCCTGTACAAGTCCGGAGCAAAGGAAGTTCATGTAAGACCTGCATGTCCTCCTCTGGTATACGGATGTAAATTCCTGAACTTCTCAAGATCCAAGTCCGACATGGATCTTATCACCAGAAGAGTCATCGAAAGACTCGAAGGCGGAAATGTCACAGAAGAAGTGCTGAAGCAGTATGCCGATCCCGACACGAAAGAATACAGTGCAATGATCGAGGAGATCAGAAAAGAGATGAACTTCACATCTCTCAGATATGCAAGACTTGATGACATGCTTGATTCAACAGGTCTTCCTCACGATGATCTGTGCACATATTGCTGGAACGGCATCGAATGATCAAGTGATGTAAACGGGGGGAACAAAATGGGGAAAAATAAGGGATTAAAGACATTTGCAGGTATCACGCTCGGACTGATCGGAGGCTTTTTTGCGGCAAACATGGCTGCGATTGCTGCTTCTGCCGCAAGGAATGTCAAAAAAGCGGAAAAGAACGAGAGTGAAAATAATCAGATTTATGCTTTCTTCCTGCAGAATGAAGAATTTGATGTTAAGCCCGAGACACAGAATGCGTATCTTACATTCCTGAGCAGCAAGTCGACGGTCAATATTCCGAGACCCGAAAAAGGGGTCATGAATGTTGAGATCTTCTCGTTCATAGGAAAGCTGAACATATCGCTTCCCGGCGGGGTGAAGGTGAACTGCGAGGGATCCAACCATCTGAGATTCTCCGAAGGAGATATCTATAAAGTGACCGATGAGTATAATGCCGAGACCATTCTTCTTGAAGGCGAGCAGGATGACACTCCTGTCATAAATCTCATCGTGAACGATCATCTGACCGCACTTACCATCGAGAGTGCGGAATGAAAAAGGGGTGCCGGACATGGATAATAAATCTGAAGTATATCTGTTTGGTCAGGTGCTTGGAACTCATTCTTTTCTGCTGAAGGACGGATTCCTGAAGCCGGATGAATATTCGGAGATAGGAGCACAGTATTTCCTGCCCGGCGGAGAAACGGGAACTGCCGCAACGGTGCTTGACTCTCTCGGCGTCAGTGTAAGGATGGACGGAACATGGATCGGCACTGAAGTCGCTCCGATGCTGAAAAGCTTTTATGAGGGCACGAATGTCGATCATTCGCTGATGTATTTTGCCGAGGATGATCCCGGAGTGATGGATTATGTAGTCATAGCCGGACTGGTGCGTTCCCCGATGGGAAGATTCCAGTCGCTCTTTGCATCCGGGAAAAGATGGTGGAGCATTCCCCGTGAGATCGATGTGGAGGGCTGCAAGGTTGCTGCGATCGATCCTTTCTTCGGCGAAGAGACCGAGAAGGCAGCCAGGATCTGCATCAAAAAGGAAATCCCTTATGTCACGATAGATTCGGCACATACCTCATTCCTTCACAAGGGTGCTGCGATAAATGTTGTATCGAAGGAATGCACGGGTGAGCATTATAAGGGCATGGATCCCGAGGAGATAATGCACCTGATGCAGGCTGAAACGGATGGCCTCACGATCATCACGCAGGGCGGAGGCGACATGCTGTATGCCAGAAAAGGCGAGGAGATCCACCGCATGAAGCCATTTGACGTCGAGGTGAAAAGCACGCTTGGTGCCGGAGATACATTCAAGGCGGGCTGCGTGTACGGACTTCTGAAGGGAATGTCCGATGAAGAGATCGTCAGATTTGCAAGCGCATGTTCCGCTATTGCCATTTCAAGATTCCCCCTGCCTCTTAATCCTCCGAGACTCGAAGAGGTGGAGGCACTTATTCAAAGAGGATGATAAGATGAATCTAAAGACAGCATATGAACCGTACTTTAAAGTGGGAGCTGCGATATCGGGCAAGAATATTCGTACGCCTGCCGCTCTGAAGCTTCTGAAGGATCAATTTAACAGCTTTACGGTCGAAAACGACATGAAGCCGATGTACTTCCTTGATGCTGACAGGTGCAAGGATGATCCGGATACATATGATCATGCTCCCGCTCTGACTTTCAAGCTGGCCAAGCCCTATCTGGATTATGCAAAGGCAAACGGGATCCCCATGAGAGGGCATACTCTGGTGTGGCATAATCAGACTCCCAAGTGGTTTTTCTGCGAGCATTACAATGAGAATTTTCCTCTTGCAGACAGAGAAACAATGCTTGCGAGGCTTGAGAGCTACATAAAGAGCGTGCTGGAATATGTACAGGAGAATTATCCCGGGATCATCTATGCATGGGATGTTGTAAATGAAGTGGTTGATGACGGGGATTTCCGGAAATCGCTTTGGACGAAGACCGTCGGAAATGATTTCTTCATCAAGGCATTTGAATATGCCAGGAAATATGCCGCTCCCGGAGTGAGCCTTTTCTATAACGATTATGAGACCGCTCAGGAGTGGAAGAGAGATTTCATCATAGAAAACATTCTGAAGCCTCTTAAGGAGAAGGGACTTGTCGACGGCATGGGCATGCAGTCACACCTCCTGATGGATCATCCCGATGTTGATGATTACAGGAAAGCTCTGGAGATGTACGGCGCACTGGGGCTGCAGGTCCAGATCACCGAGCTCGACATGCACAATGCCGATCCCGGTGAAGAGTCAATGAAAGAACTGGGCGCAAGATACAGGAAATTTTTCGACATTTATCTTGATGCGAAGAAGACCGGCAAGGCAAATGTGACATCCGTGACATTCTGGAATCTTCAGGATGAGGACAGCTGGCTTTCGGGTTTCAGGAGAGAGACCAGTTATCCTTTGCTCTTCAGAGGAAAGAGTGAAGCAAAACAAGCATATTATGCGGTGCTTGAAGCAGCGGTCCCCGCAGACCGGATCGATAAATGGGAACCGGATTATCCCGATGAGGATTACGTGACGGCCGAACCTGAAAGTGACGGAATGAAGAAATTCCGGGAAGTGATCTGGAAGGACGGCGAATATGATTACGCCGCATCATACGGATTTACTCCGAATATCTTTGCATATATTCACGATGATGATGAAAAGCGCGACTGCATGCTTATCGTGCCGGGCGGCGGTTATTGCATGGTCGTAGGCCATGAGGGAGAACTTCCCGCAATGGAGTTCTTCGACCGCGGAATGAATGTGTTCGTCCTGACATACACGACCGACATCACCATGTCAGTGCCGCTTAAAAAGCAGCCGCTGGAAGATGTATCAAGAGCAGTCAGATTCATCAAAAAGAGAGCTGCCGAATATAATATCGACGGAAAGAAATTCCTGATATGCGGATTCTCCGCAGGTGCGCATGTATGCGGAAGCCTTGCGGTGCACTATGATGATGTCGCAGATAAGGATCCGGAGCTTGCAGGCATCTCCAACAGGCCCGACGGAGTGATCCTTTCATATCCCGTTATTACATCAGGTGAATATGCACACAGAGATTCGTTCACTGCACTTCTCGGAAAAGAAGCTTCGGAAGAGGAACTCGAATACTTCTCACTTGAGAAGAACGTGAAGCCCGACACTCCTCCCTGCTTCATATGGCAGACTCAGGAGGATGCGCTTGTTCCGGTAGAGAACAGTTATCTCTTTGCAATGGCACTCAGAAAGGCAGGAGTTCCGTTCGCACACTATGTTTTCCCTGCAGGATTCCACGGACTCTCGGCAGCTGACAAGTATTTCTTCAGAGGATGGTCACCGTTCGGCTATGACTATACGATGGAACAGACGATGCGCGCCGCATGGAATGTAAAAGAGGGAAAAGGAATAAATGTCTCCGATAAGAGAAAAGAGGAACTGATCGAGCAGTTCTTCAGCGGCAAGGAGCAGCCTGCGATGGGAATTGACATGAGCCTTAAGGAAGATGTCGGACTGTGGACAGATCTGGCAGAGGCATGGATGAAGAGATTGTGATCGCATGTAAGACAATGATACAACGGGGCAGTGATACTGCCCCGCTGTTTTGTAGTATGAGGGAGTTGTTATGAACAGACTTTGGTACAGGAAACCGACTAATGACTGGAACAGTGCGCTTCCGCTCGGAAACGGATTCATGGGAGCAATGTGCTTCGGAGGAACGCTTGTAGAGAGGTTCCAGCTGAACAATGACAGCATATGGTGGAGCGGACCCAGAGACCGCATCAATCCCGACGCGAAAGAAAGCATTCCCGGGATCCGAAAACTCATACGCGAAGGCAGGATCTCCCAGGCGGAGGATCTTGCCAATGAGACACTGGCAGGAATCCCCGAGTATCAGAGCCATTATGAGCCCCTCGGAGATCTCTTCATCATTCCTGACGGAAATGAGCGCATCCAGATCCTCGGAATAAGGGAGCATTGGAGCGGACAGCTCAACCGCATTGAGGAGATCCCGGATTATAAGCGCGAGCTTGATATAGATAACGGCATTCACACTGTGAGTTATACGAAGGACGGTGTGAACTTCTGTCGTGAAAGCTTCATATCATATCCGGACAGAGTCATGGCGGTGAAGTGTCAGGGCACTCCTCTCAGGATCTTTGCGGAACGCGGAGACCAGTGCGGGAAGGTATATAAGATATCCGGTAACACCCTGTGCATGGAAGGGAGGACCGGAGCGGACGGGGTGAGATTCTGCATGGTCATCCGTGCGGTAAAGGGCAATCCTTATATCAAGGGAAGGACGCTGCATACAGACGGAGATGCGGAACTTCTCATCGCATCGCAGACGGACTTTTACTGCAGTGACTATGTTGAAGATGCCGTAAAGACGCTTGATAAGGCAGAGCAGCTGGGATATGAGGCACTTAAGGAAAGGCATATGAGTGATGTCGCAGGACTCATGAACAGATGCAGGCTCTCAATAGAGTGTGAGGACAGGAGCAGCATCCCCACCGATGAAAGACTTAAAGCGGTTCAGGACGGAGGAACGGATGACGGACTTGTTAATCTGTGTTTTGCATACGGAAGATATCTTCTGATCTCATCAAGCAGACAGGGAAGCCTTCCTGCCAACCTGCAGGGAATATGGAATGACAGCTTCTCTCCGATGTGGGATTCCAAATACACGATCAACATTAATGCGGAGATGAATTACTGGCCTGCAGAAGTGACAGGACTGTCAGAATTGCACGAGCCTCTTTTTGACCTGATAAAGAGAATGGTTCTAAGCGGAAGAAAAGCAGCCGAAAGGATGTACGGAGCAAGAGGATGGGTTGCACATCACAACACTGACATCTGGGGGGACTGCGCTCCTCAGGATACGTGGCAGGCCGCAAGCTACTGGCAGATGGGTGCCGCGTGGCTGTGCCTTCATATATTGGAGCATTACCGATATACAGGTGATAAAGCATTTCTTGAAGAGTATCTGCCGATCGTTAAGGAGGCTGCACTTTTCTTCGAAGATACACTTATTGAAAACGAAGACGGACAGCTGGTCGTATCGCCGACGGTATCTCCGGAAAACACATATGTGCTTGAAAGCGGTGAGCGAGGCATGATGTGCGAAGGCGCATCGATGGATGCCCAGATCCTGTATGAACTGTTTAACGGTCTTATCGAAACGGGAATGCTTAATGATGATGAGAAGGACAGATATTCCGCCATCCTGTATAAACTCCCGAAGCCCCGGATCGCAGCAACAGGCTGCATTTGCGAATGGGCAAAAGAATACGAAGAAGTTGAGATCGGACACAGGCATATATCGCATCTGTTTGCACTGTACCCGGGAAGGCAGCTCTTCGACAGTGATGAGAAAGACGATCTTCTGAAGGCGGCGAGGGCCACGATAGAAAGAAGGCTCTCTCACGGAGGCGGACATACCGGATGGTCAAGAGCCTGGATCATCAACATGTGGTCAAGACTGTGTGACGGAGAGCAGTGCTACGAGAATGTATATGCGCTGCTCAGAAAATCAATGCTCCCGAATCTGTTCGATAACCATCCTCCTTTCCAGATAGACGGAAACTTCGGACTGGTATCGGGCATAGCCGAGATGCTGCTTCAAAGCCACGAGGGTCTTGATGAACTTCTCCCGGCACTTCCGAAGGGATGGAGATCCGGAAAGATCACAGGGCTTCATTCACGTTCCGGCAAGACCATTGATATAGAGTGGAAGGACGGGAAGGTTACATCTCAGACGGTATATTGATCAAACGGTTTACTGATATATGCCTGTTTAAGGCGGTGGCACAGGTTGATTGAATTTGAAGAAAGGATGAAAGTATGGCGGACGGTTTCATGGGCTTTTTCGGAAAGGCATTTCCCGGCATGCAGAATGCCATGTGCGGCGGAACCGTGGACAACAGTGATCCGAATGCACCTAAGGAGTTTAGATCAAAAACCATTATCGAATTCGATGTTCATTGCGGATGCCATAACCGAATATTCGGCACCGGATTTGAATTCGTGGATTTTTCCGTGGGAAAAGAAAGAGAATGCGGACCGTTCATACTCTCAGCCCGCGGGCATAAACTTGAAACGGACAGGGAATTTCTTGACCGGATACAGGAAGTCATAGATAAGTATAAACTCACCTTAAATAACGGGCTGGCCATATATACTCAGGGGCTTCCTCCCGAATACCAGCCGTATAATCTTACTGCGGTTTATGATTCCGGGGAGAGACTGCATTTCTATATAAAGGGTGAGCCGTCCTCGGAATGGTGCCTCGGACTGAGAAAAGTTCTCGCTAAGGAACTCGCAAGGCACGGCATTACGGATATGCTCCCTCCAAAAGAAGATCTTAATGTGGTCAGGTTTGATCTGACTTTTCAGGAATGGCCACGTAAAACAATGTATGCCACGATACATTTGGAGGGAGATCTGCCCGGTGAACCGTCCGCTCATTATATCAAAAGTGTATGGAATTATGAGACGAATCAGTCGGAGGGCTTTGTAACAATAAAGATACCCGATGGTTTCTACGCACGGATCACTGAGCTTGCGGCGGAGACGGAGCTGCGCGAATACTGTAACGGACAGATAGAAACGTTTGATCAGGAAAAATCGCCTTTCGGAAAGGAAGGCGTGCCGGTCATCGGATTCTGCTGTCAGGGTGAGAGCGGGAAACAGTTCAATACTTTCCTGTCCGGAGACGGGATAACCGACCGCCTGAGGGATGCGGCTTCCGTCATAAGGGATTATCTGGAATCCGTATTTGCGACCGCGGAGGTCGTGGAAAGAAGATAAGCATATCCGGTGCATTGCCGGATGTATGCAGCAGGATTTTTGAATCCGGATTTATTACCTCTTACCATGCGTTTATCTACCTGTTACCCAAAAGCCCTTTTTTTCCTGCTTTACGTATGTATAATAGCCTCATGAACAACTTGAAGGTAAAAATCGAGATCGATCCGGACGCTAAGGACTGCGAAGTCACGATAAAGTGTTCCGAAGTCGATGCAAGGGTACTGAGTATCCAGAAAGCATTATCTGAAGCGGGGACGCCCGGATCACAGATAAGCTTCTACAAGGATGAGTCGGAATTCTTCCTTCCGCTGAGCGACATACTCTTCTTCGAAACCGACGGCGGTCTGATAAGGGCCCATACCGCAGACGATGAATTCGAAGCCAAGTACAAGCTCTACGAACTTGAAGAAAAACTTCCGTCGTACTTCCTCAGGATATCAAAGTCCACGATACTGAACACACACAAGGTTTATTCGATAACCAAGAACCTTGCTGGAGCCAGTAAGATCGAGTTTCAAAATACCTACAAGATAGTGTACTGTTCGAGGAATTATTACAAGGCACTGAAAGAAATACTGACACCGTAAAAAGGTTCACGTTTTTTTGTGCAGAAAAATAAAGGAGAGAAAAAATGAGTAACAGAGGCAGAAACGTATCGACAGCGATCATACTTATAGTGCTTGCGGTATGCATCGTTCTATGGAAACTTAACTTATTCAATCTTCCCGTGGCATTTGCGGAGATCAGCACGGGGGGGATCATCATTGCAGCATTCATGGTATGGATCATCATTCACAGCATTATGGATCTGAGCTTTGGAGGGATCTTCCTTCCCCTTGCCGTGATATGCATCATATTCGATGAGCCCCTTGGCATAGAGGCTCTCACTCCCTGGATCGTGCTGCTTGTTGCGGTGATGCTCACGATAGCATTCGACATGCTTTTTCCCAAAAAACACAGATACAGCAAGCATCACGGCGGACCGGACTTCGGAAATAAGTTTACCGAAAGCGTGAGCGAAGATAAGAACGAATATGTAATGCATTCGATGAAGTTCGGATCGGCAACAAAGTATGTCCGCTCCCAGAATCTCAAGGAAGCGGATCTGAGATCACAGTTCGGTGAGCTTTCCGTATTCTTCGACGGAGCGCAGGTTCCCGGCGGCAAGGTTTATATCCACGTAAGCGCATCCTTCGGTGAGATGCAGCTCTTCATCCCTGCGGCATGGAGACTGGAGAACAAGGTCAGGGTCTCACTCGGAGACTGTGATGACAGAGGCACAAATGTGATCCCTGCAGAGGATGCCGTCGTGTGCGTCATTGACGGATCCGTGTCATTCGGAGAACTTCAGATCAACAGAGTCTGATCATAAGGCTTAAGGGGCCATACAGCCTGCACGCTTGCCCGCGTGCAGGCTTTTTGTTTGTGTATTTCGCATATGAATAAAAACAAAAAATGAGATATTTTATGGCAGAATTGAGGATGAATAAAGCCATCCAAAGTAATAATATGGTCTGCGGACTTTTGAGAACAGAATATTACGCAGATATACGGAAGAAAGAATCATGAATATCAAAAAACATCATTCGGGAATAATGTTAATGACAGAGGGGAATCCGGTTTCACTGATCCTCCTGTTTTCGGTGCCCATGCTGATAGGCAACCTGTTCCAGCAGGTATATAACCTTGTGGATTCCGTCATAGTCGGAAAGTTCGTCGGAGCGGATGCACTCGGCGCGGTAGGAGCCACGGGATCGGTCACATTTCTCTTTTTTGCACTGTGCAACGGAATAGGAAGCGGCGGTGGAATCATCACATCGCAGTATTTCGGCAAGAAGGACGAGTCCGCCGTAAAGAGCTGTATAGCCAATACCGGTTACATCATGCTCGTGTTCCCGGTGATAGTCGGAATGATCGCATATGCCCTGTCGAAACCCATACTGGTCCTTCTCGACACTCCCGCGGAGATACTGGCGGATGCGCTGGATTATCTCCGGATCATGTGTGTGGGAATAGTCTTTGTCTCATTGTATAACTATGCATCCTCCATGCTCAGGGCACTCGGGGATTCGAAGACACCTCTCTTTTTCCTGGTTTTCTCCTGCCTCCTGAACACTGCTCTTGACCTTCTGTTCGTATGCGGGCTTAACATGAGCGTTCGCGGTGCCGGGATCGCAACGGTGATCTCGCAGTTTGTGTCGGGCATAACATGTCTTGCGTATGCGATCGGGAAAAATGAATATTTCCGCTTTACAAAGGAAGACCTTAAGTTCAATAAGCACATAACCGTCAGCGTACTCAAGCTGGGGATACCCCTGTCACTTCAGTTTTCCCTCATAGCGATCTCCTGCATGGCACTTCAGAAGGTCGTCAATTCATTCGGAAAAGTCACTGTCTCCGCATTCAGTGCAACGAGCAGGATAGAGCAGATCATACATCAGCCGTATCAGACACTCGGTGCGGCACTTTCCACCTTCACGGGACAAAACTACGGGGCAAGGAAAATGGACCGTGTTAAGGAAGGCTACAGGAAGAGCTTCATGATAATGGTGATCTTCTCCGTGATAATGCTGCCCGTGATGCAGCTGTGCAGCGAGGGGATAGTGCGCATATTCGTAGATGAGGAGCCGGTTGTCGCCATGGGTGCAAGGGCACTTCGGATCACCAGTTATTTCTATGCAATGCTCGGTCTCATATATGTCGTAAGAGGCGTTCTCAACGGTCTCGGCGATTCCTTCTTTGCACTTCTGAACGGGATCGTGGAGGTCATCGGAAGGTTCATCGTTCCCATTTATCTCGTCGGGATCCCAGCACTCGGGGTCTGGGGCGTATGGTGGTCCGTGGGTGTCGTGTGGACACTCAGCGGGCTGACCGCACTTCTCAGATATCTGGCCTTTAAGAAGAAACTGAACGGTCAGTTTGCTTCTTTTATCTGAATTTAACAAAATACTCACTTTGGTGTAAAATTGTACCGTATATGATCGCAGATAAGATTGCGATTGAAAAAGGACTATTACACCAATGGAACTTCAGAATTTTGTTGATAACGTGGTTCCCATGAGCTGTGTGCTTTCCGTGGAGAAAACACCCGAAGGGAACTGCGGAAAAATACGTATAGTCTGCGGCAATCGCGCTTATGCGGATTCATTTAAGCCGGATCATCTGATAGGCAGTCAGCTGATATCCAGCGAATTTGTGCCGAATTCCGAATATGAGAGGTATTTTCCGAAAAACATCAGTTTTGAGGAGAACTGTTTCAGGGCCGCCATACAGCATGAACCGGTTTACACATATGTACAGTCGGATCAGTTTGACGCGCTGTTCAATATCTTTGTGATCCCTCTTTGCTCTGACCAAAATGACGTGGGATACTGTCTGTATTCAATGACAGTATCGAAAGACAATGCCGCAGGAGTGATGTCAAGCCTTTCCCACGAGACGGCTGCCGATGTGCTCAATACCTGCATCAAACTCCGCGGAGCAAGCGATTTTGAGAGCACGGTTAATGATGTGGTCGCCGATATTTGCCGGATATGCGATGCAAGACATGTATGCCTGCTGATGGTGGATTATACCAAGCGCAGCTGCTACATGCTTGCCCAGGCTTATGCGGACTCTGCAAGGAAAGTATCGATGAACCACTGGCAGGACGAGGAGCACTTCCTGCTGGTTGAGACCTGGGCAGACATAATCGGAGATGACTCATGTCTCATCGTCAGAAATGAGGATGACATGGGTCCCGTAAAAGAAAAGAATCCCGCCTGGTATGAGTCGCTGCACAGAGCTTCCGTGGACAGCATAGTCCTGTTCCCCTTGAAAGCGGGAGGAAGCCTTATAGGATATATCTGGGCTACCAATTTTGACATCATGCATACGGTAAGGATAAAGGAGACACTTGAGCTTACAACCTTCTTCCTGGCTTCGGAGATCTATGATTATCAGTCGATGAACCGTCTCCAGAGAATGAGCACGATCGATGAGCTTACGGGTGTCATGAACCGCAATGCAATGAATAACCGTGTGAATACGCTGAATGCCGGAAAAGTGGATGAAAGCGGCTCCATAGGCGTTGTGTTTGCCGACCTGAACGGACTTAAAAAGGTAAATGACCTTGAAGGACATCAGGCAGGAGACCTCCTGCTGAAAAATGCATCCATGGCACTTCAGAATGTTTTCATCGGAGATGAGATCTACCGTGCAGGCGGTGATGAGTTTGTGATCTTCCTTCCGGGTGCCGACAGGGAATGCATCGATAAGAAAGCAGAGACTCTCAGAAGCATATCCGCTTCCTATGGGAATGTGAGTTTTGCAATAGGCACCTGTGTTCAGAGTGATCAGAGAAAGATCCTCGATGCCCTGAAAGAAGCTGATAAAGCCATGTATGAGGACAAGGAGCAATTCTACCGTGACCATCCCGAACGGAAAAGAAGAACTGCCGGAGAAAACAATGAATCCTGAACTTACCATGAGCGTCTCGCCCATGACCGGAAGTAAAGACAACAGGAAGTTCTATGTTCTGTTCATGGACGGCGACAGAAGTGCCGAGATCCGCATGCCTGATAATACGGTGATCTCCCGGAAAGGATTCACTGAAGAAGAGATATCGGGACTCCTGCAGTACACGAAGCAGGAACTCACATCTCTTGAGAAGATGGCTTCATCTGTCAGCCCGCTGAAGGCGTTCATGGGACAGACGACGGAGATAAAGCAATAGAAATCAGTATTTGCAAAAACGACAGGCTGTATCCTGCCGTTTTTTGTCTATAGAAAGGATAATCGAACAGGTGACAGCCTATGAAAACGATAGACACGGTAGTATTTGATATGGACGGGACGGTGCTGAACACGCTTGATGATCTGACCGTATCCGTGAATTACGTTCTTGATAAATTCGGCATGCCAAAGCGTACACTTGAAGAGTACCGCTTGTTCTTCGGAAACGGCATCAGACATGCTCTGGAGCTGGCAGTGCCTGAGGGCACTTCACCTGAGATGCTTGATGAGATGGTGCCGGTATTCAGGGAGCATTATGACAGACACTGTCTGGACAACACAAAGCCCTATGACGGAATTCTTAACCTGATGACGGAGCTTAAGCGGCGCGGATACAAAATGGCCATAGTATCCAACAAGATCGATTCCGCGGTTAAGGAGCTTGGCAGCAGGTTCTTTTCCGATTTCGTGGATGTGGCCATAGGTGAAAAGCCCGGCATAAAAAGAAAGCCCGCTCCCGATACGGTCTTTGAAGCTCTTAAGGAACTTAAAAGTGGCGTGAATGAAGCTGTATATATAGGCGATTCCGAGGTGGACTTTGCCACCGCACAAAATTCCGGGCTTAAATGCATCTCGGTTCTGTGGGGATTCAGGGACAGGAAACATCTGGAAGAGATCGGAGCCGGGATCTTCGCTGAAGATCCGGAGGACGTCCTGAGAATACTTGATGGGATGAATGCGGAAGAATATGAAGTTACGATACAGGATGAGGCATTCGGAGAGATTACTTTTGACGGACTTAACTGGATCAAAACAGAGCCGCTCCCACTTTCCGTTGCCGGAAAAGTGCAGGAATTCAAAGTGGAGATCGAGTCGCCGGATCTCGTATATGACTGGGCAAGGATCGGCAAGCTGAAGAAAGAATCTGCCGACAGGATATTCGATCCGAATCTGGGCGGAATACATTACACCCTGGCCAGATTGAATCAGATGAGGGACCGCTACTTACGTACTTTTTTTAAGAACAGGAACAGTACAGAACACAATATCAGGAGAGCTTTTCTCAGATGGCTTTCCGAAACTGACGGAAATGACATTCCTTCCTCTTCTGCAGAAGAAACCCTGAGTTCAATACAGTTAGTCACCGCATATGTTTTTGACAGAGAGATCGAGATAAAGTTTACCTGCGAACGGCATGAGCAGTCGATCGCATACTTCGTGATACCAGACAGCGGGGAGATGTCGGTAAAGCCCGCAAATATGGTCATGGAAAACCTGAAAGAAAGCATTCGCTCCCTCGGCTTTGACATCAGGGAAAGCAAACGCCGGATCTTCTATGCGCATAGTGAAGAGATCCCGACAAAGGAACAGATCAGAGGGATACTGGATCTTTTTACCGAAAACGTGGAAATGTCCTTCTGGAATTATTATCACAGGAAAGGCGTGGAGCCCGGTTCTTATATCGATATTCAGATCCTTGACGGAAAACCGTATATAAAGGAAGGTACTCACGGATGCAACGGAAACTATAAGAATGTTGATATGGATGTTCTTCTTGGGTTCATCATCCGCAACTGGGATAAGGACTGTGACTGGGGCTTATACGATCATGCGGTCGCCATTCAGCCGTCCAAGTCTGAGTATGTACGGAGAGATGTAAGCGGCAGGAAGCCCGAATTCTTCACGCCGGACTATTCCGTGAATCCATGGTAGAAATACCCTGAAAAAATTTAAAAATCCTGTAACGAAACACTCACAATCTGCATTAACTTAATGAAACCGGTGGAAAGGAGGTGAGGAGTTGCAGTCAATGGACGATATTTATCAGCGTTATGCGAAGACCGTATATCATTTTCTTCTGGCGCGCACGGGAAATGACGATCTGGCCGAGGAACTGACGCAGGAGACATTTTATCAGGCGATACGGAGCATCGACCGCTACGATGAGAGCTGTAAATTATCCACGTGGCTGTGCGGCATCGCCAAAAACGTACTTCTCACCTATCTGCGAAAGCATCCGGAGACGGAGGACCTGGAGGGAGAAGCGGCATCCGTGCTTCAGACGGATTCGGCGGAACAGGATGCCATCGATCAGATCTCGAAGATTGAACTGATGCGAAAGCTTCATGACCTTGAGGAACCTTACCGTGAGGTCATGTATCTGAGAGCCCTCGGAGGACTGTCCTTCGCAGAGATCGGGGAGGTACACGGAAAGAGTGAGAACTGGGCCCGCGTTACCTTTTATCGTGCAAAAGAGAAACTGAGAAAGGATGAAATATTATGAACTCAATTGATTGTGAAGTGATACAGGATCTGTTCCCTTCTTATATTGACGGCCTTACCCGGGAAAAGACCAACGCAGTGATCGAAGAACATCTGGCAGGCTGCGAAAAATGCAAAAAAGTACTCTCTTCAATGAAGGGTGCATCGGAGACTATGCCGGAAACGACTTCCGAAGAAAAAAAGGCAATTGATTTCCTGAAAAAGAACAAAAAGAGAAATCACAGGATACTCATAGGAAGTATTATAGGAGCTTTGCTGCTGGTGGCTGTCGTATTGGCAGTGAGAGTCTTTGCAGTGGGAACGAAGAGTGCCCACGACTGGATGGCCATGAATCTTAATGTTGCGGATAATGAACTGGATTTCACGGCGGTGCCGGAAGGAAGCGGCAATGCTGTTGCGGCACTTTACTATACCGAGGAAGATGGCGTTGTGTGGCTGGATGCCCGTACCGTATTGGTAAGCCCTTTTCATACCGGAGCTTTGAACGGGCAGTTTACCGCATCCGAACCCATTAAGGAAATACGCATCGGTGGCCGCATCATCTGGTCCGACGGGGCAACGGTTTCAGCTCTTGCATCGGATCTTTATTCCACAAGACACAGTTATATCGGAGATATGTCCGTAAACAACCGCACCGCTAATGCCCTGAATCTGAGATCTTATCTCGGAGCGTATGAAAATGAACTTGAGACATCATCCGAACCTTACGGATGGAAGATCATAATGTCAGAGGACGTCCCCTCCGAAGAACTTGTTCAGAAAGAACAGGATATGGAAGCCTTTGGATATGTCATCATAGGTCTTATAGAGAACCTTGATCATGTGACATTTGTTTATCAGAGCGGCGGCGAGGAGAGGACCCTGACGATCACCGCAGCCAAGGCGAGTGAATTCCTCGGAGAAGATATCAAGAACTGCAGTCTGAATATTCGTACTCTGGATGAACTCATTCAGAAGACCGGACTTTCACTGGATGCGTTCTGACGGGAAGTTTTGAAGACAGCGGGAATACATTTAAGTATAATTTAATTGTTTGGAGGAGACCCGGATCCGGTGACGAGGGCGTGTTGATATGAGTATATTTGAACCTGTTTGGAAGACAAAGAAAACAGCCGGAAAAGACAAGGCTATAGCTTATGTGGGCTCGTTGAAGGATGAGGCAAAACTTAACAGGATCATCTTGTCTGCGCCGTTAACTGAGGTCAGAAGTGCCGCGGTCGACAGGCTGTTGAGTTTAAAAGGAAAGAACTATCGTCCTGATGAAAAATTTTGTCTTGAAACGCTTCTCAATATTGAACCTCTTACCCTTCCTGCGGGTGTAACAAACAATTATTACTGGTATGAAAAGTGCCTTATGGCCGGTATGGGCAGGGAAGATAAATACCTGCTCGCAACGCAGGCCAGGAGTCAGCAGGTAAGACTGTGCGCGGTTAAATCAATATTCATTGAAGATGATCTGGTGAAGCTCATAACCGAATCCGATGCCTCCGATATCTTGAAGGATGTTGCTCTGAAACGTATCACTCAGGAGGGGCTTCTTAAGAAGATCGCCGAAAATGAAGGAGTCGATCCGAAGATACGGGATATGGCTCTGAAGGAGCATGACAGGCTTTGCTGCATGAGGCATGGACACAAAGCAGAGTTTGTAGAATTCGTTTTGCGTGAAAATGGTGGCAGAGACAAGCTTTATATATGTCAGAGATGCGGAGAGAGGATACTGCAGCCTTATGATTAATAGAGCCGGGGCATAAAGCAAGGGGTTCCGTTATCAGGAACCCCTTGTGTCTGGTTGGTCGTGCGTGATGGTCACGCCGATGAAAAGAAGCC
>JAIKZQ010000034.1 GCA_024682075.1 Lachnospiraceae bacterium
TACAGATCTCGGTTTTGATCATCGTAACAAAAGGGTTTTCTTCGGATATTTCAGGCTGAACAGGAGCATTGGGGTTAGGATCTGTCGGATTCTCCGCAACAGGTCCTTCGCCTTCACCCTCGACACCATCTACAAATCCTCTGGCATAATTCACTTCAACAAATCTCTCAGGATCATTATTCGTGGTCACTGTTCCACAGTTGTATACAACCAGGTGAACATTCGTTGCTCTTCCCCAGTTATAGTCAATCTCGCTGCCGTCTCCGGTAACGGTTCCGCTCGCATAATTATTTTCAACTATAGCATTGCTGACATTTCCGTAATTATCCGCAACGGTTCCTCCGGAAGCACTGGTGCTTGTATTGACATAGCCTCCGGTATGATTGATCCCGACGCTTCCGCCGGCATTATTGATTATTCTTCCGTAATTGTTATCTATCGTTCCGGAGTTACTTGTGACGATACCTGCATTGTTCTGAAGGGTGCCCTGATTGCTGCTAATAGAGCCCCAGTTATTGATCATGGTGTCGCCGGCACCTATAGACACAGTCTCACCCGCCGGATTATCATCCAGCGTGCGTGCACATACCTGCAAGGGCATTGCAAGTGATACGGCCATCACGGCTGTCAGTATTCTTGAAGACATTTTTTTGATCATGTTGCTTGCTTTCATTTCTTCTCCACTCCCATACATAATCCCAAAAATCCTTTATGAAAACGGTACCGGGTTTCCGAATATTTCATCGCGGATAACTAAAACATCAGCGTAATCATTTTACCACACTGAAAAAATGGTGAAAATATTCAATTAAAAGAGCAGAAAACCCATCATCTGAGTCTTCTGCCCTGTTTCGTAAGAAATATGAAATGTATTACGCGCCGGTTCCGTGATAGACGATCTGGCTCAGATACTCCTCAGCATATCCGTCAAGGAGCTGATACAGTTCACTCACCTGCGCATCATCGGCGAACAGGTCTCTTAACTCCTGATAGCTCATATCACCTGCATGTCCGAATTCTATACGGAAGGTCATATTGGTCTCGTTATCTCCGTCCTTCTCAAAAACGATCGTATACTCGGCACAGATATTACCTTCAAGTGTATCCATTTCACAGATACCGTAATAATCTCCGAACTGAATATGTCTGTAATGCTCTTCATCATCATATCTGGAGCTTACATACTTGACGATGTTCTTGCCATCTTCAAAAACGGTAACAAGTTCACCGTTATCGTCGGTAAACTGGCCGGCAGCACGTGTACATCCATACATGACAGTCCAATGGTTTTCCACTTCATGGCCCGCTATCGTAATGCTGGCAGGAACGGTATAAATTCCTGAACAGGTGGGGAAATTACCCTCTGCATCGTTAAGATTATTATCATCCAGTATTGTGATTGAAATGGTGTCGATAAAAGTCTCGCAGGCTGTCTTGAATTCTTCGGCAGTCATAAAGCCCTTGTATGCTACGATATCCGCCTCAACTCTGATCCTTCCGTTGAAGTATGAACCTTCTTCGGTATAGAACTTGACCTTGCACTTATTCTCTTCGATCTCATCGGTAAGGAAGGCTGTATACTCGCTGTCCTCGATCACAATACCGTTTTTCATGTCTCTTTCGATATTGGTATTGTCAGTTGCTACTATTGAAATGCTGTAGCTTAAATAATTGCTGTTTCTCCACTCGGCATCCGATACATACTTTATTTCCCAATCGGTCCTTCCGAGTTTTAGGTTAGCCTCATTGAGTTTATCATCTCTGTCGACAAATCTGCCGTCATTAAGTCCGGCGAACGATACGGTTACACCGTAATACTCACTGTTCACCACAACCTCCTCATATCCATCGGGGATCACGGGTGCTGCGGGCTCTTCGGGGACTTCGGGCTCCTGCTCCTCTGCAGTCTCCTCTGCTGCATCGGATGTTTCAGGAGTATCAACAGTAGTTACTTCCTCCGAAACGGTTTCGTTTGCTTCTTCAGGTGCTGCTGCAGGCTCACTTCCTCCACAGGCAGTCATGCTGAGCGCCATGGTAAGCGCAAGAACTGTTGCCAAGATCTTTTTCATAATATCCTCCTTCAAAAATGGTTTTTGGTGCCTATAAAGCATCAAAAAATACCAGAGTCTTTTATATCACAAAAGTGCACTTTTTACAGTGTACAAAAGGGAACCTACATATCTGCAGGTGCATGTGTTATATTGTACAAAACAGCGTATTTACAAGGAAATATGCCAATGTCTCTTTCTCAGAGCAAAAGATCATATCTGATTTTTCTGGTCATCATCGTAATCCTGTTTGCGACTGATTTAATTTCTGCATCGGATATTCTCTACAGAGCAATTCATCTGAACAGCCTGTTTACTGTGGTTTTTTGTCCTGTCCTGATCTTCTGGGGATTTTCCGTAAACAGCAGGATCATCATGCCCCAGGTAAAGCGCTGTCTGGTCGCCATATCTGTTTTTCTTCTGATGCTTTTCGTCATCAGGACATGCAGATGGGAGTTCTTCTACGGAATACCGCGTGTCAATATATTCCTATGGTACATGTATTACATTCCGTTTGTGACCGTGCCGACGCTTTCTTTTCACGCTTCGATAAGGACCGGAACGGATCCCGAAAGCAAAGCCCCTTCATATGTCAGTGTGATCTGGGCGATCGCATTATTAATCATCGCATCGTTCCTTACCAACGACCTGCATGGTCAGCTTCTTATAATAGATGATGATTATTCTTACACCCACGGATGGCTCTATTATGTATTTATCGCATATTCGGTGATCATGACTATCGCATCGCTTGTCATCCTGTTCAGGAAATGTCATCTCTCCCTTTGCAGAAAACAGATCCACATTCCTCTCACACTGAGCCTTACCGGATGTGTGCTTACTATCATATATCTGGCAATAGGCGGATCTCCCGAACTGTTCGGCATCAAGCTCTATCATATTCAGGAGATATATTCCCTGATCTTCATAGGATTATGGGAGGGATGCATCATAATAGGCCTGCTCCCATCCAATGCACATTACAGAAAACTTTTTTCCATCTCTCATACCGGTGCGGAACTTATAAGTTCGGATCAGAGTACTCACTATGAGTCCGCCGGTCAGACCGCATCCGGAAGTTCGGAAGATCTTATTCAAAAAGAATTCGGCATAAGCGGCGGCCTTGTAAGATGGACCGAAGACATGAGGACCATCCGGAATCTGAATGAGGAACTGACCGAAGCAGGCGAACGGATCAGTGAGGAAAACGATCTTATCGAAGAAGAAAACCGTATCATGGAAGAATACGGCAGGTATGAGACTTTAAACCGTCTCTATGATTCGATCGCAGATCATACACGTGATACGGTCACAAGACTCGATGCAGCTTTATCGGATACCGACAGCTTCGAAAAGAACATCATTCCTAATCTCCTTCTGGGAACATATGTGAAAAGATGTGCAAATCTCATTCTTTTGTCAGGCACATCCAAAGAAATGTCCTCGGAAGAAATCAGCCTTTCTATAAGAGAATCATTTGAAACCCTGAGCATTGCCGGGATCGACTGCATGCTCACGAACTCCGCGTGCGGAAAAGTTTCCTCAGACGCAGTGATCGCAGCATACGATCTGTTCGAATCCGTTGCGGAGAAAGTCATAAATGACTGCAGTGTCATTTCTGTCGGCATACTGCCTGCTTCCGGAGTCATATTAAAAATAGAAACAGATGCCGCATATTCCGGAAACGATCTGCCTGACAGGGTAAAAAAATTCAGATCTTCAGTCACGATAGATGAAGGCGAAGAGGAAACAAGCATTGTTTTCCGAGGTGATGTCCATGATTGATCTCTTTTCAATATCACCGTATCTGAAGGGCATCGTCGGACTTATTGTGATGCTCTTGTACCTTGCGGATATCTATATCCTGCTCCAGGCCCTTCGCATCAATGCAGGATGGATACATATTACTGTCTCCTCATTGTCCATGATCGGGGCCTTTGTGCTTTTTCAGTTCACGATACCAAAGCGCCCTTACCCCGTTACGGATCTGCGCATTGTGATCACTGCTTTTGCAGCACTGTCAGTGGTCTCCGCCTTCGAGTATGTCAAGGTTACAGGGCTAAAGAAAAACAGGCTTTCCGAAATATCCATCAAAGAAGGCCTGGATCATCTGCCCGCCGGGATATGCTTTTATAATGAAAGCGGCATGCCCATGCTGACCAACCACCGGATGAATCTGATCTGTCTTAAGCTGACAAGAAGAACTCTGTCCGATGCAAAGACCTTTTGGGACAGTCTTTCAGGGGCCGTTTTCCCGGAAAGCATTAACGGCAGTGATGATCCCATCGTATGCATAGACGGGGAAGGTACTTTTTCTTTTAAAAGATATTCATCCGAAACAGACGGTGAAACCACATATGAGCTGATAGCATCGGACATAAGCGATGAATATGCGAAAACAAAGGAACTGGAAGAAAAGAACCGCAGGATCAGCAAGATCAATGAACGGCTCAAAGCCTTGAACAATACCATACGATATATGATAATGGAAAAGGAGACTCTCCAGCTCAAGGTCAGGCTTCATGACAATCTCGGTCAGGCGCTCATTCTGGGCAGACAGTTTGCACGTGATCCCGGAAAAGCGGACAAAGACGAGCTGATAAGGCTGTGGAAAAACAATCTCCTGCTCCTGAAAAACGAAGAAAGAGAAACCTGGCAGGTACCTTACAGCGTAAACATAAGGCGTGCAGAAATGCTCGGAGTACAGATCAGCGTAGACGGGACTCTCCCGCTTGACAAGGATCTCATCCCGGTCATTGACACTGCGATCGCGGTCCATACCACGAATGTATCGCGCCACGCCGAAGGAAAACATGCGTATATAAAGGTTGAAGAAACGGACGGCCGTTACAGGATCCGCTTTACAAACGACGGAACCGCGCCCGATGAAGAGATTCAGGAACACGGAGGACTTGCCAATCTGCGTGATCAGGTAAAGATGGCGGGCGGTACCATGAGCATCTGTTCATCACCTGCTTTCTGCATGGAACTGGATCTTCCCAAGGAGACAAACGAATGAAATACAAGGTAATGATCGCGGATGATTACAAAATGATCCGGCAGATGATAGAATCGATACTGATCCCCACCGGAAAATATGAAGTTGTCTGCACCGCCTCCACAGCGGAAGAAGCGGTTCAAAAATGCAGGTATCAGGAAATAGATCTGGCAATACTCGATGTGGTGATGGGAAATGACACCGACGGGATCGATGCCGCTGCTAAGATAAAGAAAATCCGGCCGGGTACGAAGATAATAATCGTGACCTCAATGGCCGAATCGTCCTATCTGTCACGTGCAAAGGAAGCGGGAGCCGAAAGTTTCTGGCACAAGGAATTACAGGAACAGCCGCTTTTGGAGATCATAGAAAGGACCATGGCGGGAGAATCTGTTTATCCGAGTTCTGCTGTCGAGACATGGTTCGGAGAAACGGTAAATACCAATCTCACATCCCGCGAACTAGATGTCTTAAGAGAACTCGTCCACGGGGACTCAAATGCGGAGATTGCCGACAAACTCGGCATAACCGAACGCACTGTAAAAAAACACATATCCGACATGCTCATCAAGACAGGATTCAAAAGCAGGCTGCAGCTTGCTGTAAGAGCAAGAGCCGGCGGCATAGCGGTTAATGATTGATCTGGTGAACGGAGGAACGGTTCCTTCGTTCACCTCAACAATAAAATATAAAGGAGAATAACTATGGGACTTTTGGGAAATCTGTTTGAAAAAAAGATCTGTGATGTCTGCGGCGAGGAGATCAAGCTCCTCGGAAACCGCAAGCTTGAGGACGGCAATCTGTGCAAGAAATGTGCATCCAAGCTCTCACCCTGGTTCGACGAAAGAAGACATTCAACCGTAGATCAGATCAAGGAGCAGCTTGCTTACAGAGAGACAAACCAGAACAAGATAAGCGAATTCCGTACCGGTCAGGTATACGGCCAGGGAAGCCAGAAGCTGTATGTAGACAGCTCCGCAGGAAGATTTGCCGTTGCATACGACAAGGACTTTCAGGGCGGCAACCCCGACATACTCGACTGTTCACAGGTTACTGCATGCGATCTTGACATCAAGGAAAACAGGACCGAGGAAAAGAGAACCGTTGACGGCAAATCTGTCAGCTACACTCCTCCCAGATATAAATATTCCTATGATTTCTATGTCACTCTCAGAGTAAATCACCCTTACTTTGACGACATGAAATTCAAGATCAACAGCAGCTCTGTCGATACCGGAAACACCTGCATGACAGGCGGCGGCGCAGCAGGCTGGAAAGTGACATCCGCAGCCGGACTCAGAAACAGCATGAACATGAATAAGTACAATGAGTGCGTGACCATCGGAGATGACATCAAGAACATGGTCTACGGCTGGATGGGACGCGGCGTTCAGCAGAACACGAATCAGCAGAACCTTGATCAGGCTCAGCAGGCTTTGGACATGGTTCAGCAGATGAAGCAGGCAGCAATGGCTCAGCCCATGCAGCAGGGATTCCCCGGACAGCAGCAGATGAACCAGGGCTTCGCTCAGCAGAGCATGCAGCAGGCAGCTCCCGCAGCAGCCATGGCAGGCGCTGTCACGGCCGGAGCACAGATGACATGTCCCTTCTGCGATGCAGTCATGACTCCCGTCGGAGGAAAATGCCCTATCTGCGAAGGCCAGCTTTAAATCATTTTTTGTCACACTATTATCTGTAAGACATTTATCCATCAGATATGAACATGGGGCCGGATCAACCGGCCCCATATTTTCATATAAGACAATACTATCAGACATTCATATCAAGCTTACATATCAGTAATACTTTACTTTATCCGGGCTTCCGTTACGGGAATCGGAAAGATAAAATGAATCAAATACTTCTTTTACTTTAGCTTCTGAAATGAATTCATGTACCTCTTCATCTCCGCCCTCCATCCTGATCATCCCATCCGTCACGTTTAAATGTGTCAGGAATAATGAAGTCTTAACACCGTCAGTATTATTTTCTTCAAGATCCTTCATGACAGGCTTCAGGAATTCTTCCCTGTTCCCGTGCCTTGCATATCTGATGCGTCCCTGCCATGGATTCTCAACATTAGTTTCATCTTCCGAGGACAGTCCCAGATCATGCATGTCACATTCATACGGCAGATGTCCGGCACCGTGCCTCGTCACATAGCTTCTTGTCACATAGACGGCTTCGTTCAGTTCCAGACCGTGTTCCTTAAGTATCCTGCACGGATTCTGCAGTCCCGTCCTGGACGCAGTAACATGAGGAGCATATTCCTCATTTTCGGAATCAAGAAGAAGCCCCTGTCCGTTTTCAAATACCAGCTGCTCCCTGCTCCTGAGTTCTTTTCCGGTATCTTCACAGATCGTCACATGCTTTTCCGCATTTCTCATCATCTCTTCGACATGATTTCTGACTACGTTCGGATCACCGAGCATGTCCCTTAATTCAATCAGATCAGGCGCTGTCGGTACCAAGGATGCAATTCCGAGTTCTCTAAGCCTTCTGATCCCGTAATCTCCCCTTATGTCATTTATCCTCTTTATGATCTCCGATGCACTCGAAGACAGCAGATCCGAGACTTTGATCCCATATCCCGCGCGTGTCCTCAGGTCACATTCATTGATGCCCATTCCGCAGCTTCCGTGCCTTGCATCATCCCGGCACTTTTCAATGATCATGTTGATGAGGATGTCATCTATTATCGTTACGTGCGTGTCTTTATCGCTGATAACCTTCGGACGCATTCCGCTCAGGCGGCAAAACTCTTCCATTTCCTCATCAAGCTTATACAGATCGGGATAATAGCTGTCAGCCCAGAAAGTGTCCGCGCTGTGAAAAGAGCCCGCCGAAAGCTGATGGAACACGAACCTCTTCCCTTCAGGTTCCACCGTATGCCCGGCCTGGGCTCCTCCGTTATGCTTTATCACCAGGGTATTTTCGGACCTGCTGCAGAAATGATCCACGGCAAGCCCTTTACCCTCATCTCCGAATCCTTTTCCGATAACTGCCAGAATGGAATGCTTGCTCAAAAGACCAGTCCCTTCTCACCTTTCAAATTCAGCTCGCTGAGTGCTTTTCTGATAACGGGTTCCTTAAGGTCGGGCCACTGCTTCACGGCCTGCTCAAGCTTCATTCCTCTGGTCATCTGCATTGTGCTGATAATGATCTCCGGAATCGCATCGATCTCATCAGTCCTTATCGCCATGGTATGTCCGGGAAGCATCTTCACTATTCCGGGTGCCTTGGTATATGAGTCGTTCAGAAAGATATGGAATACCTCGAATTTCTCCTGGGCTGCTTTCAGCATTTCGGGAACCCTCATCTCGACCTTTTCTCCTAATATTCCGGGATAAAGAGAGACCAGTGCATTATATTCACTGTCATCGCGGCAGTCGGCCTCATCTCCGATCGTAAAGATGAATCCCTTCTTGTGTCTCTTTTCGAAATTATCAAGAGAGGTATGCTTTGCCGCAAAATACCACAGAAGGTTGGGCACGACCATGCCGCTTCCTCCGTTTTCAAGCCACAGGTCAAGGAGCTGCTCTGCAATCCTGATGTCGGATTCAAACTGGGTGACCTGAAGAGGATACTCATCATTGGCATCACCGTATGCCGCAAACATCAGAGCGGGATCCTTGACGGCATTGGTGGAATAAAGCTTCATCATTGTCTCATTGAGAGATTCCTTTGCTACCTTCTCGGCAAGATATCCCATGGAAGCAGTGACATCGAGTCCGATGATGATGGGAAGTGACTCGGGATGATCCTCGGAGTCCCTTGCTTCTCTGGTCTGAATGTATCTGGGATCGAATCTCTGATCACAGGTCTTGCTCTTGAATATCTCCTTCTCGTCTTTGGCATTAGTAAGATTTCTGCTGTTCTTAAGTTTGTTCCAGTCTGCAGCGGTATAACTTCCTCTTCCCATTTTATCCTCCTAAAAAATTCATTTCTGCAAAACAATCATCAGTATCATGTCACAGGACCATGATAAATATCATCATACGTCCAGGTCATTAATGGACAATCCTCCGGCAAAATGCCTGCCTCCAAAACCTTTTTCTATCACATTGTCCCATTTTTCAAAATCCGAAAATGCATCTTCGGAAGGCTGACCGTGCAGGAAATCCATCAGTGCTGCAGGGGCTTCTTCCTTCCTGTTTCCGAGGATCCTCTCTGCGGTCTTTCTCAGATCCTTCAGATCCGATAATTCCTGATCCTTCATGCCGGAAATCCCCGTTCTCATCGCACTTTGCCAATGCCCCATGAGAACTGCATGGTGTATAAAAGGATTGATCCAGACTGAATCCGCTGATATTCCTCCGTGAACAAGTTCGCTGTAATTAAGCACGCAGCAGATATTTTCAAGTCTTGATATGATCCATGCAACATGCTTGGGATCAAGGCTTCCGAACAATGAAAGCGGGAACAGATTATCCGTTCTTTCAAACGTGAGCATGACGCCGCCGTCTTCAAGATCATATCTTCCGCTCAGCTTCGGGAAGCAGTCCGCAAGTCCCTTCACATCCGCAGGCGGAAAAGATAATGCCTTTATGCTCCACAATGTCTTATCTGCCTTCGACTTGTTTTCACTGCCATAAATGAATATTGCATTCTTTCTCGTAAGATATATGCTGCCTGCATCATCCTCATATGAATACAGATAGCGTATCGTCACAGACTCGCCATCGGAAGTCCTTAACTGTTTTTCCTCGGCATTTGACCAGAGCCTGTCTTCATCGCGTCCATCATCCGATTCATGAACGCCCTTCAGGTAATTCAGCATCTGCTGTCTGAATTCCTTATAGCCTGCAAGCTGCCTGTCATCGAAATAAGCATTTCCTCCGCAGTATTCACAGACAAGTGCTCCGCTGCTGTCAACGGACATCTCTCCGCCGCAGGTCTTACATTTGAAACTGATCATCCCGGTATTACCTCCGCTTATAGGTAAATACGATAAATCACTGCATGGAAAATTATATCATAATTTCTGCCTTCTCGATTGAATAAACACCATAAAAAAGGTGCAATGGTCTTCCCCATTGCACCTTTTCAATTTTACGCTTATTATGCTTTCTGCCTTGCAGGTTCTAAAGCAGCTCTTTTCTCATCCCTGCTCCATATGATCATCACCGGTACGGCAACAACTAAAAGCGCTATGCACATTGCGATCATTCCTGTTGGAAGATCCGTGGTCTTATTGTCGGGATTAATGAATCCGGCAAGTATCGATGGGTTCGAATTATTCACCGCATGCATGATGGCTGCCGGCCACGCTGATCCGCTCTTTTCGGTAATGAATGTAAGAAGCACTCCCATAAGAGTACAGAATACGCACATACATATTATACCGAGATACGGAAATCCGGGATAATCCGTTCCGAAGTTATGGCCGATGCATGTAAGAGGCGCATGCCAGAGTCCCCAGATAACACCGCCTATCAGAAGCGCTCTTTTCCTGCCTGTGATCTTAAGGAGCTTGGGCATCATATATCCGCGCCATCCGCCCTCTTCTCCGAATGCTGCAAAGGATCCTACAAATCCGGTCACTATCGCATATACCGGCATCAGCATAAGCATTCTTTTTTCTACATCAATGCTGACATAGTACTCGGGATCGTACATTGCCGGGCACATTGCAAGTTCTATCAGGTTACTGAGTTCCATATAGAGCCAGGGAACCAGACAGGCGAAGAGGAAATACTTCCATTTTCCGTCCTTAAGAACTATTCCAAAATATGAATTGTTCTCACCGCTGAATCTGAAACCTTCCTTTGTGATCACTCTTGTAAGAACATGACCGATCACGGGAAAAAGCATTCCGAGAGCAACAAAGGACTGTCTCATGTTCCCCATGCCTTCCCATGTGGAACCGTCCGGATTTGCTATGAAGAACCATAGAAAAGTAATAACAAATGTGAGTCCGAGATATATCAAAAGTCTCTGTGTATCACTGTATTCTCTCGTGCTTCTTTTGGTATCGTCATAAACTTTAGTCA
>JAIKZQ010000026.1 GCA_024682075.1 Lachnospiraceae bacterium
ATGGTAGCCTTACGAAGAGCTGCCTTCATCTCGGGAACAGTGGGCTCCTCGCCGTCGAGATACTTCATCATGAGCTCATCATCGAACTCACAGATCTGCTCAACAAGCTTGGTGTGCCACTCATCAGCCTCAGCCTTCATATCATCGGGGATATCGGTGATGGAGATGTCTTCGCCCTTGCTGTCATTATAGATATAAGCCTTCATCTCGAAGAGGTCGATGATTCCCTGGAAATAATCTTCCTTACCGATGGGGAGCTCGATAACAACAGGGTTCTTACCGAGTTTGGTACGGATCTCCTTAACGGTGTTCATGAAGTTTGCTCCAAGAATGTCCATCTTGTTGACGAAAGCCATTCTGGGTACATGATAGGTGTCTGCCTGTCTCCAAACGTTCTCGGACTGAGGCTCAACACCGCCCTTAGCATCGAAGACACCTACAGCTCCGTCGAGAACACGAAGAGATCTCTCAACCTCTACGGTAAAGTCGACGTGTCCCGGGGTATCGATTATGTTGATACGGTGCTCAAGAGCTCCGGGCTGGGGCTTGCAGTTCTCCTGATGTGTCCAGTGGCAGGTGGTAGCCGCTGAAGTGATGGTGATTCCTCTCTCCTGCTCCTGCTCCATGTAGTCCATGGTAGCGGTTCCTTCGTAGGTCTCACCGATCTTGTAGTTAACACCTGTGTAATACAGAATACGCTCGGTAAGAGTGGTCTTACCTGCATCGATATGCGCCATGATACCGATGTTTCTCGTTCTCTCGAGGGGATATTGTCTTTCAGCCATTTATATTCCCTCCTTAGAAACGATAATGAGCAAACGCCTTGTTTGCCTCGGCCATCTTGTGCATGTCTTCCTTACGCTTTACAGCACCGCCGGTGTTGTTTGATGCGTCAAGTATCTCGTTAGCCAGTCTCTCTGTCATGGTCTTCTCGCCACGCTTGCGAGCGAACATGGTAAGCCATCTGAGGCCGAGAGTCTGTCTTCTCTCAGGCTTAACCTCGAGAGGAACCTGATAGGTAGCTCCGCCGACTCTTCTTGCCTTACACTCCAAAGAAGGCATAATGTTGTTCATTGCTGCCTGGAAAACTTCGAGTGCGGGCTTGCCGGACTTCTCTTCTACCTGGGCAAATGCTCCGTAGACGATCTTCTGGGCTACGCCCTTCTTACCGTCAAGCATGACATTGTTCACAAGCTTTGTGACAACCTTGTCATTATACAGAGGATCTGCCAAAACGTCTCTTTTTGCAATATGTCCTTTTCTTGGCACGTTACTTCCCTCCTTAACAAAATAAAGTTAATTCATCGGTACTCACATGTGTTTCCCCAAGTGTTCGTGCGTACGGTACGGTTCATTCTGAATACGGTATATGTCAAAGATGAACATTACTTTCCAACACTAATTCTCAGTTACGTTTTTGTTGTTACCGAAAACCCTTCGGACTGCATTCATGCGGCAGTCCCGACCTCATAAGAAAAATTACTTCTTATCAGCCTTGGGTCTCTTGGCACCGTACTTGGAACGGGCCTGTCTGCGGTTTGCCACGCCTGCGGTATCAAGGGTTCCACGGATGATGTGATATCTGGTACCGGGAAGATCCTTAACACGTCCGCCACGGATGAGCACAACAGAGTGCTCCTGGAGATTATGTCCTTCGCCGGGAATGTAGCTGGTAACTTCAATTCCGTTTGAGAGACGTACTCTCGCGATCTTACGAAGTGCGGAGTTAGGCTTCTTAGGGGTTGCGGTCTTAACAGCAGTGCAAACGCCACGCTTCTGGGGTGAGGAGTTGTTAACAGCCTTCTTGTGAAGAGAGTTAAAGCTTCTCTGAAGTGCGGGAGCTGTGGACTTCTTGACTGATGTCTCGCGGCCCTTTCTTACTAACTGGTTAAATGTGGGCATTTCGTTCACCTTTCCTTTCTTAATATTTGCGCTCTGTATTTGTGCCTGCATGCCTCTGCCGATGCGTTTTCGTCAGATAATGGGCATAGTAAGGCCTTTTGCGCACGCTAAATGATTATATGTTGCCCATGCGCCTTTGTCAATCAATTATTTTCACTAATTTTGCAGGCTCCCCGCTCCTTATGCTGTGCGTTATTGACAGAATAAAAAATCATATAAACAAGTTATTGTATACGCACTCTAAATTATTGAAAGGAACCTCTACATCTGGTATAATCAGCGAGGTGCCGGGATATCTCCAGCAAAGCATACCGCCGGCAGATCAATTAATCGAAAGGAGAAAACAATGAACATACTCGCATTGATAGTTTCACTCATCATGGGTGGTGTTGCCGGATGGATCGCAGGCATCATCATGAAGAGCAATAACGGCATACTGGTCAACATCATCCTCGGTGTCGTGGGAGGTGCCGTTGCAGGTGCTCTCTTCGGCCTCATCGGCATTAATTTCAACGGTATCATCGGTGGCCTCATCTGCGGAATCATCGGTGCATGCCTGCTGATATTCATAGTAAGGCTCATCAAGAAATAATTTCACGATCACAGGGATCGATGCGTCCTTTTTTTGCGGAGCGCCGGTCCCTTTTTCCTGCAAAGGAACGCTCCGGACAAGCGTCCATCACCCCCACGGAAAAGAGAGAGCAATGAAGAAGATTTTTCCAGTCATCATCATATCGATCGTTCTGAGTCTGAGCGGATGTGTCTATACACTCACCCCTTCGGCTCCTGACGAATATACCCAGGCACCTGATGAAACGGACATTCAGAATACGGATGCAGGCAGCACCGCCGAAAACGGTCCGGATGATGACGGAGGACTGACGACGTCAGAGTTTTCTGTTTCCGGCAATGACGCTGCGCAGAATGAACCCGAAGAGCCCGAACCCGTGCTTCCACAGACGGTGACCATCCTCGGTGAAGAGACAGATGTGAGCCTTACAAGTCTTGACCTGTCCGGGATGACACCGGAAGACGTTGAAAGCGTTGCCGAGGCCCTTACTCAGATGCAGGATCTTGCTGAGGTTAACCTCATGGATGAAGAAGGGCTTACCCAGTTATCACTTTCGGATGTTGCCCGTCTCAAAGAAAGTGCACCGGATACACACTTCATCTATGAATTCGACTTCTACGGGCAGACGGTATCCACATCGGATGCCGAAGTCATCCGCGAAAGAGTCGCCATCGGAAATGACGGGGAAGAAAATGTAAGGAATGCTCTCACCATTCTCGACAGATGTGAATACTTCCTGCTCGATGACTGCGGTATCGACGATGAAGTAATGGACAGTATCCGCAGTGACTATCCGGACACGAAGGTGGTCTGGAGGATACATGTAGGGACCAGGAGTGCTCTTACCGACGATCAGGTCATAAGAATGACACACGGGATCAACGATTCAATGACAGGTCCTTTAAAATACTGCCATGAAGTGGTCTACATGGATCTGGGACACGATGCGGGGATCACGGACATATCATTCATAGAAATGCCGCTTCTCGAATGCATCATTTTGTCAGATGCAAAGATGACGGACATCTCGCCCCTTGCAAACTGCCCCAACCTGACATGGGTCGAACTGGTATACTGCGACAGGCTAGGGGACATCACTCCGATAACCGGCCTCGAATCGGTAAAGTACATTAACATCAGCTACAGCGGCATCAGGGACATCACTCCCTTATACGACATGAATCTTGACCGGTTGTGTCTGATCTCGATAGGAGTCTCGGACGAACAGCTCGAAGAGTACAGAGAATCACATCCGGACACCCTCGCGATCAATTCCGGCAATCCTTACGGATATGCATGGAGATACAACGACTACGGATACCATTTCTTCTGGTACTACGCAAGAATGCGTGAAGCGTTCAGATATGACCAGGGAAGTCCCGGAGGCTTCAAGCTTCCCGACGAATGGATCAACTATCCTCCCGAGGAAGAGACCGACGATGCGGCAAATTCAGAGGATGCATCCGATGCAGATGATGCGGAAAATGATTCGGATGCGGAAGAACCCTGATAAATCAAACATCAGGTCAGAGACAGAAACCAAAAAGCCTGCACAGCCGAGTGCAGGCTTTTTACATATCACGAAACAGTTCCGACCGGATCAGAACTTCAGATCCTGATTGTTAAGCTCAAATATGTATCTGTACAGTGCATCTCTCCAGTCGGGAAGCGGGGTAAATCCGTTGGCTGTCAGCTTGGACTTGTCGAGCCTTGAATTGAAAGGTCTCTTTGCCTTGCTGAGACCGTATTCCTCGGTCGTGACTCTCTTTATCACGGTAGCCTTGCCTGCTTCCATCATTATCGCCTCGGCAAAATCAGCCCATGATATATAACCGCCCTCATTCGTCGCGTGATAATAACCGTATTTATCTGACTGGATCATGTCCGTCAAAAGAACTGCCAGATCCGCGGTATATGTGGGAGTTCCGATCTGATCGTCAACGACGCTCAGCTCATCATGAGTATCCGCGAGTTTCAGCATGGTCTTGACGAAATTCTTGCCGTTCAGGCCGAACACCCATGCTATCCTGACAATGAAATATCTCTCAAGCCTGGAAGACACAGCCTTTTCGCCTTCGAGCTTGGTCTCGCCGTAGTAATTGAGCGGTGCATAGTCCTTACAGTCCGGATCCCAGGGTGTGGTCCCTTCTCCGTTAAAAACATAGTCCGTGCTCAGATAAAGCATCTTCGCATTATACAGCTTGCATGCACCGGCTATATGATCCGTTCCCTTCACGTTGACCGCGTATACTTTCTCCCTGTTTTCTTCCTCTTCGGCAGCATCAACGGCGGTCCATGCAGCGCAGTGCATGATGGCACTGGGGCGAAGTTCTCTGACAGTGTCAAAGACCGCTTCCCTGTTCGTTATGTCCATCTGAACATACTGAGCTCTCTCTGCGGCACTCCTGTCTCTGATCCCGCCGTATTCAGGTGTTATGTCGGATCCTATGCATTCTATGTTTTTCTTTGCCAGTTCGTTCATGAGATCATGACCGAGCTGACCGTTCACTCCCGTGACGAGTACTTTCATAAGGTTCTCCTTATCTCAATAAATATGCCGTGCTTTCATCCATCATTATAATGCAAAATCACCTTCACGTTAACCCATTAAGTGATCGTCATGCTTACAAAAAAGTTCCCGGCAAGGGATGATCCTTGCCGGGAATTATTACTGCTGTTTACTTTTTGAAGATCACTCTTCGTTTCCGGTGCTCTCTGCGCCACTTTCGGCTGCTCCGAAAACTTCTTCCGCATTCTCTGCCTCATTAAGAGAATTCTTATTGTTAAGGTCTGTAGAGAGTGTGAGATTTCTGTATCTCTTGAGACCGGTTCCGGCAGGAATGAGCTTACCGATGATGACATTCTCCTTAAGTCCGATGAGAGGATCGGTCTTGCCCTTGATGGCTGCATCGGTGAGAACCTTGGTGGTCTCCTGGAATGAAGCCGCGGACATGAAGGAGTCGGTAGCAAGAGCTGCCTTGGTGATACCGAGGATGATCTGGGTTCCTTCAATGGGAGCCTTTCCTTCTGCGACGAGCTGCTCATTCATCTCATCGAAATCAAGCTTGTCGATCTGGGTTCCGGAAAGAAGATCTGTATCTCCGGGCTCGTCAATGCGGATCTTGCGGAGCATCTGACGAACAAGTACCTCGATATGCTTGTCTGCGATATCAACACCCTGCAGACGGTAAACTCTCTGAACTTCCTTGAGAAGATAGTCCTGTACGGCTCTGATTCCCTTGATCTTGAGAAGATCGTGGGGATCGATGCTACCTTCAGTGAGATAATCGCCGGCCTCGATGACCTGTCCTTCCTCAACCTTGATGGTCGATCCGAACTTAGCGAGATAATCTCTCTTTTCTCCGGACTCTTCGTTCTCTATGTAGATCTTTCTGGATCTCTTGATCTCTTCGATCTTGGTAACCTTACCGTCGATCTCGGAAATAAGTGCAAGTCCCTTGGGCTTTCTTGCCTCGAAAAGCTCCTCGACTCTGGGAAGACCCTGGGTAATATCGCTACCTGCGACACCTCCGGTATGGAAGGTTCTCATGGTAAGCTGTGTACCGGGCTCACCGATGGACTGAGCTGCGATGATACCGACAGCCTCACCGATCTGCACCTTCTCTCCGGTAGCCATGTTGGCACCGTAGCACTTTGCACAGATTCCGTTCTTGCAGCGGCAGGTAAGGATGGTACGGATCTTGACTTCCTCAATGGGCCCGCCGTTTGCTCCGACGCCTTCCTTGATGATGCGCTCTGCCCTTGCGGGGGTGATCATGTGATTATGCTTGACGATCATCTGTCCGTCCTTGTCGAAGATATCCTCGCAGGTGGTACGGCCGGTGATCCTGTCCTTAAGCTTTTCTATGGTCTCCTTGCCATCCATGAATGCCTTGACGACCATTCCGGGAATCTCTTCTCTTCCTACGGAACAGTCCTCTTCCTGGATGACGAGCTGCTGTGATACGTCTACCATTCTTCTGGTGAGGTATCCGGAGTCAGCGGTACGGAGTGCGGTATCGGAAAGTCCCTTACGTGCACCGTGTGCTGACATGAAGTACTCGAGAACATCAAGACCTTCACGGAAGTTGGACTTGATGGGGAGCTCAATGGTGTGTCCCGATGTATCTGCCATGAGTCCACGCATACCTGCAAGCTGCTTGATCTGCTGATTGGATCCACGGGCACCGGAGTCTGCCATCATGAATATGTTGTTGTACTTATCAAGTCCGCCGAGAAGTGCCTTGGTAAGCTCATCATCGGTCTTGTTCCAGACTTCGATGACTGCCTTATATCTCTCGGGCTCAGTGATAAGACCGAAATGATAGTTGAGCGCAAGCTGGTCAACCTGCTCCTGTGCCTTGGCAAGGAGTTCTGCCTTCTGTGCGGGAACCGTCATGTCAGAAATCGAAACGGTCATTGCAGCTCTTGTGGAGAACTTGTAACCGATGGCCTTGACGTCATCGAGAACCTCAGCGGTCTTGAATACTCCGTGAGTATTGATGACTTTCTCAAGAATCTGCTTGAGCTGCTTCTTGCCTACAAGGAAATCGATCTCAGGCTTGAGGAACTCCTCGGGATTCTTCCTGTCGACATATCCGAGATCCTGAGGAAGGATATCATTGAAGTAGAGTCTTCCGAGAGTGGTGTCGACAAGTCCGCTGACCATGTCTCCGCCGGGAGCCTTCTTGGTGACTCTTACCCTGATCTTGGTATGAAGGGTGATGATGCCGTTCTCGTAAGCAAGAATGGCCTCATTCATGTTCCTGTAAACATTGCCTTCTCCGGGCTCGCCTTCCCTGAGCTGGGTCAGGTAGTAGATTCCGAGGACCATATCCTGTGAAGGAACGGCAACGGGACCACCATCGGAGGGCTTGAGGAGGTTGTTGGGTGACAGAAGAAGGAATCTGCACTCAGCCTGTGCCTCTGCCGAGAGAGGAAGGTGAACAGCCATCTGGTCACCATCGAAGTCTGCGTTGAATGCGGTACATACAAGAGGATGAAGCTTTATAGCCTTGCCTTCAACGAGGATGGGCTCAAATGCCTGAATTCCGAGTCTGTGAAGCGTAGGAGCACGGTTGAGCATAACGGGATGCTCTCTGATGACGTCCTCAAGGACATCCCATACCCTGTCATCCCAGCGCTCTACGAGCTTCTTCGCATTCTTGATGTTCTGGCTGATGCCGCGGCCCACAAGCTCCTTCATAACGAAAGGCTTGAAGAGCTCAAGTGCCATCTCCTTGGGAAGACCGCACTGATAGATCTTGAGTTCGGGACCGACGACAATAACGGAACGTCCGGAATAGTCAACACGCTTTCCGAGAAGGTTCTGACGGAAACGTCCTGCCTTACCTTTGAGCATGTCGGAAAGAGACTTGAGAGGTCTGTTTCCGGGGCCGGTAACAGGGCGGCCTCTTCTGCCGTTATCGATAAGAGCATCGACAGCTTCCTGAAGCATTCTCTTCTCGTTTCTGACAATGATGTCAGGAGCACCGAGCTCGATGAGTCTCTTAAGACGGTTATTTCTGTTAATGATACGACGATAAAGATCGTTAAGATCGGATGTTGCAAATCTTCCGCCGTCAAGCTGTACCATGGCTCTGAGCTCAGGGGGAATGACGGGAAGCGCATCCATGATCATCCACTCGGGCTTGTTACCGGACTCACAGAAAGCCTCGACAACCTCGAGTCTCTTGATGATACGTGCACGCTTCTGGCCGGTGGACTCTGCAAGTTCTGCCCTGAGAGATGCTCTTTCTTCATCGAGATTAACCTCGGAAAGAAGCTCCTTGACAGCTTCTGCGCCCATTCCTACGCGAAATTCCTTGCCCCACTTCTCTCTTGCATCCTTGTACTCGTTCTCGGAAAGGAGTGCCTTCTTCTGAAGGTCGGTCTCTCCGGGATCAAGAACAATGTATGACGCAAAATAGATGACCTTCTCGAGCTGTCTGGGGGACATGTCGAGGATAAGTCCCATGCGGCTGGGAATGCCCTTAAAATACCAGATGTGTGATACGGGAGCAGCAAGCTCGATATGACCCATGCGCTCACGTCTTACGCTTGACTTGGTGACCTCAACTCCGCACTTGTCACAGACAATGCCCTTGAAACGGATCTTCTTGTACTTTCCGCAGTGGCACTCCCAGTCCTTGCTGGGGCCGAAGATCTTCTCACAGAAAAGACCGTCGCGCTCGGGCTTGAGAGTTCTGTAGTTGATGGTCTCGGGCTTGGTGACCTCACCGTGAGACCACTCTCTGATCTTCTCGGGAGATGCAAGTCCTATTTTGATTGAATCAAATGTTACAGGCTGATATGTCTCATTTATTGATTCAGGCATCTGATGATACTCCTTTTAATTAACCTACACATTTACGGTAACAGTTATCGGTCTGATCATTCCTCATCATCCGGGAAATCATCATCGGATTCGCCAAAATCATCATCCACGTTCACGAGCTCTTCATCCTCGTTGAATTCCTGTGTCTGATATCCGTTATCCGCGAACCTGTCTCCGTCTCTTTCGGAAGTGGATCGATTCTCACCTTCCATGACGGAACGATAATCTGTTTCGCCGAGGTCAACGTTCTCCTTGAGTTCAACCTCATTGCCGCTTTCATCCAGAACCTTCATGTCGAGACCGAGTGACTGGAGTTCCTTGAGAAGGACCTTGAATGACTCGGGGATTCCGGCAGCGGGAACGTTCTGTCCCTTAATGATAGCTTCGTAGGTCTTGACACGTCCGAGGATATCATCGGACTTGACGGTCAGGATCTCCTGAAGTGTATAGGAAGCACCGTATGCCTCCAGTGCCCAAACTTCCATCTCTCCGAAACGCTGTCCGCCGAACTGTGCCTTACCGCCGAGAGGCTGCTGGGTCACAAGGCTGTACGGGCCGGTAGAACGTGCGTGGATCTTGTCGTCTACCAGGTGATGGAGCTTGAGGTAATGCATGTGTCCAATGGTTACGGGGCCATCGAAATACTCGCCGGTACGTCCGTCACGAAGTCTGACCTTACCGTCTGCATTGATGGGTACGCCTTCCCATACTTTTCTGTGTTCCCTGTTCTCTGACAGATACTCAAATACTTCTTTTCTGAGTTCGTCCTTGTGAAGAGCGGAGAAGTTGCCCTTTCCGTTCTGAGCCCAGGTCTCGTACTTCTTGCCGTACTTGTCGGGATCTGCACACTTGACTTCCCAATCCTTGACTTCCTTCTCATCGAAAGGAAGATTTACGTAGTCATTGGCAAGCTTAAGGGTATCGGTGATGTCAGCCTCGGTAGCTCCGTCGAAAATAGGAGTCGAGACATTGAATCCGAGTGCCTTTGCTGCAAGTGACAGATGGATCTCAAGGACCTGTCCGATGTTCATACGGGAAGGAACGCCCAGGGGGTTAAGGACTATGTCAAGAGGTCTTCCGTTGGGAAGGAAAGGCATGTCCTCGATGGGAAGAACGCGGGAAACGACACCCTTGTTACCATGACGTCCTGCCATCTTGTCACCCACGGAGATCTTTCTCTTCTGGGCAATATATACTCTTACCGACATCTTGACACCGGGTGAAAGCTCATCGCTGTTCTTGTCGGTAAATACCTTGGTATCGATGACAGTTCCATATTCGCCGTGAGGAACCTTGAGGGATGTATCCCTGACTTCTCTTGCCTTCTCACCGAAGATCGCACGAAGGAGTCTCTCTTCAGCGGTAAGCTCTGTCTCTCCCTTGGGAGTGACACGTCCTACAAGGATATCGCCTGCCCTGACCTGCGCTCCGATGCGGATGATTCCGTTCTCATCAAGATCCTTGAGAGCTTCTTCACCTACGCCGTGCACGTCACGGGTGATCTCTTCGGGTCCGAGCTTGGTCTCCCTTGCTTCTGCCTCGTATTCCTCGATATGGATAGAGGTATAAACGTCCTCACGTACAAGACGCTCGGAAATAAGGACTGCGTCCTCGTAGTTATATCCTTCCCAGGTCATGAAGCCGATGAGAGGATTCTTTCCGAGTCCGAGTTCTCCGTGATAGGTAGAAGGACCGTCGGCGATGACTTCGCCCTTGACGATCTTCTCGCCCTTCTCAACGATGGGTCTCTGGTTGTAGCAGTTACCCTGGTTGGAACGTGCGAACTTGCTTACTTTGTATTCCATGTCGGTGCCGTCATCATTCTTGACCTTGATGGTGGTTGCGTCGACATATGTTACGGTTCCGTTTTCCTTGGCAACGACACAGACGCCCGAGTCAACGGCTGCCTTTACTTCCATGCCGGTTCCGACAGCGGGAGCGTCGGTGGTCATGAGAGGCACCGCCTGTCTCTGCATGTTGGATCCCATGAGAGCACGGTTAGCGTCATCGTTCTGAAGGAAAGGA
>JAIKZQ010000036.1 GCA_024682075.1 Lachnospiraceae bacterium
GGGGGAGTACACCATGTTGATCCGGAACTCTCTTCTTTTCGACGGTGAGAAGATCCTGGGGCGTTTGCCCGAATTCAAGATTGCCTCAACAATCTTTGACATGTTCGGCAAGGACTTCATTGGTGTGGGCTCCGACCGCCCGATATATTATGACAAGCAGTTGCTGGTGAGAGTGAACAAAGTGTGATGCGGGTACCGTAAAGAATCAAGGGCTGAACAATTGCTGGAATATGCCATAAAGGAACATAACGCGGACCATCTCTGGGTACTGCAAGAGAATGAAAAGGCTATACGCTTCTATGAAAGACATGGATTTAAAGCAACAGGAGAGAAGAAACTTGAAGAAGGTACTACCGAGTATCTTATTCTTATGAAAATGAAAGTATGAGATTATTCGTAGATGGATAAGCTATACATAACACACTATTACTATCCGGGAACAGATCCTTGGAAGAATATAATGCTTCTTCCCGAGGAAGAGGCTTTTTGCAAGGCAAAAGAACTTGCCGATTTACATCCTGATACTACCAGCTTCGGACGATTTGCTGATTTCGAAAATTACTATCCTGTGCGAAAGAAGGCGGATGCATTTGTAAGAGAAAGATTTATTGGGTTAGGCGGAAAACCGAAGCTTGAGCACCCGTATTCGTTTACTCTTATGGAGTGCGAATATCTCAGAGAATGGTTCAACAGCAGTGATAAGATTATTATTGATCTGGAGGACATTCCTGATGATCAGGTCAGCTTTACGCTGGGAGACAGTTGTGCGTTGATGATACATGGAAATGAGCCGGTTGTTCTGACGAAAAAAACGCTTCTTGAACAAATTGCAGCATGCAACGGCTCGGCTGAAGCTTTTTGCAAGAGATCTCTCGGGAAGTACGCTTATGTGGAAGTGCAATTATGGGACAGGGTGCAGGAGTAAAATTCAATTTAACATCCAGCTGGTGTTATGAAAAATGTTGTGAGTAGGGTATGAATATGCCTAAATTAATCATGCTTCGTGGAAATTCCGGGAGCGGAAAAACAACGGTAGCAAAAGGACCTCAGGAACTTTTCGGACGAGGTACTATGGTTCTTTCACAAGATATGATTCGAAGAGAAGTGCATGCCTTACTTAGGAGATTGCTATGGTGATGGATAAAGATTATAGAGGAAATGCGTATATAGTAATAAACAACGAGGTATTACTGAATTACAGCGGTGGATTTGCAGACCTGGCAAATGAGATCCCGAATACGATTGAAACAAGATTCGCATCTGCGTCCATGAGCAAGACTTTTGTTGCTGTGGGCATCATGCAATTGATCGAAGAAGAGAAACTGAAATTAGAAGATACTATCGGAGCAATTCTGAATATTGATCTGAAACACATCGATCCTTGTGTGACAGTAAGACAACTATTGAATCACACTTCAGGCGTTCCGGACTATTTTGATGAATCTGTTATGGATGATTATGAGGCACTGTGGACCGATTATCCAAATTACAGGATTAGGCATAACATGAATATGCTTCCACTGTTTATAGATAAGGCAATGATGTACAACAGAGGGGAGAAGTTTCAATACAACAATTCGGGATATGTATTGCTTGCCATGATCATTGAGACAATAACATGCATGGACTTCGATGTATATCTTAAGCAAAATGTTTTTGACAGATGTGGCATGTTTTCTACAGGATATTTTTCTTTTGACAAACTTCCTGCGAGATGTGCTGACAGTTACATCTATTGTCCTGATACGGATGATTACCGTACAAATATATACTCCGTTGGTGCGAAGGGTACCGGTGACGGAGGTGCATTCGTTACAGTAGGAGATATAGTGAAGTTTTGGAATGGACTTATTGAGTATAAGCTCCTTTCAAAGGAGATGGTAACGCAAATGTTTTCCAAGCAGAGCGGTGATGGAAAAGACCCTGAAGAAGGATATTATGGTTTTGGAGTATGGATCATCGACAATCCCAAAGGACAGGATTACGTGTATATGCAGGGATGCGATGATGGAGTAAGCGCCATTTCCGAATATAATCCCAATAATGGAATGATAACGGTTATGCTCAGCAACTATGGTGATAATGTATGGGCGAGAATGAGAAAAATACGGGAAGAAATGTATTAGATTGTGCTATTCGAGGCGGTTAAAACAAAAACTTGTTTGTACGGATTATACACTGATACAAAAAAGAAATGGAATAAAACATGTAGATATCATAGATTTTATTCTTGGCCGGAAAATGTTTGATTGATTCAATATCGTAGATTTTTACCCACAAGAAGGATACCTGATAAGGACTGAATAATGAATGAATATAAAATAATTCCCTTACCCAAGGAAGAATGGAAGGGAACCCCGATATTAATGAAATATACTACAGAAGAATACTACGATCTTGAGAAGACCGAGAACGCAGATTCTTTTTCAGTGAAAATGGTAAAGAAAAAGTTCGATACTCCCGTAACCCATACCCCGGAGGAATATGATTTTCCGGACAGTTTATATCAGGATCATTGGGAGAAAGCGGAGGCCTTCGGAATCATCTCTGATGAGAATGGAAAAAAGAAAATGATGGCCTGTATAGAGATATGTCCTGAAGAGTGGAGCAACAGACTGATGGTGACGGAGCTGTGGGTTGCCGATGAGCTTCACAGAAAGGGCATTGGAACAGCGCTTATGAACTTAGCCAAAGAACAGGCAAGGCTTCAAAACAGGCGAGCTATCATTTTAGAGACCCAGTCATGTAATGTTCGTGCTATTTCATTTTACCGCAGTCAGGGATTCGAATTGATCGGGTATGACGCTTGCTGCTATACGAACCGTGATATAGAGCGTCATGAGATCAGGTTTAATTTCGGATACTTTATGGATAACAGAACCGGGAGATGGTAGAAAGGCGCACGAAAGCAGCGGAGGCAAAGAGGCTTTCAAGGAATCAATGATTTATGAAAACAAGAGAAGAAGCAATAAAATACGGCCTGTCTTTTCCCGACACATATCAGGAAGCACCGTTTCATGATATGAACTGGCAACTGGTCAGATATAAGGAAAATAAAAAAGCTTTTCTTTGGACATATGAAAAGGATGGATTTATTAATCTGAATGTGAAAGTGAATCCGGAAAAGGCATTTTTTTGGCGAAAAATCTATAAGTCCGTAATTCCCGGGTATCATCAGAATAAGGATCACTGGAATACGATCATTTTGGATGGCAGTATTCCGGATAAAGATATCAAACTTATGATCGCAGAAAGTTACGATCTTATCAGTGACTGTCCTTCGAAGAGGATTTATGAAGCAGTAAAAATGATTCCATATGGCCATGTGGCTACATATTCGCAGGTTGCAGAAATTGCGGGTGATAAGAAGATGGCAAGGGCAGTTGGCAATGCGCTTCATAAGAATCCGGATCCAAACAATATTCCCTGTTACCGCGTAGTGAACGCAAAAGGAGAACTTGCAGGGGAATTCGCTTTTGGCGGGGCCGGAGCACAGGCCAAACTGCTGGAAGGCGAAGGTGTCAAGGTTATTGATGGAAAGGTTGATCTTACTGTATTTCAGTGGGAAAAATATCTTATCTGAACTGATCCTGTGATGAAAAGAGACAGCTGAGATGGAACGCCCAAAGTTTAGCGAAATAAAAGACTATGACGAGTTTTGCAAATACTACTGGTATCGCGAAGAACTGATCAAAATATGTAAAGAGTACGGACTTAAGGCAAGTGGAAGCAAAATATCTCGATTTAAATATGTCTGAAATTTGTAGAAAGGGAGAATAACAATATGGACCTTCATGATTATTCCGATGTTGCTGAAAACTATGACCTTTACCTCGATGTGATGTACAAGAACGAGGACAATCACGCAGGCTTTCAGGAGTTCTATCTTGATTTTGCAAGGAGATACGGAAGCGAAGGAGTGATCGATATCGCCTGCGGAACGGGCGCTGTCCTGCTTTATCTTGCGGAACACGGAATCATTGCGGACGGTACGGATCTGTCCGAAGCGATGTGCCGGGTTGCGGATGAAAAGGCAAAAAAGAAGGGTTATCATCTCAATATATTCCCGGCGAACATGACGGAATTCCGAGGCGCACGAAAGTACTCATGTGCAATCATCGCACGAAGCGGATTCATGCATCTTACTACTCCGGAACTCCAGCGCGCCGCACTTTTAAATATCCGAGAGAATCTGACAGACGGAGGGATGCTTACTTTCAATACATTCGATCCGCATCCGTTTTTTCAGGCACAGCAAATGAACACAAAGGATACCGATTATTCACTCCGGCTTGAATATACGAATCATAGCGGACAGCGTGAGAAGATCTATAATGCGATTTCTTATGATCCTTATACACAGGTCATGAGTGGAAACTGGAAATTCGAAACTCTTGATGATAACGGAAATGTTGTGGATGAAAGAGTCCGTCCGCTGAAGATGAGACAGACATACCGGCAGGAAATGAAATATCTTCTGGAACTTACCGGATATGAGATTGTTGACGTATACGGGGGATACCACATGGAGAGCGGTGAGGGTTCGGCAAAAAACGTGATCTGGTGTGTCCGAAAAAAACAGTAGAGGGAAGATTAAAGATTCAGCGTAGACGGAACTGACGGAAACGAGGGCATTATGAAGAAAAGGCTCAAAAGGACAAGTAAATATATCATCTTACTTGGTATCTTCCTTTTTATCGTGAATGTATCAATGGGACTTGTGTTGACAGTAGAGTCAAGTGAAGCCATGAAGGATCTGATCCGCAACAGGATGCTTGACATTTCCAATACGGCAGCCTCCATGATCGATGGGGACACGCTACGGGACATTCAGGCCGAAGATGTTGATACACCTGAATATCAGGAGATCCTAAAAACTCTTACATATTACCAGGACAATATCAATCTTAAATATATATATTGCATACGGGATATGGGGGATAAGAATTTCGTCTTTACGATAGATCCCACGGTCGTAGATCCCGGACAATTCGGGGATGCGATCGTTTATACGGATGCCCTTTATACGGCGAGCCTGGGGACAGCCGCAGTTGATAAGGATCCCTATGTGGATAAATGGGGAAGGTTCTACAGTTCTTATTCTCCGGTGTTTGATTCAAATCATGAAGTAGCGGGTATCGTGGCGGTTGATTTTTCAGCAGACTGGTATGACAGGCAGGTATCAAATCAGATAATGACCGTTCTGCTGGTTACATTCACATCCATTGTCTTCGGAGTGATCATAGTTTTACTTTTGGCTTCTCATTTCAGGAAAAGATTTAAGCTTCTCTATAAAGAACTGAACAAACTGACGGAAGGTGTCGAGACACTTTCGAAAGAACTGTCCCACGACAATATCCTGGACGGTGATGAAGTAATAGAAACGGAACTGTCCGAAGAGGATGAAATGCTTGACGATATAGGAGTCATGGAAAAAAGGATCAGTTCGCTGAAGGAATATATGAGCGCCCAGATCAGATTTGTCAGATCAAAGACCTATATCGACGGTCTGACAGGTATTAAAAACAGAACGGCATATCTGGAATATGTTGAAAAGATAGAAAAAAGCATAAGCAGAGGTGATGCGCGATTTGCCGTCGTGATGCTAGATCTGAACGGCCTGAAGAGAATAAATGATGATTTCGGTCATGAAAAAGGCGATATGACCATAAAGAAGGCCGCCGACATAATAAATGAAACATTTTCCGACGAGCAGGTGTTCAGGATAGGCGGGGATGAATTTGTTGTCCTGCTTAAGGATTCATCGGATAAGCTTGATGAGCTGATGTCCTCTTTTGATAAAAACTGCGTCGATGCAAACAACAGGGATGATGACACACCGGTTGCGATATCAAAAGGCTTTGCGGTTTTTGATGCATCGACGGATAACAACTATCAGTATACTTTCGAACGGGCTGATCATGCCATGTACGAAGACAAAAAGGCATATTACAGCAAGAACAATATTAACAGGAGAAAGAGCTGAAGATCTTTCTCCGGACGAATTAGTAAAAAGAAGAAAATATCAGAGAAGAGAACCAAGTGGGTGACACTGTATGCATATATGCCGCGGGAGTAAAACATGAAGACTGTTGAGATACTGGGTTCGAACCGGTTTGAAACATATACGAAGACACGTGATGGCAGCCGTGCGGTTATAGTACAGGATGGAAAGATTCTTCTTACACATGAACTGAATTCCGGCTGGTGGCTGCTTCCCGGCGGTGGCCTGGAAGAAGGTGAGACTCCCGAAGACTGTGTGATACGCGAAGTCGAGGAAGAAACGGGATTAATTGTCCGTCCGTTAAGGCAGTTTCTTTTCATGCATGAGTATTACGAGGAGTACTGCTATACGGGATATTACTTTATCTGCGAAGTGACAGGAAAGGGGCAGATGAACCTTACCGATGCGGAAGCAAGGCGCGGGTTACAGCCCGAGTGGATCCCTTTGCAGGATGCTGTCGGTATTTTTTCCAAACATGAGTCATATGCGGATGCAAGTGAAGAAAAAAGAGGCTCGTATCAGCGGGAACACATGGCACTGACAGAGTATATGAATTTCGCCACCGAAGGCCCCGAGCTGGGGATCTATGAACGTTTTCCCGGGATAAGCTGCGCTTATATGGATGCAGCCGGAAGAGAGATATTAAAATACGACGGAGCAGCTGATAAGGAAAACTGTATTCCGGTGGATGGGAATACTGTTTTTCCGGCGTGCTCAATATCAAAGTTTGTTACCGCATTGATCGTCATGAAGCTTCAGGAGCAGGGGATGCTGAATATAGACGAACCCGTCAACCGTCATCTTGATCAGTGGAAGCTGCTTACAGCGGACGGAAAAGAAAGTGACGCGACGATAAGAACACTTCTCAGTCATACATCCGGGATCATTGATGGGGAAGAATCCTTTTACGGACTGAGGCGTGACGGCATTGAGACAGATTTACTGGATGTTCTGGAAGGAAGGACTGCATATAATAAACGAAAAGCAGTGACGGAAAAACAACCGGGTACGGAGTTTGAATACAGTGATGCAGGTTACTGTGTGCTGCAGCTGATGATACAGGATATCACACACTGCCGTTTCGAAGAAACTGTCTCTGAAAAAATATTTGAACCGCTTCATCTTAAGAATACTTTTTTTGCTTCTCTGCAGAATCTTGAGATCCGTGAAAAGAAGCAAAACCTGGCCGCAGGATATGATAATGAAGGTTCATTGATTCCGTGCAAGTACCCGCAGATCCCGGATCTTGCTGCTTCGGGTTTGTGGAGCACTCCGAATGAACTGATGATGATCGCAAAAGAATTCATCGAGGCGGTAAATGGCAGGAGTTCTTTACTGAGTAAAGAATCGGCAGGGGAGATGATAAAGCAGGCAGAAAACTTTTCATGGGTAGGTCTCGGTCTGTTCCTGCGCGGAGATGACACACTTGTGTCTCAAGGCTGGGGAGAGAACGGACAATGCATGCTTAAAATGAATGTTGTGACGGGAGAGATCTCTGTCGTGATGACGAATAAAGACCCGGGTGTGGATCAATCAGAGTCCGGATTGGAAGATCTTATAAAGACTTTAGACAGTTAGGTATTCTTTGATTATAACTATTCCGGCTATTTGTAGCGGAAGAGGCTTCTGTTATGCTTTTTCATGTAAGGCGCCTGAAGAAAACAAAACCGATTACATGAAAGGATACACAACCATGAACAGAGATATTTTTATAAGAAATCTGACCGGGGACAGGATTGAACTGAGTCCCAAGGGCAGAAATGCCAATGAATTGTCGGTAGAAGAGTTTGAACAGAATTATGAGAACTTCTTTGAGATGATATTTGAGATAGCGGCTACTGATATAAAGGGTATCGAAGGATACGGAGAATTCGATGAGAATAACGAGGCTCCTTATAAGACATTTAAAGAGTTTGTAGAAGCGACCTTTGATGAGAAGCAGGAAGGATATTGGCATAACTGGACGCAGATGTTTGAAACAACTTTCCTTAAGAAAGATTATTTTGACAGTATCTATGCCAAGGTCATGCAGTACGCAGATTTCTGTGAAGGTCAGAGATTCCTGGCCAACAATAATACTTTCTTCTGCAATATGCTGGTAGATGAAGAAGGAAAAACATACTGCGCTGACTGGGGACGTGCCGGGATCATGGATTTTTTAATGGATTTTGCAATACTTGATCTTAACAAGCCGTATCTGCTTGTCCCGGAGAAACTATATGACTATGCAAAGAAGAATAACATCGAAATAAAGAACTTCAGGGAGCGCTTCTTATGTATGGCATATTTAAAGGGCCTTCACACATTGATGTGGCATTCTTCCATCGATGATCTGGAGTCCTGCGAATCCATTACAAGGTCCGTTAATGAGCTGGAAGACCGAATGAACAAACTGGCGGATTAATATGCAGTATGAAAATGCGAAGGATATTCTCCCTGCAAGTCTTCTTGAAGAAGTGCAGAAGTATGCAGAAGGAAAAGCAATCTACATTCCCAAGCGCACAAAGCGTGGAGGCTGGGGAGAAGCATCTGGTTATCGTGAAAAACTGAACAAGAGAAATATCGCGATTTTGAATCGGTATTCTGCGGGATCATCGATAATGGAGATTGCCGAGGAGTTTTTTCTTTCACCGGAAACCATAAAAAAGATCGTGTACGGGAAGAAAGTAAACCTCCCGGAGTACTCTCCCTCTGTTTTTTCTGCGGGTCAGTATTCAAATGCCGGGCTGGGAGAAGAATGGGTACGGATATACCTTGAATCCATGGGCGCTGATATTCCGGACAGTGACAGGTACTTTTTGTCCGAACTTGTAAGGATGCCATTGCGTCTTATAGATGATGAGGGGAAAAAGACGGACAATGCGGATGAAGAAAACTGCAGAGATGTTCCTCTTATTATTTTATTTGAAGACGGAAGTTTCCATGTAATATGCGGAAGAGACTGTCTGTCAATGCTCCGTAAAGAAAAGAAGAATGCTCATCATGCGTTCATTTTTGCAAATAAAGAAGAGTATGAATATTATTTGAAAAACTTCGGTAAACAGTTTCAAAGGTAGAGGGATAACAGCCATGGATGAAAAGACTTTACAGGATATACTGACATCTGATTATGGAATAGAATCCCCTTCTTTGGAATTCTTAAGAGAAGGCGGAACATATACATATATTGTGAATGGCAGGAATAAATATCTGCTTAAGGTTATTGGTTCCGCATTTTCAGATACAGCAAGACAGTCTGTTTCTATTATGAGATTTCTGGAAGAAAATGGCTTCCCGGTACCTGAAACCATACTTACCAAAAGTGGAGAAGCCATTTTTGAAACCGAAACCGAGGGCGAGAAGAAGCTGATAGTCCTTATGGAATTCATTGATGGTGATGAGCCGGACCTTGAAAAATGTGCTTCTGAAGTCGGAGGGCTTGTCGGCAGATTTCATCAATTGATGGAGAAGTATCCTGATGAAGCCGTACCTAAGGGCAGAGAATTCTTCATAGGACGATATCTCGAATTCCTTCGTAAGAAGAATTACCCTCGCATTGCTGAGTATGAAGAATTGGGAAAACGTCTTTGGGATAAGGTTAAGGACCTTCCTAAGGGCAGGTGTCACGGAGATCTTCACAGAGGAAATTTGTTACGGAATGCAGACGGTCGTATTTATCTTGTGGATTTTGATACCGTTTGCAATGCACCGGTTATGTTTGATGTCATGGTCATGTGTGACATGACGGATTACTTTAATCTGAAGCAGCAAGATATTGAACTGACCGGGGAAGTATATCAGAGGTTTCTTTCAGGATATTCTGATTATCATAAACTGAGCCGTGAAGAAATACTGTCTTTTCCATATTGGGTAGCAATAAGGCATTTTCAGTTGCAAGCCACAATTCTCGAGATATATGGAATTGACTGCATAGATGAAGGCTTTATCGATGGTCAGCTGAATTGGCTGAACAAGTGGCTGGAAGAGGTGCCGGAGTTTTCAGATGAGCTTTGATCAGGATAGGAAACGGAAATGCTCAAGTTTATTTATAATCGTTCTTAAGGTTGAATTATAAACTGTGTTCACTTACAATTAATAAAGATATGTTTTACATGACAGGAAAGGAGCATGATCATATGAGAATCAGAGTTGTTAACGCTCAGTAGTCTGAGCTTAAATAAATGAATCGTAAGCTCAGATGAATCCTAAAAGAAGTGATATTAGGAGGAATATTATGAGCTATATAAAGGCAGAGAATGTGCTGCCACAGGAATTAATTGATACGATTCAGCAATATGTAGACGGAAAATTGATTTATATTCCATGCAAGGAAAAACAGGAGTGGGGCTCTGCTACTTCCGCCAGGAAATTCTTTCGGGAACGCAATGAGAGAATCTACGAGACTTACAAAGGCGGAATGGGATTACGGGAACTTGCTCTAAGATTTTCATTATCTGAGAAAAGCATCCAGAGGATTCTAAGGGATCAGAGACTTGCTGAATTATAGATTTAAAAGAGAAACAATGCTGAATTTAAATGAGTGTGGCCGGACCCCAGTGTCCGGCCTTTCTTATAGGGAGATCAAAATGGAAGAAAAAATATTTTATCATGTAATATCCGACATTCCTAAAAAGGTCGGTGATCATGTGATTTTGGATGAGAAACATCCCAATCGTGTTCAGAAACGAGTATATGAAGAAATTGAAACCGTGAATGATATTTACAATAATCCGGGAAAATATAAGGATGAAGAATTGAGCCACAGTGTGGATGTCGCACTTCGTGAGCTGGCTTTGGAGAAGGTCAGAAAAGAAAAGTATCCGGAGTATCCGTCCAGAATGGCTTCTTTGTATGTATCCAGGTCATATGAGGAAGCTGAGCGGTGGGGAGATTATTTTGCCAAGTTAGGAAGACCTACCTTTGGAATTGCCAAGATAAAAGTCACCGGAAGAGTATTTGAGGGAGATGCCTATAAGTGCTTTGATGGAGTGACAGACGAAAAAGAAAATCTCAGAATGGCTGAAATTTACTGGGAGAATGGAACTAATGAGGATGGACACGAACCGATTGTGGAGATTCTTGCTGACGGAGACATAGAGATTATGGAGATGGTAAAAGTGATTAATGCTAATACGGAATACAAATATTTTGAACTTAGAGAAAAGCCTGAATTAAAGGATATGGCCGCAGACTGGTTTCACAAAAAGTGGGGTGTACCTACTGAGGCATATCTTGAGTGCATGACAGATTACCTTGATAAGAATACGGAAAACGGATGGTATCTGTGCATGCTCGGAGATCAGATTGTCGGAGGGCTCGGAGTGATTGACAATGACTTTCATGACAGAAAGGATCTCAGCCCCAATGTGTGTGCGGTATATACGGAGGAAGCGCATCGTAATCAAGGGATAGCCGGAAGGCTTCTTGATCTTGTTGTGAACGATATGAGAGATAAGGGAATATCGCCACTTTATCTCGTGACAGATCATACCGGATTTTATGAGCGTTACGGATGGGAGTTCTTCTGCATGGCTCAGGGCGATGATGAACCGGAACAGACAAGGTTATATATTCACAGATAAGGTGATCAATATGGATTACAGTACGAAGATATCAGAAAGAATGTGGAATCAGCCGGATAAAGGTGAACTGGAAGCTGAGAGGGAACATACTTTCATAGACGATATTGTTCAGAAATCACATATAGAAAAAGAACTTCTTGCCAATCTCGACGGTATAGAGACTGCATTTGACGGCGGAGCGGGATGCGGACGCTTTTCAATACTATTGGCGAAGCAGGGAATCCATGTAACACATTTTGACATCTCCCGGCCCATGATCGATAAAGCAAAAGAGATTGCGGAAAAAGAGGGAGTGCTTGATAAGCTGACTTTTGTTAAAGGAGTACTTGAAGATCTGTCGGAATACGGAGATCGTTCATTTGACCTTGTAATGTCTTTTGACTCACCGATATCCTACACTTATCCGAATCAGGAACGGACAATCGGTGAACTTGTCAGGATTGCAAAAAAGCGCATTATGATAAGCGTATCGAGCAGACTTGGAGCATTGCCTTATTTGTCAAATCCCATTCAGAAGAATCAGTTTATACTGGATGAGAACAGCAAGGATGCATGGGTACAGTGGTGCATAAGCAGCAGGGAGAAGATGATAGAAGGGTTTTCTTTTAACAAAGATGCTCTGTGGAAGTCATATGAAAACGGTCTGCTCTGTGATGTGGAAGAGTCAAAGAAGTCTTATGATAACGGCGAAACTCCGTGGAGTATTTCCTATCACTTTATGCCGGATGAACTGGAAGAGATTCTTAAAAAGAATGGCGTGAAGAACATATCGCTTGCCGGACCCGGAGCTTATGCAAGGACCATCCCGAATGAGATTCTTGTAAAGATAATGAGAGATCCATCGCAGAGAAAGGAATTCCTTGATTTTTGTCATGAGTATGACAGCAATCCTTACGTCTGCGGAATGGGAAAGGATAATCTGTTTGCTAAGGGAGATATAGAATAAATAATTTTTCCTCAAGGTTGAACAAATTGGACCTGACAAACCGGAACATAAATTGACAGGTTTTCTATTGTAACTCCGCATAGAATGGAATCATCAAAGAGAAGGAGTGTGACAGATGGAGTGGCTTACCTGCATTCGGAAGGCTATTGATTACATGGAAGAGCATCTGGAAGACAACATAAGTGCGCAGGATGTTGCCGATCAGGTCTTTATGTCCTCATTCTTTTTCCAGAAGGGATTTTCACTGATGACCGGGTGCGGGATTGGCGAGTATATCAGAAACCGCAGGTTGTACCTGGCAGCACTGGACCTTCAGAAAACGGATGAAAAAATAATCGATATAGCACTGCGTTACTGCTATGAAACGCCCGAAAGCTTTACAAAAGCTTTTTCACGCTTTCATGGAGCAAGCCCTTCACAGGTGCGGGAAGGCGCGCCGATAAAAGCATTTCTTCCTCTGAAAATTGAGATTACTATTCACGGAGGGAATGAGATGGATTACAAGATTAAAACAATGACCGGCTTTAAAGTGATCGGTTTTGCAAGAGTATTTGACGGAGAATCTTCCTACATAGAGATTCCAAAGTTCTGGGATGAGATCCGCGAAAAATATGCGGATAATGTCTGGAAGGGAAATGAACCGGCAAATGCCTGCGAAAAGGCAATCGTAGATAACAACATCGGTGAGTACGGTGTCTGTGTTGATGATATCGGCGACGGCAAATTCACCTATATCGTTGCAGGCATCTACAAGGGTGGCGAAGTTCCTGAGGGCATGACTGTTTATGAACTTCCTGATTTTGACTGGGCTGTCTTCGACTGCTATGGTCCATGTCCCAAAGCACTTCAGGATGTTAACACCATAATATTCAGAGAGTGGATGCCCGGAAATCCTGACTTTGAGTTCCCCGGCAGGGCGAATATTGAGTGGTATGGTGAAGAGGATCCAAGTTCTCCGGATTATCACAGCGCTATATGGATACCTGTGAAGAAGAAGTGATTCTGTTATGCGGATTAATGTGTGATGCCCCATGATTGATATGAAAGGAGGGCGGAGGAATGGATCAAAGCATTTTGGATTGGCTTTTGGAAGATACAAATCCGGAGGTAAAACTCAGAACACTGAAGGAATACAAAAAGCTGCCGGAAGATGATGAAAATGTGATTGCGTGCAAAAAGGAACTGCTTGGCAGCAAAGTATATGAGCGCGGACTTAAAAAGCTGAAGAAAGACAAACCCTGGGACAAGTATGATGCCCTCCTGGCTTTTGCCGAATGGGGACTGACGAGAGATGATATCGGAGAAGATATAGATGATGAAGTGTATTCTCTGATTGAGAGTACCGGTTTTAAAATGCTGTGCGGCGAGCCGCTTCTTCTCAGAAATCTTGTTAAGCTGGGATATTTATCTGAAGATATCGTTAAAAATGAGATTGATTCTGTTCTTAAGCTGATCAAGGACGACGGCGGCTTTGGGTGCATCAGTACCAACAAGAAGATCAATGATCCAAAGAAACCTCATAAGAGCTGCGCACGACTGACAGTGGAATATTTGCTGCTGGTGGCAGAACTGCATTTACAGGGATACGAAACCGGCTGTGCAGATGCATTGGTGCATTATTTCACCAAACGCAACATTTTCTATAGGACAGATGATATGAAAACTCCTATGGTGGATGTAATGCTTGGAACATTCTATCCGCCTGATCCAATCAAGATCGGGGCTCATCAGATTGTCTATGCACTGCGTGTGCTCGGCTGTTCACCGAAATCGAAAGCCATGAAAGCCGGGTATAAAGTGCTGGATCAGCACAGGCGGGAGAATGGAAGATACGTTCTGACAGCATCTAAAAGTGTACCGGCGTTCAAGGCAGGTAATGTCGGTGAAGAGAATAAGTGGGTGACACTATACGCCTGCATGGCCGGAGAATAAAGGGTGATAAAATATGAGAGTGGTCAATTATTTTGACAGCGATAATAAAGAGCATTGGCTTAATGAGATCCGGAAGGGTGACTGGAGTGCGGCTGCATTTCTTTATGAGCTGTTGAGCAAGGGAACATTCTTTGATGCTGTGGGCGAAAACTCCAGGGTTTTGCTGCTTACAGACGGGGATGAACTGATCTCATTTTGCACGTATGCGGAAAAAGATGACATACAGCCCACAGAGCTTACTCCGTGGATCGGATTTGTCTATACATTTCCGAAACACAGAGGGCATCATTATGTGAGTCTTCTTATGGAAGAGGCAGAAAGACTTGCAATGAAAGATGGTATATCCGAAGTCTATATCTCTACCAACCATATCGGACTCTATGAGAAATATGGTTGTGAGTTCAAAACGGAGATGATGGACATGAACGGAGAACTGTCCGGAGTCTATGTAAAAAAGATTCCGAACGATGAATTGCTGATCGAACTCCAGGATACGGAGTGGCCGTTTGAATATACGGATCATGACAGAAGGATAGCCAGAGCCATTGTTTATGATGATGAAGGATTCTTTTATTTTGTCCGTGCCGAAAGGGACGATGATTTCGGAAGGGCGACACTTATAGAAACTTCCGGCGGCGGAGTTGAACCGGGTGAAGACCTGAATACAGCAATCAGGCGAGAACTTAAAGAGGAATTAGGTGCAGAGGTCGAAGTTATCTGCAGGATCGGGATAGTCAGTGATCATTACAATCTGATCCACAGACATAATCTGAACAACTATTTTCTATGCAAAGTCATTTCATTTGGAGACAAGCATCTTACACAGGATGAGATAGAGGACTTCCATCTGTCCACACTAAAGCTGGCCTATGATGAGGCTGTTGCGGAATATGAAAAAAGACGGGAAACAAGGCTTGGAAGGCTGGTCGCGAATCGCGAGCTACCAATCCTCAGGAAGGCAAGAGAATTAATGTGATCTGGGATAACGTTTACCGCCAAGGGGCTTATTCGCTCCTTGGCGAATTGTTTATATGGGGTGTAAAATAAAGTTGGTGTGTTTTTATTTGTAGGGGGCCGGGACAAGAATATATGAATAAGGATTGGTCGGAGAAGAACAAAGAAATACAGAAACTGTTGTCAAAAGAATCCACTTTTGGCGAAGCCATCCGAAAACTCATAGAATTCAGGGAAGAATTGTTCCGGCAGATAACCCTGATAGTGAAAGACTATCCTGAAGAGGCTTTTTATCAAATGCCATTCGCCGGGGCCAAGGGCTATCACAGCAAAACTCTTGCGTATTCCATTTGGCATATATTCCGGATAGAAGATATCGTGGCTCATGAGATGATCGCAGAGAACGAGCAGATACTGTTTGACAAAAAGTATGATAAAAAGACGGGGTCCCCGATCATCACAACCGGTAACGAACTTAAAGGTAAAGATATAGCGGAATTTTCAAAGAAACTGGATGTGCAGGAACTTTACCGTTACGCGAAGGCCGTAAAAGAATCAACAGACCGGATCCTGAAGAAATTAAAATACAAAGATTTAAAAAGAAAGTTCGGTGAAGATACTAAACAGAAACTGACAGAGAGCAAGTGTGTCAGTGAGGATGAAAACGCATTCTGGCTGATAGATTACTGGTGTGGCAAGGATGTAAAAGGACTCATCCAAATGCCTTTTTCACGCCACTGGATCATGCACATTGAAGCAATGCTGCGCATAGCGAAAAGGCTTTGAGAGATTATGCTGTAATGATAATTCATCCGATACCGCCAATATATGATGAGAATTCGGAAATCCTGATACTCGGAAGCTTTCCCTCCGTGAAATCCAGGGAAGAAGGCTTCTTTTACGGGCATCCGCAGAATCGCTTCTGGAAAGTCACCTCTGCGGTGTATGGGGAAGATGTTCCAAGAACTATACCGGAAAAGAAGGCTTTTCTGCTGCGCAATCATATTGCACTCTGGGATGTGATAGGATCATGCGATATAGTCGGCTCGTCTGATTCGAGCATCAGAAACGTATCACCGAATGATCTGAGCATGATCCTTAACCATGCGGATATCAAAAACATATATGTAAACGGTCAGACAGCTTATAAGTACTATTGCAGGTATTCGGAGAAAGTAACCGGCAGACCGGCAATCTGTCTTCCATCTACCAGTCCTGCCAATGCCTCATGGTCTGCAGATCGTCTTACAATTGCCTGGAGCTGTATAAGGGAAGCTATTCTATGAAGACAAGGGAGAAATCATATGGCGAAGATCAGTTTAAAACCAAATAATGATTACTGTCCGCAGACATTGTTTCTGTATGGTACATATGACGAAAAGGGAAATCCTGATTTCGGACTCTTCTGCTGGTTCAGTTATACATGGGATAACGAACTTGGTGTTATGTGCTGTATAGGCGGTGATAAGCCTACGAGAGATAATATACGCCGTGATAAGATTTTTTCCGCGAATCTTGTGACCGAAGAGCTGCTGCCGGTTGCGGATCATCTGGGCTGTGTCAGCGGCAAAGATCCCGATAAGATGAAGATCAGTCTTGATATAGGAAAGGGAGAGGTGCTTAACGTTCCGATACTTAATAACTCGCCGGTCAATTTCGAACTGGAAGTAACGGAGTTTATCACAAGAGGCGACGGAGAGATCATGCTTTGCAGGATCAGGAACGTACTGCAGGATGAATCCCTGTCTTCCGATGAGAGTGTAGCGGATAAGCTTGCGAGGATAGCCCCGGTCAAGACCACTGCCCAGACATATCTGGGTTATGACGGAAGAAGTCTGGGTGCATGGGGCGAACCCATGAAATCCAATCATATCGAATGAACGGAGTTGAGAATTGAGTGATCAATACGACAATATCGATAAAGTAATAAATGCAATGCTCGCCATGCAGCGTTATCCATGGGAACAGGGTGTATGTGCCCAGGCATTATTTGAAGCAGGCCGGGAAGAATTATGGATTCCCATGGCTTACGATGCCATCAAAAGAATGGATGCTCTGGGAAGGCTTGCCATGGCCGGCGGAGGAGAAGCTGTATCTGACCCTGCCGCAAATGGTGAGGTGTGCCTCCGTGCTTATGAGAAAACCGGAGATGAGTTTTATCTGAATGGCGCTAAAAGTATGCTGGAATATCTTATGAACCGTGCTCCGCGTACCGAAGACGGTGTGATATGCCACAATGATGTATCATTTTTTGAAGGATATACCAAATATCAATTATGGATAGACGGGCTATATATGGTTCCGCCTTTTCTTGCTGTTATGGGAGAAATCGAAGAGTCTTTTAAGCAGGTGAAAAGATATATTCATCATCTTTATGATGCGGAACATAACCTATTCTATCATATTAAAGATGTGAAGCAGGATAAATATGTACGTAAGGTACATTGGGCTACCGGAAATGGATGGGCACTTATGGGAATCGCCAGGATCATGCAGGAGGCGCAAAGGCTGAACAGAGAAGATATATTTAACTGTTTAGATCAGATTTTTAAAAATGTGCTGGATGCAATGATAAAGCTAAGTCTCCCTGACGGAAGATTCCGGGATATTTTGGATGACGACGGAAGTTTTATTGACGGCACTTCTTCCATGATGTTTGCAGCTTCTGTTTATCGCGGGATAAATAAAGGATTTATATCCATGGACTATTTAAAATATGCTGATGCAGCATATGAAGCTGTAAAAAAGGATATAGATAATTATGGAATTCTGAGGCATGTTGCGGGCTGTCCGAATTTTGTGTCGGAAGGAACTTCTGCTGAAGCCCAGGCTGCGTTTATTATGGCGGATGCATGGAAAAGACGGATATGAGAGGAATGGCATGGGAGAAGCGAAAAATTGAGTGATCAGCATATCCGCGCATTGATCGAACAATGCGGTCTTGGAACAATAGAAGGAACGGTACTTCCCGTATCAGGCGGATTAATGCACAAAATGTATAAGGTGTGCACGACATCCGGAACATATGCGGTGAAATGTCTGAATCCCGAAATAATGAGCCGGCCTGATGCAATGAACAATTACTCCGAAGCCGAAAAGCTGGAACGGATCCTGGAAGATAACGGGCTTCCGGTTGTGACGGCAATGTCTTTCAATGGTAAGAAAATGCTGTCGGAAGGCGGAGGGTATTACTATATTTTCCACTGGCAGGAAGGCAGGATCACCGGATTTAACGGGATCACTAAAGAGCAGTGCTTTACCGCCGGTACATTGCTGGGAAGGATCCACCGTATCGATGTTCATGAAGCGGAAGCTGAAGAGCCTGAGCTCAGTGAGGTTGATTTTACGTCATTGCTTGAAAGCGCCCGGAAAAGAGAAAGCACGATAGTTCAGGTACTTGAAGAAAACATCACGCTTCTTGAAGACGCACAAAAGCGCCTGAACGAAGCAAGGAAAAATCTTCCCGCAATAAGTGTGCTCAGCGATGATGATATGGATCCCAAGAACATAATGTGGCATGACGGCAATGCATACATAATCGATCTGGAATGCCTGGGATACAGCAATCCCGTATCTTCCTGTCTGAATCTCGCATTGCAATGGTCCGGAACAGTGACCGGAGAATTCAGTAAAGATAATATGGAAGCCTTTTTCATGGGTTATCTGCAGGCTTACGATAACGGATTCAGATCGTATGACCGGATATTCGGTATAGCATATACATGGATCGAGTGGCTTGAGTACAACATACGACGTGCACTCGGAATGGTAAGTTCCGATGCTGAGGAGATGAAACTCGGAGAAACCGAGACTCTGAACACGGTAGGCAGGATCGGATATCTTTCGTCGATGGAAGAGGACATATGCTCGGTTTTGAGAAGTCTTCCGAATTGTTCCCGGTGAGGCAATAATGAATAGATTCTTATCTGCGCGAAAAGGATTCTACAGAGAACTGTTTGTTCTCGTTATCCCAATAGTAGTGCAAAATCTGATAGCGTCTTCGGTATCCGTTGCGGATACCCTCATGCTCGGTAATGTCGACCAGACGTCACTGTCAGCTTCGGGTCTTGCCGGACAGCTGATGTTTCTGATAAACGTCATGTTCTTCGGGCTTAATTCCGCGATCACGATCCTTGCTTCACAGTACTGGGGCAAGAAGGATGTTAAGGTAATATCCAAGATCCTGGGGATCGGTCTGATCATTGCTCTGGTCGTAACGATCACTTTTTCCCTGCTGGCATTTTTAGTTCCAAGGCATGTGATGTGGATATGGACCGACGATCCGGAGCTTATTGCGGCAGGGGCGGTATATCTGAGGCATGTGGCACCTGCTTACATTTTCCTGGGAATCTTCCAGCCCTATATTTCGGTGCTTAAGAGCTGTGAGCGGGTCGTCTTTTCCACAGTGATCTCGACGATAGCTCTTTTGGTCAATGTCGTGATGAATTTCTTCCTTATATTCGGTTATGGTCCGTTTCCCGAGATGGGCATATCCGGGGCGGCTGTCGCGACATCCATATCCTGCGGTTCGGGTGCACTTCTCTGTATCATTGATTTCTTAAGACAAAAGATGCTTCCGAAAGATCTTAGGATTGTGTTTGCAATACCGCGTGCGTTGATCGCGGATTTCTTCAAGTATTCTCTTCCCGCGTTTGTCAACGATATCATGTGGGGACTGGCATTTACCGTAAATTCCATCATCATGGGACATCTGGGATCCGATATAGTTGCGGCAAACGCCGTAGTTTCTTCCGTAAGGGATCTTATTACGGTCGTCGGATTCGGAATCGCCTCGGCTGCTTCCATCATGCTCGGAAAAGAAATAGGAGAGAACCGTCTCGATCAGGCTCGAAAGGATGCTTCTTCGATCGTCCGGGTCGCCGTTTTTTCCGGGATCATATCCGGATTTGTTTTGCTTGTGATCAGCCCGGTCATACCCGGTCTCGTGGATATTACTGCCGTCGCTGCCGGATATCTGAAGATCATGCTGCTTATCAATATCGCGTACCAGATGGGCCAGATCGTCAATACCGTTCTCATCGCCTCTATATTCAGATGCGGCGGCAATTCGAAATATGGCATGATCCTTGATATAATATGTATGTGGTGTTTTGCTGTCCCCCTCGGACTTATCAGTGCATTTGTGCTGAAGTTTCCTCCACTCATCGTATATGTGCTCATGTGCACGGATGAATTTGCGAAGATGCCCTTTGCCGTAAGGCATTATCTCAAAGGCGGATGGGTCAACAATATAACGAGAGAGATCTGACCGCCTATCAGAGGATCTCTGTCATTGCGGTTAACTGCGGTCCCGGAACTTTCGGACTTCTGTTCATGACCGAACAATAAGAAAGGCTGAATCCATGCATTTTACAGATGCCAAGGGAATCCTGACCGGCAGTGGCGGACGCTGCGGAATGAATATATATCGCGGTTGCACACATGGCTGCATATACTGTGACAGCAGAAGCCGGTGCTATCAGTTCACACATCCTTTCGAAGATGTTGAAGTAAAGCAGAATGCGCCGGAACTCCTGGAAAAGGCCCTTAGATCCAAAAGAAAAAAGTGCATGATCGGTACGGGCTCGATGTCAGATCCGTACATGCATTGCGAGGAAGAACTCGGACTGACAAGGAAATGCCTTGAGATCATCCGTGATAATGAATTCGGACTTGCGATACAGACAAAGTCCGATCGCATTCTTAGGGACATCGAGCTGCTTGATGAGATCAACCGTTCCGCAAAATGTGTGGTCCAGATCACACTCACTACTTATGATGATGATCTGTGCAGCATTCTGGAACCGAATGTTTGTAATACAAAGCGCCGTATCGAGGTGCTGGAAGCAATGAAGGAAAGAGGGATCCCGACGGTTGTGTGGATGACTCCAATACTTCCCTTTATTAATGACACGGAAGAAAATATCACTTCGATCCTTGATGCATGTATCAGGACAGGCGTAAAGGGCATTATCGATTTCGGAATGGGAATGACGCTTCGGGAAGGTGACAGGGAGTATTATTATGAAGCACTTGATAAGCATTTCCCGGGAATGAAGGATCGGTATATCAGGTGGTATGGGAATTCTTATGAGTTGCCCAGTCCAAATGCAAGGGAATTGACGAAGCTTTTCAGAAGCATATGCAGGGACAAGGGGATCATGTGCGTTCCCGATGAAATATTCGGATATATGCAGGAACTGCCGGAAAAGTATCCTCAGATGAGCATATTTGATATGTAACGGGAAAGTAATACTATGGAAGGGCTTATGCCAATGGAATCGAACAACAAAAATATCAGCATCCGGAACATAGATGACGGAAAAGAATTCAACTGGGGCAGGACATCAGCGGATTATGCACGTTTCAGGGATATCTATCCTCAGGAATTCTACAGGTACATATTGAACCTGGGTCTTTGCAAAGAAGGTCAGAAAGTGCTCGATGTCGGAACCGGCACCGGAGTTCTTCCGATCAACATGTATAAGTACGGAGCTCACTGGACCGGTACGGATATATCGGAGAATCAGATCACTGAGGCGAAAAGACTGGCATCCGAGGCAGGAATGGATATAGACTTTTACGCCTGCGATGCAAAGGATCTGGATATTCCCGATGCATCACTTGATGTCATTACAGCCTGTCAGTGTATCTGGTATCTCGATCATACTGTTACCGCTCCAAAATTTGCAAGAATGCTCAAGGCGGACGGAAGCTTTCTGATACTGTATATGGGATGGCTTCCTTTTGAAGATGAGATAGCGGGGAAAAGTGAGGAGCTGATCTTAAAGTATAATCCCGGGTGGACGGGCGGCCGAGATACCGTTCATCATGTGTATGTTGAGGATGAATATCTTGAATATTTTAATCTGGAAAAACAGGAAGAATTCCGCACGGATGTTCCGTTTACCAGAGAATCCTGGCACGGAAGAATGCGTGCCTGCAGAGGAACCAGTGCATCCATGTCGCCGGAGGAGCTGGCATTATGGAATGATGAGCATGAGAAGATGCTCGAATCATACCCGGAATCATTCGTGATAAAGCATTATGTATCGATCGCATGGCTTAAGAAAAAATGATCAGTCAGCGGCCAAAATGTAATAAAATAAATGTATTTGAAAATAAGGTTTGTGCTATGAAGTGTGTCAAGAAATCAGGTTTGTGGAAATTCTTTTGTTTATTGTCGATCATCCTGTCATGCTGCGGGATACTCAGCGGGTGTTCCGGCACGGCGGGCAATTCAGAGATACATGAAGAAGACGATGATGAAGCAGTAAAGTATAATGTGGATTACTGCGGTGCCGAGGATCAGTTTGAGCATGCCAGGGATTCTTATAAGGCAGGTGCAAAGGTCACGATCTATTATGTCGCCGTAGGAACGGATACCGATTATACCTTCTATCTTGATGATGAGATCCTGAATGCCGAATACTCGGAAGAAAAAGGTTATATCATCAAGTTCACGATGCCTGATCATGATGTGACTATCAGAGTTGAATCCGTTAATACCATGACGGATCCTGCGGGGCAGACAGATCCTGCAGGTCCGGCGGATCAGGCGGATGAATTAAGGGAAATGCTTATTAACGAGAGCGGCTGTGCGGAGAATGAGGTGATCTGCTATATCCGTGATGATATTGATGGCGACGGCACTGATGAAGCTTTTGCAATAATCGGTGATGAACCTGATGAAGATTTTAACGCTGTTTACGGCTCGGCCTGGTTTGTTTCGGAAAGAGAATGCGAGAAACTCTTTGACAGCAGTGGGATCGGAATAAGGAATGAGATTCGTTTCATGACTATCGGTGACACGAACTATGTGATATTTGATGATCAGTTTATCTCCGAAAACTACAGCTGGGTCTACTACGTATCCGATAAGCAGGCTTTCGAAGCACCATTCTCGTGCATGGGTTCAGTCTGGCCTGATGAATCCCAGCCTGACAGATTCACCATAACCGACAGTTCATACGATATGTGCATGGACAGTTCAATCTCGGCAATGATAGGACATACCTGGAAGAAGTATTATTTCTTCTATGACAAAGAGGAGGATCGCATACATGAATATGCCGGCACTTCCGTCGATGCTGCAACCGTGGAATACTGGTGCGGCAGGGATCTTGTGAGTGAGATGGTGCCTGATGGGGATACCATAGATTCGGTATTCATGCGCGGAAACGGACTGATCGTCATCAATTATGAACATAATGATGACGACGGAAGCATATATTATTATCATTTCATCTACAATATGGAAAAGGAATCGTTTGTGGATGACAGAGGCCTGGAGACGGGTGAAGATCCTCTTAACGGAATTTATCTCAGCTGTCTCATTCCCGGCCTGGCAAGTTATCCCGAAGTTCCCGGCCCCGGCGATATTGTATGGTATGGAGACTGAAAGAACCGGTAATCATTTATGAAACAGATCCCTGATAAAAGCCTAATAAAGGAGACCATCAGCATCGCATGGCCTGCGGTGATAGAATCCTTTTTTGTTGCTTTTGTCGGACTGATCGATTCATATATGGTGAGCGGCCTGGGAAGCAATGCGGTTGCGGCGATCGGCCTTACCACGCAGCCGAAGTTCATGGGTCTTTCCATGTTCTTTGCCATCAATGTATCTCTCTCGGCACTTGTTGCAAGAAGAAAAGGCGAGGACCGGAAGGAAGATGCAAACAGGATACTGGTATCCGGAATTCTGTTCATACTGATCGCGGCAGTGATCATCAGTACAGTTTTGGTTTCGACTGCGGACGGGATCATAAGATTCTGCGGATCAAATGAGGATACTCACGATCTTGCGATCATTTATTTCAGGATAATAATGGGCGGAATGATCTTCAACTGCCTGCAGATGGGAATCAACTCGTCGCAAAGAGGCGCAGGCAATACCAGGATCACGATGCGCACGAACCTGGCTTCCAATACCGTAAATGTCATTTTCAATTATCTGCTCATCGGAGGAAAATTAGGATTCCCGGCACTCGGCGTAAGGGGTGCTGCACTTGCGACTGTTCTCGGAACCGTAGTGGCATGTGTGATGAGCATAATGTCCCTGTTCAAAAATGACTGTTTTGTCAGTATTCCATATATAATGAAGAATAAGATCCTGCCGCGTCTTGATGCTTTTAAGGCGCTGATCAAGGTGGGGTACTCCGTATTTTTTGAACAGCTCCTCATGCGAGTCGGATTCATGGCAACATCGATCATGGCTGCAAAAATGGGAACTGCATCAATGGCGGCTCATCAGGTCGGAATGAACATTATGGGATTGTCCTTCTCCTTCGGTGACGGGCTCCAGGCAACCGCCGTGGCACTTATCGGACGGAGCCTCGGGCAGAAGGATGAAGCACTTGCCAAAGAGTACGGACGTACCTGCAGGATGCTTGGACTGATCATTTCTTTCTTCCTTGCATGCATATACTTCTTCGGAGGACATGCGATCATGTCTGTATTCTTCGAAGAAGCCGATATAGTTAAGATAGGTGTCGACATTACAAGGATCATCATCATAGTTGTCATTTTCCAGGTGTCCCAGGTCATCTATATGGGATGTCTCAGAGGAGCAGGTGACACGGGATATACAGCACTTGCCTCGATCATAAGCGTTACAGTTATCAGAACCGCTTTTTCGTATATGTTCGGCTACATTCTGGGATTCGGAATTAACGGAGTCTGGATGGGAATACTGGCAGACCAGGTATCGAGATTCATATTCGGGTCGGTCAGATTCAGACAGGGCAAATGGACTAAGATCAAGATATAAAGGATGCGTAAAATGAACAAAAAGATCAAATCGATCATATGTGCCGTGATCATCCTTGCAGCGGCTTGCGTGGTCATGGTGCTCGTCATGAACACTGAGAGTTACAGAACGGGCAGGCTTGGAAAGCAGCTGTCCGAAAAATACGGAGTCACATTTGATCTTGAACCGGATGAACCTGATCAGGTGCAGTTTTTACGCAGGCATGTTTATATGCTGACTTCCGATGAAGGCATACGATCATATGCAGAGTGTGACTGGAAGGGAAGACTGATCTCCGATTCGTATGCACATTACTATTACGCGGATGAAATGGTTCAGAATGTGGAATCCCTGATAGGGTCCTGCTTTGATGAATGCTATATTGTAAGGGACTGCATTGAGTATGGTAGCAATCAGAGTTTAAATGAATTTGTCAGCACTGATGACTCGCGCAGTTTTGAAGCATACTGCGGAAGAGAACCCGAAGTGACTGTCACATACCGTGTTTATGTTGATTACTATGTTTTGACAGAGCAGTTACAGAATGCACTGGATTTACTCAGTGAACAGGCTGTAGATTACAGCGTTTATTTTCTGAGGATTTCGCATGAAGCATTAGAAGTCATCCGCGATGCGGGACTGAAATGTTATTATCCCAATTCCGGTGTGACGGATGTATACATGACGGAATATAAGGAGAATCATCCCTCTTTTTTATTATGGGAGGATTTTGAATCTCTTGTGTATGAGCCTTTTGACGTGACCGCAGCAGAATTTATTCCCAAATATGACACGGCGGAAATCTGTGAATGCTTCCATGAGAGAAATCGCGAATATTTCATAAATGTGGATAAGGAGCACACATACGATGAGATAATTTCCGATATCGGATACGGAAACGGATGTCAGGGCTCAGGCATCATCACTTTTATATGGAAGCTTAATGACGGGGAAGCACACATTGTATTCGACAGTTCGGGTCATATTATCACCATAGCTCTTTCCAATGAAGAAAATGACGGATATGAATGGATCTACGAAAGGTATAATGATGACTGAGTTTAGAAAAGTATTTGATACCATACCCGAACAGTTTGATAAATACAGACCCAGATACAGCCCGGAACTGTTTACAAACCTGATAGAATATGCGCAGATTGGTCCCGGCAAATCAGTACTTGAACTCGGACCGGGAACCGGACAGGCGACCGAGCCCATACTGAAGACGGGCTGTGATTATAATGCTATCGAGCTTGGAGAGAACTTCTATGCGAAGATGAACGAGAAGTTCGGATCGTATGAGAATTTTCACATTGTAAATGATGATTTCATCACTCATAATTTCGGTGACATGAAGTTCGACATGATCTATTCGGCAGCCACGATACAGTGGATACCGGAGAGAGTGGCATTTCCCAAGACCTTTGACCTGCTTAAGCCCGGCGGGGTTCTTGCCATGATGCTTCTTAACGGGGATTACAAGACTCCGAATGAAGAGCTTTTCGACAAGATCCAGAAGATATACGGTGAATATTACAAACCGGAGAAGCTGTATAAGGACATGAAGGAGCCCTTCGATTATCTGCATGCGATCGACTACGGATATGTGGATTTTGAAAGAAGGGATTTTTACGGAAGAAGAGAATTTAATGCTGATGATTACGTGGCATATTGCGGAACACACAGCGATCATCTCGTGATACCGGAACCTTACAAGACTCTGTTTTTTGAAGGCCTAAGGAAAACCGTGCTCGAGAACGGCAATAAGGTGGTTTTTGTCGATACTTATATCGTGTATCTTTGCAGAAAGCCGCTGTAATGAAATTGGCAGTTATGCACCGTTTAGACGATGAAGCCACGTGGGTCTGACAGACCAATATGTAAATCAGGGCCGGCCGTCTGTCGGCCCTTTTTCATAAGAAAGGGAAGATCATGATCGGATTACGTCATTATAAAAGCTGTGATGCGGAAAAGATCGCCGGCTGGGTTGCGGACAAGGATGTATTCTTAAAGTGGGGAGGAACTCTGTTTGGTGATTTCCCGATATCCGCGGAAAGAATAAATGAAAAATACGGATCCGAAAACGGAGGATGCACGGAGCCCGATAACTTTTACCCCTGGACAGCATTCGATGATGAAAAGGGAGTCGTAGGACATTTCATCATGAGATATCTGCACGGGGACAGAAAAGTCCTCAGATTCGGATGGGTAGTCGTCGATACATCGCTTCGCGGAAAAGGATATGGTGCGCAGATGCTCAGTGCGGGTCTTAAGTATGCATTTGAGATACTTGGAGCAAGTGTGGTCACCATCGGAGTGTATGAGAATAACGAGCCGGCTCATAACTGCTACAGAAAGATCGGATTTACGGATAAGGAGCTGGTCGTCAAAGAACCTTTCAATGTTATTGAGATGGAAATGACAAAGGATGCATATTTGGAAAGTATTCGCGAATGATCATCGCAGAAAAGTGTATAATAAGAAAGGTGTTGCTAATCGGCAAGAGGGAGGCCAATTATGAAAAATTATGCTGAGTTATGGATCGGATATGGGGAAAGGCAGACAGGCAGAGATTGCATAAATCTCAGAAAGTTTTATCTGTCCGGAGCCGGGGAGTCCGATAAGATAGTGAAAAATGCTGTCCGTGAACTGAAGACCGGACTTAAGGCAATGCTGGATATCGATCCCGGGATAGTATTCGGATCATGCGCGGAAACCGCACCGGTTAATAACGGCAGGGATATTCAGGACAGGGAAGAATACACGGTTTCACTTTGTGATGACGGAATGGCGATCGATGCAAAGAGCGGAGCGGGAATTCTTTACGGAGTATTCGATGTTCTCCGCAGCGTGTCATGCGAAAAAGACATTAAGGAGGCATATGCTTCAGGCAAAACAGTGCGTCCTTCCAATCCCTTAAGAATGCTGAATCACTGGGATAATATGGACGGAAGCATCGAGAGGGGATATTCGGGAGAATCCTTCTTCTATGTAAATGACGAGATAGTCATAGACGAACGCACCGTGGACTATGCAAGGATGATCGCTTCTGTCGGGATCAATGCAGTGGTCATCAATAACGTTAATGTAAAGCAGGCTGCATCCTACATGATTACCGACAGGTATTTCGATAAGCTCTCTGAGCTCGGAGAGATCTTCGCAGGATACGGGATCAGGCTGTTCCTGAGTCTAAACTATGCCTCGACCATTGAGATAGGAGGACTCGACAGTGCGGATCCTCTTGATGAAAAGGTGATCGCATGGTGGAAGACCAAGATGGCCGAAGTATTTGAGAGAATTCCGACACTCGGAGGATTCCTTGTAAAGGCTGATTCGGAAGGACGTCCCGGTCCCTTTACTTACGGAAGAACTCAGGCAGATGGTGCCAATATGCTTGCCGATATCGCAAAAGAGTATAATGCGATAATCATCTGGAGATGCTTTGTATATAACTGTAAGCAGGACTGGCGTGACAGAAAGACCGACAGGGCAAGAGCGGGATATGACAACTTCATGCCCATGGACGGAGATTATCATGATAATGTCATCCTTCAGATCAAGAACGGACCGATGGACTTCCAGATAAGAGAGCCCATCTCACCTCTTCTCGGCGGGCTTAAGAAGACCAATCAGATGCTCGAGGTTCAGATCGCACAGGAATATACCGGTCATCAGATTGATGTGTGTTACCTTATCCCCGAGTTCAAGGAGATCCTCGGATTCAAGACCTATTGCAGTGATGACAAGGATACGGTTGCCGACATCATCAGCGGTGATACATTCGAGAGCAGATATTCGGGAATCGCTGCTGTTACCAATACGGGAAATGATTTCAACTGGACGGGCAACTATCTTGCGGGAGCGAATCTTTTCGGATTCGGAAGACTTGCTTTCGATACCGATCTTTCATCCGAAGAGATCGCGGAGGAATTCGTAAGAATGACTATCTCACAGGATGAGGCAGTGGTCAGGACGATAGTTGATATACTTCTTCCTTCAAGAGAGATCTACGAAAGATATACCAGCCCCTTGGGAATAGGCTGGATGGTTACGCCCGCAACTCATTACGGATGTTCTGTCGACGGATATGAGTATGACAGATGGGGAACCTATCACAGGGCAGATCATCTCGGAATAGGAGTCGACAGGACAGATAAGGGAACGGGATATGCGCTTCTTTATAACGAACCAAATGCATCGGTCTATAACGATCCCGATAAGTGTCCGGATGAGCTGGTGCTGTTCTTCCATCACCTTCCCTATACACATAAGCTTCACAGCGGCAAGACCGTGATCCAGCATATCTATGACACTCATTTTGAAGGATATGAAGAAGCACAGCAGCTGGCAGAGAAGTGGAAGTCGTTAAAGGGTAAAGTCTCCGATGAGATATTCGAAAACGTCAGTGAGAGATTCGAAAGACAGCTGTCTAATGCAAGAGAATGGTGCGATCAGGTGAATTCCTATTTCTTCAGAAAGAGCGGAATCCCCGATGAGAAGGGAAGACAGATCTACTGATCCGATAATTACGGTAATGAGTTTATAGAATAAGGGTTCAACGATGAACGGTGAAAAAGAACGTAAAAAGTTAATAGTTCGGACGAGTGTCATAGGGATCGTGACCAATATCCTTCTGGTCATATTCAAGATGATAGTTGGTGTTTTATCCAACTCGATCGCAGTGATCCTGGATGCAGTCAACAATCTTTCGGATGCACTTTCATCGGTTATCACGATCGTAGGAGCAGTTCTTGCCGGGAAAGCTCCTGACAAAAAACATCCCCTGGGATACGGGAGGATCGAGTATCTTACTTCGATGCTTGTCGCAGCGCTGGTCCTGTATGCCGGCATCACCTCGTTTGTGGAATCGATCAAAAAGATCATCCATCCTGAAACTCCCGATTATTCGGTTGTTTCTATAGTAATAATATCCGTTGCGGTCTTTGTGAAAGTATTCCTTGGAACTTTCGTTAAAAAACAGGGAAACAAAGTAAATTCCGGAGCTCTTGCTGCATCCGGATCGGATGCTCTGTTTGACGCAGTCCTGTCCTCATCGGTTCTGCTTTCAGCTCTTGTGTTCATGATCTTCCATATTTCTCTTGAAAGTTATGTCGGCCTGATCATTGCGGGATTTATCGTAAAAGCCGGCGTGGAGATGTTCATAGAAACCCTGAATGATATACTCGGACAGCGCGCTGACAAGGAGCTGGTTCAGAAGGTTAAGGGCCTCATAAGAGAAGAGGATGGCGTCCGCGGCGCATACGATCTTATAATCAATGATTACGGACCGAACAAGAAGATAGCATCCGTACATATGGAACTTCCCGATACCATGACAGTTGCAGAGGTGGACAATCTTACAAGACGTCTTGAAGAGAAAGTGTACCGAGAGACTGCAGTAATACTTACAGGTGTCGGAGTTTATTCATACAACACACAAAATGATGAAGCGTCGGCGATAAGGGATAATGTCCAGAAGATCGTGTTGTCGCATGATTTTGCAATACAGATGCACGGCTTTTATCTTGATCAGATAAAGAAGACCATGCGTTTTGATGCGGTCATCAATTTCGGAGAGATACCTTCAAAGGCGGTTGAGATCCTTATCAAAGCGGTAAATGAAGAGTACCCGGATTACACCGTTACAATCTCACCGGATGTAGACGTATCCGATTAAGGAATGTAAATGCAGGAGTGTATGCCGGTCAGATCTTTGCATACGGCAGTAAGAATTTTTTGTTGACACGAAAATAAATATCTGATAAATGTATATCAGTGTTAAGAAATATCAAAGAAAGCGAGGTAATCATAAGATGTGTGCAATTGTAAAAAAGTTTGCAGCTGAATATTGTATGAAGACCTCGGTTTATAATCATTGATCATAAAAGAATTCCTAAAAGATCAGTAACCGTGGCTTTGCAGTCACGGTTTTCTTTTGCCCGAAGGGCGGTCTGCCGATGTCTCCATGCAGTATGTTGTAGAAGATGAATGTTTAAAATGGAGATACCGGGTTGAATAGCATAAATACAAATAAAACAGATAATTACAAAGAATGTACCGGGCGCATTGCTTCGGTGCAGAGAAACAGTTATATCGTAAGATACGAGGGAAAGGATATCCCTGCAAAGTTAAAAGGCTGCTTTTATGAAGCCGGATCGGAATCGTTCCCCATTGTCGGTGACTATGTGATATTTGAAATGAATCCATGTGGCGATTCGATGATAAAGTCCGTATGTGAAAGGAAGACCCTTCTGCAGAGACCGGATCAGGCCAAGACCGCAGTGATGCAGTATATGGTCGCAAATGCGGACTATGTGTTCATTGTCACATCACTTAACGATGACTATAGCTATAACAGGATTGCAAGATATGCAAGCATTGCAATACAAGGAGGAGCGGTTCCTGTTGCGATACTGACCAAGTCAGATCTGTGCAGCAATGTGGGGAGATACATCCGCGAGGTTGAGAGCATATCCGATAAGATAAGAGTGCATGCCATATCGGCAATCTACGGGATCGGACTTGATGAACTTCAGGATTATTTTACCCCCGGCACGACCATATGCCTTATGGGTTCTTCAGGTGCAGGAAAGTCTACGCTGATCAATTCGATCGCAGGTGAAGAGATAATGAAGACATCCGCCATAAGGGAGGATGATTCCAAAGGAAGACACACGACCACATACAGGCAGCTCATTGAACTGAAGAATGGTGTGTACGTCATTGATACTCCGGGAATGAGGGAGATCGGAATGGCAGAAACGCAGGACGGAATAGATGAAACTTTCTCGGATATCGCAGAACTTGAGAAATGCTGCAGGTTCAGTAACTGCAGGCATGATACCGAACCGGGATGTGCGATAAAGGCTGCGATCGAAAGCGGTGAGTTGTCGGAAGAAAGATATATCCTGTATAAAAGTCTCGGAGCAGAGAATACGCGCAACTATGCTCTGAAAAAAGAGATATCGAAATGGTCAAAAGCCCGCAAGAAATTTAATGACAAGAATGATCTTTATTGATCATGTTATAAACCCTGCATGGTAAAAACCATGGCAATCGAAAGGGGGTGACGCTTATGTTTCAGATAAGAAATGTAACACTTATACATAAAAAGGATCTCAGAACTATCCTGGAAGATTTTTCGCTTGTGCTCAATAAGGGTGACAGGGCGGTGATGATAGGAGAAGAAGGCAACGGAAAATCCACTCTGATGAAGTGGATATATGATCCGGAACTAATTAACGATTACATCGAGTATACCGGTGAGAAGATGACAAAGGGAGAGAGGATCTCATATCTTCCCCAGGAATTATCCGAAGAGGATAAAGGAAAAGAGGTATATGTTTTTTTCTCGGAGAGTCCGTTTTTCTATGATCTTAATCCGGGAGACCTTGCGAAGATGGCAGGGAATTTCGGAGTAGAGAAGGAATTCTTCTATCGTGATCAGAAGATGGGCACACTCTCTGGAGGTGAGCGCGTCAAGGCACAGATGATGCGAATTCTTATGGAGAGCCCTACGATACTGCTTCTGGATGAACCTTCGAATGACATTGATATTGATACGCTTGAACTTATGGAGAAGATCATCAATGAATTCGATGGAGCGGTATTATTCATCTCTCATGATGAGATACTGATAGAGCACACTGCAAACCGTGTCATACACTTCGAGCAGATACGAAGAAAGACCAAATGCCGCCATACCGTGGCCAATATCCCATACAGGCAGTACGTGGATGAACGTCTTCATAACTTTGAAAAGCAGGAACAGATCGCACTTGAGGAACGCCGGGAAAAGAAGATCCGCGACGAGAAGATAAGACGGATGGAACAGAGCGTCGGAAGCAGGCTTGATAACATCTCTCATGCGGACCGGGATGCCATAGGCAGACTTCTGAAAAAGAAAATGAAGAATGTCAAGGCTATGGAAAGACGCTTTGAACGTGAAGATGCCGAAATGACGGAGATGCCCGAACAGGAGGAAGCGATCTTTTTCAAACTCGGAGATAAGAGCAGTTCGATACCTTCCGGAAAATGGGTGATCGAATATGAACTGCCGGAGCTGCTTACCGCTGACAGGAGCAGGATCCTGGCAAGAGATATAGAGCTGAAGATCAGGGGATCACAGAAGGTTGCGATAGTCGGCACAAACGGCTGCGGAAAAACCACTCTTCTTGAAAAGATCGCAGATGAGCTGTTGAACAGGCAGGATATCAGGGCAGTTTATATGCCGCAGAATTATGAGCAAATGCTCGATATGGTAAAAACTCCTGTTGAATATCTGGACAGAAGCGGAGATAAAGAAGAGCGTACAAGAATAAGAACCTATCTGGGTGCTCTAAAGTTTACCGCAGATGAAATGGATCATCCGATACGTGAGCTTTCCGGAGGACAGAAGGCCAAAGTGTTGCTGCTCGGTTTAAGTCTTTCGGGTGCAAATGTCCTGATCCTTGATGAGCCGACAAGGAATTATTCTCCTTTATCGGGTCCCGTGATAAGACGCATGCTCAGGGAATTTCCGGGTGCAATAATCAGCGTATCCCATGACAGAATGTTCCTGAGTGAGGTCTGTGACGTGGTCTGCAGACTTACGGATACCGGGCTTGAGAAGTGCGAGATCACCGAATAAATCTGATATAATTACGGCAGGATCTTAAATGACCTGCCGTGATTTTTTAGCCATGCATTCGATCAGTTTCGGAGGAAACTGCAGAACAGATTTCGGGATAAAGATAACAGATTTGGAAATGCCGGCGATTTTGCATTATGTTAGGATATAACAAATGCGTATATCTGCTGCCACTGTGCACAGAATCCGCATGTTTGGCAGATTATAAAGGTTTACCGGGGGTACGGAAATGGAAGAAGAAAGAACAGTGAATCCGTTATGGGATGAAAATGTAAGCACCGGGGAAAAACTTCAGTGGCTTATCAAGGAACTTACTATTGATGAAAAACTTCACATGCTTGGCTCGGGATCCAAAGGAGTGGAGCGTCTCGGCATACCTGACCTACAGCTTGGAGGTGAAGCAGCTCACGGAGTTGTGGCCAGAAACTGGAAAGATGGAGAGATCTTAAAAGATACCACGACCTCTTTTCCACAGCCAATAGGCATGAGTTCCTCGTGGGACAGGACGGCAATAAAGGAAGCGGGCAGGATCGTAGGAAAAGAGGCCCGCATAGTATATTCAAAACGCGGCTGGGGTGGTTTGTCGAGATGGGCTCCCACGGTCGATCTTCTCAGAGATCCGAGATGGGGCAGGAATGAAGAAGCCTACGGAGAAGATCCTGTCCAGGTCGGCGGCATGGCTTCGGCATATATACAGGGGATGCAGGGAGATGATAAGGATCATCTGATCGCGGCATCGACCCTGAAGCATTTCTATGCCAATAATACGGAGATAGGACGCGGATGGAAGAATTCTTCCATCAGTCCGAGAAATAAATATGAACTATACATAGAGCCTTTCAGACGCTGCATCGAAGAAGGCGGTGCGGAGGGAGTCATGACAGCATACAATCGTATCAATGGTGTGCTTGGAATGTTTAATCCCGAAGTAACGACTCTTCTCAAGGATGAATTTGGATTAACCCATGTCGTGTCCGACGGAGGAGCAATGGAATTATCTGCCGGATACTGTAAGGCAACCGCACTGGATGCCGAGACTGTGGCAAACTCCGTAAAAGCAGGTGTTGACGGACTGAGCAGCTGGGGTGACGGAATATATAAAGCTGCCTGTGAGGCATATGAACTGGGTCTTTTGACCGAAGATGACATTGATGGTGCGATCAGGAATTCTTACAGAACGAAGATAAAGCTCGGAATTTTCGATAAATCCCGCAATTCGGAAGATTACGGCGAATTATGTGACGAAGACGCATCCGCGGTTTGCAAGGATCTTTCGGACAGATCCCTTGTGCTGCTCAAAAATGACGGAGTGCTTCCGCTGGAAGGCGAGACCGCAGAAAACTGTATCCTTATAGGCCCTTTGGGAGATAAGTGGTATCAGGACTGGTATGGCGGCGAGACTCCTGAGCAGATATCTCTTCTGGAAGGGATAAAAAACTGCAGGACCGCTGCGGGATTTGATGATGATCTTACATATGTCGATGCTTGTGACAGGATCCGGATAAAATGCGGGGACAAATATCTTGCTTCGGACAGCGAGGGAAGAGTTACCTTGTCTTATGAGGGTGAAGTCTTTGTCTTTGAAGACTGGGGAGAGGATTCATATACATTCAGAAATGAAGCAACCGGAAAGTATCTGACCACCCATCTGGCAGGCGATGCTATCGAAGGGATAGCAACCGCAGAAGGAGTAAGTGCCGGAACGATCGCGGGAAAGGTATATGAAGATGCCGACAGGGTATTCAGCTGGTTTGATCTTGAAGTGTTCAGGATGGATGTGCATGACGGTGCGGATGAATCCATTTTGCGTGACAGGTTTGGAAACAGGCTCTTTGCAGATAAGGATGGTTATATCGTCACTGCAGCAGAGGATTATCCCGGACTGACACCACTGTCATTTGTAACCGAGAAAGTCAGGAACGGAATTGAAGAAGCAATCTCCGCAGCTACTAAGGCAAAGACTGTGATCATGGCACTCGGTCACAATCCGATGATCAATGCGAAGGAAGAGATAGACAGAGGAACAATTGAATTTATTCCTTATCAGCAAAAACTTTTCGATGAAGTATGTAAGATCAATCCCAATATCGTTGTCGTGCTGATGAGCAATTATCCTTTTGCCATAGATGAGATCAATGATAAAGCAAAGGCGATCCTGTGGTCCGCAACAGGCTCCCAGTGCATGGGCCGGTCCATAGCGGATGTACTTACAGGAAAGGTTTGCCCGGCAGGAAGACTTACACAGACATGGCTTAAGTCTGATGAAGACCTTCCTTCCATTGACGATTACGATATCATCGGAAAGGGCCGCACATACAGATATTTTGAAGGAGAAGTGCTATATCCTTTCGGATACGGACTTACCTATTCTTCTTTTGCATACAGTGATCTGAGGATTTCCATATCTCAGGCAGAAGGTAAAGCAGACGAAAAAGCCGGCAAGAGCAGAAGACGCAAGGCATTCGGTCAGCCGGAAGGAGTCTATGATTCCGTGCGCGGAGATAACAGATTATTCGTAATAGAAGTTACCGTAACAAATACAGGTGACCGCGAATCCGATGAAGTGGTACAGATATATGCTTCCGCTAAGAACAGCAGAGTCAAAAGAGCCGGAAAGCAGCTGATCGGTTTTGAACGCGTAAGAAACATCGTTCCCGGAGAATCAAGGATCGTGAACTTTGTCATTCCGGTCAGAGAACTTGCTTACTATGATGTGGTGAGTGAATCGCTGATCATAGAAGACGGAGATTATCTGATCACTGCAGCTTCATCAAGCCTTGACCGTGGCATGGAGGAGATCGTTCACGTAAGCGGATCACAGCGCGGCACACGTGACATGTCCGGGAAGATCAAAGCCGACCACTATGATGAGGAATGCGGAACGCAGATAGTTGAAGGCTTATACGGATACAGTGCTATTATGGCAGAGTGCTCCGGTGTGTATGAGCCTGACCCGGACGGACATTTCTCGGCAACATATGAGGATTGTCTTTTCCCTGAAGACGGCACGATACTGAGGATACACGGATATGCCCGGGAAGAAGCAAGAGTCAGGATTTGTGTTGATGGCATTGCAGCGGGAGAAGCATCCTTTAATACCCGTGATTATGAGAAGAGACCGTCTGATGCCAGAAATCATATGCCGAGAGCGGTTGTTTCGGAGACTGCCAGAAAAGAATCCTTTACAGCTTTGTGGGCAGATATCCATATCCCGCTTGATATGAGTAAGCTTTCCGGAGCTGATCCTTCAGGTGTGCATGTCATTCGTATCGAGGCTGACGGGCCGTTCAAATATGACTGGTTTTCGGTGATCCCGGAGCCTAAAAAATTTTTTTAAAACAGTGTTGACTCTTCCCTTGGGGAACCCTTTAAGGTTGAATCATCAAAGAAAAGGAGGTTCCTGAATATGGAAAAGAAAATGACATCCGGCGAGATCGCCAAAAAGGCAGGAGTATCACAGAAGGCAGTTCGTCTTTACGATGAGAAGGGATTGCTGAAGCCCTCGGATTATTCGGAAGGCAATTACAGACTCTACGATAAGGAAGCACTTCAGATACTGGAGAAGATAGTCGCTCTCAAGGCAATAGGCTTTTCACTCGAAGAGATCAGAGACAATCTGGTGGCAGGAGATGCGGTGGATATCGAAGAGGCACTCCGCATGCAGCTTAAAGTCATGGAAGAGAAGCACTGGCAGATTGAGAAAGTCATCACTTCGATAAACAGAACTCTTGAGAGAAAAGATAAGAAACTCGATTGGGATGATGTTGCAGAGATCGTGCAAAACGTCAGCATCGATCTGAAGGCGGATGAAGGTCACTGGGATGCGCTGCTTCACACATCGCAGGAACTTGACTGGTATGTGAAGGTATTCAGGTCACTTGACATCAAGAAGAATGAGAAGATTCTTGATCTCGGATGCGGTTTCTCAAAACTGTGGAGAAACAACTGGACCGATATCCCTTCCGGAACAAAAGTGTACGCATATGACATGCACGGAAGCTGGGCTGATGATTTTGCCGGATTCCTTGAGGAGAACAGAAGCACTCTTCCCAAAGGTGTGGAGATCGGAATTACATTCGGGGATCTCGAGAAGGATGAAGCCTGGAAGAAGATCAAAAAGGAGAAGGATTACAGCCTTATCATCGCACACTATATAAGTGATGAACTGAAGGATGTTGAGAAGTTCACCGAGCGTGCGAGCAAGGTACTTGCAAAGGACGGAATGTTTTCTTTCAACTGTGTACAGGTCAATTCCTGGAGCGGGTATTTCAAGGATCTGTTTGGCGGGATCGAAGTAAAAGCTGACTTTATCGATCAGAAGATCGCAGAAGATGAAAAGGAAAGAGATTCCTATATTGATATGCTTAGGAAGTATTTCTCCGATCTGAACCTGATAACTCTTCCTACCAGGTGGCACTACACGGATTCCAAAGAGATAATTGATAAGATGATCAAATTCTATCCCGAGCAGGAAAAGCTCATCCTTGCTTATGAGAAGAAGCTTCGTGCCGTTCTTGATAAGAAGATCAAGAAGGATGGAGAAGTAGTGATCGAGACATCCAGTGAATTCTGGCACTGCACCAAGTGAACAAAGGGACGGTTCTTCCGTTCACCATGAACAAAGGCATGAACAAAGGGACGGTTCCGCTGTTTCAGGCAAGCAAACTAAAACTCCCGTGGACAACGTTGATCCACGGGAGTCTTTTATTATTCTCAATGGATTCCCTGAGACTATTATCTGATATAATTATGTTTGAATCCGTCCTTTTACACAGGGATAGGCAGTCACAAAAAAGGAGAGGCAATCATGGGTATTTTTACGGTAAAGTATGGAACCGCAAATCCGGTTAGTTTCAATGAACCCGGATTTGACGAGCCTTTAGAGGCAAGATTCAGTGGTACTGCAGATATATCGGAATATGACACCTCTAAATACCCTGATGAAGAAGCTGTGGCTCTCGCGGTCAGATCAGGGGTAGCGGATATAGCACAGGATGCTTTTGCACACTGGCCCACCGAGGAGATTGTCCAATCCCAAAAAGAGAAATTGCTGGCTTCATTTCTTGATGCGGAATTTGAAAAGCTCGGGATCAAGGCAACATTTGTTGTTGTAACATTCACGCTGACTGAAGAATCCAGGCAGAAATATAAGGATCATATGAAAAAAACTGCTACTCTCGGGGACCTCTCCGACACATCAAAACAGCCTAAACTTTCGGATCTGATACCTGAAGAACATGGTCCTCTCATCGAGATAAATTACAGCCATTCCAGCCACGGTATGGCGATGGGAAGCGGATCTTCGAGCAGTGAGAAGATTGTGTGGCAGGATGACGGAAGCGTTATCATTGAAAGCAAGGATCGCAGTTCGGGAACCGAAACGTATATAAAATATCTTGCGGGGAGTGAAGCTGCGGAAAAACTCCGTCAGTATGTAAAGGATGCACATCTTGCCGAGATGGCACAGATACCACCTATTCCGTGCCCATTCCAGATTACGGATTATTCATCGAGTGCACACATGAGATTCACATTTGATGACGGCAAGAACGGTGTACGTGCAGAGGTCTCCAGAAGTCTCGATCTTGGCTCATACTGGAAAGCTCAGAGTGATGCTGTCAGTGGTGTATATGATCTTATAAAGGAATGTAAGGAAACAGGTTCCTGTCTTGAAAATACTGTAAGTTCATATAATCCCCTTGCTCCGGAAGTAGGCATGATGCCCGGGTTTACGGGGATGGGCATGGGAATGTCAGGCGGAGTCAAAGCCCCGGGGGGAGATTCTTCAGAAGTGAACGGAGGAACCGTCCCCCCGTCAACCAAGTCATCCGGATCGTTTAAAGTTGCATGGAAATGCAGCTGCGGGACCGAGAACAGTGATCTTGCAAAATTCTGCTGTAACTGCGGGACACCAAGACCTGCGGATAAATGGAAGTGCCCCGGCTGCGGAGCTGAGAACAGCAGTAAGTTCTGTTCGGAATGCGGAACTCCTAAACCGCAGTGATAAGAAAAACAAAGGGGAGGGTGACGATCACCCTCCCCCTTTGTTTTTAATCTTCGCCTGTTATTACAGTAGTGCTGTATGAGTAGTCATCCATCCTGCTGTTTCCTTCGGTTATTACCAGATCTGCAGAATCCATTTCATAGTACTTCTTTCCGAAAGAGGGATTTCTTCCTGCATCCGTCGAATAACCGTGATCGGTGATATCGTACAGATGGAAGTAGGTGTATTCATTTGAAGGATCTTCCACATGGATGTAAAGATTGCCTTTTTCATCGATGAGATCCGTTACATCCTCGCTTAGGTTCTTGTATGAGAAGATCATCCTGCCGTCAACATTATCAAGATGACACTCGTTGTTCATGTAACCTGCTAATTCCTCTGCACTCATCTGGGTCTGAGAACCGTCTTCGTCGATTATGAGACCGCCCATGGCCTGCTGAGTGTTTCCGGTTTCATCGTATATCACATAACTTCCGTCACCCGCATCATAGACATCGACATTCCTCAGCTCACCGTTCATCCAGAGTCCCAGGTTGGTGCGTATTCCCCCGAGGTCACATGCATAGCATACACCTGCACTTCCGAGAGCAATCGTGAAAACTGTTGCAACTGCTGCTGCAACGCGGCTTATTCCATGTATTGATCTGAAATTCATTATCTTACCCCTTCCGTTATCATCCGGGCTTTCCATGATCTTATCCCGGAAATCATCGGAGAGATGAAGCGAATTAAATGTTCTCTGATATCTGTCTTTATTGTTATTCATCTTCCCATCCCTCCAGCTTGCTTTTTAAGATCTTACGGCCGTTTAAAAGTCTTGTTTTAACGGTGTTTTCAGATAACTTAAGGATCTCGGCGATCTCTTTTGTCTTATAGTCTTCAAAGTAGAAAAGGTGCATCACTATTCGGTATTTTTCCGGAAGAGCCAAAACTTCATCCATCAGTGTTCTGTCAGACGGTTCCTCGAATATGAGACTGTCCATATATTCTTCATAGGATGTCCTGTTTCGGTTCCAGAATAACCTTTTGGTGCTCTTGGCTGCATTTACCGTCACTCTGAGAAGCCATGCCTTGATGTGTTCCTCGGATTCAAAAGTCTTGTCACTCCGATAAAATGCAAGAAGTGCATCCTGAACCGCATCCTCGGCATCCTGCTGCTGCCTGCATATGTTGAATGCGGCAGCATACAGCCTGTTTGCATACTTTTCATATATTTGTTCGAAATCTTTGGTCATCAAAAACTCTCCGTGCAGACGTCTTACATAAATAATACGTCCAAAGAAGCAAAAAGGTTTTATGATAATAAGTTTTTTTTATTTTTTCCGGTGAAATCAGCAGATCTGCCATCCGTTTCCGACTTAAATGTGGATAAAAATCCTGTTTTCTGATATACATTACATATAGAAGAAATACGTACAGATTCCGGATCAGGGGAGGATCAGAAGCTGATATGAGAGAATTATTGCTGGGAGTTCAATATGCTTCCATTTTTGGCTTTTTTCTCGAGGCATGGATCGTTTTCAGAAATCTGAAAGGCCGTGTGCACTCATACCTGCTTGTTGGAAGCGTTGCCGCCCTCATAAACAGTGTCGGTTATGTTCTCGAGCTCAAGGCTGACAGTGAGAGCACATATATCACTGCTCTTCAGTTTTCTTATCTTGGCAGGACCTGGTATGCTTTTTTCATTTTTCTTTTTGTTGCGGAACTGACAGGGAGGAAGATTCCTTCGATCCTGAGAAGTGCAATGATGCTCATAGATGCAGCGATCTATTGTGTGATCTTCACTCTTCAGGATCACAACCTGTATTACACTGACACGGTGTTTGATACAAGCGGAGTGTTCCCCAGACTCCATCACGGTAACGGCATCATCCATCATCTCAATATAGGCTTTCAGTTCATGCTCGTGATAGTGGGTCTTGTTTTTCTGCTGATGGCCCTTGGAAAAGAAAAGAAAACCGTCACCAGGAAGAGTTATATCACCGTAATAATGGCATCGATCGTTCAGTCATTTTTCCTGATCGCACAGCTTACGCACTTGTTCAGCATCGCTGCTTATTTTGATGTATCGATGATAGGATATTTCATCGGTAACATAATGATGCTGGTAGCAATAATCTCCTTCGATCTGCTCGGAACCGGGGAGATCGCAAAAGAATTCGTTGCCGACAAGCTTTCCGAAGGCATCATAGCTGTTGATGATGAAGGGAACATCAGGTATTATAATGAGCCTGCCGCCAGTCTTTATCCGGGATTAAAGGGAGATGATCCGGGATCCGGGAATACAGGAAAGATCCCTGACGCAGAACATGTTCTGAAGCTCATCAAAGAAGCCGCTTCCAAAAAAGAATACCTCACTATAAAGGACCATTTCTATCTTGTAGAGGAAAACGAACTGGTCCATGACGGCAGGAATTACGGAACGCTTTATGCGATCGTGGATGAAACCGAGCATATCCATTACACGGAAGAGCTTGAGCGACAGAAAATGATCGCGGATAATGCCAACGAGGCGAAGAGCAGGTTCCTTGCAAATATGTCCCATGAGATCCGCACTCCCATCAATGCAGTACTTGGATTGGATGAGGTCATTTTAAGAGAAACCGGCGAGGATGATACCAGGAAATACGCATCCGACATCATGTCCGCGGGCAAGACGCTTCTGTCTCTTATCAACGACATACTTGATCTGTCCAAGGTGGAAGAGGGCAAGATGGAGATCATTCCCGTTCAGTATGAGCTTTCTTCGCTTGTAAGGGATCTTGTGAACATGGTGGGCGGAAGAGCTGAGAACAAGGGTCTGAAATTCACCATAACCGTTAATGAACACATTCCGAATATCCTGATGGGAGACGAGATCCGCATCAGACAGTGTGTTCTGAACATTCTGACTAATGCGATCAAGTATACGGAAAAAGGATCCGTGGATCTGAAGATAGATTATTCAAAGCCTCACGATGATACCTCAGGACGAGGCGGGATCATGCTCATGATCTCCGTGACGGACACAGGCATCGGCATGAAGCCCAATGACCTCGCAAAACTTCTTAAGCCGTATCAGCGTCTGGATGAAAAGAGGAACCGTTTCATTGAAGGAACCGGCCTTGGAATGAGCATAACAAGCCAGCTTTTGGGACTTATGGGAAGCAGGCTTGAAGTTAAGAGCGAGTACGGCAAAGGAACCTGCATGTCGTTTTCTTTGCTGCAGGAGGTAGTCTCGGAAGAAGAGATCGGAGATTACAATAAAAAGTTCGGCACAGCCTCAGGCCTTGCTCCAAAATATAAGGAGAAGTTCCATGCTCCTTCGGCAAGGATCCTGGTTGTGGATGACACGGAAATGAACCTGATGGTGTTAAGGCACCTTCTTAAACAAACTCAGGTTAAGATCGACACGGCTAAGTCGGGCCGGGAAGCACTGGATCTTAACCGAGATAATCCGTACGATGTCATGTTCATCGATCACATGATGCCGGAAATGGACGGACTCGAAACACTGAAAAGGATCAGGAAATCCGGATATAACGGTGATACGCCTGCCATAGCACTTACCGCCAATGCCGTGTCGGGAGCCAGAGAGATGTATCTTGAGGCCGGATTCACCGATTACCTTTCCAAACCGATAGAAAGTGATAAACTGGAAAAGATGCTTGCAGAACTGATACCTGCAAGTAAAATAGAGACAGTCAGGCAGGAGACATGAAATGAAGTTCAAGGAATTTTTAAAGAAAAAAGACATTGAGATCTCTCTCAAGAGATATGGCATTGATGCACTCGGTGCCATGGCACAGGGATTGTTCTGTTCGCTTCTTATCGGAACGATCATTGACACCATAGGATCATCGTTTCATATACCGTTTCTTACAAATACGGTTGCTACGATCGCAGGCACGGATTATACGGTCGGCGGACTTGCCAAGGCAATGAGCGGCCCGGCAATGGCCGTTGCGATCGGGTCGGCACTCAAGTGCCCTCCGCTGGTACTCTTTTCCATGATAACAGTGGGATTCGCATCCAATGCGCTGGGCGGAGCCGGAGGTCCTCTGGCTGTTCTCATAGTGGCCATCATTGCTGCGGAGTTCGGAAAGGCTGTATCAAAGGAAACCAAGATTGACATTCTGGTTACACCTTTAGTTACGATCGGCATAGGAATTCTTTTGTCTGCGCTGATAGCAAAGCCGATCGGAGATGCCGCATCCTGGCTCGGAAATGTGATCATGTGGGCAACGGAACTTCAGCCGTTTTTGATGGGAATCCTGGTTTCAGTGATAGTGGGCATTGCCCTGACACTTCCGATCTCTTCGGCTGCCATCTGTGCCGCACTTCAGCTTACCGGACTTGCGGGCGGAGCAGCGGTTGCAGGATGCTGCGCGCAGATGATCGGATTCGCGGTCATTTCATTTAAAGAAAACAAATGGGGAGGACTTGTTTCCCAGGGCATAGGAACATCCATGCTTCAGATGGGCAATATTGTCAAAAATCCCAGGATATGGATCGCTCCGATACTTGCATCAGCCGTTACCGGACCGATCGCGACATGCTTTTTCAAGCTCAGGATGGACGGCGCTCCCATTTCTTCGGGAATGGGAACCTGCGGACTTGTGGGACAGATCGGAGTTTATACCGGATGGGTCAACGATGTCGCTGCCGGGACCAAGAACGCGATAACGGCATTTGACTGGATCGGGCTGATCATGATCTCTTTTGTCCTGCCTGCACTTTTGTCCCTTCTCTTCCATGCCGGTGTTAAGAAACTCGGATGGGTCAAGGAAGGTGACATGAAGCTCAAGACCTGATGGCCCGGATACATTATTCATAGAAAGTTTTATAAAATTTTTAAAGGTTAGCCGGAAGGCTAACCTTTTATTACGCAATAAATAAGAGTAAAATTATAAATACTATGGATATGACTCAATCTTTGTTTGACAATATCATAAATACCGCTCAGGACTGTGTGTTCTGGAAGGATAAGGAACGCAGATTCGTGGGAGTCAACAAGGCATTTCTGGATTATTACGGTTTTGACTCGGCAGACGTCCTTATAGGAAAAACTGACGAGGACATGGGCTGGCATAATGATCCCGAGCCGTTCAAGCAGGATGAGCTCAGGGTCCTGAAAGGGCATAGCACTTATAAAGTTCAGGGAAAGTGCATGATAAGAGGCGAGGACAGGGATATCATCGCTTCAAAGAGCCCCATATACGATGGAGATGAGATCGTCGGCCTTGTCGGAAGCTTTGTCGACATCACGGATGTTCTACGCAGAAGAGAGGACGGAGAGAGGATGCAGATTCTCTATTCACCGGCTGCTCTCAGGAAGATAAGCTTTTTTGATAAGCTCCTGGATGATTTTCCTCTTGAGAGCGTCCTTGATCCTCTTACCGGAACCGTGAGCAGAGGCTATATGCTGAAATTCGCTCACTCCCTTATCGTGTCGAACACTCCTTTCACTTTCACGATCATCGATCTGGATAATTTCAAGTACATCAACGACACATATGGGCATCACATAGGTGACATGGTGCTTTCCAAAGTGTCGGAGAGCCTGGTTGAGAGCCTCGGAGAAAAAGGCATTGTAGGAAGATTCGGAGGAGATGAACTGCTGATCATCAATATGAAGGATCTGGAGCAAGCCGATAAAACATCGTTCATGGAAAGCATCTACGGTGAGGGAGGAGTGCTGAGAAAGAGCATCACCATCGAAGATCATGAGCTTTTCATCACGGGCACGTCCGGATGTGCGACATATCCTTATGACGCCGAAGAATATGATGAATTATTCACCCTTACCGACAGGATGCTGTATTTGGGAAAGAGCAAGGGCAGAAACTGCTTCAATGTATATGACGAGGTTGTTCACAAGGATCTGGATATCAGAAAGATAGTCAGGAAGGGCGTGTATACCAACATGAATTCCCTGATGGGACAGCTTGAGAAGAATGCAGGCTTTGAGAACAGACTCCGTGCAGTGATCTCACTTCTCCGGGATGAACTGCACATCTCCGACCTGTATTATGTGGGAAAAGGAAGAAAGCTTCATTCCGTGATAGATGTCCTTCTTGATGAGGATGTATCGGACATAGATGCTGTCATGAAAGAGGACCTGTACGCGGACAGCAGTCTTGATGGAATAAAAGAATCCGCACCGGTCCTGTATGAGACACTTAGCAGACATGAACACTCCGCGATACTCATTGTGAGAATAGGCCTGAATAACGAAACAGATGGATACCTGTTGTGTGCAGAGGCCGGAAGCCAGCGCATATGGCAGGAAGACGAATGCGGGATCATGTATTTTGTTGCAAAGACACTGGCTGCTCATCTCAGACTGTGTGATGAGAAGATACCTGAATAAAGACTAACTATTAGAAGTCAAGAAGAAATAAATGATTTTTGATCAAAACGCAGAAATGCGATTTGCATAGTGGCTGGGACTTATTTCCAGCAATCAGTTCCTTGAAAATTGCATGACAAACAGAGCATCCGATTGGGTG
>JAIKZQ010000044.1 GCA_024682075.1 Lachnospiraceae bacterium
ACAGTGCAGGAAGCATAATGACAGTGGAGTATGTGGATCTCAAGGAAAGCTCCACCGTAAAAGAAGCAATAGACCGGATACGCAGAGTCGGCGTGGATTCGGAGACCATTAATGTATGCTATGTCCTCGACAGCGGAAGACATCTTATAGGAACCGTGGCGCTCAGATATCTCCTGCTCTCAAAGGATGACGAAGTGATTGGGGACATAATGCATGAAAATGTCATTGCACTGAACACTCTGATGGACCAGGAAGAGGTTGCATCACAGTTCAAGAAATACGACTTCACAACGATGCCGGTAGTTGACAACGAGAACAGGCTTGTCGGCATCATCACCGTCGATGACATCGTCGATATCATGGAAGAAGAAGCCACCGAGGACATGGAAAAGATGGCAGCTATTCTCCCTTCCGACAAGACATACATGAAGACAGGCGTCATGGAGACTTACAAGAAAAGGATCCCTTGGCTTCTCCTTCTCATGGTTAGTGCAACATTCACCGGAGCCATCATCAAGTCATTCGAGGACGCGCTCAGTGTCTGTGCGGTACTTGTAGCTTACATTCCCATGCTCATGGACACGGGAGGAAATGCGGGAGGACAAGCTTCCGTAACCGTCATCCGTGGACTCTCGCTTGGAGAAATAGAATACTCGGATGTTCCGAAAGTCATATGGAAAGAGATACGGGTCGCAGTATTCTGCGGGCTGACACTTGCTGCAGCCAACTTTGTTAAGCTACTGGTCTTCGACCGCCTTACAATTTTAGTGGCACTCACCATATGCCTGACTCTCATTGCGGCAGTTCTCATGGCAATGCTCATCGGATGCATGCTTCCCGTCGGTGCAAAGCGTCTCGGCTTCGACCCTGCAGTCATGGCGAGCCCCTTCATCACTACCATCGTGGACGCCCTCTCACTGCTCGCATATTTCAGGATTGCAACGATGATACTGAAGCTATAGAACCCTGTCTTTGAGCATATGTTATGTGCTCTTTGATCTTCCCGGCATCAAATACAACGATAAAAAAACATAACTGACAGCCCAAGAAACATAAAAGCATTTGCGATATTTCCTTTTGCGGGAGCTTTAGTAGGTGCAAGGATAAGGAATGCCGGAAAAGTATTGAAAATGCACGCCCATCTCGGCAGATCAGTCTTTCCTGCTACCACAAGAACAAAAAATATGACGGCAAATACCAGTAATCCAACATAAGCTATCGCAGCAATGGCTGTACTCTTAAAAAAATCCATAACTGCTTTCAATGCTTCTTCTGTTCTTCCCAGTTTTACATAGAACCACTCAACAGCCCCGCACAGAACATGGTGTGCCGAGATCAAAACAATAAAGAACATTGATGCTACAAGCATAATGCCACCGATCACAGGACTTGTCTCCGAGATCCATCTGCTTATCTCTATATATCCGAAACCGGCCATGAAAAGGGCAAACACTCCCATGAGCATAGCCAGCTCAATCTGCTTTAACGCCATCGAAGAAAATGTCTTTTGCATCTTTGCATTATCTTTTATATCCGAAAACTCAAACCTTCCGTCCTTTGTATAAGCCAGCATACAATCCGTTATCCCGCAGATCACATGACCTAATGCTGCTATTATGAGAACCGTAATCATGATCATCTCCCTGTCATTTTCTTTTCCGAACTCAAAGAATTTCATAACAGTATCTTTTCCTTATTTCTTAGCGATGCATTGAAATGAGAAAGGTGAAATCTTTCTATACTTCACCTTCCTGAATCCGGCCTTTTTCATAAAACCAATTATCTCTGTCTTGTTATACATCTTTACATCACCGGCTTTCATTCGTGGGAAAGCGAAATTTGCAACAGCTCTGATTGGAGGAATACAATCCATATCATTCAAAAGAAGGTATCCTCCGTTTTTCAGAATACGATACATTTCGTCAACCGCTTTCTGCGGATGAGGATAATGATGGATGCTCATGTTACATGTGACAACTCTGTATTGCTTATCCTCAAGAGGCATATTTTCGGAATCTCCCACTGTCACAATAGCGGTATCCGAAAGCCTTGATCTTGTCTCCTCTATCATTTCCTCCGAAAGGTCCAGTGCATTCAGCTGTATATAAGGAAAATTTTTCTGAACAGCTTCCAGAAATGCACCGGGACCGCAGCCGATATCTATAAGCCTGTCCGGAGCAATCTTCTTAATGACGGAAAGAGCGTATTTATAATCATGCCGCCAGTATCCGCCGTGAGCCAGTTTAGATTTTCTGTGTGTATTAAAGTAATTCCTGGATTTTGATTTGGCATCATTCCCGAAAGATATATTTGTATACTCCATATTCTGCCCGTTATAAAAGTCTATTGCCTTCGATGCAAACTCCTTGGGATGCATCATTACAAATTCGCCGTGCATCATATTAGGTATCTTTACAAGTTCCAACGACGGAAGATATTTCTGATACCACTTCAGATCACGGAATCTGGATCCCCACTCTTCAGTCCCGACCCAGAATTGTATTTCGGTATCAAGTTTTGGTGCCGGGTGTGGAACAGAGTAATTATTCGCGGACCAGAATATATTCCAGATTGTCTTGTTGCTGTATGTTTTCAGGTACTGTTTTATCTCTTCATATTCCTCATCCGCCCTCTTAGGATCTCTTGCAAATCGCTCGGGCGGAAACGCAGCCTTCATCAACCCTTTTGATGCCCTTCCCGCCTTAAACATCAGCCAATCTCTAACACACAGCATTTTGCGGATCAATTCAGGGTATTCATATGGTGCTGTTCCGGCATCTATGATTGCCTTCTTAACAGGAATGCCGGTACTTACCAGAAATCGCATAGCCATACCGCCGCCATAACTAAGACCATAAAGTGCATCCAACTTACTTATCCCATGTTTTCCGAGCCAACCTGACACATCATACACAGTCTTCTCAACAGATATAAATTCTGTGTGTTCTTCAGGATCCTGAGCGTCCGGCACTACCAGCAGCACATGAAAGTTTTTTGCAAGTTCTTCAGCAGCAAAAGCATGATCCTGCCACGATTCACAGCTTCCCGGGAAAAACAGTAATACCCTGTCCTTTTCTGCTCCGTATTCTCTGATATACATACACTTAAGCCCTCATTTTACGTTCTTTCTCTCCTTAAGAACAAATGGCATTGCTCTTTCACATCAAATTCTTTTAACGCAACATCTAACTCTTCCCTTTATCTGAACAGCATAAAAATGCCGGCTGTTAACAAGCTTAAAAACGGGTACAGGATAATCCTGACTATCTGCTTTTTATTATTAAAGCCTCGATCCTTCCATCCTTCACATTCTTCAGTCTCAGGGAATATCTTTTTAAAGTATCCGACAGTCATCACAAGCCACTGATCCTGCACTATGATATCGAAGATTTTCATCACATACAGCAGAACAATAAATCTCAGAGCAAGATGCAGATATCCAACATCGTTTCGAATACTGTCCATCCCAATGTATATAATTCCGGCCAGCATCGATATCAGAAAAAATGCCAAAAGACAATGTGCTATTATCTGTTTATATTTCGGAGGATCTGTATGATCTTTAGCGGCTTCTCTTACATCCTCGGGCAAAAAACGCAATACAACCGAAGATTTTGCCATCGGACTTGCGATCACGATGACAAGTAACTCTATCACGCATAGTATCAATGCAATGAAGATAGTCTTAATCATCCTTTAAGTTCCCCGGTGCATTCCATCTCTTTCAGCAAAAACAGACCAAGCATCAGCACAAGTGCATGCCCAAATGATTCCGTTCCATGATCAAGCTGGTTTACAGGCCATGGGAACAATGTGAACAGATTACCGATTATTCCCGGCAGCATCATAGGATTGCAAAGAGTTGCCACAATTCTCGCCCCTGTACTCTTAAGAGGTATAACTTTCTTCCAGACCAGAGTTATCATGATCACTGTTAATCCGATGTCACACAAAACATAGGCAATGATCATAGGTGTTGCATTGGCATAAAAAACTCTGTTCGCAATATCCGCGGCAGCATGCATATCACCATAGGTTTGATATACATATTTAAATATCAATGCTTCAGTCATAAAAACGGCATGCACATATGCCCATGAAACCGTGCCTGTTATATAGGCGACTCTGAACAATCTTACCCATATATGATTCCTTGAATTGCCCTGTCGCAATACATGTTTTTTCAAAAGCCCATACATACAGTGAAAACCCATGTAGTAAAGAAATGTTCCGGCAAAACCGCAGAGAATGCTGGCATACATTCGCCAGGTTCCCATTTCAAGATATGCGACCCTGACCATGAAACCTATGCTTTCCGTAGTCTGTCCATTTCCGGTTGCGGCAAACAGAAAATCTCCGATCACATATAAAAGGCACCCTATAATTCCTGCGATCAAAAGTCTCTTGTTTTTATCATATGTTTTCATATTTCTCCTAGTGGCAATCCCTTATTTACCAGTTTTTCAATGCCCTCTGAACCTTTCTGTCTATATCAATCCTTGTCTCCCTGCACTCCTTAGGATGTTCCTTTGCAGATTTGAAAAGCTTACCAAGAATAAACTCACTTCCGAATGGCAATACCATTTTGATCATGGATTCGGGAAAGACAAAATGCGTGCCATATTCATAGACAAGGGCATCATATGTACATTCATGTGGAAGAGACTTCAGTCTTTCATCCATTCTCCGAACATACTTATATGCATTCCAGAGTGTATCGTCTTTAGCACCTACCATAAGGACATGTCCATGGATGTTTTCTACCTTGATCTTCTCATCCTCCTGCAAAGGATGCCTTCTCTCGCTTTCCTCGAACATCTCTACCGAACAGAGCATATTGCCTGTCCCTTTAGTCTCCTCCATGATCCTCTGCCAGTATTCAGGATGCCTGTATGCAAAAGGAAAATAAGTGAGCGGCTTCCCATGATAAGAAACCGTAGATTCACCATCACCGGGTCTTTCCTTCATTCCATCCTTACCATCCTGATAGAATCCCTCCATGACAAAATCACTTGGAGTAAACGCAAGTGTCATGGTGATATCGCTAAAATATGAAGCTGCAATCAGTGCAAGCATCCCGGTTGTGGAACCGCCGATTATTCCGATCTTTGAATTTCCCCGTGATTTCAGATAGGCTATAGCCTTCTCAAAACGCTCCAATGGATAATTGTGATGCCCGTAATCTTTTTTGGCAGGCGCCATAGCAAGACAGTTGTACCCTCTTCCGCGAAGCCATTTCACAGCATTTCTGCACAGTAAACCGTCTACATCATCACCCAGCATGACAATAAACGCATGATCACTCTCACTCTTATTTGGATAGTACGCTCCGTAAAATCCACCTTTTTCAGGCTCAAACATAAAACCTTTCATATTCTAATTCCTTATCCGGATTCCCTCTTTTACTCAAGTATCAGGCACATAATGCCCGAAAGAATTGCTGATATGATTGCCATTCCGACAGTACCCATGATCCATTTTTTTATCTTGTCATTTGTTTTTATATATGGCATAAGATCCTCTGTTCCCGGAATGATCCACGCATTGGTGTGACCGACCCAATATCCGTCCACAAGAATCCTGTCGATCAGGTTCATGATGGAAAGGATTAAAAACATCTGCCAGAATCCGCTTATAAAACCTCTCGCTCCATTGATTGCATAAGCACACACAAGGACATAAACGAAATATCCGGGGATGCACATGGATTTAAAAAGGATACTCCTTCTATTTATCTCTTCGGCTGAGGTAAGCCCTTTTTCAATCACGCGTCTTTGAACTTCGCTGGTATACATATGAACCATGCCAATCGCACCGTTTCTGATTCCTATGGCACAAATCAGAAACAAAAGGAAACCCAGAAGGAGGCCTTCTAAAACAACCTTGCAAATCAACATAAAATATCACCTCATTGTCTTCAAAACATAGAACAGATCCATGCCGCCAGAGCTGATGCCGCAGGAAATATCACCAGAAGTTTCAGCAGCTGGCTCTTAATGTTATAGCCATACTTTCTGTTTGCATATGCACTCTTCACTTCAGGAAAATAAAACTGAAAAAAATGGAACTTCATAAGCAGAAAATAATCAAAACAGACCATGTCGTAGATCTTATATATCGTAAAGATCAGCACAAATCTTAGGAAGAACTGCATGAATGTAAAATCACTTCTGAAACCATCCCAGATTGAGATAATACCAACACCGATGATCATAAGAAAACTGAAAACCATAAGTGTCCATCCGATGCATCTTGCACCGTAGAACAATTCTTCATCCCTGGGCACTAGTGCTTCCTGTGCCTCTTTCGGTGCGGAAGAAAAGAATTTCTTATCCTGAATAAAAGCAACAGCAGCAAACATCATAAGGGTGATTGCCACGCAAAAGACAATTGCAAGAAAAAATGTTAAAAGCATGATATAACTGCCTCCTTTTCTTCAGCAGACCCGCATTTTTATTTCCTGCCTACCAATAGTGTGGATCCTGAAAGTTCCATCCAGAGAGCCTCAAATCTGCTCATAAACATTCCGTTTGTCGTATCGATAAGCTTTACTTCCGAATAACCCATGTCCTTTAGCTTCCGAGCAAAAGCCTGAATATCTCCGTATCTTCCTTTAGACATGATGTCATGAATAGCAAATGTTCCGCCCTTTTTAAGTGTACGCAGGGTTTCAAGTAATATTGCCTGACGATCACTGCTCGGAATATTGTGATAAACGTAATTGCTTACCACCGCATCAAACGTCTCATCTTCAAAGGGCAGTTTGCATGCATCTCCCTGCATGAATGAAGTATTGCTGACGCCTTCAGCCTTTGAATTGTTTTCACAAAGCTGTTTTGAAAAAGAAGCGTATTCCTTTCCCCAGCGGTCAATACCTTGTAATTCAGCTTTAGGATTTCTTTTTGCACAGGCTATGGTAAGAGCTCCGCTTCCGCATCCTACGTCAAGCCCCTTGCCACCATCCGGAATGCTGACATACGCCGCGATTCCATCAATGATATGCTTTGACAACTGACGTTTCCCGTTGTACGAAAACGCTCTGTACATAAGATACATCCACAATGTAATAAATACTGACAGGATGGTCAGAACAAGAAGAATTATGCTTACAACGCTCTTTATCTTACTATCCGGCAATACCGGTAATATTCCTAATATGACATAAAGCAGCAGCCCCACCCCGGCTATTCCCGCTGTTCCAAGCACCATTCCTTTCGGCATCCAGTTTTTGTAATCCGCTTTCATTTTTCCCGCCTTTCTTTGACATATCATATCAATTAACTGCTTTGCACAATTAGCACCAGCTAACTCTATAGCAAAAAAACAATCAGTCAATCATATCGTTTTTCTTGGCTTTGAGCATATTCAGGAGCAGTCCGGTAAATGTCACAAGACTTCCGAAACTAAGCCATCCCGTCGATATGGCGTATGCCCATGCATGTTCGCCTGCAAATTTCATGATCACTATATCGATTATTCCCACAAACATCGAAAACACACAGCACCATTCGGGATAAGGCGTCTTTCCCTTAGCAAATGCCATTATCTGAACTATATTCATGATCATGAAAAAAACGAAAAAGATTCCGGTAACCGGAACAAGAAACATTTTGGCAAATTTCAGTGCTTCATCGATTGCCCGGTAATAATCTATCCTTGCGATAACGTTATGAAGATATATCGTGGCGCAGCACATAACATGACAAAATGGTCCGAACACAAGCATTCCGATGAGACCTGCTCTGTAGGCATGTGCATACTTTAGGGATTTAGATGCAATAAGCCTGTATATTCCAAAGAAACACATGGATTCGATAGTGATCCCTATCATTCCCAGTGTAGCAGACCAGAATATCCTTGAATCCGAGACTTCATTATATCTGGAAAAGTATTGTTCCATCCCGGTCAGTGACGGATCGGGTATTCCCCATCCAAGGACCATATCTCCACCGACAAGTGCCAAAAGTGAAGCTATTATTCCAAGTTTAAAAAGATGTGCTATCCTGTCCCAATCCGGTTTCACATATTCCGTATTCATACAATCTTTCCTTTATAATTCATCGCAGTTTCACTATTATCCGGCACATACCAGTAATCGCAGGAATCAGCACCGGTTGCTACCGTATGTGTTCTTATCAGCTTTGCATGCATCAGTTTGGCATAAGCATGATCAAGCGCACACATATGTGCTTTCTATGATACGATCCATCTCATCCGGAAAATGCTTTCTCAGATATCTCCGGATAGCTTTTAACACCATCTTTTCCATAATCGGTCTTCCTGTATCATCTGCCATAAATATTGATCTATATTCATGTCATGCCATCAGCATGACAACCAAGCCTACAACAGCGCAAGCCGGCAGTCCCAAAAGAGATCCTATACAGCTTTGTTTGATGTGAAACAGAAAGTCATGATACTCTTCCATATCCTCTGTTCCGGGGATGCGAACGCGTTTGGAATGACAGAACCATCCGCAGTCAAGTACCAAAGCATCAAACCATGTAATAGCCATCCAGATGATATATGTATATCCGAACCCCTGCAGGAAAGTCTGTGCATGATTTATCTTAACCATCACCAATGCTGCTACTGCTATCAGTACAATGATGGCTGCTCCCTTTCGAACCAGATCCTTCGCTTCAAATCTATTTGTCGTCTCTTTAGTCATGCCCAGTTCAACACACCTTTTACGTATTGCCGGAGGATAATCGCTAATAACGCCAATAGGATCCTTGGCTGTCATAGGCACAACTATCAGTGAAAACAATGTAATAGCAATCAGACATTCAATAAACAGGATCATATTATTTCCTCACCTTCTATACTAAATGATTACTTCTTTCTGCTGACAATAAATCCTTTATCATCTGTTTCAATATCGTACTCTTTTGCCATAGGATTCCTGTTACCAACAACACAATAGTCGCAGTGATCACTGTTGCCACAGGTGCCGCATCGAATAAGCGTCCCATGCAACTGCTCTATCCCGAAGAAATCCGAGTTGCATAGCACCGGAAGGACATGCAGCAGATCATGTTTCTTGGCAAATTCAGCATTGGGACACTGGGTGAAACTGTATCTGGCTATATGGTTATCTTTGTCATACGGTTCCCCGACATTTATGAAACTCTCGGGATACTTAGAAATATCTCTTCTGTCTCCATCCCCGGTTTTCTGGAATACTTTATTTATCAGCCACATATCGAATGGCCGATTAAGATCTATTACCTTGCCGAGCTTAACAAATGGCCCCATAAACAGATTGGCAACAAAATCCTGAATTTCAGATACAGGTGGCTGATCGGGAAGGAGCGGATAAATGGAGAATACGATCAGGCCGCCGTATATAGCCATTGCATGGACATTTTTTCTGCCACCGTAGTCAGGCAGATCGATCAGGTATTCGTTGTACCGGTCTTCTGTTTCCTTCCAGATTTCTGCAGCTGTGCTTTCACCATATCGTGTTTTCAGCCATTCCCTGATTGGTTCACAATACGGAAGATCCGTGATCTGTACATGATTATTTGTCATCCCGCATCACTCCACATTCTTAAGCGCAACATCCATCGGAATCTTTTTGATCCTGAAGAAATCTATGACAGATACAAACGCATACCCGATAAGAAGATAAACAATTGACATGATCATAGATCTTACCGACATATAGAACGAGAAATATCCGTCGAAATTCATAAGAAATAGTCCAAACACCCATATCATCAGATAATACCCGATCACAAAGCTGATCATCGCAAATAAGACGACCACAATTGCTGTTGGAATTATATACAAAGCACCGATCTCACCATTCTTAAACCCAAGTATCTTGACCATTGATATCGAATGTTCATTTCTCTCTATAATTATCTTGGCAAGAAGATATATGAGTGCGGCAGCCAGGACAACAAGAGCATATTTGAACATTCTTATGATCGTTCCGAATGAATGATTAAGTTGTACCGTTACCTTTTTAATATCATCAGATGTAATTACAGTTGCTATATACTGATCATCTATATCCGTGATCTCATTATTTGAAAAATAACCCGAGAAGTCATCCTCATCTTTTTCAAATATAGTATTAAAACTGTCAATATTCATAAATGCAGCGATCCCGCCGTCATATTCAACAAAGCCGGCAACAGTGAATTCATATGATTGATTCTCATATTCCTCATGCAAGGTTATCGGATCGCCGGCTTTTATTCCGAACTTATCCCTGAAAGCACTTGATATATATACATTACCGTCCGATACGTTCACGGGGATTTCAACATATGCACTTTCCGGAACGATACCATATACGGTTACGCTCTCATCTCCGCCAGTTCCCATGCCTTCACGCATGCCGGTGTTTTCCTTGGGATACAGGAGAGATACAGCTCCAAAGCGTTCAGCAGATTCTTCGGATGTGATTATGATCTCATCATCGTCATCAGTGCTGCTCATAAGCATATACTGATAATCAGCAAATACCATCTCAGGAGCTTTTTCGGCGTAGTGATCAAGCGAATCGGGAAGTCCGAATGCAAAGCACAGCATCAGTTCTATAAAGATGACGCCGAAAATCAGCACTATGTAGTTAGGTATATTCTGGAACAAAATCCTCAGCCTGAATCTTCGCATGAAAGACCATCGAGGCAGTCTCATGGCTTTTGCTCTCTTTGTCTTCACCAGATCATGTCTTAAGAATCGGAGAGGACTTATCTGCAATTTCATTACAATGATAAACAGATTGATGAAGAACATCAGAAGAAGCGGAATAACAGTGGTCTTAACAAGTGCATCGGAACTCCATACGAGTCCGCATGTCGGGAGACTGTAGCTCTCATAATACATGTTGACCATAAAATTCTTGAAAGCAGTATATCCCAGTACATTACCAATGATCGCACCTATAATTGTGACGATGACCGGCATCGACATATAATGTATTGTCAGTTCTCTTCTGCTGTATCCGGAAGCTCTGAGAGTTCCTATTACCGTACATTCCTTATCAATGGTATTGCTGATCGTGATTGCAAAGATAAATGCTATTACTCCGATAAGGATATAACAGAGGATCGCAGTTGCCGACGAATCGCCTTCGATGTCCGTTATGGCAAAATTGCTGGCCTGACTGACATATTCAGGAAGATAATCCTCAATTTCATTATCATAAACAAGAGTCTGTGTGATAACTGATTTCATAAATCTCTCTGAATAGTCTGCCTGCTGAATCTTGTCTTCAGGCTTAATATCATACTTATAAGAATAGTTGTAATGAATTCTGGAGTTTAATGAGTCAAAGCCCTCGGGAGTGACCATTGCAACATCGAATCCAAATGCATCAAACATGAGATCCTTGTTCGATTCATGGAGAGTAAGATAGTTCACATATGACAACAGACCAACAACCTCGAACTTTCTGCCTCCAATCGTAATGCTGTCGCCTATATCGACGCCAAGGTTTGAAGCATGCATTCTGTCTATTGCAATCTCATCCGCTGACTGAGGAGCACGCCCGTAATTGAAGGAAGCCATATCAATCGAAGAATCGCTTCTGAAGATCCTGACATTAGCATCAACGATGCCATCGTTATCATCATCTTCATCCTCTTCTCTGTAGAAATGCTCATATATGGTTACAGTCACAGGTACAAAACCCGCATCATTCAGTTCATATCTGTCAGCAATCTTGTCCCATTCTTCATCGACCGCTTTAACAACCTCATTGTGTGCTTCTTCATAGGCTTCATCCACAGCATTTCTGAATTCTTCGGAATCTCTTGCTTCTTCAAGTGCAGAGTCCAGGTTTTCCTCAATTGCCTTATCTATCTGTTCCTGAATGGTTTCTTCATCGGTAATGCCGTATAATTCGCACTGTGCGCGGACGCCATCTTCAATAGCTTCCATAACGCTTTCCGTCAGCTCTTCTTCAACAGCTTCCGCCACCTTCTCATCCGCTTCTTTCATGCCCTCACTGATGAAATATTCTCTGACATCAGCAATCTCACCGGTTGCTATCGCATCAAGGAGTTCCTGCGAGGCTTTTTTGGACAGTTCAAAACGGCCGTCTTCAAGATTCAGTTCATCTCTGTTTGAATAAACGGAAGCAAGCATGCTGTCATGTCCGACATACATACCCGAGATCACGCTTATCATCACCACCATGAACAGAATTATGACCAGATACTTATGCCACTCCGAGGCCAGTTCTTTCGGAATTCTTTTTATAAGAGGATTTCTCATGATCAGCCTCCTTACCACTCGAGCTCGGAAGCAGGAATTTTCTTTTCATTAAGATCATTATGACGGACAACTCCGTCTCTGAGTTTGATCACGTGATCAGCCATATATTTTATTGCCTCATTATGTGTGACCATTATGATCGTACTTCCGTACTTCTTATTACAGTCTTCGATCAGTGCGAGGATCTCTTTAGAAGTCTTATAATCCAATGCACCGGTAGGCTCATCGCACATAAGAATATCCGGATTCTTGACAACCGCCCTGCCTATAGAGACTCTCTGCTGCTGCCCTCCGGATAACTGGTTGGGATATTTATATTTGTGATCCTGAAGTCCGAGGGTGGTGATAACTTCCTCAACATCAAGTGGCTTATCAGAAAGATATGCTCCGACTTCGATATTCTCCTTTACATTGAGATTGGGAATAAGATTATACATCTGGAATACATATCCGAGATGCTTTCTTCTGTAGAGAGTAAGCTGGTGTTCATTCATGTCCTCAAGCTTGTCTCCGTTAATGCTGACATATCCCGAATCGGGAGTATCGATACCTCCGATGATGTTAAGAAGAGTCGATTTGCCGGAACCGGAAGGTCCTAAAAGCACACAGAACTCACCTTTCTTAACAGTGAAATCCATGCCGCGCAGAACGTCCTGTTTAGCTTCTCCCGTTCCGAAACTTTTCTTTAGATCTCTGATTTCCAAAAACGCTTCACTCATACTGTTCCTCCAAACTGTTTCTATTGTTTGTTCGAAAAGTATCCCTTGATCTGCAATAAAAAAAACCAAGTACAGTTTTAACTATACCTGGTTACATATCCGAAATCAGAAACCTCACGTATAGTTAAACTATACATGAGTCTCGCAATTAAAAACAAGCCAGACCTGAGATCCTCCCGGGCCATGATGTTGACTTGCTGCGCTGAGCGCCTGCTACTCCCCCATGGGAATTATTGATAGTAACCTAACACAAATAGTAAAAACTGTCAAATCAAGATAAATTTTCGAACAGAATTGGTATTTTAACTCATCAATCTTCCTATCCAAGCGCGACATCAAGTGCCATCATCAGACTGAATCCGGCAGCGAATGCAATAACTCCGATATTGGAGTGTTCGCCTTCCGACATTTCCGGTATCAGTTCTTCCACCACAACATACAGCATTGCGCCGGCCGCAAAAGAAAGAAGGTAAGGCATGGCAGGTACAACAAGCCCGGCAAGTATCACTGTCAATCCGCCAAATACAGGTTCAACAGCACCTGAGAGCACGCCCAGAACAAAGGATTTAGGCTTACTCTTTCCCTCTGCATATAATGGCATCGAAATGATCGCTCCTTCGGGAAAATTCTGTATAGCGATACCCAGTGCGAGAGCAAGTGCTCCTCCGGCTGTGATGTTGGCAGATCCGTTAACAAGACCTGCATACACGACACCTACGGCCATGCCTTCAGGAATATTGTGAAGAGTTACGGCCAGAACCAGCATTGCCGTTCTTGTAAGTTTGCTCTTGGGCCCCTCTGTCTGATCTGCCTTTTCGATGCTCCGGTGAATATGGGGAATAACATGATCCAAAAACAGAAGAAATAATATACCTAACCAAAATCCAACAAAAGCAGGTAAAAAAGCCATTCTCCCCTTATCAGAACACTGTTCTATCGCCGGAACGATCAGACTCCATATTGAAGCAGCAACCATAACACCCGCAGCAAATCCTGTCAGTGCTCTCTGAACGCCCGCTTTAAGGTCTTTCTGCAAAAAGAAGACGCATCCCGCTCCGGCTGCTGTCCCGATAAAAGGAATCAATAACCCGGTTATTGTTGAACTCATTAATAATCCCCTCTGATCAAGAGTAATTTATATAGTTAGTTAAGACTAACCGTTTTGCATATTTTTACTCCGCCTGGAGGGACGGAGTAAAAGTGAGGATGGAATACTTCAGTTAGTTGTTGCTAACTTACTGAATAATAATACCATTTTTTATGAAAATGTCAACAGTATATATTCCGATTTTTTATGCAATTTTCCAAGAAACAGCTTCTTTTCTTTCACTTACAAAATCACGATATATGCCTTCCTCCGACATCAGTTCTTCATGAGTTCCCTTTTGTGCTATACTTCCGTTATCCACAACAACGATCTGATCGGCATGTCTAACGGTTTTAAGCCTGTGTGCGATCATTATTATGGTTTTATTATTTGTCAGCTCCTCTATTGCACCGGTAAGATCAGCCTCATTCTCCGGATCAACATTAGCTGTTGCTTCATCCAATATGATTATCGGTGCATCTTTCATAATTGCTCTTGCAATGGATATCCTCTGTTTTTCACCGCCGGAAAGAGATGCTCCACCCTCTCCGATGACTGTATCATATCCGTCAGGAAGTGCCATTATGAATTCATGACATCTTGCCTTTTTCGCCGCTTCAATAACCCTTTCCATCGAGGCATCAGGTTCACAGAAACGTATATTATTGGCTATGGTATCTTCAAACAGATACACTCTCTGAAATACAAAACTGAAATTCTTCATGAGAGAATCAAAACTGTATTCCTTAACATTCCTTCCGCCAAGAAGAACTTCGCCGGAATTCACATCCCAAAATCTCGATATCAGATATGTAAGCGTTGTCTTGCCACCACCGGACGGCCCTACGATAGCTGTAGTTGTTCCCGAAGGGATCTTAAGCGATACATTGTTAATTATCGATCTGTCCTCATATGCAAATGAAACATTTTTTAATTCAAGATCCCTGTTCACAGGATGAACGTTTTCCCCATCAATATCCATAGGGGGAATGGCCAGCACTTCATTTGCCTGGTCGATGATTATATTCACATTTCTGAGAAGTGCAGAGAAACTACCCATAAGATCAAGACTTTCATAAACCATAAATGATGAGATGACCATGAGTATCGCATATAAAAGAGGCATTGTACCATTCAGATAAAACCATACCGATGCAAGGCTCATGACAACACCGGTAAGTTTAGTCACGATTCCCTGCATACACATAAATGGAACCACAGTATATTCCATATTGGTATCTGCCGCCTGTTTTTCGGAGATAGCGCCTCTGAGTTTCACTGCAGAATTCTTGGTGAGATTATAATTTTTTACTTCAGCAATTCCCTGAACATACTCGATAACAGCACTTACAAGATTTTCATCCGCCTTTGCCTTTCTTGGTGCTGCAGGGATCGTTGCTTTCTGCATGAGTGCGTTACAGGCTGAAAACAGCATGATTCCTGCCAGAATGATAAGAGCAATCCTTATATCAAAGAACAGCATGAACATAAGGATCACGGAAGTAGTCACAATTCCCTGTGTAGTCATCATCACGACAAGTGTAGCAACATCAGCCATCTGCTCCATTGTATTTGTCGTGATATTTGTGATTTTACCCAGCGAATTCGCATTAAAGAATCCCATTGGAAGATATCTTAAATGCTCGGCAATTTCTATTCTTTTTGCAGAACAAGTATCATATCCGGCTTCGCATTGAAGCATGCAGGTCTTAAGTCCGACCAACACCTGGCCCAAAACAGAAATGCCCATAATGATCAGTGAAAGCCATACATTACGCATGCTCATGTCATCATCAAGTATACCTTGCAAAATAACTGCAATGGCCGGAATTCTAAGTGTTGCAAACATTGCCTTTACAACGCCTAATGCCAGAGCACTGAGAAGCTTATTCCTGTTCATCTTATTACAGAACATATAATAATTCTTAAGAGTCTTAAACATTACGCCACCTCCGAATCTTTGGATGAAATATGCGCATTCCACATATTCCTGTATAAAGAGGATCTTTCAAGCAGTTCTTCCTGCGTCCCGACATCTTCTACATTCCCGTTATTGATCACAATTATCTGATCCGCTGATGCAATTGTAGATAGTCTGTGTGCGATCACTATCAGGGTTTTTCCGGACACAAGCGTTGCAACAGAACGCTGAACCAAAGCTTCATTTTCCGGATCAGTATATGCTGTAGCTTCATCAAGAATTATTACCGGAGCATTTTTCAGCATGGCTCTTGCAATACTGATACGTTGCCTTTCACCTCCGGACAAATGGCCTCCTGCTCCCCCGGCAACAGTGTCATATCCCTTTTCCAGATTCATAATGAAATCATGACAGCCGCATGCCTTTGCTGCATTCATCACATCCTCATCTGATGCACCGGGGCAGCCCATTCTTATATTTTCCATTACAGTCTCATAAAAAAGATAATTATCCTGCGATACATATGCGATCCGCTTATTATATTCCTCAAGAGGTATATTTCTGATATCCACACCCCCATACGACACACTGCCCTTATTTACATCCCAGAATGATGCGATCAATTTGGCAATTGTGGATTTACCCGAGCCTGAAGGTCCCACAAGAGCATTTACCGTGCCTTCCTTAATAACCAGATTTATGCCATGTAATACCTCTTGCTCCTTATATCCGAAATGCACATTACTGAATTCAATGGAATTATCGGAAGGTATATTCATTAACACGTCAGGTCTTATCAGATCTTCCTTTTCAAGTATTTCAGTTGCCTCACCGATTATTGAGCCCATCTTGGACATGCTGTCCGCATATCCTGAGATGATCATAAACGGAGATACAAGACCGAGTGTAAGGATAATAAGAAGAATTGCATCAGATGCATCAATTCTTCCGCTCATATAGAACCATCCCGTAAAAGGAAGAAGTGTCAGAAGCTGTGCCGGCAACAAAGCTAATGCCAGGTTCTGCCAAAGATCACATCTTCTCATCCATTCAATAAAACAGTCAGCACCTTCCCTGGCTGCCACAATGAATTTTTCATAGGATGATTTAGTCTTGCCGAATGCTTTAATAACCTCAATGCCATTGATATATTCCACAGCGGTGTCATTAAGCGCTTTGGTCTTTATTATTGTGTTGTTAAAGCTTTCGGTCGCTCCAACCATCATAAGGCTGTAGAACACAAGTCCGACAGGAACGCTTATAAGTGCAAGCAGAGTAAGCCTCCAGTCTACACGAATCATTATGATAAGGATGCCAACCGGAACTATGGCATTTGATAACACTTCCGGAACGATATGCGCAAGTGTTGTTTCAATTGAATCAACCCGTTCAACGATTATATTCTTATAAGATCCGGAAGGAGCATCCAGTACATCTCCCAATGGCATACGACTGAGTTTATCGGTCAGCCTTCTTCGTATTTCGGCCAAAACTCCGAAAGTTGCCCTGTGTGAATTGACAGTAGATACAACATGACAGATTTTAGATACAAGCCAGCAAATAGCGATATAACCGCATTTGACGAGATAGTAACTCATGTCACGTTCACCGCTTATAAGCGAATTCACAATATCCGCTACAAAAATATACGGGACGAAACCTGCACCAACACTCAGGATTGCAAATATGATGCTGAGTATATATGAACTTTTGTCCATACCCGCAAACTCCACAATCCAGGCAAGTGTGCTTTTCTTTTTCTTTTTTTCCATTTTTCTATCCTTTCTATATATCACTCGTCAGAGTCATACAACCCCGTACCGGATTTAATGACGGCTGATCGCTGTTAGCATATGCTAACCACGTTCATTTATTTTGCCCCGCATACCTGCGGGGCTCTGTGTTATCACATCAGTTTATTTTGTAAAAAAGGTCTCCCAGGCAGATAAATAGAATTTATCAAGAGTCTCAGCATAGTGAATTGCTTCTTTTCTTGAAAAGCCGTGGACAACAACCTGAAACATAGCTTCTATCTGTGACGTGACAAGAAGATGAAATTCCTTTCGACTGATCACATTAACTTTACGTCCTGCCTTTTTTAGTTCCTTCATATACCTGATTGTGGTTTGCTCTTCAAGCCTTGCCACATCATGTATAAACCTCTCATAACGTGTTCCCTGTGATTTGCTTATTATCAGCGTGAATTCATCTATATGATCAAAGACATAAGACATGATATTCACGGTATCACTCTGTTCAGACCACAATGCATCGGATTCAATAGTCTCCAGTGCGTTTTTGTTTTCAGTCTCAAGTTCATGATACAATTCATAGAGTCCGTTAATTGCAGGATCGACAAGTGCTGCAAACATATCCTCTTTACTTTCAAAATGCTTATACAATCCGGATGCACTCATGCCACACTCAGAAGCAATCCTTCTCATTGATGCATCTTGAAAACCGTATTCAAGAAACTCTTTACATGCAGCATCAATTATCTTTTCGTGATTTATTGTTTTGTCCCTTGGCATATACACCTCTTATCTGAAAACATAAGCGAACACCGTACGCCAACCATTTGTTAGAATACAGTGTTCGCTTTAATATGTCAATATAATTTTTTGCTACAATGATCTTATACTATTCAAAGCATGCCGGCATATTCATATCCGGCATCTTCTATTGATGCCTTGATCAACTCCTCATCAACGTCTTTAGAAGTTACAAGTGTCACAAGATTCTCTTCATGTGATGCAGTTGCTGATTCAATTCCGTCTATTGCTTCAAGAGCTTTTTTTACATGAGCCTCACAGTGAGCACACATCATGCCTTTAACAGATATTTTCATATTATCGTCCTTTCCTGATTTTTCAATGTTTTTTTCGGTCATCACATAATCACCTTGGATTATTATATCTTCTTTTATGGCATTTTTGTTACTTTTATCTTTCTTTTTATCATATACATTTACAAAATTGAGACGAAGCGCGTTGGATACAACAAAAAAGCTGGACAAGCCCATAGCGGCAGCTCCGAACATCGGATTCAAAGTCCATCCGAAAACTTTGACATAACATCCGGCAGCAAGGGGAATTCCTATCACATTGTAGAAAAATGCCCAGAACAGATTCTGATGAATATTCCTTATGGTAGCCTTGGATAATCTTATCGAAGCCGCAACATCTCTAATGCTGTTTTTAACAAGCACTACATCAGCCGCATCGATGGCAACATCCGTGCCTGCACCTATAGCAATTCCAAGATCTGCCCTTGTAAGCGCAGGTGCATCGTTGATTCCGTCACCAACCATTGCCACCTTGCCATATTCCATCAACTGTTTTATTACCGCTTCCTTCCCATCAGGTTTTACGGATGCAACCACCTCATCTACTCCGGCCTGAGCCGCTATAGCTCCTGCTGTGATCTCGTTATCTCCGGTGATCATGACCACATGAATGCCCAAGGCTTTAAGTTCAGATATTGCCTCTGCAGAATCTTCTTTGATAGCGTCTGCTACTGCGATCAGTCCGAGAATCTTATCTTTTTCAGCAACCAGCACGGGAGTCTTGCCCTGTTCCGATAGCATTTTCAGTTTATTATTCAGATCCGGATCGATCACACCGGCTTTCTTTGAGATAAATCCGGTATTACCGCAAAAGAATTCACTTCCGGCAATTATCGCCTTTAATCCACCGCCTGAAACCGCCTCAAAATCTGTCGTTTCAATAAGAGTCACATTCATTAAAGCAGTGTATTCGGTTATAGCTTTTGAGATTGGATGTTCACTCTTTACTTCCAGTGCATATGCAGCTTCAAGCAGTTCTCTGTCCGATACGCCCGCAGACGGGATCACATCTGTCACTTTCATCACACCCGTTGTGATGGTTCCCGTTTTATCCAAAGCTGCTATCTGAGTTCTTCCGGCCTGTTCCAGTGATGCCGCAGTCTTGAAAAGTATTCCGGCCTTTGCCCCAACACCGTTCCCGACCATGATCGCAACAGGCGTAGCAAGACCGAGTGCACAGGGACAGCTGATCACAAGAACAGACACCGCTCTGGCTATGGCATATCCTAAATCCTGTCCGGCAATGATCCATGCTATGAATGTCACGAATGCAATCGATATCACCGCTGGGACAAACACTCCCGAAACCTTATCAGCAATCTTAGCAATAGGTGCCTTGGTGGCAGCCGCATCGCTGACCATCCGAATTATGCCGGCAAGTGTTGTATCCTCTCCGACTCTTGTTGCTTCACACACCAGGTATCCCGAAGTATTGATCGTAGCTGCAGATACTTTATCGCCTGCCTGTTTTTCTACAGGCACACTTTCACCGGTAAGAGCCGATTCATTGACCGCACTTTCTCCTTCAATTACCATTCCGTCTACCGGAATGCTCTCGCCCGGGCGAACCGCAAATCTGTCATGTACCTTAACTTCATCTATCGGAACAGTCTTCTCAACACCGTCAATAATCAGAACTGCCGTTTTGGGAGACAGGTCCATCAAAGCCTTAAGTGCATTTGTCGTCTTGCCCTTTGACCTTGCTTCAAGCATCTTACCAACTGTGATAAGAGTAAGTATTGTTGCAGCAGATTCAAAATATAACTGATCCATATAGTACATGGTCAGTTCCGAATCCCCGGATGACACTGCTCCTGTCATTGCAAAAAGAGCAACTATGCTGTATCCGTAAGAAGCTGCAGCGCCAAGTGCCACAAGAGTATCCATATTGGGTGCTCTATGGATCAGTCCCTTAAACCCGCTTATGAAGAACTTCTTATTGATCACCATGACGATACCGGCAAGCAGAAGTTCATAGATACCCATTGCAACATGATTTCCGTCCAGAAAAGCCGGCAGGGGCCAGTCCCATAGCATATGACCCATGGATACATACATAAGAGGCAGCAAAAAAACCAGAGAAGCTATTAGTCTTCTCTGCATTTTCGGAGTTTCGGTATCTGTAAGCACATCTTCCCGTACACTTTTCGTCTCCGTGTTTCCGCCACTGTTTTTCAGTTTTGCACCATACCCTGCAGCCTCAACAGCTCTCACAATTTCCTCGGGAGTTGCCGAGCCCTCTACTCCCATGGAGTTGGTAAGAAGGCTTACAGCGCAGCTTTCAACACCGGGAACTTCCGACACAGCCTTCTCCACTCTTGTCTGACAGGCGGCACAGCTCATTCCGGTAACTGTATATTGTTCCATATCTTTCCAGCCTAATAAAATTGTTGCCTTTATTTATCTTTATTGTATCAATGAAGAAAATTCTTGCAACTCAATTTCTTGACCATCCTCAAAATAAGACGAATACGTTCATATTATCACTTCTATTTAAAGCGGATGACCACACCAATCTGCAGCCATCCGCTTCGAGAAAGAGAAAATATAATGATTACAATAAGATCACTTCTTTACGTGAAATGCATTCATTCCGGGATAAACGGCACTGTCTCCAAGCTGCTCTTCTATTCTGAGCAGCTGATTGTACTTTGCAACCCTCTCAGAACGGCTGGGAGCACCGGTCTTGATCTGGCAGGTATTAAGTGCTACAGCAAGATCTGCGATCGTTGTATCCGCTGTTTCTCCGGAACGATGTGATGAGATAGCGGTATATCCGGCATTATGAGCCATCTTGATAGCTTCTAGAGTTTCGGATACCGATCCGATCTGGTTAAGCTTGATGAGGATCGAGTTACCGGCACCAAGGGAAATGCCCTTGCTGAGGCGCTCGGTATTGGTGACAAACAGATCATCTCCCACGAGCTGAACCTTATTTCCGATCTTAGCTGTCATCTTCTGCCATCCTTCCCAATCCTCCTCATCGAGTCCGTCCTCAATTGAGATGATGGGATATTTATCGACAAGACTCTCCCAATGTGCGATAAGTTCATCGGAAGTAAACTCTCTGCCGGACTTAGGCTGCTTGTAGAAGCCCTTGCCCTTTTCACTCTTCCACTCGGAAGCTGCAGCATCCATAGCGATCATGAAATCCTTGCCGGGCTCGAAGCCTGCAGCCTTGATAGCTTCAAGGATCTTCTCAATAGCCTCTTCATCGCTCTTAAGCTGATTGGGAGCAAATCCTCCCTCATCGCCTACTGCAGTCACATCTCCCATATCCTTTATGAGTTTCTTAAGATTATGGAATACCTCTGCACACCAGCGGAGAGCTTCCTTGAATGAAGGTGCTCCTACAGGCATGATCATGAATTCCTGTGTATCAACTGCACTGTCGGCATGAGCTCCGCCATTGAGTATATTCATCATAGGTACAGGGAGTCTGTTTCCTGAAACGCCGCCAAGGAATCTGTAAAGAGGAATATCAAGGGATTTTGCTGCTGCCCTTGCGGTTGCAATCGATACTGCAAGGATGGCATTCGCTCCAAGTTTGGACTTATCCTTAGTTCCATCAGCCTTGATCATAGCTGCATCAACAGCGTAAGTATCAGAAGCTTCAAGACCTATTATTGCATCAGCAATAACAGTGTTTATATTATTAACTGCCTTGGTAACACCCTTTCCGAGATATCTTGACTTATCTCCGTCTCTGAGTTCAAGGGCTTCAAATTCACCGGTTGACGCTCCGCTGGGTGCAGTTCCGGTAGCCACAGTTCCGTCGGCAAGAGTGATCTCCGCTTCTACGGTAGGATTTCCTCTGGAATCAAGTATTTCTCTTCCGATTACTTTTTCAATCTCAAGGTAACTCATTTTTCCAATATGCTCCTTTTCTTCTTAAGGATCCATCGCATAATCACTTACACTGATCCTAAAATTGGAATTCCTCTTTTCACATCCGCTCATAGGTACGGATATGAAAAAGAGGAACTCACATGATTTATTCAACGGTTAGCGGTTGCTAACTGTAAGTATATTATTACATCAATGTACGGATGTCAAGCATCAATATTGCTGATAATACTCTCTTTCATATTTCACTAATAGTTCTTCACTTATATCTGTCATATGTCCGTCGTCCCCTGAATCAAGTGATAGTATTTTGTTACATGTACCGGCGATAAACTCAAGATCATGAGATACGAGAAATATGATAGCTCCATTTCCTGATAATTCTTTAATCTGTTTGCTTACTCTTTCCATCGAATCAAGATCGAGTCCGCTTGTCGGTTCATCAAAATATAGTATCTTACTGTTTTTTACAAGTGATACTCCAATCGTAACCCGTTGTTTCTGGCCTCCGGATAATGATGCAGGATGTCTGTCTCTGTATTCGATAAGAGCCAGTCTCTGAAGTATATCTTCTATATATGCTTTATTGGGATCTGAAACTCCGAGAGTGAGTTCTTCATCTACACTCGCAGCAAAAAGCTGATAATCCGCATCCTGCATAACAAGATAAGAAAGTTTACGCCGCTTTGACCGGGTGAGCTTCTTTCCATCAAAACAGATTTGCCCCGAGTTCTCTTTTAATATTCCGCTCAGCACTGAAATAAGCGTCGTTTTCCCTGCACCATTATGTCCTATAACACCAATAACATCACCGGTTGAAGCTTCAAATGTAACATTATTAAGTATTTTTTCCTTTTTTACATAACCAAAGGAGATCTCCTCAACCTTAAATATTTTTCTTTCATTATCCGAAATATGATGATCTTCCAAAACTGCGAAGTCTGTTTTTTCTCTTTCAGGATATACCGGACGCAATCCCATTTGTATACGCATGTTTCTATCCAAAGAACAAAACTGGTCTTTTGTATATTTTTCAGATATTTTCCCCTCCTCCATATATATGGCTGTATCCAAAATGTCTCTAAGATAGTAAAATCTGTGATCAGCAACTATAACTGTATTACCGCCGTCCTTAAGCCTTTTTAAGATATGAGTCAAACGCTTAGTTGCTTCAAAATCCAGATTTGCTGAGGGCTCATCAAATATATAAACCCGTGGAGTCATTGCATAGACCGAACCAATCGCAATCTGCTGTTTTTCACCGCTGGATAAGGAGAAAATACTTCTACCAAGAAAATCTGCAAGTTCAAGATCATTCACCGCCTTTTCAACACGGTCAATGATCTCATCACGATTCCAGCCCATGTTTTCACATCCGAAGGCAAGTTCTCTTGTTGTGTCAGTCATAAAAAACTGAGATCTGGGGTCCTGAAATACTGTTCCTACAATTCCCGCCATAGCAGAAGGCTCTGTTTTAAGCAAGGAAATATCTCCATATAATAACTCGCCATTTATCTGACCCGGATAAAAATGTGGAATCAAACCGTTTATAGAGCGCAGAACGGTTGATTTTCCGCAGCCACTTCGTCCTGTCAGCAGAACGAACTCTCCGTCCCGAATTTCAAGATTGATTTTCTTTAAAGCATCTTCTTTCATTCCTTCATAGCAAAAGGAATAATCAACAAAGCGGATCATATCTGTCTCCATAAAACATATTGTCCGATTGATGTCCTCTCCAGGACAAAAAGAGTAACAACAAATAATACCATTATGACAATGGCCAGGTATTCTCCCACACCAAATCCAACCTCCAAAATACTATAACGTCTGTTGCTTCTTTCCATGCCTCTTGTGGTTCCTGATGCAGCAAGTTCATCGGATACTTTTAAGCATCTCATCAATAAAGGAATCAAAATGTATTCGATAGTAGAAAACGGATGAAAAAATATCTTTATAAACGAGTCACATACCCCGCGTATCTTCATTGTATTTCTGATCATCCTGTATTCTATTCCGAGTGTGGGTATATATCTGAACATAACAACAAAAGGAATAATCACACTTCGTGGCAGACCTGCTCTTTCAAGCGCAACCGCAAGTTCATCCATATAAGTGCTTTTCATCACCCATCTGCCAAAAGATATTACAGGAATAGCTTTTATTATTGTCACTCCAAAAATCCCCATCAAAAGGCTCACAACCGGAATCGGAATATACTTAAGGCACGTGTTCAGGTAAGAGATCACAATATATATAACAAGCATTCTGATTCCCCATCCGGGCGCACTACCCGCACAGATGAAAACAGTCACGCCAAGCATGAGCAACAGTTCGGGAACATCCCCATTAATGAAAAAACTGGTGCACCCAAGTGTTATAAGCATTATAAGCTTGAGTCTCGGATCCAGTCTCGCGCTGCCATGAAATGACACCTGTGTTATTTTGTCTTTGACTGATTTGTCACTCATATAACTCCATAAATAAAGACTGATCTGTGAAAGCATCAGCCTTTATTGATCATTTCTTTTACCGATTATGCTTGTACGAGACCCGCTTTAACAAAATGCTTTTTCAATACATTCAGACCGATAATTCCTCCAATAAATCCGCATACAAAACCTGTTATGATGATCACCGTAAGCATAGGCCATTCAGTCATCTTAATAAGGCCATCCACATATTCCTGAGAGATACCGTTGCTAAGAGTCAGATCCATATATGCTTCCCTGAAGATCTTCATCGGAGAAATTGCACCAAATGTAAAAATACCGCTGAACACCGCATATGCCGTAATCATCTTTTTAGTTGAAATCTCACCGAGTCCAATGAACAACAGATCAGCAAACAAAGCTCCGACGATAAGTCCTGCACCGACTGTCCAGAACGCTCCGACCAGAAAAGTAAGAAGTCCCTGGATAACTCCGGCAATGGATAATGCTCCAAACTTAGGAACCTTTGCAAGCAAAAGCATCATGACAATACCATTCACAAGAGAAACTGCAGCAGGATAAAAAACATTGGTGACAGGCCCGGCAAGGCTCATGACAATGCTAACCGCCATATATATAACAAACATGACTGCTGTAAGGGCTCCTGTAAGGATCAGATCTTTTCCGACAAGCTTATTATTTTTCATTTTTTGACTCCTCTAAATATATTTTTTTTACAAGCATGATAATGCTGTGTATTTATGATGTCTGCAGGGAAACCATATGCGCATAGGTCCCATTCAAATCCATAAGCGCCTGATGATCACCTCTCTCAATAATCTCACCATCAGATACTACAAGTATCTGGTCGGCATCCTTTATGGTCTTAAGCCTGTGAGCAATGACAAGCAGCGTCTTATTCCTGCAAAGTTCGGATATGGCTTCCTGAATGGCTCTTTCATTATCCGCATCCACGCTTGCAGTAGCTTCGTCAAGTATTACTATCGGAGCATCCTTGAGAATACATCTCGCAATAGATATTCTTTGTTTTTCGCCACCCGATAAAGAAGCTCCGCCTTCTCCGATCACAGTATCAAAGCCTTCCGGGAGCTGCATTATGAAGTCGTAACATCTTGCTTTTTTTGCCGCGTTTTCAACTTCTTCTCTTGTAGCATCAGGGCGGCCTATAGCGATATTGTTATATACCGTATCCTGGAAAAGATATACTCTCTGAAAGACCATGCTGATCTGATCCATAAGACTTCCCAGAGATACGTCTCTTATATCCTCACCCCGTACCAGTATCTTCCCACTCTTAACATCCCAAAAGCGTGCTAAAAGCGAAGCAATCGTCGACTTGCCGCCTCCCGAAGGACCAACTAATGCTGTCATCTGGCACTTCTTTACGGAAAAGGAGACATTCTCAAGAACATTCTTATCTGTATAACCGAAACTGACGTTGTCATACACTATTTCATCCTGTCCTTTTGCATCATCATATGATGCCAATGTTTTTTGGCTGACATCTTTTAATTCTTCAGCAGCGAATACTTCTTCTATTCTGTCAAGGCTTGCATTTGTCACGGTAAGTCTGGCCATCTGTGAGTAATAACTCTTGATTGAAACAAACATATCAAAAAGGAACAGTGCCATTCCAACCATATATACATCCGATATTTCGCCTGCGTTAAACAGATAAGCACATAACGAAAGCACGAGTGCTGTGCCTATACCAAATGTAAGATAAAGTGCTCTTGACCATGGGCTGTATGCAACCTCAAAATCAATACTTTCTTTACAGCTCTTATCAAATTCGTCCGTAAGTCTCTTCGATTTTTCACCAAGCATATTGTATGACTTAATGATTCCGATACCCTCTGCGAAATCAAGTACTTCCTCAGTCAGGGATTCACTGGCTTCCTGTTTGATAACCGAGTGCTTTAGTGTAGTCTTAAGCATAAGATTACCGATCACTATAAATACAGCAACGATCATCAGTGACAGAAGTCCAAGCCTGACATCCATCACAAACATCATGATGGTCATGATGCCCTGTGAAATCATAAATGTAACAAGTTCAGATAATACCCCCATACAGTTCTCTTCGATAAAAACCATATCGGTAGCAAGAACAGAACTTATCTTTCCTATATTTCCTTCCGTAAAATATCCCATCGGAAGTTTTCTGAGGTGATCACCGAGCCTTAAACGCATGTCTGCAAATACCATGTAACCGGTTGCCGATTGAAGCACATTGGATATATGTTCGAATACTGTCTGCAGAACAACACTTGCAAGTACTGCTATACCCAGCAGAATACATTTTGTAATATCCATCTGATCCTGCATAAACAGTGAGATACATATGAAACAAAGCATCAATGGAGCTTTCATCATAATTCCCTTTAAAAAGGCGGTTATATATGAACCCCTGATCCTTGCTTTATACTTTCCCGTTACACATATAAGTCTGTGAAGTATTTTTAACATTGTATCAAGCCTCCCTCACTTTCCATGTGCTTGCTGAAACCGACGCATCCCACAATTTCTTATATTCAGGGCATGAAATGATAAGCTTATCATGAGTATCAGCTGCTATACAGTTACCTTCCTTCATGACACATATCTTATCGGCATTCTTTATAGTGGAAAGTCTGTGTGCAATAACAAGTACAGTCTTATCCTTTACAATCTCGTCGAGAGCAGCATTCATCTTCTCCTCATTTTCAGGATCCATAAATGCTGTTGCTTCATCAAGCACTATAATGGGGGCGTCCTTAAGAATTGCTCTTGCAAGTGATATCCTCTGGCGTTCGCCACCGGATAATTGCTTACCTCCATCACCTGCCTGTGTATCAAGCCCATCCGGGAATCTGGCAATAAATTCATTGCATTGAGCTCTTCTTGCCGCTTCAAGGACTTCCTCTCTTGTAGCATTCGGCTTTCCGATAAGGATATTCTCATACAAAGTTGTATTGAACAGAAATTGTTCCTGCGAGACAAATGACACCTGATCGTTAAGTGCCTCAAGAGACATATCCGTAATATCCTGTCCTCCGACAGTTATAGTTCCGGAATCTATATCGTAATAATGAACCAGAAGCTTGGCCAGAGTAGACTTTCCGCTCCCCGATTCGCCTACAAGTGCAGTAGTTGTTCCCTGCTTAAATGATAAATTCACACCATGAAGAACCTCTGCATCATCATAGCCGAAATGAACATCCTTGAATTCTACATCAAGATTATCCCCTTTGAATGCTGACTCTCCTTCCTTAAGTGGCGGATGTTCCATCATCTTCTCAAGTTCTGCAATCTTATAATCAAGCTGAGGAAATTTTCCCGCAAAATTAAGTGCCTTAAGGAACGAAGGTCCCACTGCAAAGGACATGCAGAATACAAGCACCATTCTGTCCAAAGTGACAACTCCACCAAGGACCATCATAGATCCGAGCGGGAGCATCAGAAGAACCAGGCATGGAAGAACACTTGAATAAATTGCCATCCACGGCCAGCAGACTTTATACCAGTCAAGAGTGAAATCACGGTAATCCTTTACTCTTTCACCAAATCTCTTGTACGAATCACCGTCTTTATTAAAGACTTTAACGACTTCCATTCCGTTAACGTATTCAATTATCGTATTGTTCATCTTTGCAGCGGATTCATAATAGGCATTCATCTTCTCTAGTCCTGATTTCATCATCATGCCCATTGCAAACATCCCCACAACAAGCGGTACCAGAGATAAAAGTCCCAGTTTCCAATCAAATATAAACATCAGAACGATTATGATCATTGGAATAGCAATATTGGCTATACCCTCCGGAATTGCATGAGCAAGAAGAAGTTCTACCTGATCAATATCATCCGTAAAAACCTTCTTGATGCGCCCCGTGCCAAGTTCATTAATATTACCAAGAGGCTGCCTCTCGAGTTTGGACTGAAGCGATATTCTGAGATTCTTGAGGGTGTTGTATGCGCTAATATGCGAAAACTCCAGTCCCTGTACATAAGAAACCGAGAATATGATCTCACATATAGCAACAGCTATAACTCTTATCAGAATATAGGAAGCATCAATATGCTCTCCGCGTGTGAGCGGTGCTATTATCTGATAGATAAAGAAATAAGGCGTAACATTTGCAATGATACCAATGGACATCAATATTACAGCCCACACGGTATACTTCTTGTACTCTCCTATGTATGGAGATACTCTCTTGAACATATTGAATCCTCCGCTCTCATTCAGGTTAGGGTATGCTAACCGAAATCCTATTTTTTAGCCGTCCTTAGACGGCTAAATTTTCATTTCATGTCAAAAGCCTTAGTCCAGTCAAAATATCTGCACATCACTTTGCAGTGTTCTTCTATTTCCTTCCATGTCATCTTATGGACAAACGGTTCATATATGGCTGTCCAAAACGATGTACATAGAACATGCATTTCCGTTCTGGATATTACAGTCTTAGCAAGTCCGCGCTTTTTGGCCTCAAGGTAATATTGCATATATGCATCTGTCATCCTGAGTGCAAACTCGTGTCCGTAATTCTCGTAAACCGTTCCGGCAGACTTTTCAAGCAGAAGAACAAAATCACCGCGTATCTTCCATAATATCTTAAAAAGATCAAGCATATATGTTTCATTCATGATCCATGTATTACGCACTTCGTCGTCAGTCATTCCGGAAAAATCCATATCGGTCCTGACGGTCACAAATCCGTCAAGAATATCGGCCGTATCCTTTACAACAGCACAGAACAGTTCTTCTTTGCCTTTATATCTTTTGTATACAGCTCCGGTTGTAACGCCCGCGTTATCACAGATAGTTTTCAGATCTGCTTTCATAAATCCGAGCTTCATGAATTCATTGCGGGCACTTTCAAGCAATCTTGGATCTATACTGGTATCTCGTAAAGACATACATGAACCTTTCTAAACTGATAATCCGATTACCGATAAGCATATTATCAGTATTGCTTTTGATTGTCAAGCAATGAAAACACAATTGATCACAGCAATATAAAATTCTCTGTGTTTAGCCTTCTTAGGTATCAACACAGAGAATTCAATCTATAACATCATTTAATGCTTTTACATCTTCCAGTTCTGTGAGATCAGCTGCTGAGCTGTCATACGACTGTAGATGCTGTCAAATCCTGATAGGAATTCCGGGCTTCCCTGTTCCGCAACCACGCCGTCCTTAAGGACAACTATCTTATCAGCATTTGCAATTGTTCTCATTCTGTGAGCTATGATAAGAACCGTCTTTTCCTTGATAAGTCTTGACAGAGCTTCCTGTATAGCCGTCTCATTCTCTGCATCGAGCGATGCTGTTGCTTCATCCAGAAGTATTACAGGGGCATCCTTGAGAAACGCTCTTGCAATGGATATTCTCTGTCTCTCTCCGCCGGACAGTTCGCTTCCGTTCTCACCGATATTCGTATTATATTTCTCGGGCAACAGGTTTACGAATTCATCACAGTTGGCAAGTTTTGCTGCCGCAATGACTTCTTCGTCCGTAGCACCGCTCTTTCCTATCCTGATGTTCTCCATAACGGAATTATTGAAAAGAGTGACATCCTGGAAAACGATCGAATAATTCTTAAGGAGCGTCTCCGGATCGATTTTGGAGATATCCTCTCCACCGAGAGTTATCCTGCCTTCATTTACATCCCAGAATCTTGCTGCAAGTCTTGAGATCGTAGTCTTTCCACCGCCTGAAGGTCCGATCAGCGCTGTCACTTCACCCTGTTTTGCAGTAAAGCTTACATCCTTGAGAACATCGGTGTCATCAGCATATTTGAATCCTACATGATCAAATACGATATCGTACCCATTATTGTTCATAGTCTCAGTACCGGTCTGAATATCATGCGATAATACCTCATCAAGTCTTTCGCACTGAATACCTGTAGCTATTATCGCTGCAAAATTCTGAAGCGAGATCTCCATAGGTGCATAGAGTCTGGACACAAGCATCAGGAACATAAAGAATGTGAGTATATCTATATCACCTGCAGCGAACAGTGTTCCGCCGACGACTGCGGTCGTTCCCATTCCAAGCTTTAAGATTATGGCTGCAGAGTTAACATATACCGCCATCTTAAGTTCGGTGAAAAGAGCCATTTTTTCTACTTTTTTGATCTTACCGTCAAGCTCACTCATATATTCGTTTTCAGCATTGTTGGCTCTGAGATCTCTAATGGATTCAAGACACTCCTGTATTCCGTCCGACATCTCAAGTTTGACAACCTGATTCTTCCTTACCGCATTCTTTTCCGCTCCCGAACATGTGAGAACTATGATAAACGCAACCGGGATAACCCAGAAACTTGCAAGAACCATTCTCCAGTCAAAGAAAAAGAAAAGACTTATGCCAACCAGACTTACAGATCCGAGAGCACCTATAAGTTCAGGAATCCAGTGACTGGATGCTGTTTCAATCATTGCACAGTCACCCATGATATTGGTTGTAAGATCAGCCAGATTCTTCTTTCCGAAGTATGAAAGCGGAAGTTTTCTGAGTTTCTCTGCTATGGTAGTCCTGCGGACACCGCTCTCTCTGTATGTTGTAAGAAATGTTGCGTTGTACTGTATGAAATTGGTCACTGCGACCAAAATCAGGATGATAACAGAGGCGGTAGCATAGAAGGGAATCCTGTCTCTGCTCAACTCTCCGCTTAACATATCGTTTATAAGGGTATAAAGGATTCCTGCCGGCATCATAAGCACAATATTCGCTACAAGAACGCATATGCACGCTTTTACCATATCGACTGCACCCTGTCTTGAAAGTGCATATTTATGCTGTAATCTTTCTATCATCTTCAGGCACCTACCTTCCACTCTATCGATCTTGTATATTCATCAAACATGTCTTTATACAAGCCTCCATGAGTCATCAGTTCATCATGTGTTCCGGACTGTACACATCTTCCGTCATCCATAACGAAGATCCTGTCGGCGTTCATAACCGTACTTAATCTGTGGGCTATCATGATAAGCGTCTTATCTCTGGATAATTCTTCAAAAGCAGCCTGTACTTTAGTTTCATTATCCGGATCGGCAAATGCTGTTGCTTCATCAAGTATCAGTATGGGAGCATTCTTAAGGACTGCTCTTGCAATGGTTATCCTCTGCTGCTCTCCACCGGACAGATAAGTTCCTTTTTCGCCGATAACCGTATGTATACCCTTCGGAAGCTTATCAATGATATCCATGCACTGTGCTTTACGAAGTGCATCCATCACTTCTTCTTCGCTTGCACCGGGTTTGGACATGCGGACATTTTCAAGAATTGATTTCTTGATAAGTCTGCTGTCCTGAAATACAAATGATACATACTTCATCAGTTCAGAAGATGGCATATCCTTTACATTCACTCCTCCGATCAGCATCTCACCTGAACTGACATCAAAGAATCTCACCATCAGTTCAGCCAGAGTGGTCTTACCGGAACCTGAGGGACCGACCAGAGCAACATGTTCACCCGGGCGTATATCCATCGAGACATCACTTACCGCATCACGTGATGCCCCTTCATATCTGTATGTAACATTCCTAAGCTCGATGCCATGATCTGCAGGTTTACTGCCTGCTGCTCCATCCTTAAGCGGTTCCATTTCCATGATCCTGTCAACACGCTTCAATGCATCTATAAGATTCATCTCAGCCTCACCGGAATAAGCAATCTTGGTAAGTGCGATCGTGATAAGAGGTGTTATGATGATGTAATACATGACATTAAGCATGTCAGCATTTGTTATTCCGTTTCCGGTTATCACATATGCAGAGATTACGATAAATGCAAAGATTGCATTTATGCATGTCATGAATCCGGTCATCGGGAGCCTGAGCATCAGAGTATAATCTGTGGTCCATTTTCCATAACCATCAATACATGCCTTGAATTTCTTGAACGAATGGATCGTCTGTCCGAAAGTCTTAACAACAGGGACACCCCTGACATATTCGGTAGCTTCACTGTTCATAGTTTCAAGAGCATTCTGATACTCTTTCATCTTCTCCTGCATATTCTTACCCATCATGGACATCATGCAGACAAATCCTATGACAGCGGGAATCATGCATATAAGACCGATTTTCCAGTTGAACGCAAAGACTAGAACAATAAGCCCGACAGGCGTGACAGCAGCAACTGTTTTATCAGCGAGAGTATGTGCAATATATGTTTCTGTTGCCGCTGTGGAATCACTGACAATCCTTCTGATCTTGCCGGTTCCATCCTCATCAAATACTCCGAGGGGAAGGGTGATGATCCTTCTCATCAGAGAACTTCTCATATTAGCCTGCACACGGAATGCAGCTATATGAGTACATAGAAGCGCAGCTATATATATGAGCAAAGCTCCAACTATCATTGTCACGGCTGACCAGGCATATACTTTAATATTTTCAAGTTCCTCTCCGTTCACCGCGGTCCTTATGACTTTCCAAAGTTCATAATACGGGATCAGCGTAAGCACCGCACTTACCGCTGCAAGACATCTGCCAAGCGTAATAAGATTCTTGTGCCCTCCCGCGTACTGTCTGATCAGTTTCATATGATCATATTTTTCTGTCTTTCCCAATTTTTTCACTCCTCCTTATATCTCTTTTGCGTTAGCTATCGCTAACCTGATATTGATAACTAACGCAATAAAAAAGAGCCTCTCGGCTCTTTTCTACTTAACTCCCATTATCTTCATCCACCCCGGCATGAAGAACTCCTGTACGGTATTAAGATACTTTTCAATTTTCTCGTCATCGTAATCATGTACGATGGTCTCGAAACATGCAGTAATATATGCCGAGAGCAGCATATGTAATTCCTCCTCGCTGATATCCATAGCCGGATATCCGTTTTTCCTTATATACCGTATTGCATTAAGAAATGATTTCTGATTATCTATCACAAAATCATGAATGAAGTTCTCATACTTCGTACCGGCTGAAGCATTCATCAGTAATTTGAATTCATCACGGTTTGGAAGAATGACATCCCTGATCAGGTCTACAAAAGTTTCGCCGAACAGATCCTCTCCTCCGGTCAGATTATTTAGAAGCTGATCCTTTCTTCCGATATGCCTCCCGGTCCACGCTTTGATACTACTGACAAGCGGCTCAACAAGCGCACCAAACATTGCTTCTTTATCCGGGTAATGTCTGTAAAGCCCGGCTGATGTCATCCCGGCTCTTGCACCGATACTTCTTATCGAAGCACCTTCATAGCCTTTTTCAAGGAATTCATCCCTGATAGCAGTCTTTACTTTCTCATGACTTAAGGACTTATCTCTTGGCATTATCTATTCTTTCACTTAAGTTATCTGTGTTAGCTATCATAGATTACTATATTTAAATTTTGTTGTCAATCCATATTGCAGACGGTCGCATACCTGCTTTACATATACACGCCGCACGTGTGTATTATATATATGATTAAAAGCTTTTATGATAAGGAAACTGATAATAACTACTATAATGTCGAGATCACTGATTATCACTAACACATATTTAAGGAGACCAAATATGGATATGTATTTCAACACACCGAAAATAGGCGAAATACTGTTGGAAGAATTCATGGAGCCAAATAACATCTCTGCATATATGCTTGCCAAAGAAATTCATGTTCCCGTATCAAGAATTCAGGATATTCTGCACGACCAGAGAAAAGTTACTGTCGATACTTCTCTTCGATTGGCAAGATTCTTTGGAGTATCAGATAATTATTTTTTGGATATTCAAAATGATATAGATCTCAGAGAGGCAAAAATAGCACTTAATACTGAGATACTCAGCATAAATCCATTTAAAGAAAACAAAGCGATATAGTCATTATGTTTTCTTTTTATACCCGCAGTCGCAGTACGGTCCACCCCCGGCTAATGTATACTCTCTTACAAATATTGATGCTCCGCCGAGTTCGCTCATTGTATAGTCAAGGTGACACATGGCAGGTACAAGATCAAAGAATCCATACTCCTTCATAAGTGTACAGATACCGCAGGTGTAGAATCTGGCCTCATATCCGCTTCCATCTTCATATGGCAGATAATCCATGGTCCATGAATAGGGATTGCGGTCACCTGCCCGCAGAGCTGCTGTGGCCTTCTGCCTTTCTGTGTCCTTATCAGTAAACTTGATCCTGCCGGCCTTTTTGCAGAATATTTTTGTCATCGGCATGGTCATGGCATTTTCATAGAATACTGTGAGTTCCTCCACAGTTGGTCTTCTGTCCATTTTTAGAAGAAATGCAACAAGCAGAGCACAGTTGACGATATTGGTCTTAAATCTGTCTCCGTCCTCGAATTCAGGCAGTTTTTCTATTATCTCCCTGTACTTTGGCTTAGCCTTTTCGGTTATCCTGACGGCTGTGGCTTTATCATATCCCAGATCCGAAACAAGATGATCTCTGAAAGAATTCTTATACATCATCCACATAGCGGAAGGCATTCCATTGTATTTCATAGTAATACTCTCCTCATCTACACCAATCATCCACATCTGAAACTGATCTTAACAATGATCATGTTTACCAGATCGTCGCAGAATCTTATCATGAGTTTATGAAGCATTCCGACTTCATCATAGATATCCCTGTAACCACGCATATAGCTTTTTGCCGACACACTCAGAAAACTGTTGCTCCAGGTATTGAGTTCATTTACATTTTCAAGAGAAAAGAAGGCCTGAACATCTCTTATCCCCGCTTCTTTGAGCCACGTCTTCGTCATCATCTTTGCACCGCGTCTGTTGCATGCATCAAAAACAATGGTCCCTCCGGGAAATCTGTTTGCCAGTTTATTAAACAGCCTTCTTACATCTTCTGTTTTGAAGTAATAGAACACACCTGTTGCAAAGAGGATCACTCCTTTACTCGAATCTATCTCATTCATCCATCTGTCGTCATTCAGATCGTATGCAAGATTGTGCTCTCTTTCATCTGCGGGCAGCAATTCATTTCGAATAGCTATTACATCCGGCATGTCAATATTGTATCCGCTGCAGGTGCCGTTATCGCACTTTCTGAATGTATCATCCAGTCCGCAGCCCAGATTCACTACGACAGCATTGGGATGTGTCTTCAGATACTCCTTTACTTCACAACCAATATCATACTGACGCTGAGCCACCTCAAGCGCGCCAAAAAGGCCCACTCCCGACTCCATTCTCTTTCCTTTATCTGCAAAGTCATAATCCAGCATTCCACATATGCGTTCAGCTTCCGGATCATTGAAAAGAGCGGGAAATCTGTCAGAACATACCTTTCGTCCATATAGAGGTATTATCAGTGTTTCCTGTACCGTGTTTTTTTCTATATGATATTTCTGCATATCCCATCACTCCATATCCGGCAATTAAACAATCAGGATTACAAGCTCATTTTTTTGCCAAAACCGTTATCCAGGGCTTTGATTTATGATGATCTGCTTTAACCTTGGAAAAGCCCGCACTCTTAAGGGCTGCTTCTATCTCCTCGACTGTATGGCATTTCATGCCTTCTATCATCTTCTCGAATTTCAGGCTTGCTTCATCCGTTCCATCCGATTCGTTTACTATCATAAACACTCCGCCGGGTTTAAGCACCTTTGCCACCTGGGCAAAACATTTCTCAAGTCCGGGCCAGAAATATATAGTTTCAAATGCCGTTGCAAGATCATATTCTTCTTCAGGAAGAGTCAGTGAAGAAACATCTCCCTGTTTTACAATGCATCTTCCTGCTTTGATCATTTCTTTATTGTATTCAGTCGCTTTTCCGACCGACACTTCGGAATAATCCACGGCTGTAACTTTTGAGAAAGGGTACTTTTCCAAAAGTGCTCCTGCATTTCTTCCGCCTCCGCAGCCCAGCTCAACGATCTTTTCCGGGGCAATGGTTTTAAGATGTGACAATCCCCAGTCTGCCATCTGGGCATGTCCCCCATTCATTCCATTGACCATCATCTTTCCAAGAAATCCCTCAGGCTTTCTGGTCTGACTTACAAAATTCTTAAATAGGCCCATCAGTCAATTCTCCTTTACATCTTATATATTCATATATCTTCACGCATTTATAAGGATCTCAAGATTCTCTTTCGGTACACACTCCGTATAGACAAGAGGTATGCTTGACGGAAGCTGCTTTGATCTTTTAACGCAAAAACCGTTATCTTCCAGAAACGCCAGATACCCGTTCATATCCCATTTGGCTTCAAATACCACTCCGGCAACCGACAGTGCTTTACTGAACACATTACTGATCCTGTTACCACCATCATGAACAAAATTCGGAGCAACAAGAATGCCATCCGGCCTGAGCACACGTCTTATCTCAGACAATACTATTTCAGGATTGGGTACAATATGAAGAGCATTGGAAATAATTACAACATCAAAACTGTTATCAGCATACTTAAGCTCATGAGCATCCGCATATTCAAATTCAAGATTATCCGGAACCACGCCACGTCTGGCAACGGCAAGCATTTTCTCGGAATAATCCGTTGCTGTCATCTTCTTTGCTTCGGGCGCAACCTCCTTGGCAATGATTCCCGGCCCGGTTGCTATCTCGAGGACTTCCTTATCCTTTACAACTTTCCTTATCCGTTTATACATCGCCTCATACGATCTTTTATTTCCTGGGGTCCCGGTCACAAAGCCTGTGTAAACATTTGCAAACCTGTCCCATACATTCTTGTTATCTGCGGAAAGGATACGCATATCCTCGAGTACTCTCTCACTTTTCCATTCTTTCGGGACATTATCAGGTTCATATACCATCCCATAAAGTTCAACACCGTTTGCAAGATGCTGGGTTATTACACATTTCATTCCGACATGTTCGTATTTGGCTTTCTTAAGTTCTGCATCCGTATCCAGCACAACGGGCAAGCCATCCTTTCTTCCCTCTTCATAAGCTATCTCAAGGAGCTTACGCATGAATCCCTGTCCCTGATACTTTTCCGTTACTGCGACCATGCCCACATAGATGTGAGGTATCTTAAGTTTGGCAAGAATCTGTCCGTAAGATTTTCCTGCATGTCTGATACCCTTCACCACTTCGATCGTATGATCCATATTGAGTTTGCCCGGAATTGTTCCGATAAGCCCCGATGCAGACGTTAGACTCATGTTCATTCCGGATCTCTTAAAAACTATAAAAGCTTCGTGAGCCTCACTTGTTGAATACAGTACATGCTCCTTTATTGCCATATCTACATAAGCACATATGTAATCACTCACTGCCTGCTTGTCCTTGCAGAAATAGCTCATTCCCCATTCGTTCTCGTCATACTCGAAATCAGCGAAGGCATCACCTATCGCCCGTATATCTTCTTCACTTAAGCTATTGATCTTGACAGCCACTTTATCATCCTTTCGAGACGTTCTTTATTTCCTGATCGATATCATTAAATGAGCAGTATCATTAAATGATTGCCGGTTTTAAACATTATTCTCGGGCAGCAGATTCGTCATGCTCTTAAGTCCGAGTGCAACGGTGGATCCGTTATGGAGCAATGCTGATGTGGCGGGAGGCAGTATTCCTGCTATTCCCAATCCTATCAGTGTAGAGTTAAAACCGACTATTGTTCTGTAGTTGAACCTGATACGTTTCATCAGCAGAATGCTGATTTTCCTCAACACAACAAGACTTTCAAGCGAATCGGAACTGATCGTGATATCTGCAATCTGTCTTGCAATCGCTGCACCCTCGCTTATTGCTATTCCGGCATCAGCAGCAGACAATGCAGGAGAATCATTAATGCCGTCTCCCACCATGGTCACGTGCCTTCCTTCAGCCTTTGCTCTTTCAATGAATCCGGCTTTATCTTCCGGCAGCACCTCGGCATAGAATTCATCAATACCGGCTTTTGTTGCAATGGCCTCTGCAGTTCTGATGCTGTCTCCGGTCATCATCACAATATGTTCGAATCCCTGATTCCTAAGCCTTCTGACTACCTCGGAGGCATCTTCTCTCATCGGATCTTCGATAAGAATGCAGGCTGCCAGCTTTCCGTCTTTTCCAAAGTACAGGTGAGAATATTCGGAAGGAAGATCATCAAACAGATACTGTTTGCCCTCAGGAATCACGGCGCCTTCATCTTCAAAGACAAAATGATAGCTTCCAATCACAACCTTTCTGCCATCGATAGTTGATGCAATACCGTGCGCCACTATGTATTCAGCTTTCGTATGGAGTTCTTCATGTACAAGCCCCTTACCGAGCGCGGCATCAACAACAGCCCTTGCTACGGAATGAGGAAAATGTTCCTCCAGGCATGCCGCCTGACGGAGAAGCTCATCAGGTGACTCATCACAAAATGATATGACATCCTTTACTGTAGGGCATGCTTTGGTCAGCGTACCGGTCTTGTCAAAGACAATAGTATCCGCTTCCGCAACAGCCTCCAGGAACCTTCCTCCTTTAACCGTGATGCCGTATTCCGTTGCCTCTCTGATTGCGGAGAGTACCGATATCGGCATTGCCATCTTGAGAGCACATGAATAATCAACCATAAGCACGGAAACGGCTTTGGGCACGTTCCTGCTAAATAACCATGTAAGTGCCGAGGCCATAAAAGTATAAGGAACCAGCCTGTCAGATAAATGCTCCGCCTTGCTTTCAAGCGATGATTTAAGCTTCTCAGATTCCTCTATCATCCTGACAATCTTATCAAATCGTCCGCATCCTTCAGTCTGGGTTACAGTGATGGTTATATCCCCTTCCTCCACTACCGTTCCGGCAAACACAGAGGCTCCTTCAGACTTTCTGACAGCAGATGACTCACCTGTCATGGATGCCTGATTGACCATGGCTTCACCTTCGGAAACCGTTCCGTCAAAAGGTATGATGTTACCAATACGGACCACAACTCTGTCACCGCATACAACGTCTGAAGAATCAGTGAGAGTCTCACCCTCTTCCGTCAGCTTCCATACCTTGTCAATATTAAGTGACATTCGTCTTGCCAGATCATCAACCGATCTCTTATGTGTCCATTCTTCAAGAGTATCACCGATTTTAAGCATGAACATGACACTTGAAGCTGTCTTATAATCTCCGATCAGTATTGCCGCGGTAATTGCAACAGCGTCCAGCAGTTCAACCTGCAATCTCTTATTCTTTAAAGTCCTGATTCCGCGATAGATATATCTGACAGCCTTGATCTGCTCCCAGATTCTTCTTATACTTACGGGAATTATCAATTTCTTACAATAATGAACAAGGATAGTCGTAACTATCCTTTCCCTGTACATCGCAGTTATTTCCCGTCCCGAACTTTCATATACTGTACTCGGAACACTCAGCTGTTCAGGATCATATCCCTTCAGGATATCAAGAACCATCGATCTGGTGCACTCATATATGATCACAACATCCGAAGTACGCTCATACACCTTAACTTCTTTAATCTGAGTAAAACCATGAAGATAATACTCAAGAGCATCAGCTTCCTTAAAGCTCATGTTCTTGTATGGATAATGGACCCTCAGCCTGTTACCTGTCTCGTGTTTAATTATGATCTTCATAATAGTTTACCGTTTTACATTCTGTACTGAGACATACAACATCATCAGACATTGCATGTCCCGGTACAATGAATACAGGTTATTACAATACATTATTACTCTATGACAGCTTCAGCTTCTTTCTGTTTTCTTTCCTCGTTGATATTCTTTGCCTCAGCATAGATATCAGAGCAGTTCTCCTGAAGAGTTGTGACCTGATCCATAACAGCGTCCTTAGCTCTGAGAACTCCCGCAGTACAATGTGTATATACCTTCTTGGCATCCTTGGAAGTCAGAAGCTTAATGCCTTCAAGACCGAACAATGTACCGAGTGCAAAAATCCCTATCTTTTTGTAATCCATGTCACAACCTCCTTAATCTTTTTCCTTACTGTTTATTGCTTTACCAATTCCCACATCTGCCCCATATTCTTGAAGCCTCCATCGGGCAAACAGCTATGGCACATATTTCCACCGCCCGATGGACATCCGTTGCATGATCCCGGACAGGGACCGCCGCATTCACCTCCACATCCCGAAGTGCACGAGACATTTGCAGCATTATCGCCGATAACCTTCCTTATGATTCCCACATGCTCCAGATAATCTATCTGTCTGAGCACATCCGCTTCGGTTGTTTCAAGTTCACCGGCAAGCATTCCGATCGTTCTTGCATGTCCGTCTCCAAGCAGTTCTATGAGCTTGTTCATTTTGTTTGACGCCATATGACAATCTCCGAATTATTACCAGATAAGAAGTCCGATATGATATACGATCATCGAGAGAAGAAGCGCACCAGCCGTATAATATGCTGCAATTCTAGCTGTCCACTTTGCAGAAGCAGTCTCCTGATATGTCGCAGCAAGTGCAACGACGCAGGGCATGTTAAAGGTAATGGCGAATATGAATGCAAGAGCTTCGGGCTTGGTGACATTGGAGAGCAATACCTCATTAAGGTCAGCCGCAACTCCCGCACCACTCATGGCATCACTGAATGCGGTGTAAAAGGATCCATCATTAAAAAGTGCGCTTATGACTCCCAGAGCACCTTCCTTGCCCACCGAAGATGCAATAAATGCCATGAAAAGCTGCCATCCCATGCCAAACACTCTTGTCACAGGTTCTATAGCCTTTCCGATCCTGAACAGAATCGGATCCGAACCGGGAACGAATGAATAACTGAGCGCCCAGAACAGGAAGCATACCAGAAGCACAACCTTGGATACCCTGAAGAATGTGTCCTTGGTACGTCCAAGCACATATCTGAAGAGAGCTCCCCACTTAGGCTTATGGTAAGGAGGAAGCTCCATGATCATTCCGTATCTCTCTCCTGTCTTGACCAGTTTCCTTCCAAATATCTTCGCGGTAATCCACATATGAAGAACCATGGTGACCAGTATTGCGACGATGACAAGAACGGCACCCGGACCGAAGAAAAGTGATGCGAGCATCGGAATGACCGACCATGCTGCTCCACAAGGTACAGCCCATGCAAGAGCGATCGTAAGAACTTTCTGTCCCCAGTTATCGATGACACGGGTTCCTGCCGCTCCGCCCATAGTGCAGCCGAAACTTATAAGGAACGGCATGACAGATTTTCCCTGAAGGCCGAGTTTTGCCATGGAGTTATCGAACACATAGGATATTCTGGCCATGACGCCAACCTCTTCGAGAAGTCCGAACACAAGGACAACTCCGAATACAAATCCGAGCATCTGCAATATATATGAAAACGACTGCAGAACAACATTACATATGATTGTAATAAGTATTTCATTCACACCGGCAGAAAACAGTGCCTCGGCAACAGGAGTCTTAAGTCCTCCAATAGCCTGTCCCAGTCCCATGAAAGGAAGCGCGGGAATAAAAGAGCCTATGAGACCGAACAATATGGTAAGGATAACAGCGGGCTTTCCCCAGACGGGGCTTAAATACATTCTGTCGAGTTTTCCAAGCTTAACCTGATCATTCTTCTCCTGGAGCACTCCATCCAGAAGTTCATCTATCCAGGCAAACTTGCTGTTTCCGGTGGACACTGCGCCACCGGTATTTTGACGTATGCTATCGAGCTTCTTCAGGGAATCCGATGAAAGATACTTATTCAGTGATTCCATTACAAGCTTATCATTCTCAATAGCTTTTGCACTGAGCCACATGGAAGAATAATTGTCTATGCTTCCGTCAGGAATTATGCTTTTTAACGTGCTATAGCCTTCAATCTTTTCGAGTTCAGTTTCAAGTCCCGAGACATTGATCAGACTCTTATTGTTTATAGCCCGGTTCATGGCATCAAAAAATGCCTCATATTTTTTATTGTCGGTTGCGGAAAGCTGTATGACAGGAATTCCGAGTTTTGCCTCCAGAGCCTTGGCATCTATCTTCTTACCCTGATCTTCGGCAACATCCGCCATATTGAGCACAAGAAAGCTCGGAACATTTATTCCGGCATAATCAGCCATCATGAACAGACTTCTTTCGAGCTGTGAGCTGTCCGCAAGAATGCATACAACATCAGCTTTCCCCGAAGAAATGAAATCTCTTGTGATCTCCTCTTCATCGGAATTAGCAGTAAGGCTGTATGATCCGGGAAGATCAGCGACAGCATATTCCTTGCCGTCATGTGAAAATGTACCTTCCTTTTTCTCCACAGTCTTACCGGGCCAGTTTCCGACATGCTGTCTGAGTCCGGTGAGTGCATTAAATACAGTTGATTTCCCGGAATTAGGCTGTCCGAGAAGCGCTATGGTTGCCGTCATGAAAGCACCTCCACATCTATGCTGCTGCATTCTTTTCTGTTAAGAGCGATCATTGTATTTCTCGAATAGACCAAAACAGGTCTGTTCCTGTCGTTGCGGATCACCTTGAGCGTGCATCCCGGAGTAATGCCGATCGACGTGATCCTGCTCTGAAATCTTGCATCCCCGCTTATTTTGGATACTCTTACTTCTCCATTCGCTTTTGCTTCAACTAAACTCATTCTTTCCTCCCTATCTATCAGCCTGCTTCCGGCTTATAATCCGAGTGAAAATTCTGAAGGCATCTGTATGTCTCATCACTGATCGCATGTTCGATCATGCAGGCCTCCTTTGATGCTGTCTGCTCACTTACTCCGATACGCATCAGAACCTTTGTTATCAGAAGATGCTTGTCATGCACCTTTTCTGCTATCTCCCTTCCGGCATCAGAGAAAGATATATATCCTTCTTCATCAAAGCTGATCAGCCCCTCCTTGCGAAGTTTCTTCATGGCGTTGCTTACGCTCGGTTTAGTCACGCCCATTTCTCCGGCAACATCAACCGACCTGACATGCCCATTCTTTTCTTTAAGCACTAATATGCATTTGAGATAATCCTCCGACGAATTGTTATTTCTCATATTCATTCCCTCATAAGCAATCCCGCAGCAAATCCGTCAATGCGTTATCCGGATTCATTTATCTCTGATCTCTGTTGCCTTATATCCGAGATCATTTACTGCCTGCAGAAGTTCCCGGTCAGGTATTTCCTTCCCAAGCTTTATCAAAGCCTCTCCTTTTTTTCCTTTGACCGTTGCATTCACTCCCTCAATGGAATTCAGTGTATTATGCACTCTTGAATAACAATGCTCGCAGTGCATCCCTTCGATCTTCATCACTTTAACGGCTATGACTTCATCAAGTTTACGTGGCCTGACTTTGACATCGCTTCCGCCTCCGCCGCAACACGCTCCTTTTCCCTTAAAATGTGTGATAGAGTTTTTGACGGAGAAAAACAATACTATCACTAAAATAATGATGATTATCAGATTAGAAACTGCTGAACCCATATTGTTATCTTTTACTCCCTGTTCTTAAGCACTTCAGCCGGTATGATCCTATCCAGTTTCCTCGTAAGAAGAAGATTTATCAGTTCATAGCAAAGCATGATGCCTGCAAAAATGATCAGATAGTAATACCATTCAAACCCTAGCGGAACCGGGCAGGCTACATTACCTACAAATGTCGGAAAAATAGCATCCATGAGCATTTTGGACAGGGGAATGCCTATGACTGCTCCTATCACAACAACCAGAAGATTGCCGTCCAGATACAATTTCTTAAGTTCTCTCTTTCTGTATCCGAATATCTTGACAAGGGATATTCCGAATGCAGCCCTGTCGATCATCACGGACATCATGAGATACATGACTATGCAGAATATGATCGAGGAGGCTGAGATCATCATTATGAACATCGGTGCCATAAGATCGACAAATATGTCCGAAGCCTTCTCTATGTCTTCCTTTCTGGTTATGCTGTACAGGCGACCTTCTTCTATATCCAGTTCGTGATCGGCAAGAACGACATTATAATAGTCATCATCCTCTCCGAATAATTCCCTCATGCTGTCTATATCCATGAACACCGATAAACCGACCGAATAAGGTGTAGTGCCGGCAATTGTAAATCCGTAATCTATTCCTTCGGCATTATCCGAGAAGATGATCTTATCTCCAACTCCGACTCCGTATCTTGTAAGGATTCCTTCGCTGGCGATGATCATGTTCTTGCCACTGACGGTCTCAACGTCATAATATGGATTGTCTTCATCAATTCCGATCACGGTGATATCAAGACTGTATCCGTTTTTTTCTTTTTTCAAAGATGTGATAAAACAAGGTTCGCCGCCTTCAGGCACTTCATCGGAGGGATACTTATATGTGTACATATATTCATAATGAGTATCACTGCTGTTAAGCTCTCCAATGCTGTCGCAAAGTACATAGCAGTCAAGTCCGAGCATCAGTATCACAAGGCATATGAACATTCCGAACACTACGGTAAATGCTGTTCTTTTCTCCTTGAGCATCTGACGGACCCTGAATCTGTTCAGGTATTTCATTTTGCCCAGATCGACATTGCCGGTTTTTCCAATCTTCTGCTCATTTCTGATGAGTGACAGTGCGGTTTTGGAAAGCCTCTTATTTATCACAATGGCATTTACGATAACGGAAACCACAGGAGGCATCACTATCGAATAGATGATCAGATATGCCGGGATCACCTTCTCTATGGAAGGAAGCGAGTAATAGGCATAGCTATCAGCCATCTGCCATTCGCATCCGTATTTACTGAATCCCAATAATGCACCTGTAATGCCGCCAAGGAAGCAGACAATCGTAGGCAAAGTGATATAGTGTCTCAGGAGATCTTTTTTCTTCACACCAAGAGCATACAGAGCTCCTATGACACTGCTCTCTTTCTGTATCTGATGGATCACGAATACGGAAAGGACATATGTGAACATGATAATGAGTATCACGCCCGCGACCATTCCTGCCAGCTTGTTGATCACAACATCACCGGCCGCACCTCCGATCCTTACATTCTCTTCTCTGAGAACGAAAGATGTGATATTATCCGGACCCTGAGTAAAGAATCTGTCAATCAGTTCATTCGATTCATCCCGCAGTTCGCTTACTCCGTCATAAAGTTCCGATACTCCGTCATATAGTTCTTTCGTTCCGTCATATAACTCGCACGAGCCTTCATATGCTTCACGCGCACCGTCGTTTATTTCTCCGGCACCTTCACGTGCGCCTTCAACAGCCGCTCCAAGTGCAGGCACCATGCCTGCATAAGGAGAGATTCTTCCGCTTATCGAATCAATGCCATTGGCAAACTCTCCGGTTCCTTCTTGCAGTTCCCGCAATCCGTCCCTGAGTTCTCCGGCACCATCCCTTAATTCTTCGCTGCCATCCAGCAGTTCGGACACTCCGTCAAAAAGCTCGTTTATCCCGTCAAGGATCTCGTCTTTTTTGCCATAAGAATCTGCGAGCATCTCCTGATAATACGGATCATCCACTTCCGAATAATCAAAAGGAAAATCCCTGATCATTTCCTTCAGTTCATCGGAAGTCATGCTTCCGTTCAGAATAAAAGCATATGTAAGATCTTCGGTAACCGTGCTTTCCGAATTTCTGATCCCTGTATATCCTTCTGCGGTAACAAACGCAGTTCCGAAAGCAGCACTGTCAATCGCCGTGTCTGAAAATTTCCTGAATGGTGCGTCATAATCCACGCTTGTTGCAATACCTGTGACAATGTATTCGTTTCCGGCGATCTCGATCACGCTGCCATCATGAAGATCGTGCACTTCGGCATATCTTTTTTCTATGACTATCTCGTTGTCTTCAGATGCTTCCCTTCCGGATTCCAGCATCAAAGTATCGATCTTTTCTCTGTTTTCAAATATTCTCAGCACTGAACCGTCAGGGAGTGATTCATCAAAGCTGAAATGAGCTTCAACCGTAACCCCGCGCTCTTCTATCTCAGAGATCTGTGATGCGGTCAGTCTGTTAAATACTGTTATCTGAAGATCTTCTGCATGTGTCAGCCTTTGATTGTTCGCAGTTCCCTGCATGATCGTTTCAGCAGCATCCACCAGAGCAATGATGATATACATGCAGAAAACTATCATTACAAAGAGAGCCAGATATCTGAAAAAATTCTCACGGATCTCTCTTGGGATCCTCTTTCTCAATATCTTTCTCATCACAGATCCTCCAGCTCACATGCGGGGATTCTTGTCTCGTTGAAGTATTCTTTTTTAACCAGTCCGTCCTTCAGATATATAACCTTGTGGACCATGTTTTTGATCGAATTGTTATGGGTAACGATAAGCATGGTTGTGCCGTATTTCTCGTTGATCTGCTCCAAAAGAACAAGTATGTCTCTTGAAGTAGATGAATCAAGCGCACCGGTAGGCTCATCACACAATAAAAGCTTGGGATTCTTGACCAGTGCTCTTGCAATGGCGCATCTCTGCTGCTGTCCTCCCGAAAGCTGTGACGGCATTTTATTACGATGTTCGGAGAGCCCTAGCGTTTCAATCAGTTCATCTATGTTAAGAGGATTTTTTGTGAGATACTCACAGACCTGTATGTTTTCCAATACTGTCAGATTAGGAACAAGATTGTAGAATTGAAATATGAAACCAAGATTATCTCTTCTGTAATCGGCCAGCGCATCGCCTTTCAGTCCGAACACCTCGGTTCCGTCCACTTTGATGGAACCGCTGTCCATCACATCCAGGCCCCCGATACAGTTAAGAAGAGTTGATTTTCCCGATCCGGACGTGCCCTGAATGACACACATCTGTCCCCTCTCCAATCCGGTGTTCACACCCTTAAGGACCTGGACATAGCTTCCGTCCTGACCATAACTTTTCTTCACATCCTTTAATTCAAGATACACTTTCTACTCCTTAAAGAACTATGAAACGAGAGGACGGTTCCCTCGTTTCACGTCAATGAAATAACTTATTCAGCAGGATAATAATGTATATTTTGAGTTTTGTTCAGATGATTATTCGTAAGGTTATTAAGTAAGGTTATTTGGCAAATCTATAATGGCGAGGGAACCGTCCCCTCAGATGTATGCGTTAGCAATCGCTAACTACTTTCAAAAAGTAAACGTTCCGGGCGCCAGGGTGACAAGGCACCCGAAACGTTTACTAATTAATCAGATATTCAAATCTGCTTTTTGTGCGTACCTGACACGATCCCGGCACAGGCCTTCTTACGCGGGCAGTTCCCCGCCATTGGGCAGCCTATGCAGTGCGCGCCTTTCTTTTTCTCCCTGTAAATGTATGTGCAGGAAGCAGATAAGGACACCGCAAGTATCAATATTATGATCGTGTTGGCAAGCATGGAACCCATAGTCAGATTCTCCCGTATCAGCTGAGCTTATACTCAAGTGCCATCTTCTTATGATTGTTTCTGATGATAAGTCCGATCACTGCAGCGAAGCAGATAACAGCGATCAGTCCGCCGGCAAATCCCGCACCGATGGTTCCGGTAACGATTATCGTTCCGATCTGATATACAAGGAAACCGACGGTAAAGCCTGTTGCAAGCTGAAGTCCTATAGCTCCCCACAGCCACTTTGCCGACTTCATCTCCGAATTCATTGCACCGAGTGCTGCAAAGCAGGGAGGCGTATAGAGATTGAACATGAGATATGCAAGAGCTGCAACCTTAGTGATGCCCATGACCGCAGCTACAGGAGTACCCTCGCCGATGAGTTCAAGCTCTTCGGTATCGATGAAATTGGTGATGGCAAAGCAGGTAGCGATGGTTCCGACAACATTTTCCTTTGCAATGAATCCGGTAATTGCCGCTGCAGCAAGCTGCCAGGAAACTATGCCGACGACAGGAACAAGAAGAATAGCGAAGGGATTAGCCACGCTCGCAAGAATAGATGTATCTTCCATTCCTTCTTCGATAGCTTCGAACTGCCAGTTGAAGGACTGCATGATCTGTACAACGGTATTGCATACGAGGATGATGGTTCCTGCCTTGATGATGTATGCCTTTCCACGCTCAAGCATGCTCTTGAAAGCGAATCCGAGACTGGGAACCTTATATTCGGGAAGTTCGATGATGAAGAAGCTCTTACGATACTTGACGCCGGTAATGGCTTTGATGAGAAGAGCTCCGAGAAGAACAAGGAGAACACCCACAACATAGCACACAAAGCTCACCCAGGTCGAATCAGGGAAGAATGCTCCGGCAAAAAGTGCTATTACGGGAAGCTTTGCTCCGCAGGGCATGAATGTTGCAAGCATTGCGGTGCTCCTGCGCTCTCTTTCGTTTCTGATGGTACGGCACGCCATGATAGCGGGAATTCCGCATCCGGTTCCGATGATCATGGGGATGACTGACTTTCCGGAAAGTCCGACCTTCTTGAAAATGGGATCAAGAACAACAGTAGCTCTAGCCATGTATCCGCAATCCTCGAGAAGTGCGATCAGGAAATACATTACCATTACAAGAGGAAGGAATCCGACAACCGCACCTACGCCTCCGATGATTCCGTCAATAAGTAATGCATAGAGAAGAGGATTTGCATCTCCGAGCTGCTCTCCTGCCCATTCCTGGAATGTCTCGATCCATCCGACAACAATATCGGCGATCCAGGTTCCGACGGTCGTCTGGCTGATATAGAATACAACGAACATGATCGCTGCAAAGATAAGGATGCCGAGAACGGGATTGGTCACGACCTTATCGATCGCATCACCTTTTGTCTTATCCTTGGTAAGGGTTTTTCTGACCTCTACATCCTTTACGATCGCATTAACAAAATCAAATCTCTTACGATCTGCAGCCTCTACAGCCTCCTTGCTCGTTACATCCACATCACCCTGATGGTATGGAGCTTTTTGACCTTTGCCCTCGAGTGCAGCTGCAGCACTTATTGCTTCTTTAATGCCGATCTCACTGGTTGATACAGTCTTGATTACAGGGCATCCGAGTTTTTCGGAAAGCCTCGCTTCGTCAATCTTGTTGCCCTTCTTGTCATTGACATCCGTCTTGTTAAGAGCGACAACAACAGGTATTCCGAGTTCGAGAAGCTGAGTTGTGAAGAAAAGGCTTCTGCTGAGATTGGTGGCATCCACGATATTAACAATTGCATCGGGGTGCTCATTCTTCACATAGCTGCTGGTGATGCTCTCTTCCGATGTGAACGGAGACATAGAGTATGCTCCGGGAAGATCTACTGCGATCAGTTCCTTGCCACTGTCATTATACTTATCCTTTATGCGGCTTTCCTTTCTGTCGACGGTAACGCCTGCCCAGTTACCGATCTTCTCGTTTCTTCCCGTCAGCGCATTATACATTGTAGTCTTGCCGCTGTTGGGATTTCCCGTTAATGCGATCCTCATGTTAACTCCTCCTTAGGTTTATGTGAGACGCTTTGCGCCTTACTTTCATCATTCAAAAAAAGGCTTGATTATATGAATTGCCGCACCCAGTTCAGGGTCTATGTTATATCTGGCATCCTTGATCGACACGACAAGATTTTTCTTCTTGTCCACGACCGTTATCTTCTCACCGCTGTAACATCCAAGAGAAAAGAGAAAGCTTTCTATCTCATCGTCTCCCTCGGTATCGATTTCAGTGATCACATATTCCGTTCCGAATTCAGCATCATTAAGATTCATAGTGTCATCCTTCAAGTTATTATGGTTAGCGTCATCTAACCCGCACTCACAAGAAAAGTTAGTCTTTGCTAACACCCTTTCAAAAAGAATAGTTAGCTTTTACTAACCGTCATTCATTATAGTTAGCCTTGTCTAACATGTCAAGCGGAAATTTTAGAATATTTTTACAAAATATGGAGAATAGTTTGCGATAATGATATACTGTATTTGGTAATTTTTACTAAATGATCACAGAAAAGGGGTTTCTTATGGCACTGCTTGAATCAGGCGAAATGTATTTGGAAACAATTTATGTTCTGTCACTGAAGTCAGATAATGTCAGAGCAATAGACATAGGGGAATATATGGGCTTTTCCAAGCCTTCGGTAAGCAGGGCTATGGGTCTTCTGATAAAAGACGGATATATCACAAGAGATGAAGAAGGATATATAAAGCTCACAAAGGCAGGAGAAAAGATTGCAAAGAGAATATATGAGCGCCATACGGTGCTCACTCAGCTGCTCATGGGAATAGGTGTCGATGAAAAGACCGCTGCCGAGGATGCATGCAGGGTTGAACACTACATCAGTGACAAGACTTTTAATGCGATCAAGGCTCACATAAAAATGCATTCAAAAGATTGATCTTAATTTTTTTCCAGATAGGCGTTCAGAGCTTTTTCGGCATCAAAGCCATAAGTCATACCGCCACTTGTGACGCCGGAGAATCTCTGAATGACAAAGTGTTCTGTTCTCAGATAGTCTTCTACGCTCACTCCTTCGGGAAGATCATCATCACTCACCCCGAAATTCTCAGCATACCAATCTGCCGTAAGTTCAGCCGTCTCCGGCTCCTCACTTAAGTAATCTCCGCCGCATATCTCATTCGTGATCCGTACAAGGTCGGACCATCCTTCAGGATATCCGCCATAACCTGTGATCCTTATGGAATCACGTCCACCGTGCGTATCATAGATCATGACGATCTGGTAAGTGTATCCCAGCTCGCGATCATTGCTGCCGTTATCCCTCACGGTCGTGACTGCATTAAGCAGTGCCTTGAACTGATCTCGTGTCAGCTCATCGGCATCGAGGTGCCGGGACATGGATGACGATTCAATCCTTCCGTATTTTCCATCTTCTCCCGCCTTTACGAAAGTCAGGACGGACGAAGGATAATCCACGGCTATGTAATGTCCGGAAACAAGGTCCGTCGTATATATCCTCAGATACGACAGTCCGGTCGGAGTATCATCATATGAAGTCTTTATCTTCCCGGTCACAATAATAAGCAGATATATAACAAGAGCCGTTCCGATTGTGACCAGCACAGGCCTTATTTTTTTGCCGATAAGGCACAGCACGGTCCAGGATACGGCAAAGATGATCAAGACAGAAACGATAAGCATTTTTCCGGAGAGGAATATTTTAGGGCCGCCCGAATAGGCTGTTTCACCGACAGCCTGCAACGGAGCCATAAGCTCGATCCTCCAGAACACGCCCTCATATATCACGCATTCTCCGCCAATCACGTTTTGCTCAAAAGGCATATGGCCTGTAGAATGCACCATGATCCCTTCGATGACGCAATAGATAAATGTGATCAAAAGCGCCAGAACTGCGCTGACCAGCACTATCTTCTTCATGCTCATTGTTTTGATGCCGGCTGTATGCTTTTTTTCCACGATCCCGTCCTCCATGCAAGGTGCCAGACCGATTTCCTGCTATCAGGAAATATAGTTTTCATCTTCAACCAAATAGACGGAATCAGCAAAGCCCTCGTCACATAAAGGACCCGGTCATTTTTCCTCGAACATCCGGACAGCTTCCTTAAGATGATCTGTAATGGGAAGATGCTGAGGGCATGCACGTTCGCACTGCTTGCAGGAAATGCAGTCCGACGCACGTCCGCCGGATGAGATACATTCTTCATACGCCTGCTTCGCCTCATCCATCTGTCCGTTTCCGAGCTGCTTGTTCATTGCGGCAAACACATCCGGGATACTGATCTGTTTCGGGCACCCTTCCATGCAATAGTGACAGGCTGTACATGGCACCGTCGAGGAATTGCCCATGATCCGCTGTGCCTGCTGAATGATCTTCTGTTCTTCCTCATTAAGCGGAACAAAATCCTTCATGTAGGAAATATTATCCTTCATCTGTTCGATGTTGGACATGCCGGATAATACCGTGATTATACCGTCAAGCGATGCCACAAACCTGATGGCCCATGACGCATAGGACATATCCGGATGATAATCCTTAAACAGCTTCTTCACTTCCTCGGGAGGATCTGCCAATGCACCGCCCTTGACCGGTTCCATGACTGTTATGGATTTTCCGTGTTTTCGTGCAACCTCATAGTTGGCTCTGGAAGTCACCGAGCGATTCTCCCAGTCAGCATAGTTGATCTGAAGCTGGATGAAATCCACTTCGGGATGTTCGGTCAGTATCTGATCAAGAAGATCGGGACCTGCATGATATGAAAAACCGAAGTGTCTTATAATGCCCTTTTCTTTTTGCTCCTTAACAAAGTCCCACAGGTGAAACTTGTCATATTTCATGTAATTGTTTTCCATAAGGGCGTGAAGCAGATAATAGTCGAAATATCCTGCTCCGGTTCTGTCAAGGCTGGTGTAAAACTGATTCTTCGCAGCCTTTTCGGTAGGTGCCAGAAGGAACGCATTTATCTTGGTGCATAATTTATAGCGCTCTCTCGGGTACCTTTCGACGAGAGCTTTTCTGATAGCATTTTCCGATCCGGGATATACAAAAGCCGTGTCAAAATATGTAAATCCGGCCTCAAGAAACAGATCAACCATCTTTTTGACCTGCTCTACATCAGTCATAAGTCCCTTATGAGGAAGTCTCATCAGACCGAATCCCAGCTTGGGAACTTCTTTTCCGAAATAGTCCAACATAAAAGGAAGTTCTCCTTTCAAAAAAACAAACAGATCAGAATCCCAGGTCATCGTTCACGAGTATCACATGAATCCTGCCCGGATGCTTGGAGAATCTCGTGATGAGTATCTGACAGCAGATGGTGTCAGGAGACTTGCAGTTCATGCATGATCCGGTCTTCGAACATGGAGTTGACAGGTTGAAACGCTGTGCATTTATGGGAGCTGCGGTATTTCTGGCTCTCTTCATGGCTGAGTCAACATCGGCGCACACCTTGTTCATTCCAACTATGAACACAACCTTCTTAGGGCCCTGCGCTATCGCCGATACTCTGTTGGAATTGCCGTCAATATTGATGAGGATGCCGTCTTCCGTCATTGCGTTTGCGCTTGAGATGAACACATCCGCATCATATGCGGCAAGCATTGCAGCTCTCTTATCCTCGTACGCATCCCTGTCGATAAAATTGTAATTGCCGGACTTAAGAGCATCTACAAGCCCTATCTCACGCGCACTCATGCAGCCGCCCATGGTGACGCTGCTTCCTTCACCGATCAGTTCAAGTGCCTTCTTAAGGGCGTCCTCCTTATTCTCCACATAATATCCCGTCATGTTGCGGGACTTAAGTCCGTCGATGATCTTACCGGAATAAAGCGCATTTCTCTTGTTTACGATCTCTGATGAAGCTGACATACGGGTTCCTCCTTTATTGCCTTTCTATCCTGATATTGGTAAGAGCACACTGATCTCCCGTAAGAGATACATAGATCTTCTTTGCATCGGTATTGATCAGTGAGGTGTTCTTTATCGAAATGCCGCCGTTTATTGTTCTGGTTATGATCTTCCTGTCATTTCTCTCAAATGTGACGGTACAGTCATATCCTTCCTTATTGATCTTCTTCCACTCATCCCATCCGTCGAAATCGTGTCTGTCAACGATCAGGTTATTGTCGGCAGTATTTCCGGCTTCCCAGCTCTCTCCGTCGAGCCTGATAAGCGCATACTCCGTATAATCCTCACCGTTAACCTGTCCGTTTTTGGACGAATAGATCACAAAATACGGACAATGCCATACAAGTCTTGCGGTAGGAAGGCTCTTTGCATGGAAAGTGATCTTCATATTGCCTTCTATCTCAATGCCTTCTGTGGTGTCGGTCCTGTAACTGTCAACCTGGACATTGGGAACATCTCCGACAGGTCCGTCGATATAACTGATTTCCTCTGCAATCCTGTGTATGAATCCGGGTTCTCTTGCATTTTCCGATTTTTCTATCTTCACATCGGATATATGGCACGCTTCACCGGTAAGTCCCATATATACGAATCTTGTGCTGTCGGGAAGTGCCACAATGACTTCAACAGCCTGTTCGGTACCTGTAATCCTGACAAGAACGTGATCGCGTATCTTGATAGCCTCGATCCTGTACTCATTCGGACCGATGGAATCGGACGAAAGGATCTTTGCCACCTTCGACTGAAGCTTTCTGACTCCCTTTTCGGTACACTTGCCGTTAAAGAAGATCTCGCAGTACTCATAATACATGAAGCTTTCGGCATTCTGGTTGTCTGCATGGTAGCGGCCGTCAAGCGAATCATACAGGATCATGGACGGCATAGGATGATGTGAAGGATTCTTCTTATCAAGGGTGACCTTCATATGGATCGTGGTCATAAAAGGATTCAGAACGATTCCTTCGGAAATCTCATCTCTGTGCGCATCGATCGTAAGATCGTCCTTGCCTCCGGCAATCTGCTTGATTTCCTCCCTTTCCTTCATTTCAAATTCGGTATCAAGATCGATCATATGAAGCATGATCTTGGCTATCTCGGGGTCAAACTGGGATCCGGACCCCTCGATCAGTTCCTCACGAACCCGGTCCTGAGTCAGAGGATCACTGTAACTGCTCTTTGACGTCATCGAATCATATGCCTCAGCAACGGAGATGATACGCGCAACCTCCGGAATATCCGTACCTTTCATTCCGAAAGGATAACCCTTTCCGTCATACCTTTCATGATGATACAGGGCACCAACGCTAAGGAACGGATACTCTGAAATGCATGAAAGAAGTTCGGCTCCCATAACCGAATGCTGCTTGACTTCTTCATATTCTTCAGCGGTCAGTCTTTCTTTTTTATTGATGATACGGCCATTAACTCCCATCTTGCCGACATCATGAAGAAGCGCGACATAATAGATCTCTTCCTGTTCCTTTGCAGTCTTTCCGAGTTCTTCCGCTATCTTTTTGGAATACTCCGCAACCCTTATGGAGTGTCCGCGGGTGTATTTGTCCTTAAGTTCCAAAGATTTGACCAAAGACATTGTTGTCTGGTCAAACAGGCGCTCAAGATTCTTTTCCTCCATGTCCTTGCGATAAAGATTATTTTGAAACGAGATCATCGCATAGATGATGAAGCTCACTATAAACAGTCCGGCAATCGAATCAAAATAGTTGCCGGCCCTCGAATAAACCGTGATCAGATCGGGATACTCATAGCCTACTACCCATATGCTGACAATGACGATGGCATCCAGTGTAAGCATTATTCCCTTGAATCTTCCTTCAAGTATGAGACAGATGTATATGGTCCCGAGAAGAAGCCAGATAGGCGTGCCGCCATAGATGCCGCCATTTGTGAAGAACATCGCCGGAAGGAAAACAAATACCAGCACAAATGAGATCACCACCTTGGCACGTGCGATCTTTTTCTCAGCTACGGCATATACCACATACACGGTAAATACGATCGCACCTATCAGGGTTGAGATCGTTGCCAATATAGGCTCCTGCATTATCATTCCGCAGGGAATAGCTGCATACAGGGAAATCAGCACAACTAAAGACAGCATCACAAATGTGCGCTCTCCGATATTTACAGACGGATCATACAGATAATCCGCAAGTTTTTTAAGTAATCTCCTGATTTTTTTCATACACATATCACCTTTCCGTGATCTATATTGACTTTTTTTATTTTACCATTATCCGTGAAAATATAAAAATGTTCTTGACAAGATATATCGTCTACCGATATACTCGGTTTGCGATATATCGGAGTCCGATACACTCGATTGCCGATATACAGATCCACCAAATTTATAACGGAAGGAATAAAGCATGCCACAACAAGCACTCACCGAAGCTGTATTTTATATCCTGCTTTCACTGCAAAAGCCGCTTCACGGATACGGGATAATCCAGAATGTCGAAGAGCTTTCTCACGGAAGAGTCAGACTCGCACCCGGAACTTTATACGGCGCACTCACCACCCTGACCGACAAGGGATGGATCGAAGCGCTTCCGGAAAATACGGAGAGCAGGAAAAAAGAATATGTGCTGACCGCCTCCGGCAGGATCGTGCTGAAAGATGAGATAAACAGGCTTTCAGAACTGGTTGAAAACGGCAAAAGGCTTCTGGAGGAATAGCATATGAGAACAACATACAGAAAACTGTTCTGGATATGGGAACTGCCAAAAGAAGAAGCCTGGATAAATGAAATGGCCGGCCACGGTTACGGTCTGGTCGCCGCAGGAAAGATAACCTTTGAGTTCGAAGACATTAACCCGGGACAGTACAAATACAAAGAACTGTTCATGAAAGATTCCTTTCAATCCGCTAAAATGCGTGATTTTCTCAGATTCATGGAGGAAATGGGGATAGAAAACGTTGGGCATGTCTCATATCCCGGACACACCGTGATCTATCTGAGATATGAAAATAACGGCACCGAGCCCGAGATCTACTCGGATCTTGATTCCAGGATAGAATACGAGAAGACATTGGTCAGATACATAATACCCCTGGCCATCATAAACATTCTGGCATGGCTCTACAACATGGCTGTTATGATCATCTGTATTAAAAACGGCACTCCCAACTTCATCGGACTCATAAGCCTGATCAACCTGGGAATAGCCGTAGCGATCTTCATCCACACAGGCAAAAAGCTTCAGAAGATAAAGGCTCTGGAGCAGGAACGAACGATTCACGAATAATAAGGAGAAAAAAATGCAAAAACTTACCGATCAGGAAAGACTTCGCCCCTGGATGGGCTTCGTGCTCTACGGTGTAGCAATGGCACTGTTTTGCACGGTATGTGTATATATGCAGAGCAACTGGGGAATAGCCGGCCTTGTGCTCACCGAGCTTCTGCTGGCGGGACTGGCAGTTCTCTTTGCCGTCGTCAGAAAAGTAAAGATAAGTGAAGTGTTCCCCATCAAAAAATTCAGCGTCAGGGATTTTTTCGGATGTCTCCTGCTTTTGATAGGAGGATACCTGGTATCGATACTCTCGGTATTCGTCATGATAATCATATTCCCGGATTCTGCCTCCGAGATAACGAGTCTGAGCGGCTTCCTTTATGACGGCAGCATGAATTACATCGTGACCGTGATCGTGGTTGCACTTCTGCCCGGAATATGTGAGGAATCACTCTACAGAGGTGCGATCCTTTCATCGTTCCGTTCCTTTGACAAAGAGTGGATATGCATCGTGCTCGTCGGATTATTCTTCTCCATCAACCATCTCTCACTCCTCAGAGGACCTTTCACATTCATTATCGGAATGCTCTTTGCATATGTCATGGTCAAGAAAAACAACATCCTTCTTACCATGATGATGCACTTCGGGCTTAATTTCTTCTCGGCAACAGTCTCTTACATAAGCTTCAGTTCGGGAAATGTATCTACTGCGGGGATCACCCCTGATATGGCAAGCCAGTCTCTCGGGGCTTTTCTTGTCATAGGTTTCGCCACTCCTCTTCTCCTTGTAACGGGCTTCATGCTCATCAATCCGGAAGGCCATAAATGGACCAGATATGTCATAGCCGGAGTGATTGCCGCCGTGATGCTCCTTGCAGGAGTAGTACTTACCGTGATTTCCTCAACACAGGCATTCTTTTCAATGAACGGAAGTTATGAAGTCACCGGAGAAGCATTCGAGAGCGGATATTTTACCGTGACGGAAGAAAGGGAATACAGCCTGATAGTCGTGATGACGAATGCTGACGGATTCTATCATGCATCCCTTCAGGACAGAGACGGTGAGATCGCATGTGAAAGCGATATGGGCGACGGTACCATCAAGACATACACTTCGACTCTTTTTTTGAACGATGGTGAGTATGAAGTGGTGATCGTCAGCGATGATGACACGGTCGGACAGACTCCGCAGTACTCGATCATGTTAAAATGATACTTCGCACAACGGCCAAAAAAAAGATTCAACAATTGTCCTTATGGTGCTATACTACATAACGTTTGTGTAAATATGGCATGATAAGGACAAAAGAAAATGCATAAAGATAAGATAAAACCGATGCTGTTCAGCACCATGAAGCATTACAGCGGCAAGCAGCTTGCTACTGACGTGATAAGCGGAATTATCGTGGCGATCATCGCTCTTCCGCTTTCAATAGCTCTTGCCCTTGCTTCCGGAGTGCGTCCCGAGGAGGGCCTCTATACAGCAATAGTAGCAGGATTCATCATTTCTTTCCTGGGAGGAAGCCGTGTTCAGATTGCAGGTCCCACTGCGGCATTTGCGACCATAGTTGCGGAGATCGTGGCAAGAAGCGGAATGGAAGGTCTCATGCTTGCTACCATCATCGCGGGAATCCTCCTTATCCTCATGGGACTGTTCAGACTCGGAGGACTGATCAAATTCATCCCTTATACAATAACGACCGGCTTCACCGCCGGAATCGCTGTGACGATACTGATCGGTCAGCTCAAGGATTTCTTCGGGCTTTCCTATCCCGAAGGCACTGTCACCATTGAGACGATGGACAAGATCAAGGCAGTCGCGGTTAACTTCGGCACGCTGAATCCCTACGCCCTTCTGATCGGTGCCATCTCACTTGCAATACTCATCGTATGGCCCAAGATCAGCGAGAAGATACCCGGCTCGCTGATAGCGGTCATTGTCGGAATACTGATAGTCAAATTCTCCGGAATGCCCGTCAACACCATCGGCGATCTTTATACCATCAGCAACAAGCTTCCCACTTTCCATATGCCCGTTATCAGCATGGCATCTGTAAGGGCCGTTGCTTCCGACGGATTCACGATTGCAATCCTTGCAGCGATAGAATCTCTTCTGTCCTGCGTGGTCGCTGATTCCATGATCAATTCACACCATCGTTCCAACATGGAACTCATCGCTCAGGGATGCGGCAACATCGGATCCGCTCTTTTCGGCGGCATTCCCGCGACCGGAGCAATCGCCAGAACGGCAGCCAACATCAAGAACGGAGGCCGTACACCCGTTGCCGGCATCGTACATTCCATAGTGCTCGTACTTGTCCTCGTGATACTGATGCCCTATGCCGCACTCATTCCGATGCCGACGATCGCTGCGATCCTCTTCATCGTCGCATACAACATGTGCCAGTGGAGGACTTTCGTGCATCTGTGCAAGACAGCTCCCAAGAGTGACATCATTGTACTTGTTACCACGTTCATACTCACCGTTGCATTTGACCTTGTCATAGCCATCGAAGTCGGAATGGCACTTGCACTGATATTGTTCATGAAGAGAATGAGTGAAGAGACTCACATAAAAGGCTGGAAATCCTATGATCCCGAGGAAGATCCCGACGGAATGAATCTCAAGCCCCTTCCCAAACATGTCAGGGTCTATGAGATCTCAGGTCCCATGTTTTTCGGAGCAACCGAGCAGATAGCTGCAATCGACTTCAGTGTCAACACCAGGGTCATCATCATGAGGATGCGTGGCGTACCCGCAGTTGATGCATCAGCAATGCATACACTTGAAGAATTCCATAAAAGATGCGAGAAGGCGGGCATCACACTCGTCTTCTCGCATGTAAACGAACAGCCTATGCACACAATGCAAAAGAGCGGATTTGTCGACACGATAGGAAAAGACAATTTCCGTCCCCACATTGATGATGCGATCGCCTGGGCAGGCAAGATCGTCGAAAGCCCGCAGGCTAAATAACTCCTCTTTTCATTGCGGCAGGGCACTTATGCCCTGTTCCGGGACCGTACTGGCAGGCCTTGCATTCCATGCATTTTACATATGGTGTTCCGTTCAGTATGGCCCCCGCATATCCGGGATCTGCAAGTGCACTTCTGGCCAGATCCACAGTATCACAAAGATCTTTTTCTATGATGTGCCTTACCTGCTCAGGAGTCATCAGTCCTCCGACGCATGATACAGGCACATTTCCTTTATAAGCTTTTCTGAAATTTACTCCGAGAGCGCACAGGTCACTGTAAGAATCATCTTCTTTAACAATATTCCCGAAACTGTCTATGCCGTGTGATACCTGAAGATAATCGCATCCGGCCTCTACATATTTCTCAGCAACATATAATGCATTATCGATATCCGGCTCGGCACCCGGCGTTCTTACAGAGATCAGGAAATCACTGCCGCAGACTTCCCTTATGCCGCGGATTATCTCCGAAGCAAACAGTGACTTATCAAGGCCGTATTCATCGGTTCTCAGATTAGTCCTGGGTGACACGAACTGATTGATCAGATATCCGTGACATCCGTGAAGCTGAACTCCGTCATACCCCGCATCAAATGCCCTCTTTGCCGCCGAGATGAAATTACTCTGCATCACATGTATCTCATCTACAGTCATCGCCTGAGAGTGATTGCCGTTCCAGACCTCCACGGCAGAAGGACCCTTAGCCTGTCCGAACATCGGATTACCGGTATTGCCGGTATGATTGATCTGTATCAGCACTACCGTGCCTTCCTTATGACAGGCATCGGTTATGGCCTTGTGCCCTTCGGTCTGGGCGTCTTCCCAAAGTCCCATATGATTCGGTGCAAATCTTCCGTCAGGAGTGACCGCAGTGGCTTCAACACAGATAAGGCCGAAACCGCCCGCGGCTCTTTCCGAATAATGCCTGACATGTTCGGGGGTGACAAAACCGTCTTCACCTGCCATATCGAATTTAACGGTAGGTGCCATTGTAAGTCTGTTTTTGATCGTCTTTCCGTTTATGATCAAAGGTTCATCTACTCTAGCCATAATCTGCTCCGGAATGAAAAACTGTTAAGTGTTCAGATCAGAACTTGATAACCTCGGGTACCTTGGTAAATGAAGATATGGTTGCGGTGGCATTCTTCATAAAGAACACTTCCGTATTATCGTCATCTGCCGAATACATTCCCTTAAGCTGAGGATAAGCATCAAGCATTGCTTCCTTGGCTTCTTTTCTTTCATCCGCTTCAAGTTCACAGGCGATGCGGATCCAGTCCCCGTCCTTGAATGCACAGATCTCCACCTTGGGATTGGCATGGATCTGCTTTGATACATCCTTCACCTTGCCTGTCTGGATATAAAGCTTTCCCTCGAAATTATTAACGGTGCCGAAAGGTCTTACTCTGGGCTGATCCCCGTCTGCCGTTGCCAGATAATAGGTTCCTGCTTCCTTCAAAAACTTCTCTGCTCTTTCCATTTTGATTCTCCTTTTCTGTATTGAAATTCTCCGATCAGAGTTCATCGAGCGATCTGATAACTCTCACTTTTTCAGGCACTTTGCTCACATCCGCATCTTTCGAACGCACTATGAGGACAGGAGCAATGCCCAGTTCAAGTGCGGGGGTCACATCCGATGTGATCGAATCACCTATGAACATCACTTCATCCGGCGATGCGTCTGCCATCTCAAGAGCCTTCTCGAATATCTTCCTGTCAGGCTTGCATGAGCGTGCGATCTCCGCAGAAATGATGCCGGCGGGGGACAGCTCTTTCTCCTTCATCGACTCTTCGAGATAACACAGATCATCATTCGAAAGAACATATACGGGCTTGTCACTCCTTTCGAAGAATGGCTTCACATCATCATGGAGCGGTGCATGTACCCATATCTTGCGCCAGGTTTCATGCATGTAATCCAGATCTCCTTCAAGACCGCAGTTCTCCACGCAGTATGCAAGGATCTTATCTATCCTGTCATCGTTTCTGATGAAATCATCACCGTGACTTAACGCTTCATATTCCTTGATCTTCCCCCATACTACCTTAAGCACTTCCCGCGGATCGTTCATGTTACTGTGCCCGATAAAATATCCAAGAAGTTCCCTCGTATACGGCTCATCCTCCAGAACCATTGTCCCGGTATAGTCGATAAATATTGCCTTTATCAAGTTATTGCCTCCCATTACATGCGGCCTCATAGACAGTGCCGCTTTTTTGTCACAAAATCTCCCATTCAAAGCACCCTTTCATATGGAGATGATCTCAGATCATATGATTTACGACAGATTCCTGATAAATTCCCTTATCTGCTCATCCTTGCTTTCTTCAGGCCTTGCTTTCGGATCGAGGAAAACAGCGGTGGTCCCGATCTCCGAAAGTCCGAGATCCCTGGCAAGCTTCGCAAAAGCCTTCTCGGCACCCGCGCCGCTCTGGCAGGCATACGCAGCGATCTTTTTTCCTTTGATCGCAGCAGCATTATCCTCGATATAAGTTCTGAGAGGAGGAGTGTAATTCGATGCCCACACCGGAAATCCGAAAACGATCCTCTCATACTGTGACAGATCGATATCATAGTCCTCCAGTTCGGGCTTTTCCGCCATCACGGCACTCTTGCCTCCCCAGAAGAACTTGGCAAATCCCTTGTCATGGTAGGCTTTCTTCGGAACAAGCCTGAGCACGTCAGCTCCGGTCTCTTTGCTTATCATGTCTGCAACATATTCTGTGTTGCCTTCCAGTGAAAAATATACGATAAGGGTTTTCATTTTTTTCTCCTTACAAACTTCCGTTTGAGCATAATTTTATACAAAAAACATCTGTATGTCGATATCGGCAGGAGCATAAAGACATCACCTGTGTTTTCATTATTTTCCGGCACTTGGATATATGATAAAATATTATGGATTGTAGGCAATATTTCCGTCTTACGGAGGATGATACATGAGACTATTATTCATAACATCAGCTGTCATCTCAGATATACTGCTGCTGTTTTTCATATTATTCCTGCAAAAAAAGAAATCACCTTTACGTGCTTCCATTCAGCAGATATTCATCACTGCATTTTTCGGAATACTGGCTAATATCTTCGTAGCTGCCGCCATCACACCGCTGCTCACGAATATTGCCTTCACGGTCTACTTTTCCAGCATTGATTTCATCACATATCAGCTGCTGAAATTTGCGTTCACCTATACGGGCAAGCTTAAGTCTCTCAAGGAGTTCGTTCAGTTCTGGCGAATTGCCATATTCATTGATGTGGCTAATCTGGCAGTGAGCGTATTCACCGGTCATATGTACACCATGTATTCCATGACGCTTGACGACGGAAAGACCGCTTATCAGACCACTCCGACATCTCTTTTCAACGTGCACCTTCTTCTGTGTTATCTCCCAATCATCTTCACGCTCTTACTGCTGGCGATATCACTTTCACAGGCGCACAACTTCTACAGACTTAAGTATTTTCCGATTCTCATATCCCTTACCGCGATCATTCTCATGAATGTGGCTTATATGATGTTCAGCCTTCCTTTCGACTGGTCCGTGCTCCTCTATGCACTTTCCGGATTCCTGCTTTTCTTCTTCTCTCTTTTCTACATACCGAGAAGACTCATGAGTAACACTCTGTCACTGGCCGTGGACTTCATGAAGGAAGGTCTGTTCCTGTTTGATGCCGAGAAAAACTGCATCTACATCAACAAGACAGCTCATGACAATTTTGACGTTCCCGAAAGCACTCTTTCCTTTGATCAGTATCCCATTTCGCTGTGGCTGGAAGGCAAGGAAAAGGATAAGCTCGAGAATTTCCAGCAGATCTTTCCCATGGAGATAAAGGGACAGACCATGATGGTCAAGGTTGATTACCGTGTCTGCAAAGACAGCAAGAAGAATCACCTCGGAGCATTTTTCCTTTTCGAAGACGTTACCGACGATCAGATCATGATGAAAAATCTCGAGGAAGCCAAGGCAGAAGCCAATCAGGCCAATATTGCCAAGAGTATCTTCCTTGCCAACATGTCCCATGAGATCAGGACACCGATCAACTCGATCCTGGGCATGAATGAGATGATCCTCAGGGAAAGCGGTGATGAGCATATTCTGGAATATGCGGGAGACATACAGAAATCGGGTGACACGCTCCTTGCTCTTGTTAATAACATTCTGGATTTCTCAAAGATAGAATCCGGCAAGATGGAGATACGAACCGCAGGATATACTACATTCCAGCTTCTAAGGGAGTGCTATCATCTGGTGGCTCCGAGGGCAACGCAGAAGGATCTTCCCGTCATCATAAAATGCACGGAGGACATTCCGAGAGAAATGCTTGGTGATTCCCAGAGGATAAAGCAGATACTTGTAAACCTTCTCACCAACAGCATCAAATACACGAAATGCGGAAAAGTTACTCTGACCGCATCCTGGACCGCTTTCAGTGAAAAAGACGGAATAATCAAATTTGTGGTATCCGATACCGGACAGGGCATCTCTGAAGAAGATATCACCAAGCTGTTCAAGGTTTTCCAAAGAGTCGATGAAGCCCATAACCGCACGGTTGAGGGAACGGGACTGGGACTTGCGATAAGCAGGGAACTTGTGGGGATGATGAACGGAAATATCTCCGTGACATCCAAGCAGGGTGAGGGCTCGGAATTCACGGTCAGCATTCCGCAGAAAGTCCTGGACAATACGCCTTCGGGTAAATTCGTCCTGGATATTGAAAATGGTGCGAAACGCAGTGCATACAAGGAATCATTCCACGCTCCGGATGCAAGGATACTGGTTGTCGACGACATAGAGATGAACCTGAAGCTCATCTCCGCACTCCTCAAGAAGACCGGCCTTCAGATATCCGTTGCCAACAGCGGAGAAAGAGCGATCGAGATATGTAAGAATGAAGACTTCGACCTGATACTGATGGATCACATGATGCCGCCTCCTGACGGTCACGAGACGATGAAGATCATCAGGGATTCTGGCGGACACAATGCTGAAATACCTATCATAGTACTGACCGCAAATGCAATAGAAGGCGCGGATGTAACCTATCTGTCCATGGGATTCAACGGATATCTCTCCAAGCCCGTGCTCAGCAAGGATCTTGAAGAAATGCTCATAAAGTTCCTTCCCGCCGATAAGGTGATCAGATAATATACCGACGTAAAACAAATGCAATATAATACGGACGCTTATCCGGGAAGGATAGGCGTCCGTTTGTTTTAACATTTAACCGATTATTTAAACTCATCCGATCATTTAAGCTTGAAATTCCTGAGATCGTTCTCTATGTCGGAAGAATAACCGTTAAGCTTTCCTGACACATCCGTGAGATTACCGGTCTCGGATGAGATCTTACCGCTGTCACGCACGATGATGTCGCTCAGCTCAAGGATCTGTGTTACTGTGGCAGCCTGTTCCTCGGTTGTTGCCGCATTGTTGGAAGCCACGTCATTGATCCTTCCGATACCGTCCGCTATTCCGGTAATCGCATCCGTGGCCTTCGTAATGTCCGCAATGATGGAATCAAAGGATTCATTGGAGCTGTCAACAACCGCAAGGCACTTCTCCATGTCGGAGAGACAGTCATCGGCCTTTTTGTTGATATTGGCGATATTCTCGGTAATGGTCTCAACAAGCTTTGAGATATGACCCGCAGCCGTTGATGACTGATTGGCAAGTGCACCCACCTCGCCCGCAACAACCGCAAATCCTCTTCCCATCTCACCGGCTCTTGCCGCCTCTATCGATGCGTTAAGAGACAGCAGGTTTGTCTGTGATGAAATATCACTTATGGTGCTGGTGATGCCCTTGATCTCATCGACGGTTTCCGCAGTTGTACGGATGATATGAGTGAGCTCACCGATGGTCTCATTAAGAGTTGTGACGCTTTCCGTCATTCCTCTCATTTCGTTGCGGCCTGTCTCGGACGACCTGACCGTATCCAAACACAGCGATCTGACTTCCTCGGAATTGGATGCGAGATTTGATGAAACTCCCGCAAGCTCGGTTGCAGCATTTGCAACATCATCTATCGACTGGCTCAGATCACTCAGATAAGTATTAAGCCTTTCAATGGAATCACCCTGAGACGAATTGGAATTGCTCAGGCTCTCGGATATGTCAAGGCACTGCTCCGCACTTCCGGACATGTCATTTGATATCTCAGTGACATGAACGAGCATGTTTCTCATCCTGTCGATATAATCATTAAGCTGTTCGGAAAGCGTTGTGATCTCGTTATTGCCTTCGGGAACGATCTTGGTCGTGAAATCACCATCTGCGATATCGCCTATCTTGCCGGTGACGGTAGTAACGGGATCGAGATGCTTCTTGATCGTGAAGAACAAAAATGCCGCAAGAGCCGCCAGGCAGATAAGAGTGATAACAAGGCTCACGTTAAGCGAAGAAAGAGTGGGATCCATTACAAAGCTGTAAGGTGTTGCGCTGGCAACTACCCAAGACGTTCCTTCAACCGCTGTAGCGGCATACATCATCTTGCCGTCATCTGTCTTGATTATCTGAACTTTGTCTTCATTATTCGACAATGAAGTATCCATTCCGGAGAATATCCCGGCCAGTCCCTTCACGACGGAATCCGTGGAATCGTAAATGGATGAACCGACGACCGAATCATCGTTACTGAGAAGTACGTCGCCGGTATCCGCGTTAAGGATATAGATCTTGACATCATCGGAACTGGACTCAAACGAATCGAGTTTAGCCTGCATCTGATCGAATGTGATGTCACTGCTGAGGACCACTCCGTCCCTTACCATAATCGAGCATGCAAGACAGGTCTTGCCGGTCGAAGCATCGACATAAGGCTCGGAAGTGTATACCTCACCTCCCTGTGCGACGGCGCCTTTATACCAGGCCCTGTCAGTGAACACAAATGTATCATCGGGTACCCATCCCGAACCGTCCAGGAACATTCCGGTATTTCCATATGCCATATATATGTCCTGCGAATCTGGATCAAGCTCCGTGAGAGCCATAAGAAGCTTTCTCGACTGGTCATAGCTCATTGCAGGTGAACTTCTCCAAATGTTGGCAGTCATCAGCACTCTTCCCTCGATCAGGCTCCACCAGTTATGGATCTCCTGGGAATACTCAACCGAATCCCTTGCAAGAAGCGACATTGAAAGTGACTTGATCTGCTCCGACATTCTGTTCATGTTGAACTCGGTGATGATGACTATTATCACCGCGACTGCGACCAGCACTCGCAACAGCAGGATCTGTTTCAAAGATTTTCTCTTTTTGTTCATATGATCATTCCTCCTTGAAATAATATGTTATAAAAGAATCTTATCTTCCTATGGATGAAACGTCGTAAGGCGTCATCTGATAAACGTAATAGTTCAGCCAGTTGCTGTAAAGATTGATGGAATGCGATCTCCATGTCAGAAGCGGCCTCTGCTCGGGATCGTCATTCGGAAAATAATTGACCGGAAGCGCAACATCATCCCTGATGCCCTTATCCCTGTCATACTCGTTCTTCAGGGTCATGCGGTCATACTCGGAATGTCCCGTGACGAAGATCTTGTGGCCGTTCTCAGCCATTGCAAGATACACTCCCGCAACATCCGATTCCGCAAGTATCGTAAGATCGGGACATTTCTTCAGTTCCTCCGAAGGAGTGTCCGTATGTCTGGAATGAGGTGCGAGGAACACATCGTCAAATCCCCTTACAAGAGGGATCTTGCGGTTCAGCACCCTGTGCTCAAATACCCCGAAAAGCTTGGAGGGAAGCTGTCTTTTATTGATACCGTAGTAATGATAGAATCCTGCCTGTGCTCCCCAGCATATATGAAAGATGCTGGTCACGTGCTTGTCCGCCCAGTCGAGTATCTTGACAGTCTCATCCCAGTAATCGACTTCCTCAAACGAAATGTCCTCGACAGGAGCACCGGTGATGATCATTCCGTCGAAATTCTGATCCTTTATCTCATCGAAAGTGACATAGAATTTATTCAGGTGTGACGAGGATGTATTCTTTGACACATGTGTCTCGGTCATCATGAAAGTCACGTCAACCTGCAGCGGTGTATTGGACAGGGCACGCAGCAGCTGAAGCTCTGTATCCTGCTTGACCGGCATATTGTTCAGTATCAGCACCTTAAGAGGCCTGATATCCTGATGCATCGCGCGGTTTTCATCCATCACGAATATGTTTTCAGTTTCAAGTATCTGCCTTGCGGGCAGTTCGCTCTGTACTTTGATGGGCATTTAAAGATCACTCCTTCAGATAAGTATTTATGAATTCTTCCTCGGTCATTATCCGTACTCCGAGGCTCTTAGCAGTCTTATTTTTCGACGAAGCGGATCCGGCATCATTATTTATCAGTGCCGTGGTCTTGGCCGAGACGCTTCCCGCCACTTTTCCGCCCCTCTTCTCTATCTCTTCCTTGAGGGCATTCCTGTTTTCAAAGCTGTTAAGGCTTCCTGTCACCACGAAAGTAAGTCCGGAAAGATTCTGCTCCGACGAAACAGCCGGCTTTTCAATGGTAAGATCCTTCAGCAGTTCATCAAGGATCAGGGAATGCTCATCGTCCTCAAAAAACTTCACGACCGCATCGGCCATCACGTCACCGATCCCGTCTATCCCGGACAGTTCTTCCCTGGCAGCAGACCTGATCCTGCTTATGTCAGAATCAAATGCAGCAGACAAAACCTTTGCGTTCTGTGCGCCTATTCCGGGTATTCCAAGGCCAAACAGCAGTCTTGGAAGTGTCGTGACTGCTGATCTTTGTATGGAGGCAATGAGATTGGAATATGACTTTTCTCCGAATCCCTCCATGTTCGTTATCTTTTCTTTGTACCTGTCGAGATGATAGAGATCATCAAATTCCCTGATGAAGCCCATGTCAACGAGCTTCTCAAGCGTCATCTCAGAAAGCCCGTCTATGTTCAGTGCTTCTCTGGAAACAAACTGACTGAAAGACTTGATCTGCTTGGCGGGACATTCTTCATTGGTACAGTAAAGGCTCTCTGCTTCATTGAGTGCCCTGATCTCCGTATCCGCCCCGCATACCGGACACTTGCATGGAATGGTCAGATCACCGCTTTTTGTAAGATTCTCGGCGATCTGGGGAATGATCATGTTCGCCTTGTAAACGGTTATCCTGTCTCCTATGCCCAGCTTCAGTTCCCTGACTATGCTCACATTATGAACTGATGCTCTTGAAACCGTTGTTCCTTCCAGCTCCACGGGATCGAATATCGCAACAGGATTGATCAGGCCGGTCCTGCTTGCGCTCCACTCTATCTCCCTGAGAGTTGTCTCAGCCGTTTCGTCCGCCCATTTGAACGCTATCGAGTGTCTGGGTGACTTGGCGGTTCTTCCGAGCGACGCACCGTAATTCACGTCTTCGTATGTAAGCACAAGACCGTCAGATGGAATCTCATAGGATGCTATCCTCTTCTCATAATCGGCAACTGCCTCAACTACAGTCCCGGAACTTACCATCATCCTCTGCACGGCTTCGAAGCCGAGAGATTCAAGAAATGAAAGCCTTCCGTTTGCAGAGCCGAGAACCTTCTCATCGGCTCCGTCAGCGGAAACAAGATTGAATGCGACAAACCTGACATGTCTGCGTGCGGTGATCTGTGCATCAAGCTGCCTTACGCTTCCGCTGCACAGGTTCCTGGGATTCTTGTACTTATCCGCATCATTGACGATCGATGCGTTTATCTTCTCGAAATCGGTGTAGGAAATGACCGCCTCGCCCCTTATCACCAGACTGCCCTTAAAAGGTATCTTCAGAGGGACATTGTCGAAGACTTTGGCATTCGGGGTTATAACCTCTCCGGTCTCCCCGTCACCTCTCGTGACAGCTTTGAAAAGCTCACCGTTTTCATATGTCAGAACGACAGTCAGCCCGTCAAGCTTCCAGCTGAGCATTCCCTCGTGATCACCGAGCCATGAAGCAAGTTCTTCCCTGGATTTGGTCTTGCCGAGAGACAGCATCGGGCTGGGATGCTTTTCCTTCGGCAGGAAATCCACAGCCTTATAACCTACGCTCTGGGTCGGGCTGCCGGCAAGGATAACCCCGGTCTCTTCCTCGAGCCTTGAAAGCTCATCATACAGGGCATCATATTCCCTGTCGGACAGAGGGGATTCATCCTTGGCATAATAACTTTCCGACGCCTTCTTTAAGATGACGTTCAGTTCCTTTATCCTGTTGATCTTGTCTTCATCAGACATGAATACCCTTTCTCAGGCTGTTTATCTCAGCTTCGGTAAGTTCCCTGTATTCTCCGGGTCCAAGCTTTCCGAGAGTGATGCTCATGACTCTGACTCTCTTAAGCTTTTTGACCTTCAGTCCCACCTGATCACACATTCTCCTTATCTGTCTGTTGAGTCCCTGTGTGAGAGTAACGGACATGGTGTTTTTATCCCTTATGACGACCTTGCAGGGTCTTGTCTTCACTTTCAGTTCCGGCAGATAAATGCCTTTGCGGAGCTTTTCGCAGATCTCTTCGGTAAGCTCTTTGTCAACGGTGACCACATACTCCTTTTCATGCCTGTTGGAGCCTCTCATCATATGGTCGATGAGACTGCCGTCATTGGTCAGAAGGATCAGTCCCTCGGAGTCCTTGTCAAGCCTGCCGGCATATGTGACCCTTACAGGATAATCTATATAGTCGCTCACAAGCCTGTCAGCATGCTCGTCCTTTTCGGACGTGGTGACGCCCTTAGGCTTATAGAAAGCAAGCACCACGGTCCTGTCCATGCCCTTCAGCACTCTGCCTTCGTATTCGACCCTGTCGCCCGGACCCACGCCTTCTCCGACAGATGCCACATGACCGTTCACCACGACCTTGCCTGCCTCGATCAGCCTGTCCGCCTCACGTCTGGAGCACACACCGGACTCTGCAAGGAACTTATTAAGTCTTACTTTTCCTGAGTCCATTCTTCCATTTCCTCTATCTGACGGCTTTCGGGGATACCGACTGTCATGGAGCCTCTTTTCGCCATCTTGTCGGCAATCTCGTTATACTTCACGCCGGTATGGGCTTCAACCTTATGAAAGCCTATGTCTATGAGACTCATCCAGCCACGCATTGCCATTGAGTAGGACCTGGTGAGATCATTCTTGCTCTTCCAGGCGCCCGTGACCCAGGCTTCTATCCCCTGATAGTCATAATAGATCTCTATCGACTTATATCCGCTCTTAATGGCGCACAGCACGGCATTCATCGCCCCAAGCATCTCGCCGGTCACATTCCTCTGTTTGGCATTTTCGGGATCGTTTCCGCTTCCACACATGACCCTTACGCTGCCATCTTCCGGCAGGAACACGCATCCGAATGAATACACTCCGGTTTCGGTGTTAAAAGAGCCGTCCACATATGCGGTTATCCTGTCTTTATTTCCCAATTATGCCTTCTCCGAAATGCGGTTTTTCTTTACAAATTTATCTATATATTTTACCACAGATTGCCCGTTATTGCTTGGCGCAATTCTAATAAAATCATAAAAAAGGAAGCTCATCGCAGGCATCATCCGGAAAGTTCATGAATTCTCCCCCGCTCTGAGAATCACCGGCATTTTCGCTTTCCCTGGCAGCATGGACCTTGGGAAGAAAAGCGTTAAGGTTTCCCTCAAGTGCCGCATCAAACATGACCATCTGGTGATAATAGGGATCCATCAGGCGGACAAAATCCGTTTTCCTGTGGAAGCCATAACCCGGTTCATCCGGAGTCATCCGGAATTCCTCATGCTCTTCGGCATCCAGGTCTCTCATCCTCTTTTCATACAGCTCATACTTATCAGTGATCGTGGATGCGGATTCCGTCCCATGGCTCATCACTGCGTCGGGATTTCCCGCATATTCCAGGAACTCATCGATGAGACAGAAGAATTCCGAGGCGCTTTCCGGCTCATTGTTTTCGCTGATCCTGTCACAGTATTCATCCTTCCTGAAATCGTCCATGACAGTCTCCGACCAGCTCTTCATCAGATAACCGAGGTTGAGGACAAGATTATCTTTTCCGGCAGAGGCACAGATGCCGTGATCGGGATACCACTTTAGCAGCCTGAAAAGAATGTCATCATCGACCTTCTCCTCATCCGTCAGGATCTCATCATAAATGCTTGCGGGATCCGAGGCTTTAAGAAGAAGCTCAAAAACATCATCGTCCATCAGGATCTCGTGCGGCACTTCGAAGCACAGTGAAGGGATCACAAGATAGCTTTCGCCCGGAAGTCCCTCATCTCCGGCACCTGCACTGAAAAGGAACAGAAAAGTCTGCACGACATCCTTATCCTTTTTGAGTGAATCATCCACATACCGATCGAAGATAGGATCAAGAAAATCTGTACAATAAATGCACCTTTCATCAGGCTTCAAAAGACCCATCATCATTTCAATGATGAATTCCTTTTCCAGGAACAGATCCGGAGCTCCCTTGGAGAAATTCTCCAGGAAAGCCTTTGTGCCGGACTCCTCAAAATCCGTCATTACATCTCTGTCATAAAGTTTGCAGTCGCCTGCCATAAGGCTGCGGAAAGTCTTCTGTATATCCTCCATCCTCTGTGCGCTCATGCGAAAAGTGTTATTCATGGCATTCTCCTTTCATCATCTCATCAGTTCTCATCTGATTCTTCATCCCGGCCATCTTCATCTTCGTCCTCCATGCGGAAGTCATCATAACAGGTATAATCCGGCTCGGAATTCGCATCTTCCTCCATGATTGAGCGGTGAAGATTTACTATCAGTTCCTCCATGAAGCTCATAGCGCCTTCAGGCCATCCAAGCTCCACTCTTCCGTCCTCTGTTACCTTAAGATTGCTCACGACCGGATTAAAGACGATCGGAAGAGCCTTTACGGATTCTTCATCGCACGTAAGCGCCGGGCAGTAGGATAATCCGCCGGTGGTGAGTACGTGATAGGTATAGGTGCCTTCATCGGCATTCTTCTCCAAAAAGAGGATGAGGCGGGGAGTTTTGTTTTCGGTTGCAGTGTTTGCATTCATGTTAACATTTTTCTTCATTTTGATTACCTTCCTTTTTGGATCATAAATTTACTCGTTACATTTCTTTCATGTGTCCTGCAGATCACTTAGTACCAGCACAGGTCTTATCCCGACAAAGCCAAACTGTGAGTTCGCTCCGTAATAGCTTATCCTTCCGTCTTCCAGGACAATCGCCGCATTGATCATTTCGTTTCCGTCGCTTCCGGGAGTACGAAGCCACCATTTACAGTTCCCGGATCCGGTTCTTGATGCACCTCTCGATACCGCATATCCCGATGCCCTGCAGCAGCTGTCCCTGTAATACCCGTTCAGGTAGAAATACCTGTTGACCTCTTCTATGGACAGCAGAAAGATCTTGTCCAAAGTATCTCTTCCTCCCGGTGTTCCGTATCTTTCATTTCCGGGATTCTTTACGCGGTTCTCCAGGATCCTTTCCCGTTCTTCCGGGCTGAACGCTTCATTCAGGAATTCTTCATTCAGCCACTTTCTCAGCGAGCACCATTCCCACTCCCTTGTGTGTCCTCCTTCATCAAACATCCCGCAGTCAAGTACTTCGCTGCTGATCACCTTGAGCTTTCCATCGCTCTTTTCGAGGACTCTCCATCTGACAGGTGTCTTTTCACGCGTCTTCGTATCCTGTCTGTACGATCCGAAGGTGATCACATCCTTTCCCATGATCAGGTGATCCGGTTCTTCGATGATTGCCCCGCAATTCGGACATATCATTTTGCTCTCCTTTCTGACAGCTGCCTGTTTGCTGTCGTGCCGTATTGATTGTTACGAGCATATGGTAAACAAAAATAAACGGTGAGTCTTGCCCCTCCGGAGGGGTTGACTAACACCGTTTATTTATGATATATAATATAGTTTTTAGCAGGCCAGAGTCTCGTAGTTCATTTCATCGAGATAATAGTTAAGTGTCTGTATGTCCCATATCCCGTTTCTGATGAAATACCCAATGACGCCTTCTCTTTTGCGGGCCCTGATCTGTTCTTTATCGTCGTCGGATTTCACATATAGACCGAAGGTTGACTGCCCGCAGGATCTGAACAGTTCCTCGGCTTCATCGGGAGCCAGCTTCATTCCTATTGAAAGAGCCCACAGATAGTCCCTGTTGGACGTGCCGTTCTTATCCCTGATCGAGGCGAATTTCTTCTCGTCGATACCGGAATCTTTGGCAATCTGTCCGTAGGCAGTGATATCATGTTCGTCCATGAGCCTGTCCAGCACTTCAATGAATGAATTGCCGTATACTCCCTTCCTGGCATATTCATCAATGCTGTTTTTCTCCTCCTCGCTCAGCGTCATCATGTGGATCATGTCATCAGGCTGAGAGGACTCCCTTCTGCTCCTGGCAAGCCGTGCAAAGCCGCGCAGTTCAAAGGCCCTTTGACGCATCTCCATGGCTTCATCGGAACAGTCATATTCTTCAATGAATTGTTCAAGAGCTTTTCTGTCTATCAGGTCAGCATTCATGTCATCTCTCCTTTGGTTTTTAACGGAATAATATAACTTTATCCTTGCGATACGTAAAAAACAAGTATTGCCTTTGATCCGAACATATAAAAAATCCCCGCAGACCTGTCCTGCGGGGATAAATTATTTGACTTAAAGATTATACGATGCCCTGAGCCTTCATAGCATCAGCAACCTTAAGGAAGCCTGCGATGTTAGCGCCTGCAACATAGTCACCCTCAAGACCATACTTCTTGGAAGCATCATCAAGATTGTGGAAGATGTTGATCATGATGTTCTTGAGCTTGGAATCAACCTCTTCGAATGTCCAGGAAAGTCTCTCGGAGTTCTGGCTCATCTCAAGAGCTGAGGTAGCTACGCCGCCTGCATTTGCAGCCTTGCCGGGAACGAAGTAAACCTTGTTCTCCTGGAAGTACTTGGTAGCTTCAAGAGTTGTGGGCATGTTAGCGCCTTCGCATACAGCGATGACTCCGTTTGCAACAAGCTTCTTGGCATCATCGAGGTTAAGTTCATTCTGGGTTGCGCAAGGAAGAGCGATGTCAACCTTGATCTCCCACTGATTGGTTCCCTCGGTAGCCTTGTCATGATACTGAGCTGAAGGTCTCTTTGCAGCATACTCTGTAAGTCTTGCTCTGTTGACTTCCTTAACTTCCTTGAGAAGCTCAACATCGATTCCTTCGGGATCATAGATCCATCCGGTAGAATCGGAGCAGGTAACGGGCTTAGCACCAAGCTGCTGTGCCTTCTGGATAGCATAGATTGCAACGTTTCCTGATCCTGATACAGCACAGGTCTTGCCTGCGATGTCGATTCCGTTGCACTTAAGCATCTCTTCGGTCATATAGAGAAGTCCGTATCCGGTAGCTTCGGTTCTTGCGAGAGATCCGCCGTAGGAAAGTCCCTTTCCGGTAAGAACTCCTTCATAAAGTCCGGTAAGTCTCTTGTACTGTCCGTACATGAATCCGATCTCACGAGCGCCGGTTCCGATATCACCTGCGGGAACGTCGGTGTCAGCTCCGATATACTTGTGAAGCTCGGTCATAAAGCTCTGGCAGAATGCCATTACTTCTCTGTCTGACTTGCCCTTGGGATCGAAGTCCGATCCACCCTTGCCGCCGCCGATGGGAAGGCCGGTAAGTGAGTTCTTGAATATCTGCTCAAAGCCGAGGAATTTGATGATGCCGATGTTAACTGAAGGGTGAAGTCTGAGTCCTCCCTTGTAAGGTCCGATTGCGGAGTTGAACTGGACTCTCATTGCATTGTTAACCTGAACCTGTCCCTTATCATCTACCCAGGGAACTCTGAAAAGGATCTGGCGCTCAGGAGTGGTAAGTCTCTCGAGCAGAGCATCTTTTCTGTACTCTTCCTCATTGGCCTCGATAACAACCCTAAGAGACTCAAGAACCTCTTTTACTGCCTGATGGAACTCGGGCTGGGCGGGATTCTGTGCCACTACTCTGTCATAGATCTCGTCAACATAAGACATATAAAACTCCTCCTTAAATCAATGGTATGTTGTCATATGCAACCTGTTACATGTATATGGTTTTTTCAAAACCAAAAAAGATAATAGCACTTTAAACTGATAAAGTAAATACAGAAATACACGTATACAATTATTTTTTCTTTAACAACATCCGGCTTTCATATTGTAAAGATACAGACATGTTTTCCGGCCTGAATCAGCATATAAAAAGTCCCCTGCTTTTCATTCGCAGGGGACTTCATGTCTCTTATCCCTTATCAGTCATATTCGATCTCAAGGTACTGAGAGCTCAGATATACGACCTTATTGTTATAAACAACGGCACACCATCCGTTTTCTTCCGAAACCAGTCTTGCAGTCGTGCCCTTCGCAAACGATCCCATTATCATTCCTTCCGTGCTCGCCGTAGCTCTTATGTTAAGGGTTTCAATCGCGGTGACCGTTCCTATGGTCTCAACGGTGCTTATATCGATCTCAAGGGTCAGGTATTCGGACTTGACATATCCTACCCTTCCTTCGAAATTGATCTGCGACCATCCGTTGCCCCTTATCTCGGTGACCTCAACGGACTGACCTCCGCGAAGCTGTCCCATGGTATCTGCGTTCATCGAATCGGATACCCTGACATTAACGTTGGAGTTTGCGGTAGCCATCCTTATCTCAGGCTCATCGCCTTCCTCATCCATGGCTTCGATCTCCGGCATCTGGATCTCCTCACCGGCATTGAGGGAAGCAAGTTTCTCTCCTGCTTCAAGGCTGACCACGGAATCGAGTTCCTTCATATAAGTGAGAAGCTCGGGTCTGGCAGTTATCTTATCGTTATAATCCGCAATGATCCTGTTTCCGAGTTCCACGACATCGTCACATGCAAGTGCCTGTACGACGTATTCGTTTTCCTCTGCAGAAAGCTCCGAATTAATGATCTGAAATGTTCCTTCCGCATTTCTCCTGACATAGAATCCGTCATAGGAAGGAAGAGGCGCATCCGGATACTTGTCAAATGTGACATCGGATACCGCAAAAGCTATCAGGGAAGAATCATCATACCCCGGAAGAGTGTAGATGTTCACGAGTTCATAATCAAGATACCGGCTCTGTTCAGCCTTGATCAGCTTATCAAGGAGCTCGAGCGAATCCATCATGCCCTCCAGAGTATCCACATCACCGTTTGAAAGGCAAAGATAATACTCTCCGAAGAAATCCGAAAGAGCCGTGTCGGTATTCTCCGTCAGCACTATCGGTTCAGGCTGCACTTCATCCACGACCGGAGCGGCTGTCTGAACAGGTTCCTGAACAGGCATCTCGGGGATCCTTGTCCTGTGATCCCTTGCCGAGAGTGCGATATAAGTAACAAGCGCAGTCACCAGCATCAGGATGATGGGAGCAACGATCTTTATATGATTCTGAACATACGGGACTATTTTCTTGTACAAATCCTTGTTCATCCAATCTCCATATGCAGCCGACAGGAATCGAACCTGCATTAAAGGCGTCGGAGGCCTTCGTTCTATCCATTAGACTACGGCTGCATGATAATCTTTATTTTGTGACAGGCCGCTTCAAAACGACATGTTACAAAATTATTACAATCTTTGAAATTCTACCATAAACAGCCGATAGTGTAAAGTTTTGAAAGAATCAGAGTGCACACTCCCGAGGCAGCTGAATATCCGGATAAGCCACCTCGGTGACCTTCCGTTCGGACCTGTCATACCGATACAGCCAGTCCGAGAGCACATCCTGCGGATCCACCTGGGTTCTGTTGATCTCAAATATCATGTCCATCAGGTATTCTCTGTCTTTTATCAGGCCTTCGGGTATCACTATCACCTCGTGAACGGAGGACGGAATGATGAAAAGATCACTGTCCAGCTTATCGGAGATCTCATCAAGCATTTCCGGATACATTATCGCCGCAGCTCCGAAATGCATGTACTCATTGGAAAGAACATACATCTGTGATATCTCGTCCGGGTAAGGATAATCTTTCATTTCAGGGTTCATTTCGCTAAGCACATCACACATCTTGCTGAATCTGACAGGCATCACCTTCGGAGTATTACGGCATGCTTCCCGCATGAGTTCCTCGGTGCAGGTTCCCCAGTTTTCCGCATGAGAATCCCTGATAAGTATCGAGGCATTACTAAACATGTCGGCCTCAAGCGGATAATAGAAAACGATCGCAAGATCGAGAAAAGGGACATGAGGAACCTTTTCCAGCAGAGCGGCATTTCTTTTAGCCGATATCAGCTTGTAGCAGATCCTCTCCCTTACGGTCTCAAAATCATTGTAAAAGTACACATCGGGATCGGCCGGCGGAAGCGCATCATAATATGATTCAACAAAGCTCTTGCTGCAGTCCTTTATGCTCTCACCATCCGAGTACCTGTCATAAAATGACTGAAGATATATCGTAGGTGACAGTTTCCTTCCGTCCCTGCGGACGACCAGGGCTTCAAGCTTTACTCCGTTATTCTTCTCCACCACCATTTCCCGAACGTCATATCCTTTGCCAAGCCTCACTTCCACGGCTTTTTTCATGTTCCCTGAGAATTCTTTAATATCCATCTTTCATCCTTTCATAAACAATTTCGGCCAAAAAAACAGCCATGCTTCATCCGCATGGCTGTAATCCACATTGCTATGAAAGGACCGGGCTTATACTCTGGAGAGATACTCGCCGGTTCTGGTATCGATCTTGATCTTGTCTCCGGTCTCAACGAACAGAGGTACTGCAACCTGTGCTCCGGTCTCAACGATAGCGGGCTTGCTGGCACCAGTAGCGGTGTCGCCCTTGAATCCGGGCTCGGTCTCAGTGATCTCAAGCTCCACGAAAAGAGGAGGCTCGATGGAGAATGCATTGCCGTTGTGAGAACATACCTTGCAGATATCGTTCTCCTTGACGAATTTAAGAGCATCTCCCACAAGATCGTCCGAAAGCTGAACCTGATCGTAAGTCTCAGTATCCATGAAGGTGTAAAGATCGCCATCCTTGTACAGATACTGCATGTCCTTTCTGTCTATATGAGCCTGAGGACATTTCTCGGTAGGACGGAAGGTACGCTCAACAACTCCTCCGTTCTTGATATCCTTAAGCTTGGTACGGACAAATGCCGCTCCCTTGCCGGGCTTAACATGCTGGAATTCGATGATCTGATAAACGGAATTATCAAGTTCAATGGTAATGCCGTTTCTGAAGTCACCTGCAGAAATCATAAATAAAACCTCCTACTATACTTAGCAGCCAAAATAATCCTCGAATATCTTACATTAAAAAGGTCGGGATTTCAACAAAATTTATTTTTTATGTTCGATAATGTAATCGATTGCTTCGAGATAGCCGTCAAATCCTTTTCCGTAGATCTGATGATCACATGCGGGTGCAGTGACGGATATCTTGCGGAATTCCTCCCTCGAACTGATATCCGATATATGAACTTCGACCTTCACCGGCTCCTCAAGACTTTTCAGTGCATCGTGGATCGCATAGCTGTAATGTGTATACGCTCCGGGATTAATGACTATCCCGTCGTCGCCGTCATGGTACGCCTGCTGCAGCCTGTCGATTATGGCTCCTTCGTGATTCGACTGATAGCACTCGACCTCAGCTCCCTTTTGAAGAGCATGGTCTTTTATCATCTTCAGCAGGTATTCGTAGTCCCTGTCTCCGTAGATCTTCTTTTCCCTGATCCCCAGAAAATTAAGATTGGGACCGTTTATCACCAGTATCTTCATCAGACTCTTTCTCCGTTTTCCTGACTTCGGGTATCTTCCAGCCGGCTTCTTTAAGCTTTTCGAGGATATCCTCCATCACATCTTCTCTTTCAGTATCTCCCGTGTCAACTATGATGTCGGCACATCTTTCATATGCAGGGGTGCGGACCGCCATCAGATCCCTGATCTTAGCGAACGGATCGTCGCACTGAAGCAGCGGTCTGGTCTTATCCCCTTTCAGTCTCTCATATACCGCCTCGGGAGTTATCCTCAGGTAAACGACCGTGCCGCACATCTTTATGAGGGGCTGGTTCTGGAGCTGCACCGGAGTCCCGCCTCCGAGCGAATAGATCTTCGGGGATGTGTCATCCCTGATGGTTCTAAGCAGCTCGGTCTCCATCATCCTGAACGCACCCTCACCCTTTGAACGGAAGATCTCGGAAACGGTCATGTTCTCACCTGCCTCGATCATTTTGTCCGTATCGCAAAATGCTCTCTGAAGCTTATACGAAAGGCCTCTCCCTATCGAGGTCTTGCCGCTCCCCATGAATCCTATCAGGATCAGATGCGGGCCCTTATTATATTCTTTGTTTTTTTTGTGTCCGGTTGCCATCAGGAAAATACTTTTTCGTAAACCTTGTCTGCAAGTTCATCGCTTATGCTGAGTCCGGTCCAGTGTTCATAAGCTATGATACCCTGATATAAGAGCATCCTCGATCCGTTATAGCTGTCTGCCCCGGCTTCACCACACAGTTCCATGAAGCGGGTCACCTTCGGATTGAAAATGAGATCGTATCCCGTCCTGACCTTTTCGTAGAATGCGGGATCTTCTATCACGGCCTTCCCGGTATCCGGGCTCATCCCGACACTGGTCGCCTGAATCACGATATATTTTGCCCCCTCGGGAAGCATGCCGTAGTTACCTATCGGAAGGGGTCTGGCAAAATTTCTGCCCGAGATCTCATTCACCACTCCTGCAAGTTCCTCGGCTCTGTCGGTGTTTCTGTTTATGATGGTGACGCTCCTTGCACCGCTTTCTTCGAGCAGCATCACAACAGCCCTGGCCACTCCGCCTGCTCCGAGGACCAGGACATCCTCGTCCTTTATGCTCACGCCGTCTCTTTCAAAGGCCCTGAGAAGGCCGGGCATGTCGGTATTGTAACCCTTGAATCCTTCATCCGTCCTGACAAGAGTATTGACCGCGCCGATTCTGGCAGCAAGGGGATCAATTTCAGACAGAAAAGGAATGACTTCCTGCTTATAGGGAACCGTTATGTTAAGTCCCTTGATCCCGAGTGCCCATGCACCTTCAATGGCTTTCTGCAGGCGTCCGGTCTCTACGGGGAAAGCGCCGTAAGCCAGATCGTATCCCGTCTCCTCGGCAAGCATGTTATGAATGGCCGGAGATTTGGTATGACCTATGGGATTTCCTATGACTCCTGCTATATATGTAGTTCCGGTTATCGGTTTCATTTTTTCCGCTTTTCCTTCCTGTGATAACTCCTGAGCACAAACCACTCAAGCCTTCTTTTCAGCACTATCTGGATCTCTTCCCTGGGATCTATCGGCTCAGTGAGGATGGTCTCTATCCCGCATCTGTTTGCTCCCAGGACATCCGTAAAGATCTGGTCTCCTATAAACAGCGTGGAGTCCGCATCAGTCTCCATAAGTTTCATCGCCTCAAGATATCCCCTTTGGGACGGCTTGTCGGCCTTAAAGATATACATGGAACCCACCGTATCGGCAAAAGTCTTCACTCTCTCTTCACGGTTATTTGACAAAAGAACGGTCTTAAATCCGATGTATCTGAGTTTTTCGAACAGTTCGATGCATTTGGGCGTTGCAGGCGCGCCGTGTTCCACCAGCGTATTGTCGATATCATAAATTATCCCTCTTTTTCCGAGCGCATAATAGCTCTCGTAAGGGATCGAGTAAGCCGATTTTTCTTCTTTTGTGGGATAAAGATTCTTAAAGCTCATTTTCTCCTCACATCCACATGAAGTGATAAGTGATATAATCATCATATGGATCCAGATAAAAAGAGGTAGTGACTATGGAAAAAAGATTGCTCGATTACATGGCTTATCTTAAAGGCATCTCCGAAAAAGCGGCAGAAGGTGCGCTCACAGAAGATGAGATCGTCATATTAAGGAAACAGGCTCTCGTGCAGATAGGTTTCTTCCAGCACGAAAGACTTGTTCATCTCATCGTTACAATGACATTTGCCCTCATGACCGTCATGACGCTGATAGGGATCTGCATCACGGGATACATGCCCCTCGTTGCCCTCATGGTCTTACTGCTCGTTCTGCTGGTACCCTATATCAGGCATTATTACATTCTCGAAAACGGCACCCAGACTCTTTACAGATATTATGATTCACTTGAAGAAATCAAATGGAAATGACTCTCTACAGGTGGAATATCCTGATCAGCATAAAGTAACACAGTCCGTAATAAAGTGCGACGCCGAGTATGTCATTGAGCGTTGATATGAAGGGTCCTGATGCTGCGGCGGGATCAACCTTGATCTTGTTAAAGAACAGGGGGATGATCGTGCCGGTAATGGATGCGACAAGCATTGCGACAAGCATTGCAAATCCCACGCACATGGACACCGTCACCGCATAATTCCATGCATCTCCCTTTGCGAAATGAATATAAAATCCCACGACAAGTACCGAGATCAGTCCCAGTATCAGTCCGTTGCCGAGTCCTACTTTCATTTCCTTGAAGACGAGTTTTACCTTATCCGCTGCGGTAAGGTCCTCATCGGCGATCACTCTTATGGTGACTGCGAGCGACTGTGTTCCTACATTTCCGGACATGGACAGTATGAGTGACTGGAAAGCTATCACGACGGGTATCGCAGCTATGACGCCTTCAAAAGCTCCTACCAGCGTGGATGTGAGCATTCCCAGCAAAAGAAGTGCTATGAGCCAGGGAATGCGCTTTCTGATCGAAGCCGATGTCTTCTCATTCAGATCTTCCTCTTCGGAAAGACCTGCCAGCTTAGCATAGTCTTCTCCCAATTCATCATCGACCGCCTCGACGATATCCTGGGATGTTATGATTCCGAGGATGTGTCCGGCCTCATTAAGGACGGGAATCGAATCTTCGGCGTAATCCCTTATGCGGTCAATGCAGTCCGATACTTTCTCATGATCGGTCAGGAAAGGATACGATGTTGCGATCAGTGAATCGAGATCAGTGTAATCTCTTGCAACGATCAGATCCTTAAGATCGATCGCTCCGTAGAACACATCCGAGTCATCAGTCACATATATTGTCGATATGTTATCATTTTCTCCGGCCTGTTTTACCAGCTCCCTCATCGCGGAACGCACGTTAAGAGAATTCTTTATGACGATGTAATTGGTTGTCATGCGACTTCCTATCTCATCATCGTCATAGGACTGGATCATCCTGATCTCTTCTCCGGTCTCTTCGTCCATGAGATCGACCAGTTTCTCAGCCGTTTCCTCGTCCATGTTCTCGAGAATGTCGACTGCATCGTCGGTATCCATGTTCTCGAGGAACTTTGCAGCCTGTCCTGCGGGCATGTCGGCAAGGAGTTCGTGGGAATCCTCCACATAAGCAAGGATCTCGGAGAATCTCTCTTCGCCGATGAGGCTGAACATTTTCTTTCTGGATTCATCATCCAGATCTTCGAAAGCTCCTGCAAGGTCATTCTCATGATAATCAGAGAGGCGCTCGGCAATCTCTTCATCGGAAAGGCCGCTCGAAAATAATTCTTTTATTTCCTGCTCATAATCCCTGTCATCGGATGAAGTTACGATATTTACTTCTTTTTCATCCATATGCAGCCTCCTTTCACGCCCAAAAAAACATAATAATCCTCACAAAAAACCGTACCGGTGTCTTTTCATACGAGACACCGGTACGATATGCATCTCTTCAGTGATCACTTGATCATTGCATGATATTCCTGAAGCGAACGAACATGTACGCCTTCTCCCGAAAGCTCTGCCTTGATTCCCTCTGCAGTAGCTCTTGCTCCGGCAATGGTGGTGATGTAAGGGACGTGATGCTTGATAGCATTCTGGCGAATGTAGCTGTCGCTGACATCATCCTTCTTGGTGCTGGGAGTATCGACTATGAGGTCGATCTGTCCGTTCTTGATCGCATCCACGATATTGGGACGGCCCTCGAATATCTTGTTGATGCGCTCACACTCTATTCCTGCTTCCTTTATCTTCTCGTATGTGGAGCCTGTTGCAAGGATCTTGAATCCGTCATCAGCGAAGCTCTGTGCAATGGGAAGAAGATAAGGCTTGTCGTTATGGTTGACACTTATGAGCACGGTTCCCGAAAGAGGAAGTTCAGTCTTGGTAGCCTCTTCTGCCTTATAGAATGCCTTTCCGACATTCTCCGAAAGACCGAGGACCTCACCTGTCGATCTCATCTCAGGTCCGAGAAGAGGATCTACTTCAGGGAACATGTTGAAGGGGAATACGGCTTCCTTGACTCCGTAGTAAGGAATGACTCTGTCCTTCAGTCCGGGCACGGGTGAAGGATCACCGGTGATCGCGCTCATCATGATCTGTGTTGCGAGCCTTACCATGTTGATGTCACATACCTTGGAAACAAGAGGCACTGTACGTGATGCTCTGGGATTGGCTTCGAGTACATATACAACATCATCCTCGATCGCATACTGCATGTTCATGAGACCGATGACATGCATCTCCTTTGCGATCTTTCTGGTGTATTCCTTGATCGTTGCAACCTGCTTCTCTGTAAGGTGCTTGGAAGGAAGGATGCACGCGGAGTCTCCGGAATGGATGCCGGCAAGCTCGATGTGCTCCATGACTGCAGGAACGAATACATTCTCGCCGTCACTGATCGCATCTGCTTCACACTCTGTTGCATTATGAAGGAATCTGTCGATGAGGATGGGTCTGTCGGGAGTGACACCGACTGCTTCAGCCATGTAGACATCCATCTGCTCATCATCATGAACCACTTCCATTCCTCTTCCGCCGAGGACATATGAAGGACGTACCATTACGGGATATCCGATGCGGTGTGCGATCTCCTTTGCTCCGTCGACATCGGATGCCATTCCGGATTCTGCCATGGGGATCTCGAGTCTGTCCATTATGTCGCGGAACAGGTCTCTGTCCTCTGCCATGTCTATGGTCTCGGGAGTGGTTCCGAGAATGTTGACACCGTACTTCTTGAGGTCAGCCGCAAGGTTAAGAGGAGTCTGTCCTCCGAACTGTGCGATGACTCCGACGGGCTTCTCTTTCCTGTAGATGCTTAAGACGTCCTCAAGAGTGAGGGGCTCGAAGTAGAGCTTGTCGGATGTATCGTAGTCGGTAGAAACCGTCTCGGGGTTACAGTTGACGATAACGGTCTCGTAGCCGAGCTTCTTGAGTGCAAATGCGGCATGAACGCAGCAATAGTCGAACTCAATTCCCTGACCGATACGGTTGGGGCCGCCGCCGAGGATCATGACCTTCTTGGCATTATCCGAAGCCACGCTCTTGTCTTCGATATTGTAGCTTGAATAGTAATATGCGCTGTCCTTGGTTCCGCTTACGTGAACGCCTTCCCATGCTTCGACCACGCCTGCTGCCTCGCGGGCATTTCTGATATCCTCCTCGCTGACCTCGCAGATCTGTGAAAGATATTTATCGGAGAAGCCGTCCTTCTTGGCCTTTGTGAGCATTCCTATCTCGGGAACCTTGCCCTTGGAAGAAGCGATGATCGCTTCCTCTTCCTCCACAAGTTCTTTCATCTGCTCGATGAAGTACTTCTTGATCCTGGTCATCTCGTAAAGCTCATCCACGCTTGCACCCTTACGGAGTGCTTCGTACATGATGAACTGTCTTTCGGATGTGGGATTCACGAGTTCCTTCATGAGTTCTTCAAGGCTCATCTCGTGGTAATTCTTGACGTAACCGAGTCCGTATCTTCCCTTTTCAAGAGAACGGATAGCCTTCTGGAAAGCCTCCTTGTAGGTCTTGCCTATGCTCATGACCTCACCTACGGCTCTCATCTGGGTTCCGAGATGATCGTCAACTCCTTTGAACTTCTCGAATGCCCATCTTGCAAACTTGATTACTATATAATCTCCGTCGGGAACATACTTATCAAGAGTGCCGTACTTGCCGCACTCGATATCCTTAAGATCAAGTCCGCATGCGAGCATTGCGGAAACAAGAGCAATGGGGAATCCGGTTGCCTTTGAAGCAAGTGCGGAGGATCTTGATGTTCTGGGGTTGATCTCGATGACGATGATACGGTCTGTCTTGGGATCGTGTGCGAACTGGCAGTTACATCCGCCGATGACCTGTACCTTGTCAACGATGCTGTAAGCGTACTTCTGAAGCCTGTCCTGAACTTCCTGTGAGATGGTGAGCATGGGTGCGGAGCAGAATGAATCTCCGGTATGAACTCCCATGGGATCGATATTCTCAATGAAGCATACGGTTATCATCTTGCCGGTCGAGTCTCTTACTACCTCGAGCTCGAGCTCTTCCCATCCGATGACAGACTCCTCAACGAGAACCTGATGAACCATTGAAGCCTGAAGTCCTCTTGCACAGACTGTCTTGAGTTCTTCGACATTATATACAAGTCCGCCGCCTGAACCGCCCATAGTATAAGCAGGTCTTAAGACCACGGGATATCCGAGTCTTGATGCGATCTCAACTGCCTCGTCAACAGAGTAAGCAACCTGTGAACGGGCCATCTCGATGCCGAGCTCATCCATTGTGTTCTTGAACTCGATCCTGTCCTCGCCTCTTTCGATTGCATCGACCTGAACGCCTATGACTTGGACGCCGTACTTATCGAGAACGCCTTCCTTTGCAAGCTCTGAACAGAGATTGAGTCCCGACTGTCCTCCGAGATTGGGAAGAAGTGCATCGGGACGCTCTTTTTCGATGATCTGTGTAAGTCTCTTGACATTAAGAGGCTCTATATAGGTGACATCCGCTGTCTCCGTATCGGTCATGATGGTCGCGGGATTTGAGTTGACCAGGATTATCTCATAGCCGAGCTTTCTGAGTGCCTTGCAGGCCTGTGTGCCGGAATAGTCGAATTCACACGCCTGACCGATGATGATCGGACCCGAACCGATGATCAGGATGCGATGGATGTCATTTCTTTTCATATCGAAGCTTCCTTTCTAAAAACAAAGGGCATCTGTGCCCATATCTGAAACATTTTACCACAACGGTACTTTTTTCTTCAAGAATAATTGCCGCTCCCTTTTTGCTGATTTATGGTCAGTTTCTGCCAAGAAGACATATGGTTTTGAGTTTCGATCCAATAATATTTTTATCAGCATTTCCAACACCATGGTATCTTGTTATTAAACACGGTTCTCCCATAAGATGAACAAAAGTCAGCTTTCCGATTCTTTATCATTCACCATTATTCGCATATTCACGTCGCATTGTATAGCACAGAGGTCTTTGTGGTATAAGGGCAAAGCCTTCCTCAGTTTTGACTATGCTAAACCCGAATTTTTTATACACACTAATAGCATGAGCATTATCAGCTAAAACAGTCAATTCATACGTCTGAGAACCTTGTTCAAAAATAAAACTCTCTAATATCTTACTTCCTATGCCGGTTCTTCTTTTATTTTCCGAAACGCAAACATTAATTATTGATACTGTATTATTATTATCCGTTGAATCGGCATAACAATACTCAACGTATTCTTTTCTAACAAGTTCAATATTATTTTTATCTAAAATAATGCCTTTTTTTTCTGCAATTTCTATAATATATTTAGGATCCCAATTCAGTTTACCTTTATACCAAAGAATAAGCGCAATTATTCTCCCTCTCTCTTCAAGAACATAAAGGTTATCCTTTGAAAACATTTCATCTTTTTTGCATTCAAAAACTTCTGAGAGTATACTAATAGCGCACTGAATTCCTTCATCCCCATATCCAAAAATCGCAGGATAAATATACGGGTCAGTTTGATATATCAATCTTGCAATATCCGCATACTGCTCGATAGATAGCATTTCATCTGCAGAAATATTTCGACATCGTATTATAGAATTGTTTTTTGTTTCTTCCATGCATCACCCCATCATTTCGAACAATATTTTTCAAATTCTTTATACTTACTTAATTCCCTCATTACATTTTGGTTTTTACAATCGTCTTTTGGAAAACCAAGCCCTTTTTCCTTTCTATAATTCACCCAGATCTTATACAACAAAAAGCAGCCTCTGTAATAATCTGCAAAAGGGAAGATTTCTTTTTCTTGGACTTCTACATTATCTATAATCATAAAAAATCTGTAAGCCATTAAATTGTCAATGTAATCCAAGTCCAAAACGCCTGTTAAAACCAAAGGTGCCATACTCTCAATATAAACTAGATAGTTAATAAACTTATGGCGGTTTTCAACTGTTAGTATTTCTCTTGGTTCATCGTCATAATATGCTTGATTTTCAAGCAATTGTTCAACTTCAACCATATTATTATCCTGAATGAACGCTTGATTATACTGTAGTGCGAATGTTGCTTCTTCTATATCATTCTGATGACGCTCAGTTTGTTCTCCCAGTTTTAACTGATATAGTACAAGTCCCGTTGCAATGGTCGCAATTATTCCCTCCACCAAGCTAATGGTGTAATTTACCACGCTTTCACTTTTTATTACACTAAGAAGCGTTGAGGTGACTATTGCAGATACTGTCATAGAAATAATCAGGACAAGCATTGAAATAAGAATATACTTTTTTATTGATGTTTTGTGTTTATTCATTTTTCCTCCCGATTTAGTCATAATCATATGTCAGCGTGAAAATTTAAATCATTATCAATATTTTTACAATTGCTTATTCACTCATTTTCACGGACAAATATAACAAATCTCATACTTCTGAATAGATATTGAAACATGTTTTCTATGTTCATTCTGCCTTCTTCTCCGAATTCTTTATTATGCAATGATTCTCTTAATCAAGTACAATTGTATTATGATTTATGGTCAGTTTCTGCCAAGAAGACATATGGTCTCGACTTCCTTGGTCCAGGGGAACTGGTTAACACAGGCAAGGCGCTTGATGCGGTATCCGGCGTCCATGACAGGTCCCAGATCTCTTTCAAGCGAAGTCGGCTTGCATGAGATGTAGACTATGTGATCGACACCGTGATCAAGTATCTTGGGGAGTGCCTTGGGATGTATCCCGTCACGCGGAGGATCCAGGATGATGATGTCGGGCTTATCTTCTATCTCATCTATTACCTTCAGGACATCCCCACATATGAACTCGCAATTTGCTATGCCGTTCTCGGATGCATTCTTCCTTGCGGCCGCTACGGCTTCCTCAACAATCTCAACGCCCACTACCTTTGATGCGTTTCTCGCCGCGATCTGTGCAATCGTGCCGGTTCCGGAATACAGGTCAAATACGGTCTTGCCGTCTGCACCCTCACCGCACATGGACACATAATCCCTGACAAGCGAGTACAGCACCTCCGCGCTGTATGTATTGGTCTGGAAAAACGAAAACGGACCGATCCTGAAATTCAGGTCAAGAAGAGTCTCATTTATATGATCCGTGCCGTATAGGATCTCACATCTGTCGGGAATGACGGCATCTGACAAAGAATCGCATATTATGTGAATGATCCCCTTAAGGCTTCCATCAAGGCTGAGGCTTTTTAATTCTTCGCAGTATCCTTCAAGCAGAGCAGTATCATCAAATCCCGCGGCAGCCCCGGATGCGGTGACCGGACATACCAGCATTTCGCCCGTATGTGCCGCCTTCCTGACAAGCAGATTGCGCAGATAGCCCGTGTGATCCTTCTTGCGGTAAAAGGGAGTATTCTCTTTCCTGAAATAATCCCTCGTAGCCGATATCAGCTTTCTGTAATCTTCGTCAACTATCCTGCAGTCACACGCATCGAGCACGTCATGAAATGCTCCTCTTTTGTGAAGACCGACATTAAGAGGGCCGTCTATGCGGTCGTTGCCGAAGGAAAATTCCATCTTGTTGCGGTATCCGTACTTGACCGGAGAATCCTTTATTCCGTCCCATACAGGTTCTTCGCCGAAAAGACGCGTGCTTTCAGAGATCCTGGAAGAAAGCAGTCTGAGGATCTGCTCGCCCTTGATGCGGGCTTCCTCCTCATCACGCAAAGAAAGATATGCACACCCTCCGCATTCTCCGAAGTGTGCGCATATCTCATTCGTCTCAAGTTCGCTTCTTTCAAGAACTTCAACAAGAGTGCCTTCCGCACTCCCATTACGGCTTCTGCCTATTCGTACAGATACCTTCTGCCCGGGCAGGGCATTCTTGACGCTGACGATCCCCTCTTCGCACTCCACGCGTGCCTTGCAGGGATAATCACAGCGTATCGCCCTTCCGGTGACGAGCTGACCTCTTTTCATGATCAGCTGTCAGCTTCGTCTGCAAAGAAGTCTTCGTCCTCGAATTCATCATCCTCGAACTCGTCATCAAAGTCCTCAAGATAATCGGGGCTGAAATGACGATATACGAGATAACCTACTATGCATCCGATGGCAATGATGCCTACGATGGAGAGAATGACGAGTCCGATGTGGGACTTCTTCTCATCTTCTTCCTCGTCGGCTGCCTTAGCCATGAAATTACCCAATCCTGCAGCTGCAGCAAGTTCTGCAACCCTGGCAGCCTGTGAACCGCCGAATTCCTTGATCTGATCGAGATCGATACCGATCTTGCTCTTAATGTCTTTCTTGCAGCATCCCTTACAACTCATATGATCCGCCTTTCCAAATCAAAGTTCATATAATGAAAAATGCTCCATATAGTATATCATTCCTTTTTCAGTTTTGCAAAGGAAGCATACATAACTTTTACGCCGTGAGCATCGAAATCGACAGTGACCTTGTGATCCCTCGGTTCCTTCACGATGGATGTGACCGTGCCCGCTCCGAACTTAAAATGCCTGACCCTGTCTCCCACGGAATAATCAAGCTCTGCGGGTGCCGAGACTTTATCGGATCCTTTCCTGATACCCATCGCAGCAAAGGAACCCATGCCCGATGAGGGCTTGGGAGCCGGCTTTTTCTCCACGGATCTCGTAAATGATCTGGCCATCTCATCGACCCTGCGCCTTGTGCCGTACCCGTCGCCCGGATCATTCCTGCGTCTGGGCACGTAACCGTCAATGCATTCCGAAGGTATCTCGCTCACAAAGCGGCTGACGGGATTGAACTGTGTCTCCCCCCTTAGCATCCGTGCCTTGGCCGCGGTCATTATGAGTTCCCTCTCGGCCCTGGTCATGCCGACATAGGCAAGTCTTCTCTCTTCCTCGATGTCCTCTTCATCGCCTGATGAGATCGACATATATCCCGGGAAAAGTCCGTCCTCCATTCCGGCAAGGTATACCACGGGGAATTCGAGTCCCTTTGCGGAGTGAAGAGTCATGAGCACAACTCTCTCGGATTCCATGTCCGCATTGTCCAGATCGCTCACAAGTGCAACTTCCTCCAGAAAATCGGAAAGTGTTGCATCCGGTCTGCTCTCGGAAAAAGATGCCGCCTTGCTCACAAGCTCGTTAATGTTTTCTATGCGGTCATCTGCCTTCTCATCATCCATGTCCTTCAGATACTCTTCGTAATCCGTCAGTTCGATGATGCGCTCGACAAGTTCACCGAGCGTCCCGTTGTCCCTGTATGCCCTTAAGACCGCGATCAGATCCGTGAACACGCTTATCTTCGAAGCAGCTTTTCCGAGTCCCGGAATGTCCGACGCCTCACACATTGCCGCAAACAGCGACTTGTCCCTGCTCTCGGCATAATCCTGGACCTTCTCCAGAGTCGCATTTCCGATGGACCTCTTGGGAACGTTCACTATCCTTCGTACGGACAGGTCGTCGATCCCCGAATCGATCACCTTGAGGTAGGCAAGGATATCCTTGATCTCGGCTCTCGAATAAAAGTTGACGCCTCCGACCACGTTGTAGGGGATGCCGGCATTGATCAGACGCTCTTCTATGATCCTGGACTGGGCATTTGTCCTGTACAGGACCGCACAGCTTCCGTAGCCGCATTCACCCGACCTGCTGTGACGCTTTATGTCCGAAACGATAAATTCAGCTTCCTCATAAGCTGTGTCAAACTGATTGAATACAGGCTTTTTGCCGCTCTTGTTCTCCGTCCAGAGTCTTTTTTCCTTTCGGCCGTAATTATTGGCTATGACGGCATTGGCGGCATCGAGTATGTACTGCGTCGATCTGTAGTTCTGCTCCAGCTTGATCACTGTAGCTTCCGGGTAATGCTCCTCAAAATCAAGTATGTTCCTGATGTTAGCTCCGCGGAATCTGTATATTGACTGATCGTCATCACCGACAACGCACAGATTTCTGTACTTATCGGCCAGGAGCCTTATCATCTCAAACTGCGCAGTATTGGTATCCTGATACTCATCCACAAGGATGTACCTGAATCTCTCCCTGTATCTCTCCAGGACGTCCGGGTATTCCCTGAACAGTTTAACGGTCAGCATGATAATGTCATCGAAATCGACAGCATTGTTCTTGAGAAGGGTTTCCTGATATTCCCTGTAGCATCTTAAATATACGGTCTTGTTGAAATCACCTATGACTTCCTTCTCATATTCTGCAGGATCGATCAGTTCATTCTTGAGAGTGGAGATCTCGGACAGAATGCTTCTTTCCTTATATCTCTTGGTATCGATGTTCAGTCTCTTGCAGACATTCTTCATCACAGTCTTCTGATCATCGGTATCATATACGGTGAATCTGTCATCATATCCAAGCAAAGAGATATTTGACCTGAGTATGCGCATGCATGCCGAATGAAAGGTTGATACCCACATCCTGTCGGCATCGTCACCCACGAGTGACATGACTCTTTCCTTCATCTCCCCGGCAGCCTTGTTCGTGAAAGTAACAGCCAGGATGTTATAGGGATTAACATATCTCTCCGAAATGAGATAAGCGATCCTGTATGTGAGCGTGCGGGTCTTGCCCGATCCCGCTCCCGCAAGTATGAGAAGAGGACCGTCCGGAGCGGTGACGGCCTCACTTTGTTTGATATTCAATCCGTCTGTAAGGGACATCAGACACTCTCCTTGATAGCACAGAAATTCCAGACCTTGATATTGAACTCGGTCACCTGGGATCCGCAGTAAGGGCAGACCTTGACCCCGAGGGTATTGATTGCTCCGCCGCAGTTCGGGCAGTTGAGCGCATGACCCGATGCGGCGATGTTATCGATCTTGTCGGCATCCTGTATATAACAGCAGTCGATCGTGTATCTGGTCTGGCAAACGGAATCCTTGTTCCCCCTTATGACCTTGCCTTCCTGATCTGCCCAGAACTTGTACTGGACAGCGGACTGGAATCTTACAACGCACCTTCCGGGGAACTTGTTATATGTATTAAGGACCGTGTTATGGATCCTGATATCTTCATAGTGTTCTTTGATCTCACGCATGTTAAGATCATTGAGTCTCAGGAAAAGAGCTTCTTTAAGCTCCTCATTCCCGTCCTCGAGCATTCCCGCATTCCGGGTATCTATGGCCATGAGGTATTCCCTGAGGCAGTTCTCTGCCCTGGCTTTCATCTCGCCTATATTGAACTCCGGAAAATCCTTTGCAATCTTCGGCGCGTATATTGACGATCCGTCAGAAACCGATCTGGGGGTCTGCAGATACTCCTGCTCGACGTTCTTGAGGCTGCCCAGAAGATCGCTGTTTCCGAACATGTCCTGTGAGATCTCTCTTGCTTTATTCCTGATCTTAAAATATATGATCAGACCGGTCACCATGACAAAGGCGAGCAATGCGAGAAAGATTATCGATAAGACCACAGATATGCGCATCTTTACTATCCTTTCAAAAAGCCCGTCCCCTGTTGAATCGGAGACGGGCTTCCAAGATCACTGTTTAACTATCACTGCTTGATGTCGTTGGCATCAAAGGGATCGCCGCACTGAGGGCAGAACTTGGGAGGATTTGCAGGATCCTCGGGCTCGAATCCGCACTTGTCGCACTTGTAAAGAGGTGCGCCTGCAGGTCTCTTGGATCCGCAGTTGTTGCAGAAGTTACCCTGGTTTACGGTTCCGCAAGTGCAGGTCCAGCCTGCATTTGAAGGCTTAGCGCTTCCGCAGTTAGAACAGAACTTTCCGGTGTTGCCACCGGTTCCGCAAGTGCAGGTCCATCCGTTGACGGGAGCTGCGCCTGCAACGACGCCGCCACCCATGGGCTGCTGATACATCTGCTGCTGAGGCTGCTGATACATCTGCTGCTGAGCACCCATCTGGTACATTCCTGCTGCCTGCTGTCCGCCCATCATGCTTGCCATGTTCATTCCTGCGAATGCCATCATGGGGCCGGTAGAAGTATTCTTTGCAGCTGCTTCCATTGCGTTGACGGTTCCGAGAGTCATTGCTGCAGCGCCCATGTTGGGATCTCTGTAGACAGCTCTCTCCTGAGCGTCCTTAAGTCTCTTCTCATCCTCTTCGTTAGCCTTAACGGAGTTGATGGAGATGGAAGCGATGTTGATACCACGGAGGTCACCCCACTGGGATGAAAGCTCCTCATTGAGGATGTTGCAGAGCTCGGTGGTATGAGCAACAAGCTGATCATACTCAATGCGCTGAGCGGAGATCTTCGCAAATGCAGGCTGAAGAGCACTGCAAAGCTCTGACTTCATGATGGAAGAAAGGTTCTCCTTGGTGTAGTCACCGGTAACGTTGCCGGATACATGCTTATAGAAAAGAAGGGGATCTACGATCTTGAAGGAATACTCACCGTTTGCCTTGATGTTGACGGTAAGCTTCATTCCGAGATCAGGATCTACGATCTTGAAAGGGACGGTCTGAGGGGTTCCCCACTTGTTCTGAAGGATCTCCTTGGTGTTGATGAAGTACACTCTCTGATCCTTGCCGGTATTGCCGCCCATTGCAATTCTCTTGCCTATGGTCTTGAAAGTGTTGAGAAGATTCTCACCGAGCTTTCCGTAGAAAAGAGAAGGCTCTGAAGACTGATCATAAATGAACTCACCGGGTTCTGCGCAGAAATCCACAACCGCTCCCTGATCTACGATCAGCATGCATTGTCCTTCATTGACAGCGATCTTAGAACCGTTTGAAATGATGTTGTCATTTCCCTTGGTGTTCTGATTCCTGGAGCCGTTTGTTCTTACCTGTCCTTTGGTAAGAAGGACGTCGTTTGACATTGAATCGCAGTAGAAAAACTCAAGCCACTGATCGGCAAGGGTTCCGCCTGCTGCAGCCATAGCGGCACTGATAAGTCCCATATTCTAATCCCTCCTAAAAATATGTTGTCTCCGGTTTTTCGTGATCTTTTCTTTCGAAAACCCACGACCCTGACAGTTAAAAATTATACACTATGATCGGCCTTTCTTGCAAGGAATATCAGATGTCCAAAAGATGCTTTTAAAAAGATAAAACTTATTATCCGCAGATGCATACAGACAGAGTTTTTATGATATAATCATTACGTATGGGGGAGACCGTTTATGGCATCGATACTCTTCATCAGAAAAGAGAAAAACTTCATGACCGGCGCGATCACGGGCGGACTTACCAAAGCCGGTTTTGAGATCACCGAGGAATCTATAAACGTTGACTCGGTTCAAAAATATAAGGATGAATGCGCACTGATACTCTTTTACACCGACGGCATCGAATCACTTGAGGACATATCTTCGATGTTGGTTTACCTTAAGGATCTGTGCCTGGAGGAAAACAAGCTCCTGTATCTCATAGGCGATCCCAATGAGTTTTCGTTCATATGCAAGACCATCCCGAAGGCTTCTCTTTGCGACACGATGGCAAGGCCTCTGGACATGAACAGGCTCATCGATGACATGAACAAGTATACTTCTTCCGATTTCAGTCAGAAGAAGAACCTGCTGGTCGTGGACGATGACGCCACTTATCTCAAGATAGTCCGCGAATGGCTCAAGAACGATTACAATGTCACGATCGTGTCATCCGCAATGCAGGCCATCACTTACATGTCCAATAATCACGTCGATCTCCTTCTGCTTGATTATGAGATGCCCATCACGAACGGGCCCAAGGTTTATGAGATGATGAAGTCGGACCCCGAGATCTCCGGAATTCCCGTCATGTTCCTCACGGGCAAGAACGACTTCGACAGCATCATCAAGGTCATGTCATTAAAGCCTGCGGGATACCTTCTCAAGACGATCAACAAGAGCGATCTGATCAAGACGCTGAAGCAGTTCTTCGTAAACCAGAAATACGGGAAATGATCATTCAAAAGGGCTGTCACCCCGGAGGTGGCAGCCCTGTTTTAATATATCCGTTTCAAATATGCATTATGACTTTCGAACGATCCGTGCAAAAATGATCCCGTGGTTATTTGGCATCAGGATCCTCGCTCAAAAACTGCTCCTCGGCCATGTCGTCGATCATGTGCTCGATGATGGTCTTCTTCAGATAAATGTCATATCCGAGCTGACAGATAAAAGCGAATTTCTTCAGATACTCCCTCATGTCTTCGGGGGCATCATCAAAGCCTCTTTCGATCTTCTCCATCTTCTCGTCGATGTCTTTTTTCAGTTTGCCTCTTGCGCCTTTTCCGGCAGAGATCATCTCGGCATAGAGTTTTTCAACCGAATAACCGTCTCCGAGCACTTCGTTTGACAAGGGAGTCAGAAGAGTCTGAATGTCACTTATCGAAAGGAAGGACTTGAAATAAAAGATAAAGAGCAGCTCAAGCATATGCTCTCTGGAATACTTCTTCTTGAGAGGGGGATGAATGAGATGATTCTTCGCATAATTATTGATCATCGTCTTGGTCAGGACCTTATCCTTGGACGGTTTTCTCACAAGACTGGTAAGCTTCCTGTCCATGAAAGTAGTCAGCTGATCCATATATAATTCCATTGCGGGAAGTTCGTCCGGAGAAATGGTATTGATGGTCTTAAGATTATCTATTGCCCTGGAGACCGTGTCATGAAAGTTCTCTTCGTTCATGAATTCACCTCAAACTTAGTTTGATATCGAAGATCGCCATTTATAAATGAGCGAAACTCGATTCTGATATTTCATTATATAGTTATAAATACCACATGGCAAGATGTTTAAACTGTGATAAAATAATCCTCATGTTCACGAAAATATTAAAACTCATAAAGAAAGATCCCATGCTGCCGGTGTCTTTGCTGGCAGCCGTTATTTCGCTGTTCATCACGCCCCCTTCGAAGGACCTTCTGACAGCCATCGACTGGCATACGCTCGGCATCCTCTTCATGATGCTCACGGTTCTCGAAGGCTTCAAGCAGGAAAATCTTTTCAGGCCTTTGTTAAAGCTCGGTTCCGGCTTGAAGACGATGATCACTCTCTCGCTGTTCCTCATCTTCGGGGTATTCTTCACGTCAATGTTCGTCACCAATGATGTTTCTCTCATCATCTTCGTTCCCTTAACGATCCTTCTTTTCAGAAGTGCAAAGCGTGAAGAGTGCATCCTTCCCGTCATATCGATGGAAAACATTGCCGCCATCAGAGGTTCGCTCCTCATGCCTTTCGGAAGCCCTCAGAATCTCTTTCTTTTTAACAAGTCGGGGGTGAGTGCCGCAACCTTCATGCTCCACATGTCGCCTCTTTGCATAGGATCCGCCGTGCTCCTCATAATCTTTGTACTCGTATATTACAGAAAAGAAAAAGGACGCCGCATAACTTTCGAGCTTGACTTACAGCCGTGGGGAAAAGAAGGCAGGGCAAGACGAATAACCTACATCCTGCTGTTTGTGATGATACTTATCGTCATAGTATCCCGCACCGTTCTCTGGCCTTTTGCCGTGTGCATAGTGATCGTATCAGTGCTTGCGGTCAACAGAAAGCTTTTGGGAAGCGTCGATTATGTGCTTCTTGTAACATTCTTCTGTTTCTTTGTTTTCTCATCATCCGTGACAGCCAACCCGGCAATAGGTTCATTCCTTCAGCACACCGTATCCGGTCACGAATACGCATCGGTCATAATTGTGAGCCAGGTCATCTCAAACGTGCCGGCCTCGATCGTGCTCTATCCCTTCACGGAGAACTTTGCCGGGCTTATCTACGGAGCAGACACCGCGGGACTTTGTTCTCTCATAGGTTCCCTCGCTTCCGTGATCAATTACCGAATCTACGTGCGTGAGTATCCCGGAAAAGGAAAGGATTTCATAAAGACGTTCACACTTGTGAGCTGGGCCTTTTTCATCATAGTGGTCATTCCCGGTTATCTTCTTTGCAGCTGGAGATTCTTCTGAGAAGCAGCAGGAGATTCTTCCGGGAAGCAGCCGGACCCATACCGGAGATGGCTTTTGCCGGGGCTCTTTACTTTCATTTGTTAAAGTGCTAAAATTTCAACTTGTGAAAGCAATTCATTTCATTAAGGGGAGAGATACGATAATGAATGATAAATTAAGATCCGAGTCGGTCGACCAGCTTTTTAAGGGCATCTTACAGCTTCAGACAGTGGAGGAATGCTATTCTTTCTTCGAGGATCTGTGCACCATAGGCGAACTCGTCAGCATGTCACAGAGATTTGAAGTAGCCAAGATGCTGGGAGAAGGACAGACCTATCTTGCAATCTCAGCCAAGACCGGAGCCTCAACCGCTACCATCAGCCGTGTCAACAGAAGCCTCACCTACGGTAATGACGGATATGACATCGTTCTTTCAAGAATGAAGGACGAAAAAGAAGACAAATGACCCAAAGGTAAACGATACAAAAAAGCCGGATCAGCTGATCCGGCTTTTTTCATTCATGGGGACGTTCCCATGTTTTACATTCTCATCACGCTACGTCATTTTCATTTTTGACGCCTGCCTGGGCATCAACAAGATTCTGAAGTGTGGTCTGTGCTATTGCGGCAAGTGCTTCCATCGTATAGAAGCCCTGGTGTGAGGTTATCATCACGTTGGGGAAGGACAACAGTCTTGCCGTGACGGAATGTGCCATTATCTCATCGGAGAAATCCTGATACACATTGCCGGTCTCCTCCTCATACACATCAAGTCCCACTCCGAGGAATTTATCGAGACGGATTCCCTCTATGAGCTCATTGGTGTCTATAAGGCCGCCTCTTGAAGTATTGACCAGAATGACTCCGTCCTTCATCTTCTTGATGGATTCAAGATTGATCATATGATATGTCGAATCCATCAAAGGACAGTGAAGCGAAATAAGGTCAGAACGGGAAAGGAGTTCATCAAGAGAAACATACTCCACGAAATCCTTAAGTGAGGGATTCTCATATACGTCATATGCGATGACTTTCATTCCGAATCCTCTGCAGATCCTTGCCATCGCAGCGCCTATCTTACCGGTTCCCACTATTCCCGCAGTCTTCTCATAGAAGTTTACTCCGCGAAGTCCTTTAAGAGTAAAGTCATTTTCGCGTACCTTGTTATAAGCCTTGTAAAGTCTCCTGTTTACCGCAAGAGCAAGACCCATGGCAAGTTCGGCAACGGACTCGGGAGAATAACCGGGCACGCGCTTAACGATGATGCCGAGTTCTTTCGCTTTTTCGACATCCACATTGTTGAATCCTGCGCATCTCATCAGAACATACTTAACGCCGCACTCCTTGAATATCTCCAGGGTCTTTGCACCTACATCTGCACTGACGAATGCACAGACCGCTTCATAACCTTTGGCAAGAGGCGCGGTTATCGGCTCAAGCTCATGATCGATATAATCGATCTGTATTCCCGGAAAGTTCTCAAGCTCCGGATCAAAAGACTTCTTATCGTAGATCTTGGCTGCATAAAAAAGTATTTTCATATCGGTATCTCCTCCACTTAAACTGTCATTCTCTGATATCCGCCAAAGGATATGGTCTTAAGCTTCTTTCTCTGCGGTTTCTTCCGCGGCCGGCTGAGGCTCGGCAATAGGAACCGGTATCGGATTCTGCTCGGCATCGGTGGCTGCGGCTTCCTCTGAGACAGGTTCGGGCTCATTTTCGGAAGCTTCCTCAAGTGCCACCTTGACTTCGGATGCGGCGCTCCTTGAATCCTTTCTCTCCTTTGCCTTGAAAGAGAATGAATTCTTGTCCCTTTCAAGCGCACCGTTTTCATCCATGACGCACTTGCCATGGAAAAGAGCCTTCTCATCGATGATGATGTTACCGGTATGAATGTCCCCCAGGACTTTAGCCGTGGATGAAAGCTCGGCTCTTTCGGGGGCGATTATGTTACCCTCTATCTCACCGCCAACAACGATCCCGCTGCACTTGACATTTCCGCGGATCATGCCGCTGGTGCCGAGGACAAGAGTACCCTCGACATTTACATTGCCACTTATCTTGCCGTCAATGCGAACACATCCCGGCGAGGCAAAATCTCCGTCCATGACAGAGCCCTTCCCGATAAGGGTGGTGATATTCAATTTCTGGTTTTTCATTACCTTTACTCCCTTTTTGATTTACGCGGATGGATATCAGCCGCTTATTATCATTACCTCTTCGGGACTGATGTATTCTCCGTTGAGGATCATCTTGTACCCTACCGAGGTATTACCTGATCTGAGATTGTAAAGAGTATTGCCTGCAGAAACTCTGTCACCTTCGGAAACCACGGGGTCTCCATCATTCATGTAAACAGTGCAGTAGCCGTTGCCGTGATCGATCGTGATGACAGTATAATAGCCGAGGTCCCTTACCTCGTCCTCCTGACTTACGGTGTTCTCACCTGCAACATAGTATTCGGCTATGGAGCCGTCGTCTGTGTCTCTGGGATTGTTCCTGATCTCGATGACAGTACCTGCAGCCGTAGCCCTGCAGAAGTCACCCTCGGAACCGTTGAAGATAATTACGGGGATGTCGCCGTCATACGTCGAAGCCATCGTCGCAGATCCGCTCATCGGAAATGCGGTGGGAATATAAAAACTTCCCAGCTCTTCGTTCAAAGCTTCGATCTCGTCAGTCTTGACCATGACGGTCTGACTCAGATAATCGATCTCGGAATCCTTGCCGGAAATGATCTCATTAAGACCTGCGATCTCTTCTTCAAGATTCGCGATCCTTTCATTCCTCATGCTGATCCCTTCGTTGTATCCGGTAATGATGCCTGCTTCATTGGCAAGATAACCTATGGAGGCTCCGACAGCAATGCACACAAAAGTGATGCCCGAATAGATAAGACCCTTGTGTATCCTGACGGGTTTTATCTTCTCATTGACATCGCTTGAAGCAACTATCATCTGACGTCTTATTTTTTTCTTGTGCTTGGAGTTCCTGAGCACATATGTAAATTGTGAAGACATCAAACCTCCGAAATTGAAACAAACTTTCGATTATGGGTTACTATAACATTTTAATAATAAATATGCAAATTATCCGTAACAATACTGTAACATTTCACTCAAAAATCCGGAAAAAAAGTGCCCCGTCACCAAAAAGGTGATGGAGCACCCATATGTCAGATCTTCAAAAATTTTGCATTACGTCACTGCCAGGATCACTTCATCCATGGGCAGGTGTCCGCCGTAGATATCAAGTGCGGAGCCGATCGTAAAGTCTATCCTGCCTTCTCCCAGCTCCTTTATGTACCTGATGTCATCAAAGGAAGCAATCCCTCCGGCATAGGTGACAGGACGCATGTCAAACCCTTTCATGACTTCCAGCACGCTTTTTTGAGGGCCGCTGCTCTTTCCTTCGGAATCAACGGCATGCACCAGAAATTCGTCACAGTACGGAGCCAGATATTCAAGCAGATCCGCGTCAAAAACATTCTCCGTTTTCTTCTGCCATCTGTCGGTCATGACGAAAAGCTTTCCGTCCGCTTCCTTGCAGCTCATGTCCAGCACAAGATGAGCGGGGGTCACTGCACTGCTGATCTTTTCCAGATTATCCATGTTCATCCGTCCGTCCGAGAACACATAGGATGTCACGATCACATGGGATGCCCCGGCGTTTATGAAGTCCATGGCATTTTCAGCCGTGACTCCTCCTCCGACCTGAAGTCCTCCCGGGAAAGCATCAAGTGCGCCCATGCACTGTTCAAGCGACATCTCATACTCCGGGGTACCCTTCTTGTTCAGGATGATCATATGGCCGCCGTATAGTCCGCGGTCTTTGAACATCTTCGCATAAAAGGACGCATCCTCGGAAGAGATGTAGTTTTCCCTTGCCTGCGCACCTTCATCACGCAGCGAAGAACCAACTATCTGCTTTACTTTTCCGTTATGAATATCTATGCAGGGACGAAATTTCATATCAGGATACTCTTTATTTTGCAAGCGATGCGTCTATCACGTCGCTCATGTCATAAAAACCGGGGTTTTTGCCTGCAAGGAAAAGCGCGGCACTTACCGCGCCCTTTGCAAACACTGCCCTGGAGTAAGCGCTGTGCGAGAAAGTGATGACTTCATCCTGACCCGCAAATATCACATCATGATCTCCGACTATGGTTCCGCCTCTCACGGCGCTGATGCCTATCTCCGCAGCAGGTCTTTTCTCCCTCCTGCCGGATCTGTCATAGACATATTCATATTCTCCGCCGAGAGCTTCATTGACGGAATCCGCAAGGGCAAGTGCAGTTCCGCTGGGAGCATCCAGCTTCATTCTGTGGTGCTTCTCAACTATCTCCACGTCAAATCCCGAGGGAGCAAGGATTGCGGCAGCTTCCTTCAAAAGCTTCTGAAGGAGATTGATGCCGAGACTCATGTTGGCACTCTTAAGTACGGCAATCTTCTCCGAGAGAGCTTTCACCCTTGCAAGCTGTTCCTCGGAAAGACCGGTTGAGCACAGCACGAGCGGAAGATTTCTAGCCTCGCAATAATCCATAAGTTTGTCCACGGCAGCAGCCGATGAAAAATCGATCACGACATCGGCCTGAACATCGCAGGCATTAATGTCGGTAAAAACAGGATATCCGTTAGTTGTAATATTATCCGCAATATCTATTCCGGCAACAATTTCGGCATCCTGATATTCCTTTACAATGCCTGTGATCATCTGACCCATTCTGCCGTTACAGCCATGCATTATGATCCTGGTCATCTCAATACCTCCGTAAGCTAAAGTCAGTCCTTTGTCAGATCGTTGAACTTGATGACCTGTCCCTCGGGGATCTGAATGCCGTAATCAACAAGGGACTTCTTGAGCCTTGATACATTGTTCTCTTCCATCTCGGTAAGAGGAAGCCTGAGCGGTCCCGCATTCATGCCCATGAGATTGAGGGCTGTCTTGACGGGAATGGGATTGACTTCGCAGAACAGGCTCTTGATAAGATCGATTGCTTCAAGCTGAAGCCTGCAGCTGGTCTTTACATCACCGTCCAGATAGGAAGCAACGATATCATGAGTCTGTTTGGGAGCGACATTCGACAAAACGGAGATGACACCGAGTCCGCCGAGAGCAAGAAGAGGAACGATCTGATCGTCATTGCCGGAGTAGATGGCAAAATCATCATCCATTATCGAAGCGAGCATTGCAACCTGTGAGATGTCCCCGCTTGCTTCCTTGATCGCAACCACATTCTTTGCACGCTGGGCAATGGCCTTTACGGTCGCAGGCTGAATGTTGCATCCGGTCCTGGAAGGAACATTATAGAGGATCACGGGAATGCTGACCGACTCTGCGGTCTTCGCAAAATGCTCCACAAGGCCCTTCTGGGTAGCTTTGTTGTAATAGGGAGTAACAAGAAGCAGTGCATCGGCTCCGGCCTTTTCAGCCTCAACCGACAGATAGATGGCGGTCTCGGTCGAGTTGGATCCCGTGCCGGCAATGACGGGAACTCTTCCCGCAACCTTCTCAACGGTATGTCTGATGACGTTAAGATGCTCCTCGTGTGAAAGGGTTGATGCCTCACCGGTGGTGCCGCATGCAACTATCGCATCGGTTCCTCCCGAGATCTGAAACTCTATAAGCTCATCAAGCTTTTCGAAATTAACGCTTCCGTCCGAATGCATGGGGGTCACGAGTGCAACAGCAGCTCCGGTAAAAATTGGTTTGCTCATTTTAATCTCCTCTCTTAAATGACATTTACGCAATTGCCGGCCTGCCTTGCTTTCCCCTGAAAACAAAACAGGCTGACACGTAATAAAATACGGTCAGCCGTCATGAATAAGATCATTTGATAGCTCCCCATCCGAAAGATCGGATGACAGTCATGCGACTGTTGATCGCATGCCCAGGACCCGGCTTTTCGGAAAAACCGTTCCTTCGGCGTATCACCCTTTCATCTGCCCTCATCTGTGTCCGGCACATCAGACAGATTACTGTTGATCAACGCAACCTCTACCGTTTTTATCAACTTAACGCAAATATTATCACCACACACATGAAGTGTCAAGGGTGAAGAAAGCGGCTGCATCTTCATCCTCTCTTTACGTTATATGAAAAAAATCTTATAGTATGTATATGAAGAAAAAAACTCATCTTGTGAGAAAATTTACATATCTGAGCATCATCTTTGTTCTCGCCACGGTCACAGTCTCCGCGATTGTCACTTACATTTCACAGATGAAGCAGCACAGGGATGTCTGCATGAACAAGATAAAGGAAGTCGGCGATTATCTGTGCGGCATCATCATGGATGAGCCCGATGAATTCCTTGAATATATGAATTACTATGTTGAGCATTATGAGGACATCCGGGTTCCGGTTGATTTTACCGACAGCTATGATGCCAAGGTTGAATTCTATCATGCTTTTTCGGAAAACTATCCCGGACAGACATTCAAGACAGACATAAAACCCTCCGACATGTCTCCCGAACTTCAGAGTCTTTATTATTCATTCGAACAGGAATACTGGATCCTGACATTTGAGCAGGCAAGGGAATCCTTCGGTCTTCCCTATACATATTTTCTCGTTCCCGATGACGATACCAAATACACAATGTACATGATCGACGGTGAGCGCACCGAAGACCCGGAGCATCCGGGCTATCTGTACATGGGCGATTCATATTATGAGGAACCCTCGGAGCACGAGCTCATGTGGAATACTTATCATAACGGGATAAGATACGATGAAGTATACGAATGGGATAATAAATGGGGCAACACTTATTCCTACTACACTCCCCTGGTGATAAACGGAAAATGCATGGGCCTGATCGTGGCCGAGATCGACGTCGCATATGTTAACGCCAAGATCCTCAAAAGTGCGGCTCTGCCTACGCTTCAGATGGCACTCCTCCTCACTGTTGTTGCCGCATCGATGCTCTATTTCGTAAAGCATAATTACATCAGGAGAGTCAACCATCTGTCAGAGCAGATCAATGATTACTCTGCTTCCAAGGCATATGACACCTATGATGCGATCAAAAAATACCCGTACGGAAACGATGAGATCTCGGAACTTGCCGACAACACCGCGTACATGATCAATCAGATCAGGCTGCATGAAGAAAAGATCGCACAGGCCGCTCAGTTTAAAAGCGACTTTCTCGCCAACATGAGCCATGAGCTCCGCACCCCGATGAACGCCATAGTGGGACTGTCAGAGCTTCTTAACCTTGAAGGCCTGACAGGCAAGAGCAGGGAATACTCCGATCAGATCAACTCCTCTGCAAAAGCACTTCTTGTGGTCTTTGATGACATTCTTGATTTCTCAAGGATCGAGCAGGGCATAATCAAGCTCAGTCCTTCCGAATACGATGTCAGGAAAGAGTTCGAGATGGTCGTCAGCAATCAGGCTCTCGGGCTGAATGAAAAGAATGTCGTGATGAGACTGAACATCTCACCGGATGTTCCCGGGCTTCTGATCGGCGACAGTGCACGCATCAGGCAGGTAATGGGCAATGTCATCTCCAATGCCGTTAAATTCACGAATGAAGGATCGATAGACATAAATGTCGAAAAAAAGGATATCTCCGAAGGAAAGATCGAGCTGCTCATCAGCGTTGCAGACACCGGCATAGGCATCAGAGAGCAGGATTACGAGAAGATCTTCGAATCATTTTCACAGATTGATTCCAAACGTAACCGTTCGGTGGACGGAACGGGACTCGGACTTGCCATCACACAGCGTCTTATCAAACTGATGAACGGCACGATCGAGGTAGAAAGTGAGTACGGTGTCGGCAGCACGTTCAGCATAAGCATTCCCCAGGAAATTTCCGCAAAAGCCCCCGAAACACCGTCCGAAGAAAGTGCCAAAGAAGCCTCTGCCGGCACGCTCCATGCACCCGATGCCAAGGTTCTCGTGGTCGACGACAACAGCATCAACCGCTATGTTGCGAAGAACCTCCTGAACCTTTACGACATAAAGCCCGCCTGTGTTCCGAGCGGCGAACACGCGATCAAGGTCTGCGGAAAGCGTGAATTCGATCTTGTCCTCATGGATTACATGATGCCCGAGATGGACGGCATTGAAGCCATGAAGAAGATAAGGGAAGAATACCCTGCTTATAAGAACATTCCCATCATAGCCTTCACGGCGGATGCGGTAAGTGAATCCAGAGAACTGCTGCTTAAGGAAGGCATGGATGATTTCCTTCCCAAGCCGGTCAAGATGAGCGACCTCGAGGAGATTCTCAAAAAGTGGCTGCCCGAAGAACGCTGGATCAGATAAGAATACCGGTTCGGATAAAAAACAAGGGATGAAACGAAGTGATCGTTTCATCCCTCTTTTTTATTTTGTAAATGATGCTCTCTTTCTGAGTCTGGGATCCAGTATCTTCTTGCGTATGCGCAGATTCACCGGAGTAACTTCCAGGAGCTCGTCCGTCTCTATGAAATCGAGAGCCTGCTCGAGCGAAAGGATCTTGGGAGGCGTGAGCCTGAGTGCTTCATCTGCCGAAGAGGACCTGGTATTGGTCATCTGCTTCTTCTTGCACACATTGATCTCGATATCCTCGGATTTACCTGTCTCACCGACTACCATTCCGGAATAAACCTTCTCTCCGGGGCCGATGAAAAGAGTACCTCTTTCCTGAGCGTTGAAAAGACCGTAGGTAATGGCCTCTCCTGCCTCGAATGCAATGAGCGATCCCATCTTTCTGTAAGAGATGTCTCCCTTGTAAGGTGCATAGCCGTCAAACTCGGTATTGATCACGCCGTTTCCCTTGGTGTCCGTAAGGAACTCTCCCCTGTATCCGATAAGTCCTCTTGAAGGGATCGAGAATTCAAGCCTTGTGTAGGTGCCCCCGCTTATCGAACTCATGTTGCGGAGCTCTCCCTTTCTCGAACCGAGCTTTTCGATGACAGCTCCCGTGCAGTCATTGGGAACGTCGATATATGCTATCTCCATAGGCTCGGTCTTCTTGCCGTTTTCATCGGTATGATACAGAACTTCAGCCTTGGATACGGCAAATTCATATCCCTCACGTCTCATGGTCTCTATCAGGACCGAAAGATGAAGTTCTCCTCTTCCGGATACCTTGAAACGGTCGGTATCATCGGTCTCCTCGACTCTCAGTGAAACGTCGGTATTAAGTTCCCTGAAAAGCCTGTCCCTGATATGCCTGGAAGTGACGAATTTTCCTTCCTGTCCGGCAAGAGGTGAATCATTGACACAAAAGTCAATCGCAATCGTGGGCTCCGATATCTTCTGGAAAGGAATGGGGCTCACACTGTCGGGACTGCAAATAGTATCACCGATGTGAATCTCGGAAATTCCGGATATGGCCACGATGGATCCGATCCTGGCCTCAGTTACCTCAACCTTGGCAAGACCGTCGAATTCATAAAGCTTGCTGATCTTGGTCTTGATCTGCTTGCTCTCGTCATGATGGTTGCAGATCACGACCTCCTGATTGACCCTGACTGATCCGTTCTCTACCTTGCCTATTCCGATACGTCCTACATACTCATTGTAATCTATTGTTGAAATGAGTACCTGTGTTCCGGCTTCGGGATCACCTGAAGGTGCAGGGATATAATCAAGGATCGTGTCAAAAAGAGGCGCCATGCTGGTTCCCTGGGTGTCGGGATCCATGCTCGCGATTCCGCTCTTTGCCGATGCATATACGAAAGGACAGTCAAGTTGCGCATCATCCGCATCAAGCTCAAGGAAAAGCTCGAGTACCTCGTCAACAACTTCCCTGGGTCTTGCCTCCGGACGGTCGATCTTGTTGATGCACACAATTACGGGAAGTCCCAGCTCAAGTGCTTTCCTGAGAACGAATTTGGTCTGGGGCATAGCTCCCTCAAACGCATCAACCACCAGTATGACACCGTTGACCATCTTAAGAACACGCTCAACCTCACCGCCGAAATCCGCATGTCCCGGTGTGTCGATGATGTTGATCTTGGTGTTTTTGTATGTAACAGCTGTATTCTTGGACAAAATGGTAATGCCGCGTTCACGCTCAATGTCGCCGGAATCCATTACCCTTTCGGCTACTTCCTGATTCTCCCTGAACACGCCGCTCTGCTTGAGCAGCTCATCCACAAGCGTGGTCTTGCCGTGATCGACGTGAGCTATTATGGCAACATTTCTGACATCTTCTCTTGTAGTGATCATTTTAGAACTCCTCTCAAAACTTAAATAATATACCCCAGGAATGTGTATTTTTCAAGAGAAAATGAGTTTTTTCACACAAAAAAGGCAGGAACGATGTCCTGCCTTTTTGTAAGCAAATCTTTATTATCAGTCTTTGTAAAGCTCGATGTATACGTAGAATCCGCCGTTGTAATCGGGATCCCAGTAATCATAGCTGAATGTCAGACCGGAATCGAGCTCATATGAATACCAGTAGAAGGACTCACCTGACAGATCGTTCTCGTCAAGAACCCAGGCATCAACCTCGGTATCACATACCATCTTGTCATCGGTGATGTCTACCCAGAAGGTTATGACGGGATTGCTGCCACTCCAGTCACCGCCCCAGAGATCCATCTCTGTAGAATAAACTTCGAAGAAGTCTCTTCCGCTTGCGGTACCGACCTTAGCGGTACACTTATACTGAAGGTTCTGATCTGACCATGCGCCGCTTCCGTAGAGATAAACGGTTCCGTGATAATCGCCGAACCAGTCACTTGCAGTGTGAGAACCGCCGGAAGGCTGCTGAGGCTCGGGCTGCTGGGGCTGCTGAGGTTCAGGCTGCTGAGGTTCAGGCTGCTGAGGCTCAGGCTGCTGAGGCTCGGGTTCAGGCTCGGGTTCAGGCTCGGGTGCTGCAGGTGCATTGACCTTGACCTTGATAGTGATCTCATCATCGGAATTTGCTGCGGTGATGATGATGTTGGTCTTACCCTCTTCAAGTCCGGTGATGGTGATCTCACCTTTCTTCTCCTTGACCTTGATTATGTCATCATCTTCAACTTCAATATTTACATCCTCAAGTTCGTCATAGTTCTCGATTTCGATGGTCACTTTGTCGTCGACATCGACTTCAACCTTGTTCTCGGATACTTCGATGTTGTACTTCTTGGCACCGCATCCGACAAGGCTGAGTACCAGCATCATCATTGTGATGACCGATACAAGCTTTTTGCTAAATCTTTTTTTCATATTATCCTCCCATGAATTAACGTTCCTTTATTTCACGGAAAATCTCACGACTTTCCGAAAGGACCAAATGTATTCTAACACATCTTGGCTCAAATGAAAAACATTAAAAATCAGCCTGCTCCGTTCAGGAACACCAGAGTGGTCCATCCGAGTATTCCGTCCTCACCGTAGAAGTCAAGATATACGGTCAGCTGGTCACCGTCACTATTAAGTTCCTCCAGCGTGTACCGTTCCATCATGAAGCCTTCGGGAAGCGCATCACGGTCCGAATAATCAAAATACGGCCTGTCATTTTCAAAGTAGATCTCACCGCCGAACACGAGTGATTCCCTGCCGTTTTTGTACTGGGTCATCACAGCGGTATAATCGTCCCTGATCTCAAGCGTCGCATATTGAGGGCCGTTCACCTCATAATATGTGACATCGCCTTCAACCTCGCTGTACCACAGATACCAGGTGCCGATGCAGCGCTCATAGAAAGTTTCATCGCCGCTTCCGGGAGCATAGGCATCATTATATGACTTGTAGAAAGCTTCATAAGGATATTCATCGGTGAAAACCCTGTAGGAATCATTCAGGAGCTCCTTAAGAAAAGCATCCTCCAGTTCCATGACACCGTAGTCCTCATACCAGCCCCTGTAATAGATACCCAGCTGGGTGGAGCCCCTCTCAAAGCCTTCCGGATACGTATCCAGATACTCAATGAAATCTTCCTCGGAAGCCTCTCCGTCCGGATCATAATAAACATACCTGTAATCCACGGAATCGGTGGTAATGTCATAGGATTCGTACACCCTGAGGGCGGCAAATGTATAGCAGCTGACCTTGCCGTTTGAGTAGGTGAAATCAACCATGCACGTTCCGTAGTCGCCGTTTCCGTTATCATACGTATTGTGGGTAATATAATGCGTCTGCCCGCTCTTCTCATCATAGTAAGTCTCGGGGAAAGGATGATTGATCAGATCCGGCGCGTTATCCCGCGTCACATCAATGCCGGAGTATTCCCATTCGGCTTCCGTAAATGAATCACCGTTTTCGGATATCTCAAACACCCTTACCGTGCAGGAGTCGCTGTAGTCGCTCTCGGTGAGCACCAGAAGTTCCGCTCTTCCGTTATGATCAAGGTCCGTGACACTGTAAGCCGCATTGTAAATGCCGTCTCCCATCGTAGCCGGAACAGACCAGATTTCCTTGTTTTTGACGAAGACTTTGATCTGGGAAAGCAGAGTATTCTTATCTATGCTGCGGACATATACGGGCTTTTCTTCTTCATCCGTATCATGACGGTCCTGACTGTCATCTTCGTTGTCATCATCGTCATCGTCGTCCTCCTCATCATCGTCATCCCAGTCGTCGTCATCGTCATCATCATCGTCATCCTCGACGGATGTATCTTGTGAATTGCCGCATCCTGAGACAAATACCGATGTACAGAGCACACAGGCAAGAAATAATGCAAGATACTTTCTTTTCATGATTCCCTCCATAAGAAAAAGGCTTAAGAAAAAAATCATCCGTCAAAGAGGTCTTAAGCCGGATACGGTAACTTATCCGCTTTCTTTACCTCTCCCGCTTTTTCAATGAGTTCCCTGGCGTTTTTCAGTGAGCTTTCGGATACGCAGTCCGTGCCCAGAAGCCTTGCTATCTCCGAAACGGATTCTTCCTCTCCCGCCGGCAGAACGTCCGTTGTGGTGGATGCTGCGTCCGAAGATTTGACAATGATGAAATGATGGTCAGCCATTGCCGCTATCTGGGGAAGATGCGTTATGCATATGACCTGATGATGTCTTGAAACACGTTCAAGCGCACCCGATACTTTCCATGCGGTGATGCCGCTGATCCCGGAATCGATCTCATCGAATATGAGTGTTCCGGTGTCTTCCCTGCCTGCCATTACGGTTTTGACCGCAAGCATCATTCTGGACAGTTCTCCTCCGGAAGCCACTTCGGAGATTGGCTTTCTGTCCTCTCCGGGATTAACCGAGATCATGAAATCCACCTGATCGGTACCTTTGGGACCGGGCTGGGTCTCACCAATCCTGATTTTCAGATCGACCGTGAGGAAATTGAGTTCCTTCAGTCTTTCGGTCAGTTCTTTCTGAAGGAGCGGGGCATTCTTTTTCCTGAGAGCGGTGACCTTGCGTGCCTGAGCATCATACTCAGCCTGAGCCTTGCGAAGGCTTTCATTAAGCCCCTCCATGTATGCGTCATAGTCGGCATACTTTTCAAGGAGCTCGCGTCTGGATCCTGCATATGAAAGAATATCCGGAATGGTCCGTCCGTACTTGTTCTTGAGTTTGTTAATAAGGTCCAGTCTTTCCTGTATTCTTGCGAATTCCTCTTCATCGAATTCCATCGATGAGATGTAGGATCCCAGTTCCATCTGAAGGTCCGAGAGAATGGATTCCGCCGTCCTAAGCTCCTCCGCATAAGAGGATAAAGATTCATCATATTCGGCTGCCTGGAGAAGCTCCTTCAGTGCCATGGATGTAAGACTGCCGGCATTATCATCCGCATCTGAGCCTATCAGGTCATGAGCCTTTTGCACGCTTCCGGCGATCTTCACATAATTGCTCATCCTGCGGAAAAGAGTTTCCAGTTCATCATCCTCGCCCTCTTTCAGGGATGCTTCCTCTATCTCTCCCAGTTCAAATTCCGCAAGCGATACTTCCCTTTCAGCGGATGCCGTGTCGGAGGATTCCTCCTCTATCTTTTGCCTGAGTTCCTTGCAGACAAGATACTTTTCGGATACCGCATCAAGAAGATGCTGCATGTCTTTGCCGCAATAGATATCGAGTATGTCAAGAAGCTCCGATCTGTGAAGGAGAGTTTCGTAGTCTCTCTGTCCGTGCACATCCATCAATGCCTGGGACAGTTTTTTCATCTCTTTAAGTGCAACAACGGATCCGTTCACCCTGCATGAAGACTTTGTCTGAGAGCATGTCCTCTTAACAATCACGCAGCCGTCATCTTCCGGAGGAATGTCCAGTTCGTTCATGACCGACAATGCTTTCTCGCCGACCTCATCAAACACGAGCTCGACCGAAAGCTGCTCGGCACCTTTTCTGATCATGGATGCATCAACTCTTGATCCCATCGCCATGAGAACCGAACCCATGAGAAGGGATTTTCCGGCTCCGGTCTCACCTGTCAGGATATTGAGACCGTCCGAAAAACCGATGTCGGCATCCTCGATAAGAGCCAAATTTTTAACATGTAGATTCTTAAGCATTTTTTTCCGCCTTTTCTTTCGGCGGGTCAGTTGAGATATAAATCACATTTGATGATCTAAGGATTCACGATATCCTTTATCTTTGCCATTAACTGATCGACCGAGCCTGCCTCACGGATAGCAAGCATTACGGTATCATCTCCGGCTATGCATCCGGATACTTCCTTGAGATGCATTGCATCTATGGCCGCGGCAACAGCCATTGCCATTCCGGCCACGGTCCTTAAGACAATTATGCTCTGGGCCTTGTCCATTGCCACAAATCCGTCCCTGAGCACTCTGGAATACTTCTCCTCCATCGCTCCCTGTGAAGATCCGATCCTGACATATTTCAGTCCGGTCTTTTCCGAAGGCACCTTCGATAAGGACAGCTCACGGATATCTCTCGAAACCGTTGCCTGGGTCGCCTTATATCCTTCTTTCTCAAGGAGTTCACACAGCTCCTCCTGGGTAGCAATGTCGTTTTTCTCTATAAGGTCTATTATTACTTTTTGTCTGGCTTCTTTCTTCAGCATCAGGCTTCTCCGAGTTTTTTGTGCAGCGTCTCAAGGAAACTCAGGTCGTTCAGTTTGATGAACCTGGTATATTTCTCGGATTTTCTGATCCTGACAATGTCGCCCTTTGACAGCAGCACTCTGAAACTTCCGTCAAAAGAAAGCTCCACTTTTCTGTCGATCGAGTCAATATCCGGCATGCGGACCTCGATCTTATCATCGGCAGACAGGATCAGCGATGCATGATTAAGTGAATGACTGCAGATGGTAGTAAGGACCATCACATCCGATGAAGGCTCAACAATGGGGCCACCGGCCGAGAGGTTGTATCCCGACGATCCGGTCGGTGTGGTGACGATGATGCCGTCTCCTTTGTACTCATGAAGGAACTGTCCGTTTACATACACGGGAAGCACGATCATGTTCATGCCGCCGTATCTGCTGATCACGATATCGTTAAGAGACCTGCCGACGATGCTTTCACCGTTTGCCCTGATAACCTCGCCCTTCAGCATCATCCTCTTTTCGGTATAATAGTCTTCGCTTATGAGCCTTTCGAAACTCTCATCCATGGAATCGGGCTCGATCTCGGTAAGAAAGCCGAGCTTTCCGAGATTCACACCCACTATCGGAATATCCAGTCTCCTTGCTTCCCTTGCCGCCTGAAGAACGGTTCCGTCTCCGCCCAGCACTATCATGCAGTCATAATCCATCCTGCCCTGATCGATCTCGGCATCCTTGTCCTCGGTACGCTTTATGTCCGATATGATGACATCCTGATCGATACCCCTTGCCGAAAAGAAATCAGATACCCTGCGGGTATATTCTCCGTCGGGATCCTTGTTTTCATTTGTGTAAATGAGAACTCTCTTCATCACTTAAGCTCCGTATGTGATCTTCCTGCAAGTTCCTCGCATCTGCTCTTCCATTCGGGAGATTCCGAAAGCCACAGACCGCTCTTTCCCGCTTCTTCAAAAGCCTCGATCGCTTCTTTTTCGGAAAGCGACATTATCTCATCGGATATGCTCTCTTTCCTGACAAGATTCATCAGGTACTCTATATTGCCCTCAGGTCCCTTTATCGGAGAAAAATCTATTCCGAGGACATCGAATCCGACATAGTCGGCAAAGCTGATCGTCCTGGAAATGACATCTCTGTGGGTCTCCACATCCCTCACGACACCGTTTTTGCCGACCTTGCCCTTTCCGGCCTCAAACTGCGGTTTGATGAGAGCTACGATCCTTCCCCCGTCCTTAAGAAGATTTCTGGCGGGGATCAGTATCTTATCAAGTGAAATGAATGAAACGTCAACGCTTGCAAAATCTATCTTCTCGGATATGTCCTCAGGCTTCATGAAACGGAAATTGGTCTGTTCCATAACGACGACCCTTTCATCGTTCCTGAGCTTCCAGTCCAGCTGGCCTCTTCCGACATCAACCGAATATACCTTTGATGCGCCGTTCTGGAGCATGCAGTCGGTAAAGCCTCCTGTAGAAGATCCTATGTCCATGCATACAAGACCTGTCAGGTCAAAGCCCCAGACTTCCATTGCCTTTTCAAGCTTGAAGCCGCCGCGGCTTACGTATTTAAGCTGTTTGGACCTGACCTCGATGCTGCATTTTTCCGGGTCGAACGAATCTCCGGCCTTATCTTCCTTCTGACCGTCAACATAGACCTCACCGGCCATTATCAGAGCCTTGGCCTTTTCCCTCGAAGGAGCAAGGCCCCTGTTTACAAGTATCACATCAAGTCTTTCTTTCATGATCCGGGTATCCACATAACCATTAGGGAGTTAATCAAATCACTTGCCGGTCTTTGACTGCTTATCAAGCCTGTCCCTGATCGAGCTGACTATGCCCTCGGGATCGAGGCCGATCTCTTTTTTCAGTTCATCCACAGATCCGTGGTGGATGAATCTGTCGGGAACTCCGAGTGTGATCGTGTCGATCGTAATGTCTTCTTCGGAAAGCACTTCAAGCACCTGACTTCCGAATCCTCCCGACAGCACATTATCTTCCAGAGTGACTAAAAGCTTATGGCTCCTGCAGCACTCTTTTATCATTTCCCTGTCAACGGGCTTTACAAACCTTGCATTCACAAGACTTACGTTAAGACCTTCTTCTTTCAGGATCTCCCTGACTTTCTCCGCAGTCTCCACCATCTCTCCGACCGCAAGAAGACAGATGCCGTCTTCCCTGAATATCCATTCACTCTTCCCGAGTTCAACAGCCTGCCTGTGTTCCTCGAGTCCCGCATATGCGGTTCCTCTGGGATATCTGACGGAGATGGGACCATCGTAAGAGACTGCGAACTTTAGCATGTCGGAAAGTTCCCATTTATTCTTGGGCGAGCAGACTACCATGTTTGGAATATGTGTAAGGTATGACAGATCAAACACTCCCTGATGAGTCTCACCGTCGGCACCGACCAGTCCTGCCCTGTCTATCGCAAACACGACATGGAGATTCTGAAGACAGACATCATGAAGGACCTGGTCGTAAGCTCTCTGCAGGAAAGAAGAATAAACCGCAAATACCGGCTTGTATCCGCCTTTCGCAAGTCCTGCGGCAAATGTCACCGCATGCTGCTCTGCTATGCCTACATCAAAGAATCTCTCGGGGAATTTATTCCTGAATCGCTTCAGTCCGCATCCTTCCGCCATCGCAGCGGTAACGGCGACGAGCTTTTCATCCTTTTCGCCGAGCTTGAACATAACCGTCGAGAAGATATCGGTCCATCCCGCAACAGTCCTGTGATTGAGAGGCACTCCGTTAGTGACGTCAAAAGGTTCCGTGCCATGGAATCTTGCGGGATGCTTCTCGGCAGGTGCAAACCCCTTGCCCTTCTTGGTGATGACATGTATCAGGACGGATCTTTTGAATCGCCTTGCTTCCTTTATGGCAAGCCTCAAAGCCTTAATGTCATGACCGTCCACGGGGCCGAGATACACGATGCCCATTTCCTCGAACATCATTCCTGCCGGGACCATGAGGGATTTAAAACTGTTTTTGGCTCTCCTGATCTTGCCGACAACGTCTGCTCCGTACGGCTTATCCTTGATCTTGTCGTAAATCGATGCTTTCAGTCCGAGGTATCCGTTCGAAGTACGGATGGAGTTCAGATACTTGGGGATTCCTCCCACATTCTCCGAAATGGACATATTATTATCGTTAAGAATGATTATGTAATTCGTATCAAGACGTCCGGCATTATTGAGTGCCTCGAAAGCCATTCCTCCGGTAAGGGAACCGTCGCCTATCACGGACACGATGGTCTCATCGGTGCCGCGAAGATCTCTTGCACTGACCATTCCGAGTCCGGCAGAAACGGACGTGGAACTGTGACCCGTATCGAAGCTGTCGCATTCGCTTTCACTAGCCTTGGGGAATCCGCTCATCCCGCCGTACTTGCGAAGAGCATCGAAACCCTCTTTTCTTCCGGTAAGGATCTTGTGCGTATATGCCTGATGCCCCACATCCCATATGATCTTGTCCTTGGGCAGATCAAGTTCGAGATGAAGCGCCATGGTAAGTTCCACAACGCCAAGATTGGCACCGAGATGTCCGCCGGTTTTGCTGACCTTATCGATCAGGAACTCCCTTATCTCTGATGCCAGTGTATCAAGATTTTCATCGGGGATGTTTTTGATGTCCCCTGTTTTGTTTATCTCATCAAGGATCATTTTAACTGCGTCTTCCGAGGAGCGAGAGTATCAGTTCCTCCATGAACTCGTGTTTTCCGGGAAGTCCTTCGAGCAGCTCAAGTGCTTCCTCTGTCAGGTGCTTTTCATCCGCTTCCGACTGCTCAAGACCATGGAGCGTGACATAAGTCTTCTTGCCGTCCTTCTCATCGGATCCTACATTCTTGCCAAGAGTCTCGGTATCTCCTATCACATCGAGCATGTCATCCCTTATCTGGAATGCGACTCCGACATTGTATCCGATCTTCTCAAGTCTCTCGATCTGTCTCTTTCCCGCGCCTGCAAGAACACCGCCTATCATGAAGCATGCCTGGATAAGAGCAGCGGTCTTATGCTCGTGTATGAAGAGAAGCTCCTCCTCGGAAAGTGACAGGTCTTTTTCTTCTGCCTCGACATCAAGGCACTGTCCTCCGACCATTCCCCTGATCCCGGCCTTCTCGGCAAGCACCGTGAGAGCCTTTGCGCAGGACTGGTATCTGGAAGCGATGGTCTCGGAACTGACTTCAAAGAGAGCTCCTTCTTTTTCAATGAGGTCAAAGCTCTTCATTGCTGTCTCGAACGCGTAATTGAGAAGTCCGTCTCCCGCAAGCACTGCCATGGCTTCACCGTACTTTTTCCAGGTCGTTTCCCGACCTCTTCTCAGAGTGTCGTTATCCATGCAGGGGAGATCATCATGGACAAGCGAATACGTATGTATCATCTCGATGGCAGCCATGAAAGGCTCCACTATCTCATCCTGTCCCCTGAACATCCTGTATGTCTCCTGCATGAGCAGAGGGCGCAGTCTCTTTCCGCCGACCGTCACCGAATAGTTCATTGCCTCGACTACCGAATGCTGGAACATTTCCTCGGGGTCCGGAAGGTATTTCATGACTACGCTCTCGGCCCTTTCGGTCTGACTCTTTAATTCACTTAAGAAAATATTTTTGTCCACTTCCCTGTTTTCCTTTACCCGATCTTTTCCAATGACATGTCGGAATTCAGCTTCATGACCTCTTTCTCGACCATGTCGATCTGCTCCGAGCACTTTTTGATCAGATCCATTCCTTTTTTATAATTCTCAAACGCTTCTTCCAAAGGAAGATCGTCGGATTGAAGTTTCTCGGTGACTTCCCCCAGAAGTTCGAAATTCTCCTCAAGGGTCAGTTCTTTTTCTTCTTTTGTCTTGGATGCCATATTGATCCTCCGTTTGATCATGCCCGATGAACGTCTGTCACCTTCGATACTATCTCGCCGTCCATCACTCTCAGCTTGATCTCGTCACCGCTTTTTACGCCCTCAACGGATCTTACGTTCACACCGGCCGAATCCGTCGCATATGAAAATCCGCTCTTCAGTCTCGCAACGGGTGACAGGCCTTCGAGTTTTCCGACATAAATGTCTTTTTTCCTCACTGCCCTTTTAAGGGATGAATCCATGAGTCCCGGAAGCATCAGTGCGAACCTGTCTTTTCTGTTCGATGCCTTTGTCAGATGATTTCCGATCGAGGACTCAAGAGTAACTTTGTATTTTTCCAGATCTTTCTCACGCCGCTCCAGCCTGTTTTCCGGAGAATAGAATTTTACCTGTGAACCGTATTCTTTAAGTGCTGTTCGCTTATCCCTGATCCGGTCCTCCATGAGCGACAGGAGTTCTTCGGGTGCATCCTCCAGATATGCCATGAGCTGCTTTACGCCTTCCGTCAAAAAGAGTGCGGCTCCGGTCGGCGTCGATTCATAATGATCCGCAATGTCATCTGTGAGAGACTTGTCCCGGTCATGACCTATCGCGGAAACTATCGGAGTGTTACAGTCGAAAACTGCCTGCGCAACTTCCCTTTCATTGAACGTCCAAAGGCTGTCCTTGGATCCACCGCCTCTTGTAAGAAGGATCACATCCGGTCCGAACTCATCCATGCGCCTTATCGCTGAAGCTACGTCGGATGCCGCACCGTCGCCTTCCATCAGTGCGGGGGCCACGATTATCCTGACATAGGGATCGTTTCTTCTTGCATTGGTGACAACATCTCCTATGGCCGCACCCGATGATGAAGTGATCAGTCCGATCGTGCGCGGAAAAGAAGGAATGGGCTTTTTGTACATCTCATCAAACATGCCCAGTTCTTCCAGCTCTTTCCTGAGTTCGAGAAGAGCTCTCATTCTCGCGCCTTCTCCGCCGTCCGATATCCTCTCAAATACAAAAGAAAGCCCGAACTGCTGATGGTAATTCAGGCTCCCGTATAATGCCACATGAGCTCCCTCGCGGATGATCTGCTTGTATTCATAAGTGCACTTGCTCGCAAACATCATGCACTTGATGATCGATCTTTCATCCTTCAGATCAAAATAGATATGCCCGCTTCTGTTCGGGCCGTGATAACCGACTATCTCTCCCTCTATTTCGATCTTGCTGAGCGAATTGCTAAGCCTTATGGCCGTATTAAGATTCTGTACCAGCTCAGATACGCTATATGCCATTTATTGCGAACTATCCTTAACCTTTGTCAGAATGGCATTTACAAATGCTCCGCTCGTCGGATCACCGTATGTCTTGGCAATCTCGACAGCCTCGTTCATTGCCACTCCCACGGGAATATCATCGTCATAGAGCATCTCGAAGATCCCCAGCCTGAGTGCTGCAAGTTCACACTTTCCCATGCGGCTTCTGGTCCAGCCCACGGCGCATTCATCGATGGACTTGTCTATCAATGAGATCTTGTCTTTCACGCCTTCGAATTTTGAGACGATATATTCGATGTCTTCCGGGATGAATCCATCTTCTTCAGCCTTCTGTCTGTAACTGTCAAGCTGCTCACCGATCTCATCCGGGGGATAGAATTCAATGCGGAACACAAGCCCGAAGACCTGGTCCCGCAATTCATGTCTAGTCATGTTCTTTTTATCGATCGTATCCACGTCAGACCTCTACTCCGCTAACTCTAATATTTACATCGGTACAGGTAAGACCGGTCATGTTCTCGACGGAGGTCTTGACCTTGGACTGTACAGCCTGGCAGGTTGCGGGAATAGGGTATCCGAACCTGGTGGTGATGATCATGGATATCTTGACGTTTGTTCCGGAAATGTCGGCCTTGATGAGGGATCTGTTCCTCACCTTCTCGCCGATGCCCGAAGCACCCTCAACCTCACTTGCAGCAAGTGCGGCAATCTCGGCAACAACTGCGTCCGCAATGAATACATGTCCGTTGCCGGCGCTCGTTCCGATGGAGATTCCGGATTTTTCGGTTGTATTCTTAGGCTCTTTAACCTTCTTTTCTTTAGCAGTAGCCATTTAGGTCTCCTTTCGACTGACAAAATGCATTTGATAAAAATCCATACATAGATACTATACCATATTTTTTAGTTCTTGGAAAAGTCTGCCAGCTCGAGGCCCTTGTTCCTGTCGATGGTCATCTGGGCACTCCATTCGTTTACGAACAGAAGAAGCGGATTACCTTTCATGTCCCTTACCTTCTTCATGTCGGAAGTTCCCGTCAGCCTGTCGACATCGACCTCACCCGGATTGCTGATCCAGCGGATATGCTCATAGGGAAGCGAGTCCATTCTGACATCGACATTGTACTCGTTCTCCATGCGGTATTTGAACACATCAAACTGAAGCACGCCCACGACACCCACGATGACATCCTCCATCGTTCCGGACAGTTCGGTGAATATCTGGATCGCACCTTCCTGGGCAATCTGGGTAGCTCCCTTGACGAACTGCTTTCTCTTCATGGTATCCATCAGATGTACCCTGCAGAAATGTTCCGGCGCGAAAGTCGGTATTCCGTCATACTTCACGTTCATTGAAGGAGCACAGACCGTGTCACCTATTGAGAAGATGCCCGGGTCAAAGACGCCTATGATGTCTCCGCCGTAAGCCTCGGAAAGGATCTTCCTCTCATCCGCCATTATCTGCTGGGGCTGGGACAGTCTCATGGTCTTTCCGGTTGCAATGTGCTTCACTTCCTTGTCGGCATCGAACCTTCCGGATACTATGCGCATGAATGCGACCCTGTCCCTGTGGGCCTTGTTCATGTTGGCCTGGATCTTGAACACGAATGCGGAAAAATCATTTTTCTCCGGTACGACATCGATCCTCTCTCCCGCACCGTTTGTCGCCTCTCTCGAAAGAGGGGAGGTGGTCATGTTCAGGAAATGTTTTAAGAAGATCTCGACACCGAAATTGGTGAGTGCGGAACCAAAGCATACAGGGGTCAGTTCACCGGCTCTCACGGCATCAAGATCAAAGTCCGCGCCGGCACCGTCCAGAAGCTCCATCTCTCCGAGAAGCTTATCCGAAGCATCGTCCCCTATCAGGGCACGCATTGCTGCTTCATCGGCTACAGGAACAACCTCGGCATTACCTTCCTTAGTACCCTTCTCGGTATCGGAATACTTGATGACAGTATTGGAATCGCGGTCATACACACCCTGAAAGCTCTTGCCCGAGCCTATGGGCCAGTTGACCGGACAGGTGGCAATGCCAAGTTCCTTCTCAATATCATCGAGAAGGTCAAAGGTATCCATGGCATCCCTGTCAAGCTTATTGATAAATGTAAAAATGGGAATGTGACGCATCACACAGACTTTGAAAAGTTTTCTTGTCTGTGCCTCAACGCCTTTTGATCCGTCTATGACCATGACTGCGGAATCGGCAGCCATCAGCGTTCTGTAGGTATCCTCGGAGAAATCCTGGTGTCCGGGAGTATCGAGGATATTGATGCAGTAACCGTCATATTCAAACTGAAGGACGGAGGACGTGACAGAGATACCACGCTGCTTTTCTATCTCCATCCAGTCCGATACCGCATGTCTGGCCGTTGCCTTTCCCTTGACGCTTCCCGCAAGATTGATGGCACCTCCGTAGAGAAGAAACTTCTCGGTCAGTGTGGTCTTGCCCGCATCGGGATGTGAGATGATCGCAAACGTGCGGCGACGGCTGATTTGGGATTCGATATTTCCGGAACTCATTTTCAAAGATCTCCTAGTCTAAAGTATTTCTGTATTCTGATCGGGCTCTGCAAGCAGCAGGGCATATATCCCGCCCAGCTCCTTAAGAGCATCAGCTATAAGGCCCGCATAAAAAACTGCGCCTTCGTGTTTCAGATGCGTATCGTCTTCTTTTCCGTCAGGGAACGCATCATAAACGCCTGCCGGAACATGCATGTACCATTCAAGGCTCTTTTCTTCGCCCGCCTCCTCAAGTGCCCTCCTGCTCATCGCATTCAGGTCTATCAGGGCTGTGCCGGTATCTTCGGCAAGTTTTTTCATGGCCTGCACATAAGGAGCATGTGCCTGAGTATCAAGCTTTCCTTCCCTGAACTTTCTCCTCTCAAGCGGCGTTATCAGGACCGGATGAGCCCCTGCGGAAAGTGCCGCATCCGCCATGAACTTCAGATTGTCATAATACGCGCCGAGCGGTTCGGTATATCTGGAAGGGTCTTCTGCTTTCTCATCGTTATGTCCGAACTGGATGAAAAGAAAATCTCCTTCGGACAAACTGCGTGATATTGTATCAAATCTTCCTTCATCAAGAAAGCTCTTTGTGCTGCGCCCGTTTTTGGCGTGGTTTTCGACCCTGATGTCTTTTTTCAGGTATCTGCACATTTCCTGACCTATCCCCGTCTGGGGATAAGTATATATATTGTTGAATTGGACGGTTGAATCACCGGCCCAGTATATCACATTCATCAGTATTTATTTTCCAGCCCTTCGTAAGCCTTTCCGGACTCCGAAAGCCTGAGCATCGCTCTTGCCATTGCCGCCTGGCTGAGATGGTATTCCTGGATGCTCTGATCCTGTCTGAGCTGTTCCATTGCTCTCTGAAGTGCTTCCTCGGCTCTTGCCCTGTCAATGTCCTCGGGTGCCTCTATGGTATCGACCAGAACAGTGACGACATCCCTTGTGATGTTGACGAGTCCGAGCCCGTTAATTCCGGTTTTCAGCACTTCCTTACCCTCTTCGTTGAAATACCTGAACCTTATCACGCCTTCCCTGACCGCCATGACGACGGGCTCATGGGAAGCAAGAATCTGATAAGCCCCGTCATAAGCCGGAACATTCAGCGATACAGCGTCTCCGTCAAAAAAGGTCTTGTCGGAAGCTAATATTTTCAGATGAAAGGGCTTGCTCATCAAAGGGTCTCCGCTTTCTTAATCACATCATCAAGGGTTCCCACGTTAAAGAATGCATTCTCGGGATAAGAATCCATTTCTCCGGAGAGGATGGCTCCGAAGCCTTTTATGGTCTCTTCAAGCGGCACGTACACTCCGGGAACGCCGGTGAAATTCTCCGCAACATGGAAAGGCTGTGAGAGGAATTTCTGGATCTTACGGGCCCTGTAAACGGTAGTCTTGTCGTCTTCCGAGAGTTCATCCATTCCCAGAATCGCTATGATGTCCTGAAGTTCCTTGTAGTTCTGGAGAGTAGCCTGTACGTTTCTTGCCGTGGAATAATGCTCCTCACCGACAATGTCTGCTTCAAGGATCCTGGATGTCGATTCAAGAGGATCGACCGCAGGATAGATTCCCTGTTCCACGATCTTCCTGGACAGGACCGTGGTGGCATCAAGATGCGCAAAAGTCGTTGCAGGTGCCGGATCCGTAAGATCGTCCGCGGGCACATATACGGCCTGAACGGAGGTAATGCTTCCGTCACGGGTCGATGCGATCCTTTCCTGAAGTTCTCCGAGTTCGGTGGCAAGAGTGGGCTGATATCCGACAGCCGAGGGCATTCTTCCGAGAAGTGCCGAGACCTCGCTTCCTGCCTGCACGAACCTGAATATGTTATCAATGAAAAGAAGAACGTCCTTACGCTTTATATCCCTGAAATACTCAGCCATCGTAAGACCGGTCTCCGCAACTCTCATTCTGGCTCCGGGGGGCTCGTTCATCTGACCGAAGACAAGTGCTGTACGCCCGAGAACTCCGGACTCGGCCATTTCCCTCCAAAGATCATTGCCTTCCCTCGATCTTTCTCCGACACCGGTGAAGATGGAACATCCGCCATGTTCGGTTGCAACGTTCGTTATGAGTTCCTGGATAAGGACTGTCTTGCCGACACCTGCTCCTCCGAACAATCCGACTTTTCCACCCTTTGAATACGGAGCGAGAAGATCGATGACTTTGATGCCCGTCTCGAGGATCTCTATTGCGGGGCTCTGATGTTCAAAAGAAGGAGCCTCTCTGTGTATGGACCACTTTTCGGTATTTTCAAGCTGTCCTTTTCCGTCAAGGGTCTCGCCCAGAACATTAAAAAGCCTTCCCAGTGTCAGTTCACCGACCGGAACGCTTATGGGGCTTCCGGTGGCGGTCACCTCCATATGCTTGGAAAGTCCCTCCGACGGCGAGAGCATGATGCACCTTACCGTATTGCCGTCAAGGAGCTGTGCAACCTCCATCACCCTCTTTTCACCGTCGCAGACAACCGTCAGGGCGTCCTTGATGAAAGGCTTTACCGTGGACGGGAATTCCACGTCAACGACAGGTCCCATCACCTGTACTATGATTCCTATTCCCTTATTGGTGATATTATTCATGCTTTTCTTCCCTCCGGCTCTTGGCTTTCTTCTGAGCCCTTGCACCGGATGCTACCTCTGTTATCTCCTGCGTGATCATCGACTGTCTCTCCCTGTTGTACTGGATCGATAATCTCTTGATCATCTCTGAACCGTTCCTGTCTGCCGCATCCATTGCCATCATACGGTCGTTCTGTTCGCTGCAGTAACTTTCAACGAGCACGCTGTATATATACCCCATGAGAAGGTCAGGGACGATTATGTCCATGACTTCCGACGCTGACGGCAGAAACTTCAGATCGTCCCTCACGTCATCAACGGATATCCTTCCGTCCACTTCATCGGGAACAATGGGGAGCAGATGCATCACCCTCGCTTCACTTGTAAGCTGATCCTTCATTCCCGTATATACGATCGAGACATCATCGCATTTGCCGGAATTGAATTCTTCAAGCATCTCGTCACAAATGACTCTCGCCCTGTGAAGAGTGGGATTCTGGGCAGTGTACTTGAACTGGCCTTCGAGATGGACTTTCTTGCCCGCAAAATACTGTCTTCCCGCTTCTCCGACCACGAACAGTCTGACGCTTTCTTTTCCGGTAAGGAACTTTTCTTCCGTGAGCCTGACCACGTTATGGTTATACGCTCCCGCTAGTCCCTTGTCCGCAGTCACGACTATCACGGCATGTGTGCGGTCGGTTCCCTTCTTGTCCGGTCGTCTGTCGGTATACCTGTGTTTCAGATGATCGGAAGAATTCATGATGCCGAGCAGCATCTCCTGCATGGCTTCAAAGTACGGATTATTAAGCTCCGCATCCTTCTTGGCCTTACGCAGCTTGGTCGAGGAGATCATATACATGGCATTTGTGATTTTCATGGTATCCTTGACGCTTCGTATGCGTCCGGATATCTCTCTTAATCCGGCCATATCATTCCCTGATGCTCATAAACTCCTGTAACATGTCCTGTGCCTTCTGGACGAGGAAGTATTTCTCATCGTCATTCAGCACGCCGAGCAGCTCAATGTCATGAACTATCGTCTGCTCTTCTTCATGGACCTTTTTAAGATATTCATCCATGAATTCCCTTATCATCTCGACGGGGATGGTGTCCACAACACCGGAATTGACTGCGGTGAGCATCGTCACCTGATCCACCATCGATCTCGGATGACCTATGGGCTGCTTCAGCAGTTCCATGAGAAGTCTTCCGTGACGAAGCTGATTCTTCGTGGCTTCATCAAGATCCGATGAAAACTGGGTGAAGACCTCCATCTCCCTGTATTGTGCAAGATCTATCCTGATGGAACCCGCCGCTTTCTTCATTGCCTTGGTCTGTGCGGCTCCTCCTACTCGGGATACTGAGAGACCTACATTCACGGCAGGCCTGAATCCCAGGAAGAACAGGTCACTCTCGAGATATATCTGACCGTCGGTAATGGAAATCACGTTTGTCGGAATATAAGCGGAAACGTCTCCCGCCTGGGTCTCGATTATGGGCAGTGCGGTGATGGAACCGCCTCCCTTTTCATCACTGAGTCTTGCGCTCCTTTCAAGAAGCCTTGAATGCAGATAGAACACGTCTCCGGGATATGCCTCTCTTCCGGGGCTTCTCTCAAGAAGCAGTGACAGTGCCCTGTACGCAACAGCATGCTTTGAAAGATCATCGTATACTATCAGGACATCTTCACCCTTATGCATGAAGAACTCCGCGATCGCAGTTCCCGAATACGGTGCGATGAACTGAAGGGGTGCGGGATCCGATGCGGTCGAGGATATGATGACCGTGTAATCCATTGCACCGTTTTTCTCAAGTGTGCTGACCAGCTGAGCGATGGTTGATGCCTTCTGGCCTATTGCAACATAGACGCACTTGACGCCTTTATTCTTCTGATTGATGATCGTGTCCAGAGCGATCGAAGTCTTTCCGGTCTGGCGGTCACCTATTATCAGCTCACGCTGTCCTCTTCCGATGGGGAACATGGAATCGATGGAAAGGATTCCGGTTTCGAGAGGAGTGTTGACCGGCTGTCTGTCCGTTATCGAAGGAGCGGGACTTTCAATTGGCCTGTAGCCCTCGGATTCAAATTCTCCTTTTCCGTCAATGGGATCTCCCAGTGCATTCAGGACTCTTCCGAGAACTCCGTCACCTACCGGAACACCGGCTCTCATTCCCGTTCTGGCAACTTCGTCCCATACTCTTATCTCAGTGTCCCTGCCGAAAAGAATGACTCCGCAGTCATCCTTTCTGATGTCCTGGACCATTCCCTTCACGCCGCTCGCAAAGATGAGGATCTCTCCGTATTCGGCACGCTCGAGTCCCTTGACCCTTGCAATGCCGTCACCGGCGGAGACAACGTATCCGGATCTTCTGAAGCGTGCAGCAAGTCTGAACTCTTCGGTAGTGGTCCTGAGGATCGAGATCACGTCCTCGTCCGCACCGACTTTTCTCCTGATCTCCTGAAGCTTCTCATTGAACTGACCGAGTCTTCCTCTGGTACTCCAGTTATAGACTTCATTGCCGCACATGAGAATAAAGCCTCCTCCGATGGATTCATCTTCCTCAACAGCAAAGCTTATATCCTCTGCGGACCTGTCATCATTAACATATTTTCCGAGAACAAAATTCCAGATGCCCTGAAGCTGCTCGGTCGTGGGAGGCGTGACATAATACAGGGTAACCTGAAATCCCGGTTTCTTACTCATATCGCGATTCTCCCTTACTTAGCCTGTTCAAGGAATCTGTCATACAGTTCTTTGTTCATGTCCTCGCTCTGATCGGCGGTGACGATCCTCTCCGCAGCTTTAGCGACCAGATCGGTGATCTCCTGATTGGCTCTCTTAAGTCTGATCTTTCTCTCCTCTTCGGCCTCTTTCTTAGCCGAAGCGATGATCTTGTCGGATTCTTTTCTGGCCTGCTCCATCAGTCTCTCATACTCACCGTTAGCCTGATTTCTGGCCTCGGCAAAGCGGCGCTCCTTCTCCTCCTCGATTTTCTCGATGGAATCGTCATACTGCTTCTTGGAAGCAAGCGCCTCTTCATTTGCCTTGTCCGCCTCGGCATATCTCGCCTCAACCTCTTCCCTGCGCTTGTCGAGGATCTTATGCACGGGCTTTATGAGAAAGATCTTCACGACTGCAAACATGAGCAGAACGTTTATGATCGTAAACAGAAAATTAATATCAAATCTAAGCATTTCTCACCTCTGAAACTGATATCAGATTTATGATACTCACGAAATGAACAGGATTATCATGACGCCGATGACGAAAGAATAAATTGCGGTTGCCTCCGCAAGAGCACCTCCGAGGATAAGAAGCTTCATGATCTTGCCGTCCGCCTCAGGCTGACGCGCACATGCATCACATGCCTTCGCTGTTGCAATTCCGAGGCTGACGCCCGCTCCTATACATCCGAGTGCCGCAATACTTGCTCCAAGTGCTACCATTTCAGATCCTCCTTTATCAGATCAAGATTATTAATGTATGCTGTCTGTTATTCTATAGCTTCTTTTATATACATTCCCGTCAGGAAAACGAACACATATGCCTGCAGGAAACCGTCAAAGATGTCAAAATACAGTGAGAACACCGCCGGAAGAACCGCAGGGACCACCGACTTGAGCAATTCCATAATTATGAACGCTCCGACGACATTTCCGAATAGTCGCATGCACAGCGAAAGCGGCTTTATCCCGAGTTCCAGGATGTTTATCGGGGTGACGAGCTTTACCGGCTCAGTGAATCCCTTCAGCCATCCTCCGACCCTCTTCTTACGGATTGCTGCGGCCTGGACCAGAATGATGCTCATTATCGCAAGTGCCGCAGTGACGTTCAGATCTTTCGTCGGCGGCTTGAAGCCTATCAGTCCGATGCAGTCCGACAAAGCGATGAATATCAGGACCGAAAGCAGATACGGGACATACTCCCTTCCCTCTTCGCCAACCATTCCTCCGACCAGTTCCTCGCCTTTTTCAACCAGCCATTCGGCAAGAGCCTGTCTTCTGGAAATGTTGTTAACCTTCAGTCCGGTCGTCAGTATCAGGCTCAGCACCAGGACTATCCCGATGACTATCCACCCTACCACCACGGATTCGGCTATGTTTATCTGCATGCCGCCCACGGTGAACGAAAAGACATCCCTTATCTCAAGTTGTTCAAGTACCTCTTCAGCAATTCTTTCAGCAGTTTCCTTCATTGATCGGTCACCTCTAAAAAACACCTTAAGAACATACTATTACATTATACGCTTTTTTTAGGATTTAAGCACCTTTATAGATCATATTTATTGTAAAAAAATGCGTGATTGTTTAATATATTTACGGTTTGAAATAAAAAAGGAGTTTCCCCGGAAAGGATCTTATGGAAAACAGGAATAAATGGACCCCGAAAAGAATATGTGCGATACTGGTGATCGTTTTTCTGGTGATGATATATCTGGGCACGCTGATAGCTGCCATCGTGATGCCTGAAAGCGGAAGCAAGCTCTTCGCGATATGCCTGTTTGCATCGGTGGTAGTCCCGATAGTGGCTTATATCTATATCTGGATCTACACGCAGATCACGGGCAAGCGCACGATCGCAAGCACCCCGGAAGTGCCCGGTGAAAAAGAAGCAAGGCAGGCCGCCGAAGCAGCTGAGGCCGTCTCTGAAGATCCGGCAGAAAAATAATTCCGGAGATCACGCTGACAGATCATTTATTATGATCCATCAGACATTCAGCCCCCTGCTTAAGTATATTTGCTTGCCAATGCATTTGCTTTTCGGCGCACAAGTCCCCCGCATGAACATAATCGCCCTAAGTAGGCTCGCGACGTTCGCGCTAAGCTGCGCGAACTGCTCGGACAATGCCTTCGGGAACCGATTATATGCGGGGGACTTTTAGCGCCTGCAAATGCGGGCTGCGCAAATATACTTAAGCAGGGGGCTGCAATAAAGAGATCCTTGAATCAATAAACTGTCTTCAGATTTTCACGCCCATTTTCCGAAGTTCCTCCTCTGCGGCTTCTTTTGTCGTGAAAACGAATGCATTGAATCCGCATTCTCTTGCTGCATTCACATTAGGTTCAAGGTCATCCATGAACACGCATTCTTCAGCGGCAAGACCGTACCTGTCAAGGAGCAGCTCATACATCTCCCGGTCCGGTTTTACGACCTTTTCCATGAAACTCAGGATGCCGCCGTCACAATGATCGATGAAATCGAGTGCTTCCCTGCAGTCGTCATATATCCTCTCGGGATAATTGGACAGGAAATAAACCCTGTATCCCGCCGCTCTGATGCTCTCAATCCAGGGAATTGAATAGTCCCTCTTTGTCACGATGCCGGCAAAGTCATCATAGGCTTTATGGAGCTCGTCTTCTATCCCGGGGTCGTTTGAGACAAATCCGTTAAAGACCTCGTCGTAGGTCATCACTCCCCTGTCAAACTCATGCCAGTATCCGTTATTTACGGATGCTTTTCCTATACGCTCGACCATTTTCGCGTCAAATCCCTTATCTGCAAGAAATTCGGCCCATCTGAAGTCGGCAAGCACGTTTCCTATATCAAATACAATATTTTTAATCATGAAGTCACCGTTTACATCTGTAATCATTCACACATTAAATGAGACCCGGGCTCATCGCTCAGGTCTCATGTCTTTTACTTTGAAAGAGGTGAAGTACGATAAATGATGTCATCTCTTGAAGGTCCGTTGGAGATCATGGTGATGGGATAACCGATCTCTTTTTCGATGAACTCTACATACTCCTTGCACTCTGCGGGAAGATCGTCATAATTCTTGATCCCCCTGATATCAGTCTTCCATCCCTTGAAAGTCTTGAGAACGGGCTTAGCCTTCTCGAGCTTGCAGGTGACGGGGAAGTCCTTGGTCTCCTTGCCGTCGATCTCATATGCGACACATACGGGGATCTCGTCAAGATACTTGAGGATGTCGAGGACGGTGAAAGCAACCTCTGTGGTTCCCTGAAGTCTGCATCCGTACTTGGAAGCAACGCAGTCGAACCAGCCGACTCTTCTGGGACGTCCGGTTGTTGCGCCGAATTCTCCGCCGTCTCCGCCGTGATTTCTGAGCTGTTCTGCCTCTTCTCCGAAGATCTCGGATACGAATGCTCCGGCACCGACTGCTGAGGAATAAGCCTTACATACAGTCACGATCCTCTTTATCTCATAAGGAGGGATGCCCGCTCCGATAGCACCGTAAGAAGCAAGAGTCGAGGAAGAAGTGACCATGGGATAGATTCCGTGATCGGGATCTTTCATCGTTCCGAGCTGGCCCTCGAGAAGGATCTTCTTTCCGGCCTTAAGTGCCTCGTCAAGGTAAAGCGAAACGTCGCACACATAAGGAGCGATCAGGTCTCTGTACTGCCTGAGAGTAGCAAGAGTCTCCTCAACGCTTATCTCTTCTTTCCTGTAAAGTTCTCTGAGAAGGACATTCTTCTGTACCAGCACCCTGGGAACCTTCTCCTCAAGGAGCTCATCGTCAAAGAGTTCGCTCACCTGGAATCCGATCTTCGCATACTTATCCGAATAGAAAGGAGCAATGCCGGACTTGGTCGATCCGAATGATTTGCCTGCAAGTCTCTCCTCTTCATATTTATCAAAAAGAATATGATAAGGCATTACGATCTGTGCACGATCCGAAACTAGGATGTGGGGCTTGGGCACGCCCTTCTCAACCAGTCCGTTTATCTCATCGATGAGAAGAGGGATGTTGAGTGCCACGCCGTTTCCGATAATGGAGGTTGTATGTGAATAGAATACTCCCGAAGGAAGTGTGTGAAGAGCAAACTTGCCGTAGTTATTGACTATGGTATGTCCTGCATTTGCTCCGCCCTGAAATCTGATGACGATATCGGAGTCTGCGGCAAGCATGTCGGTCATCTTGCCCTTTCCTTCATCACCCCAGTTAGCACCAACGATAGCTGAGACCATTTAATTTCCGCCTTTCAAAACTGTTATAAACAATGCATCCGGGATCAGTCTCCTAATCCCGAATGATTATTTTATCTTAACACTTCATTTTAGTAAAGCATAAAAACGCCTATTGACACAATGTCAAGCAAAGAACCTGTCATCAGACATTGATCTCTGCATTAAGGCCAAGGATATCCTTGTTGGCATCAAGGACAGGCCTTACCACATCCCTGAGATAAACCTCGACCTGTCTGGGAGCGCGTCCCACATAATTCTCAGGCTTAAGTGATGCCTTGAGATCATCGATGCTCATGTTGAAATCGGGATCTGCGGCGATCATCTCGAGAAGGTCATTGTCCTTTCCTTCCTCCTTGACATGTCTGCCCGCTTCCATGGAAAGAGTCCTGATCTTCTCATGGAGTTCCTGACGGTTTCCGCCGTTCTTAACGGCATCCATCATAATATTCTCGGTTGCCATGAAAGGAATCTCAGCCATGAACTGCTTTTCGATGACCTTGGGATATACCTTCATGCCACCCTTTGCCGTGATGTTCATGCAAAGATCGAGAATTCCGTCCGTAGCAAGGAAGCCCTCGGGAACGGAAAGTCTCTTGTTGGCGGAGTCATCGAGAGTTCTCTCAAACCACTGAACACTTGAAGTGATCGCAGGATTAAGGGCATCCACCATTACATATCTGGCAAGAGATGCGATTCTCTCGCTTCTCATGGGATTTCTCTTGTAAGCCATTGCGGACGATCCTATCTGGCTCTTCTCAAAGGGCTCCTCCACCTGCTTGAGATGCTGAAGAAGTCTTATGTCATTGCTCATCTTATGAGCGGAGGCTGCGATTCCTGCAAGAACATTAACGACTCTGGTATCGACTTTTCTGGAATAGGTCTGTCCGGAAACAGGATACACATCGTCAAATCCCATCTTCTTCGCTATCATGGGATCGATCTTATCGATGGTCTCATCATCTCCGTTGAAGAGCTCCTTGAATGATGCCTGGGTTCCGGTTGTTCCCTTTGAACCGAGAAGCTTAAGGCTTCCAAGCACATAATCAAGATCCTCAAGGTCGATCATGAACTCGTTCATCCAGAGCGTAGCCCTCTTTCCAACGGTAGTAGGCTGTGCAGGCTGGAAATGAGTAAATGCAAGAGTGGGAAGATCCTTATATTCATCGGCAAAGTCAGCAAGATTCGCGATGACATTGAGGAGCTTCTTACGAACAAGGAGCAGAGCTTCCTTCATGAGGATGATGTCGGTATTGTCACCCACGTAGCAGCTTGTGGCTCCGAGATGAATGATGCCTGCAGCCTTCGGGCACTGCTGTCCGTAAGCAAAAACATGGCTCATGACATCGTGACGGACTACCTTCTCTCTCTCACGCGCGACATCGTAATTGATGTCCTCGGCATGCTCTTTAAGCTCATCTATCATTTCCTGAGTAATGACGGGCTTTCCGTTTTCGGAAAGTCCGAGTTCCATCTCGGTCTCCGCAAGTGCGATCCACAGCTTTCTCCAGGTACGGAACTTCTTGTCCTGTGAAAAGATGAACTGCATTTCCTTGCTCGCATAACGCTCGGAGAGAGGGCTTGAATAACGATCAGTAGCCATAACACAACCTTTCTGTCAAATCGACAATAGTACTAAACAAAACGGTATATCAAAGTTCCCTTCCGGTAAGAAGTCTGTAACCCTCAAGATACTTCTCGATGGTCTTGTCAACGATATCCTGGGGAAGTGTCCAGTCATGCTCTCCGTCATGAGCCTTCAGCCAGTCACGGGCAAACTGCTTGTCAAATGAAGGCTGGCTCTTTCCTGCCTCGTATCCTTCAAGAGGCCAGAATCTGGAGCTGTCGGGAGTGAGCATCTCATCAGCAAGAACGATGTTGCCGTCCTCATCAAGACCGAACTCGAACTTGGTGTCGGCGATGATGATGCCTCTGGTCAGTGCATAATCTGCACATTTCTTATAAAGAGTGATGGTAAGTTCCTTAAGCTTTGATGCATACTCCTCGCCCTTGCCGGGATAGTACTTCTCAAGATGGGCGATGGACTGTTCATATGAGATGTTCTCATCGTGATCGCCGATCTCAGCCTTGGTTGAGGGGGTGTAAATGGGCTCAGGAAGCTTCTCTGACTCCTTGAGTCCCTCGGGAAGGGTTATGCCGCATACGGTTCCGTTCTTCTGATATGAAGCCCAGCCGCTTCCGGTGATATATCCCCTGACAATGCACTCAAGAGGAAGCATCTCAAGCTTTCTGCACATCATGGAATTGCCGACGAACTGAGGCTGTCTGAAATACTCAGGCATCTCATTATTATCGGTAGTGATCATATGGTTGGGAACGATGTCTTTGGTATAGTCAAACCAGAACTTTGAGATCTGGGTCAGCACCGTACCCTTCCTGGTCACGATATTGTGAAGGATCACGTCAAAGCAGCTGATCCTGTCTGTTGCGACCATGATAAGAGAATCTCCGTTGTCATAAATCTCCCTTACTTTTCCCTCTTTTACCGGCTTAAGTTCTTCCATCATCTTCTCCTCTTAAATAATTGTTTAAAGTCTATAAAAGACCAAAATAATATACACTTTTATGTGCTTTCATGCAAATGAATAAAAAAGAGGTGAGCGAAAGGAACCGTCCCTTTTGTTCACCGTCTTCATTCCGGACCCTCGGGTTCGAACTTTTCGGTCATTTCAAGGATCTCCTGTGCATACATCGGATACGACTTGGCAATGTCGGTGATCTCATTCTTGGCAGATCTGGCAAGCTTATCGTTATAATCTATCTGTTCCCTGAGCGACTGCCTTCTGAGAATGTATCCGTGTCTGAGCTCGACCATTTCCCTCTTATCCAAAAGTGCGGGTATCTGATCGACCCATCTTGCGGGACTGGCGACGTGGTATCTGCCCAAAAGCCTGATCAGATCCTCCCTGGCCATCACCGCGCCTGCGGAATTCTCGTTGAACTGTCTCCTGTCCTCAGCCTCCTGGGTGTACATGCTCCAGAGCTGCTCAAGTTCCTTGCCGTTCTTGCATTCGAATTTGATATACAGATAGGACAAAAGATTACGATTGTTCACATATCTGATCTTGACGGTGTTCTGAAGCTGGATCAGTTTGCCCATGCTCCCGGATGTCTTGTCCAGTTCATGCTCCGCATCGATGTACTTGACACATACCACGGTAAGTGCGATCGCAACGCAGGCAATGCAGAGGAAATATCCGATATAAACATTCATTCCGAAAGCAAACTGCATCACGGCAAGTATCAGCATAAGGGCCGCAGCCGCAACGGTGAAGATGATCGCCATTCCGCGCATGTTATCCTGCGTCTCGAACAGCTCGTTTCTTCTGAAAGCAAGTGCCTTCCTCTCGCCGTCAAGCCTCTTTAAGTCCTTCTTGATCAGAACGGCCATCCGCTCGTTTTCCTTGATGGATTCAAGGCCCGAGGGAATATCCTTCTCCCTTCTTCTCAGCGATGCAAACTGTTCGTCGGTCAGAGCCGATTTCCTTGAACGGAATTTTTCTATGTCACTCTCATATTCGACAAGCTTCTTCGCAAGGACATTCACCTCTGTTCTCTGCTTTGCAGGAAGAGCCTCTATCTCTTCCATGTCTCTCAGATATGAAGTAACCTTGTCATATTCACCCTTAAGAAGATCTATCTCACGGCTGCCTTCAGCCATCTGTTCGAGGCATTCGGCAATGTACCTGGTTCTCTGGGTCTGATCGTGAAAATCTATCCCTTCGCGGTCGTAAACCACTTCCTCGTTTTCAGGCTCTTCGAAGGTGAGTTTTTTTCTTGATGCGATTTTGAAAAGTTTGGAAAGAAAACCCATTTAGTTCACCGGCATCTGATTTCTGTATTTTTCCTTGAGAGCCTCAAGGATATGTTCGTTGTCCGACGACACATCGGAGCCTTCAAACTGCTGCCTGGTCGTCTTCATGATCTGATGAGTGATCCCTTCTCCGGTAGCGTCATACTCTTTCTTGAGAGCATCCATTTCGCTCTCGAGAGAAATGGAATCCGGTCCGAGCTCAGGATGATCGGCAACATACTTGATGAACTCCGTGCCTGTCATTGAAAGCCGCAGCGCCGCAACATAACTGTGACGATGTTCGTAAGTCTCTTCATAACTGTATGCCTTTTTAAAGGAAGCCGCAGCAAGTCTGTATTTCATCATCCCGGCATAAGAGCATCCCAGGTTGTGATATACATTTCCGAGCAGAGTTGCCATGGCGGGAGACTCCTCGCTTTCGGATTCTTTCCACTTATCTATCATGTTCCTGTAGGCATGGATCGCTGCTTCGTAATTGCCGTTCTCCGCAAGCGTGTCGGCCTGCTTCTTCTGGCGTTCCATGGTGGACATGCCGGCTCCCATGGTAAGCATCTTGCAGACCTCGAAAATAGTGGGCCTGTCAAAAAGCCCGGTATACTCCATGATATATCTGCAAAAAGCTCCCAGATTCGGCTTGTCGTTCATCATTCCCATGAGTGCATCGGCAAGTTCCCTCAGTCCAAGATCCCTGTAGATCCATTCGGTCAGGCCCTTGTTCATGATCTGCTCATCAATGAGAACGGCGTTTTCCTTAAATGCAACGCAAAGCTCCTCTATGCAATACACGCGGACTTCTATGCCCGGTATAACATAGGGAACCTGAGAATATATTCCTATTGCAAGTGAAATCCTTGAAGCCATTACGGAAGGGTTATCTCCTCTGTAACATGTAATTCCCTGGTCTTGGTAAACACTCCGAGTCCCATGTCATCTATCGTCACGACAAGAGTCTTTAAGTCCGACATCGATGCGCTGAGCTTCATCCTCGTAAGTTCTCCGGTGTATTCATCCAATGTAATGATCACATCGGAATTTCCTCCGCCGGTTATCGAAGACACGCTGAGTGTTATGTCATTTCCGCCGGATATATAGAACTCAACGCAAGCCTCGGCTTCATACCAGCAAGTGCCTGCATCGAGAAGCGCATAATAAACTTCGCTCCCCTGACTCAGAAGCCTTATTCCTATATTGCTGGTCAGCTTGTCATCGCCGAGGAAAATAAAAGAAGGCTGCACCGCTTCGGCATTCTTTTTCTTTTTTCCGCCGGGATCGGTCACTTCAGTCTTCTCAAGAAGCGCAAGCACAGCACCTTTCGAGAAAAGATTGGTTCCTCCGAAGACCTTGCCCTTTCCGCACATATACTTGAGCGAATTGGATAATGATTCCTCGGTGAACTCTTCTCCGACGAGATAATAAGAAAAATCCTGACCGAAAGAGGAAACGCCCTGAACAGCCTTAAGAAGCGTGCTGTCAAGATCATCGGGCAGCGTTCCGCGGTCTCGGGGAAGTTCAAAATAGGATGTCTCGGCGTGAACAACCTGCGGAACGGTATGCCTGTTCACGGGAAGCTTGGTCATGCACAGTTTTCTGTCATCCACGGTAAACAGCACCGGGCCGGCGTGTATCCTGTCTTCTCCCTCACTGACAACGTAATGATAAAAGCTCTCGGAATGAGACATGAAATAGATCCTGTCAGTCTTGATGTGCAGGCTCTTCAGGGACTCCCTGATAAGCTCCATCGCAGGGATCGTGACCTCCGGAAGAGTGAACATCACCGCTTCCATCCTGTCGAACGAACCCACGCTCTGAAGAAGCCCGAATGCTCTCTTGAGATAGAGAGTGAACAGGCTCTCCGCACCGTACACAAGTCCGTCTATATGGGTATCTTCTCCCCAGAGTGCCTTGGTGAAAAGATTGCACACCAGAATGCTCTCACCCGCATCAGCCGAGGCAAAGGCCTCTCTTCCGAAAAACCATTGTCCGGCGCCGTGTCTTTTAGAGAGTGCCATGGGGATGACATACTCCTCCGAACCCGAAACCAGTGATACGGTGCGGATGTCACCCTGATCCGAACAATAACTGATGCCGCATGAGGTATCCGTGAGATCGAATCCAACAATATATCGTTTTCCGGAACCGCCAAAGCCACCCGGAAGTTTTAACATCTCACTCCAGTCTGAACAGCTTCCTGTTCAAAAACTCCTTCTTATAGTATTCGTCGTACAATTTGTCAAATGTCTCATAATCCTGAAGAGTATTGCTGACAAGCATGTCGGAAATGAGTCCGAATCTCGACCCTTCGGCAGGACCCAGAACATCATTCTTGCGAAGCACGCCGCTGGTCCTGAGTTCCGAACCTGCGGAAGTCTCTTCGGTGATGTAATACTGAACGCATTCTCCGAAAAAGAGAACGAATTCCTTGAAACACACACCGCCGCACACGTTGCGCATGCGCTCTTCCTTATAGCCCGCATCTTCATCCTGATCGCCGGCAAAGGTGTAATGGATGACCGCACTGCCGCCTTCCGTGGCCCTGTAATCGATGACGGTCCTGTCGCTCATCACGTCCATTACTTCAAGCAGTTCTGTCCTCAGCTCTCCTTCGGGGAACGATTCCTCGGAGAGGAAGCTCTGGAACATACCCAGGTGGATCCTTTCCTTCATCATTGCCGAAAGAAGTGCGATGATCCTGACTCTTATCTCATCAGTAATCTCCTTGGGACTCTCGGAATAATACTTCAGATATGCGAGTCCGGCCTCCTTGGGAAGTGAGAAATCCGCCTGCTCAAGCTTATCGAGTTCTGCAAATACACTTGGAGATATCAGCTTTTCATGCACAAAATAGTCATAGCACGACTGAAGCAGGAATGCCTTCACAACATCCGGGTCGGGCTCCTGGGTCAGATAATCTTCAAATATCTCGTTACGCTCACCCACAAACGCACCACTGTAGAGCATCTGAATGAGCATGCGCTCTTCGATGAGTCTTCTGTCAACGCCGTATCCGCCGGACATCTTCCATATGTTTCTCAGATCCTTGCACTGTCCCCGGTAATACGATGACAGATACTTCAGAATAATGCCGTCCTTCTTGCCAAGGCTGATGCAGTATATCGCGGATGCCGTAAGATAGGGATCCTCACTTTGCACATCAAGAAGCTGTCTGTCAAGGAATGTCTGCATATATCTGGGATCGGCAAAATACGGTCCGCAGCTCTTGATCAGGTCATAGATGGGACCGTAATCTCCGGTCTGGAGCATCAGTCTCATGATCTCGCATCTGCTTTCAGGAGTCATCAGCACGGGCTCTATCTTCTTAAGTCCGTTGACTAAAGATACCCTGTCACTGTTCTGTGCAAAATAATCCAGAAGTTTAAGGAGATAGCTGTCGGCCGTATGTCTCTCAAGCTGGCTTGATGCCGACAGGTTCTGGTATCTCAGTATGTTGCCGGGGTCCACCTTATCCTCACCTTTTATCGAGGAAAGGATATTGATGTTGAATCTGTCATTATCATATACGCAGTCCGCTACAGCCTTCATAAACTTGCCGGAAAGCATCAGTTTTTCCAGCGTGTACTCGCAGCTCTTTATGTATCTGTTACCCGATGCGTCCTCAAGTGCGATGATGTAATCGCTGCCATAGACGGATACCCAGCCGCCGCCTTCTCCGAGCTTGTACTCCCAGGGATGCTTGAATCCCTTTTGATATACATATGCCTTAACATACTTGGGATCCGAGATCTGAAGCCATACGGAAAAGAGCATGTCTGCAAATATCCTGGCATTGTTCCTGTCAAGTGAAGCGGGGCTGACCACCTCATAATACAGAGCTGCCAGATGTCTGGTTATTATTCCTTTTCCGATCTGATCCATGGCGAAGCTTTCCATCTTGGGAAGATATACATCAACCAGAGGACCGAGTTCCTTCCTGTGCCTGATAACATAATGGTACAGGCTTGCGGTATGAGAAGGATCCAAAGTGTCGGACATTGAAAAATACTTGAGGACATTCATGGGGATGTCGTTGAAAGAATCCTCATCAAGGCTCATGACATAATTCTCGTAAAGGTTCGTGAGCTTGATGTCTTCAAGAGCCGCTCTCTTATACCAGAGTGCGGATTCCTTATCCCTTCTGAAGCTCCTTATAAGCTGTGAGCATATCTCTTCAAGCACGCGGTTATCCGGGCTGACGGAATACATCAGCTCAAGATTTCTGAGAAGAAGCGGAATGGATGTGCGGCTTCTTCCGGATATGTAGAGAAGGTTTTCCTTCACATCCTCACCGAGAACATTTTTCTTAAGTCCGAAGAGGATGGTCTGAAGAGTGTATCTGTCAGGCTCGGCGATGAGAGACACTTCATCCTTCAAGAGCATTGCACCCTCGGCATAGATGACAGGGCTGTTGCAGCCTTCATCGCAGATGTGCTTCATCGCATCCCACATTGCGGACACATCGCCGTTTTCTTCGTAGCGGACTTTGGCATAGAGCCACCTGACTCTCCAGTCGTCCCTGAAGCGCTTTGCCATTTCCTCAAGATGCTTCCTTGATCTCTTGGAAGCTCTCTCGTCTCCCGTCCTGATGCGCAGATAATCAAGGTATGCGGCATCAAGCACATAGGACCTGGAATTAAGTGCTCTTGCACCTTCGTTCTTTTCAAGCAGTTCCGATGCATAACCGCATGTCCACTCGGCCTCGCTGTCCCTGCCCTGGATAAGAAGCAGATGAGCCTGCATCAGCTTCGCGGTGATGTCATATTCATCAAGCGTGAGCATCTGTTCAACAAGTCTGTTCTGCTCGGCGATGAATGCGCTTCCTCCGCCCTCGCCCAGCATGTTCCTGATGTAACAGTCGGTAACCTTGACAAAGAGCGCCTTTCTCGATCGCTCCGATCCTGCGTTCTGAGGCTTTCCTCCGACGCTTAATGACACGGGTATCTCGAGCTCGGTATATGTATTGAAAAGTATGATCTTGCCGGGATGGAGTCCGGGTGCACATCCTGAAGGATCCACAAAAAGCTTGAGCGGACATATGTTGCCGGAGAAGTCATTTTCATTAAGAGTCTTCGTCTCGGTAAAAAGGAACTCTCCCTCACACCTGATGTTCAGATGAGTGTATCCCCATCCGTCCCTGGATATCTCAATGCCTACTTCCTTAAGTCCGCCGCTTCTTTCCCTTGAAGTAATGTTTATATTGATCTCGCTGTTTCTGAAAGAATAGAACACCTTGTTTTTCTTGCCGGCAAAAATAAGGAATTCTTCAACTCCCATCTCATTTCCGCGCTGTGCGGAAAGTGCCTTGTACGCAAGCTTGGTCGGTGTGTCGGCATCTGCTATGACATACGGAAAATTTTTGGAATAAAAGAGGTTGACTGCTTCCTTCCAGTCGGCTCTTGCAAGATTGGTGAAATGAAACAGATTCTTGATGGGGCCGATCGATGATTCGGGCACAGGTCTGACTATGTTGACGATGAACGGTATGTAATACTCGCCCATGCTGGAAATGACGGAAAAGACGCCTTTTACGGCATCGCCTTCGCTGCAGTAATCCTTTTCAAGCCTGTATGTGATCTCGGAATCGGAACCTGTGATGGTGTCGTTTATCAGTACCATCCTGAGATCGGATGATATTACTTTTCCCTCGGGAACAATGTCTGATGATGAATAAATGTGAAAAGAACCCTCATATTCCTCCCCCGCCGGAACATCGAGCTCGATCCTGGAACAGGAGAAATCAAGAGTAAGATCTTCAGATGTGTAATTGCCCTGTAATATTCTCGAAAGAACCCGGCGCATTTACCTGTATCCCCACCTTCACAAAGATAGGAATATTATAGCAAAAAACCGAGTCTTAGTAAACGAAAACAGGTGAACAAAGGGACGGTTCCTCCGTTCACCCGGCGCAGAAACGCCGAAAGTCAAACGAAAGAACCGTCCCCGGTTGTCACGCCCGTTTTCACATATACGAGCGATGCAAAAACTGCTGTTTATTTCTCACCTGCGATGAGCATCAGTATGTCGTTGCTTCTGGTGATGAATGCAGCCATGTCATCTGCGGAAAGAGGAGCCTGCTGGATCTTGGCAAGATCATAGAGCTGTTCGCAGATCATCCTGGTATTTTCACCGTCCTCATGTTCCGTCACATATTTCACGAGAGGATGACCGGCATTCAGGATCAGGGTCTCTCCTTCGCTTCCAAAGTCACCCATGTCCATTCCTCTTGCGGAGTACATCTTCATCATATCCTGCATCCTGCGGGTTTCCTCGGAAAGGGTGAGCATCGAAGCAACTTTCTTGTTCTTGAGCTTCTCGACCTTGATGGTGATCTTATCCTTCTTCAGCACCTTCTTCATGATGCCTTCGATCTTGGTCGTAAGCTCGCCAAGCTCCTCTTCAGCCTTCTTGGAAGTCTTGGTCTTCATGGCATCAGTGACATCTGCATCGATCCTCTTGAAGCTGATGCCTTCGTTCTTGCTTTCGAGCTGCTGGATGAAAGGCATGTCGATGTTATGGGTCAGAATCACCGCATCCATCTTGGCAGCCTTGAACATCGAGATGTACTGGCTCTGCTGCTGAGGATCGGTAACGTAATAGATAGTCTTTTCTTTCTTCTCTTCGGCATTTTCGGAATCATCTGCCTCTGAGGTTTCGGCCGATCCGGCATCTTCTGCCTTGGTCTCCGCGGTCTCCCCAGTCTTCTCCTCGCCCTCTTCGGACTCGTCATCAACAGGCTTGGTCTCAAGGCACTCGGGAAGCGTCAGATACTTTCCGTCGATATTCTTGAAAAGGATGTAATCATTCATCTTGGTGCAGAATTTATCATCCTTCAGGCATCCGAACTTGATGAAAGGAGCTATGTCGTCCCAGTACTTTTCGTACTCTTCCTTCTCGGTCTTGCACATTCCCGACAGTTTCTCGGCAACCTTCTTGGAGATGTACTCGGAGATCTTGTTTACGAAGCCGTCATTCTGAAGTGCACTTCTCGAGACATTCAGAGGAAGATCCGGACAGTCGATCACGCCCTTTAAGAGCATGAGAAATTCAGGGATGACTTCCTTGATATTGTCGGCAATGAATACCTGATTGTTGTAAAGCTTGATGGTTCCCTCAAGAGAATCGTATTCCATGTTGATCTTGGGGAAATAAAGGATTCCCTTCATGTTAAAGGGATAATCCATATTCATGTGTATCCAGAAAAGAGGCTCCTTATAGTCCTGGAATACCTTACGGTAGAACTCAAGATAATCCTCCTTCTTACACTCGGAAGGATTCCTGGTCCAGAGAGGATTGGGATCATTGATGAGTTCGGGACGCTTTTTGATCTTGAGACGTTCCTTGCCCTTGACCTCTTCAGTGCCATCTTCCTTCTTTTCAACGGTGGGATGGATCTCTTCAACTACAACGTCATCGTCTCTCTTATCCTCAAGGTCGATGGTCTCTGTGGAATCATCGTCCTTCTTGGTCATGTAGATCTCGGTGGGCATGAAGCCGCAGTACTTCTTGAGCACTTCTCTTGCCTTATACTCATTGCAGAATTCAAGGCAGTCCTCGTTAACGAAAAGAGTGATCGTGGTTCCGACTTCGGTCCTGTCTCCGTCCGCGATGCTGTATGAAGTGCTTCCGTCGCACTCCCAGTGAACAGCGGTCGCACCGTCCTTGTATGAAAGGGTATCGATGTGTACCTCATCCGCGATCATGAATGCGGAATAGAATCCGAGTCCGAAATGACCGATGATCTGGTCGGAGTTACTCTTATCCTTGTACTTTTCAATGAAATCGGTAGCTCCCGAAAAAGCTATCTTGGTAATATATTCCTCAACCTCGTCAGCCGTCATGCCGAGACCGTTATCAGTGATGGAGATGGTCTTTTCCCCGGGATCAAGACATACGTCGATCCTTCCCTTGTAGCCCTCGGGAAGCTCATATTCTCCCATCATGTCCAGCTTCTTAAGCTTGGTGACCGCATCACATCCGTTTGAGACCAGCTCACGGTAGAAGATATCGTGATCCGAATACATCCATTTCTTGATTATCGGGAATATGTTTTCGCTGTCTATCGAAAGATTTCCCATTTTTTCGTTCATAAGATTCGCCTCCTTAAACACAGCGTAAACCGCTGCATCATTCAAACAAAACCATCTTATGACCCTGCCCGTTCAAAGTCAACAAAAAATTAGCACTCAGATCACACGAGTGCTAACAACTGCCTTCAAATCCTTATTTTTCCTGGTTTCTTTCAGTTCTTAAAGTTTTATAAATTCAAATCCGGGAGCAGCGGATTTGATCTGCGCAGCCCGCATTTGCAGGCGCTAAAAGTCCCCCGCATATAATCGGTTCCCGAAGGCATTGTTCGAGCAGTTCGCGCAACTTAGCGCGAACGTCGCGAGCCTACTGAGGGCGATTATGTCCATGCGGGGGACTTGTGCGACGAAAAGCAAATGCACCGGCAAGCAGATTAAACTGCCGCTCCCGGATTGTGACTTTTATTCCTCAAGATCCGACAGATACAGATCATGTATCATGTCGAGCTGCGCGATCATGGTCGTGGCTTCGCGCCCGTACGCCTTGGAGCACTTGTGAGATACTTTCGAATGCTCCTCCTGATGGTCATCCATCTCAACGGTCATCTTCACCGCACCGATCTCAAGCTCATTGTCGAGATGTGCGATCACCTCGTTAATGAACTCTTCGCTCGCTTCCCTCTCAGGATACTCTATTCCTCTGTATTTCTCTTCATTCATCATGACACAAACCTTCGCAAGCTCCGGAAAAACCGGCGCATCATTCGGACTTTTTCTCGAAATCCATCTCGACATTCGCAACTCTCAGAAGGCTCCTGATAGAATCACGGTCAAGATTTATCTGCTCTCCGAAGGGATTGATGGATACACCCTTTACATCATTTACAGAAAGCGCATAATCAAGCAGCCAGATGATGCCCGTCTCCAGAAGCTCATGTCCTGCGCCGAGATTCTTCTGCTCTGCCGAAGTGAAAGCAGGGATCCACGCGCCGTCCGATGCTCCGACAAGGCTTATTGAAATAGGTCTTGAACCGTCGGAACTGACCTCTCCGGCCACATCGTCGAAAGTAGCTCCCTTTTTCAGGATCCTGACAGATGTATAGAGAGTGTCGTTTCTGCTTATGAAATTGACCAGTTCTTCCCTAAACTTAAGATTATTCTCCTCATTCTTATGAAAGATATAGGAATTGACGACTTCTTCCAGTTTTGCGCAAGCTTCATTTAATGCCATCACTTCACCTCTCTTATCTGATCATTCAAACTTATAGTTAGCATTGTCATTCTTGAAGTTCGGATTATAACAGGGATCTACGCCCTTCATCGAAGGATGCAGTTCGTACAGATGATCCATCTCGGCGATCCTTCTCTTTGTCTTCTCACTGTCCTCGGCATCAATGCCCCTGCTGACGGATTCATAATGGATGAGTGAGACATCCGGTCTCAGGACGTTTTTGTATCCTTTTTCAAGAAGAGAAAAACAAAGAGCCACGTCATTATATGCAACGGCAAGGGATTCATCGAATCCTCCGGCCTCTTCGTACTTGCTTCTTTCAAGCATGAGTGCCGCGCCGGTCACAACGATGAAATTATACGGAAGAAGATTCCGTCCGCCGTACATCACCACAAGGGTGTCCTCTATTCCGTAGAAAGCATGGCCCGGTCCCACTGCCGTATTGACCACTCCGCAGTGCTGGATCATCTTGCCCTTCGGATAATAAAGCTTGCATCCGACAGCACCGACATGGGGAAGCTTTGCGTGGCCCGCCATTCTCGAAAGCCATCCTTCACCCTGGACTTTGATATCATCATTAAGGAACAGGATGATATTGCCGGATGAATTAGAGGCGCCGATATTGCACATCCTTGAGAAATTGAACTTCAGCGGCTCGTAGATGTATTTGCATCCGTGAGATTCCAGCAGCTTTTCTATCTTCGCCCTGTTCTTCTCATTCGATCCGTTATCGACCACCACGACTTCAAAGTCTACGCCTGCTGCCACAGAATAGATGCTCTCGATACATCTTCTGAGAACTTTGTAATTATCCTTGGATGGTATGACAATGCTGACCTTGTCGTTTTTATCAGTGTCATAAACCGCATAGCACTGGACTACTTCCTTGAGCGGGCACCATTCAAGATGTCCCTTCTCGCCGCGTCTTTCCATTGCGGCTTCCTTAAGCTTAACGGTAGCTTCCTTCAGATAGGACTTGGCCGACATGTCAAGAGCCGTGGACCCGCTTATCTCTCTCCAGTGATAAAGCACCTGCGGCACATGTCCTATCCTGTCGGTGATTTCCGAAAGCCTCATTATCAGGTCATAGTCCTGTGCTCCGTCGTACCTCTTGTCGAAGCCGCCTGCCTGCTCGATCAGTGATTTCCTGATCATGCACAGATGACAGGTGTACATGATGGAAAAGAAAGAATCGGGGGACCAGTCGGGCTTGAACTTCGGATCATGGCGCTCCCTGCCGTCCTCGGTCAGCATGTCCTCATCCGAATAAACAATGTCGGTATCCGGATGCTCATTCAGATATCTGACCATTTCGAGCAGAGAATACGGCTCGAGAAGATCGTCATCATCCACAAGTGCAACAAACTCCCCGCTTGCAATCTTCAGGGCAGAGTTGGTATTCTCCGATATCCTTCCGTTTTCGCTTCTGTAGAAGGCGAAGAAGTTATCGTACTTTTCCTCGTATTCTTTGAGAGTCTTCCTGACCGACTCAAGGCTTGAATTATCATCCGAGACACACACTTCGAAATTCTTATAGGTCTGTGCCAGACACGAATCAAGACAGGGCCTTAAGAATCGGTCCTCTATGTTGTATGTCGGGATGATTATCGAAACAAGGGGCTCATACTCAAGCCCCTCAGGATGCGGGATCTCAGCCTCTTTTTGTCTGACAAGAGTGTCATATTTGACAGGCTTGATCAGTCCGAGACAGGTTCCTGCGGATTCTTTTATCCCGTACCCCTGCCTGAGCATTCTGAAGAAGTGACGAATGCGGAGAAAACCCAGCCTGATGACACCGGTCAATCCCTTTTGTTTAATTTTTTTAATGAGAAAACGGATCATTTACAGTAAAGCAAATCCTACTTTTTTGTATACCTTGGCAAGAGTCCTGTCAGCCACTCTGGAAGCTCTTGCTGCGCCGTCCTTGTAAACGGATTCAAGATATGCCTTGTCCTTCATGATCCTGGACGCTTCTTCTCTGATCGGACGAAGTGCATCGATAACGGTCTCGCCGACTGCCGGCTTGAACACTCCATATCCCTTGCCGTCAAATTCAGCCTCTATCTCCTCGAAAGACTTGCCCGTTACGGTGCTGTAAATGTTCATGAGATTGGAGACACCGGGCTTGTTCTCCTTGTCGAATCTGACACATCTCTCGGTATCGGAATCGGTCACGGCACGCTTGAACTTCCTTGCAATGGTATCGGGATCATCCATGAGGAACACACATCCTTCGGGAATGGATTTGCTCATCTTGGAATCGGGAGTTGTAAGTCCGTAGATCCTTGCTCCGGTCTTGGCGATATAGGGCTCCGGAACCTTGAATACTTCACCATAGATGGAGTTGAATCTGATGGCGATGTTCCTGGTGAGTTCCACATGCTGTTTCTGATCCTCTCCCACGGGCACGAAATCGGGTCTGTAAAGGAGGATATCCGCAGCCATGAGTGAAGGGTATGCGAACAGACCTGCATTGATGTTATCCTTGTGCTTCTCGGACTTATCCTTGAACTGCGTCATTCTGGTCAGTTCGCCGAACATCGTATAACACTGAAGCACCCATCCGAGCTGTGCGTGTGCAGGCACCTGGGACTGGATGAAAAGAGTATTCTTCTCTGGATCAAGGCCGCATGCTATGTACAGCGCAAGCTGCTCAAGAGTCCTTCTCCTGAGTTCCGCAGGCTCCTGTCTTACGGTTATGGTATGAAGGTCTGCCATGAAGTAGAAGCAGTCAAACTCCTCTGCCCTCGCACCCCAGTTTCTGATCGCTCCGAGGTAGTTGCCGAGATGAAGATCTCCGCTGGGCTGAATGCCCGAGAGCATTACTTTCTTCTTAGGTGCCTCGCCCTGTGCAGGGGTGTTTAAAATCTGTGTTTCGCTCATAACTTTACGTTCTCCGATCTGTATATTATCTCTTATATCCCATTAACTGGTGATGACGTTCCTTCTCCTCATACATCTGGGCATCGGCTGCCTTCAGGAGGTCTTCGGGAGTATGGATCTCGTTCTTGGGATAAAATGCGGTTCCGCAGCTTATGCTAAGCTGAATGGGAAAATCACCCGTGGAGTTGAAATGCTCCACATTCGTGGTCAGCGATCTCATGAAGCCGTCTATCATTCTTGGATCGTCCACCTGGGGTATCACTACGACAAACTCATCCCCGCCGTATCTGGCGATGAAATTATGTCCGCTGGAAAACGACTGCCTGATGATCTCGGCAACCTCCCTGAGTGCTACATCTCCCATGTCATGTCCGAGTTCGTCATTGATGATCTTGAACTTATCAACGTCCATGAGGATCAGGGTGAGCCTTTCATCCGAGTTCTCATGCACACGCTCGAGGAGATACTTGTCCAGACTTCCTCTGTTATTGAGGCCGGTAAGGGCATCAATGGAGATCTCATCACGTGACCTGTTGATATATAACAGCAACATGCTTATGGTCGTCATGGGCCAGATGAGACTTATTCCGTAATGAGACATCTGAATGACGGCTCCTATGAAGGGAGGGATGACGAATCCGGCAAGGATGGCATATTCTCTTCTGGTACTGCCGAGCAGCTCCTTGCTCCTCTTATACATTACCCAGATGCTTGTAAAAAGCAGATATCCCATGACCAGCAGTGCGATCGGTGCGGATAGAGGTCCCCTGTCATACGTATTGCCCGCAGATATGCTGAAGGTGTAATGAGTGAGAGGGTTGGTAATGAGAAGTACAAATACCGCACCGAGAGGAAGCACTATCGATATCCAGACATTCTGCCTGCTCATCACTCTTCTCATGACCCTGTACTGGACATACTGCGCCCACACGATAACCGCATAGATCTGCGCAATATAATAAAGCGTTATGTCTATGTTCAAAAGAACATGGATGGTGGAACCTTTCCTTCCATCCATCAGCCAGGAGAAAAAGTCAAACAAAAGCACCGAAAAGAGCATTATCAGTGCCCTTTTCATGAAGCGGACATCCTGAGTATTGTCAAAGCTTATTATGCTGGTGTAAAGAAGTATGAGCATGACGATCAGCGCAAATCCGTCAACGCCCAGATTGAATGCCGTATATGGACTCATTTTCACTCCTTTTGCAGGAACTACCAAACGTAAACATTATGCCAGATGCGGTAGTAACCGCCACCCAGCCGCTCTGCCTGAATGACTATGTTGCAATTGGTCGCGCCTATTGTCTTAAGAGCGCTCTCCATATATCCGGTAAGATAATTACCCTTTCCGTACTCACTTTCTATCGTCCTGAACAGTGACTCGGGAACAACATTGTAAAAACAGTGATCTCCCATTCCGCATGAAACCAGCTGGATCCTGCAATCCCTGTAGTAATCCTCGAGCGAAGGAAGCGCATCACTCTCTGTAAGTCCGTGAACCGCAAGCTGCGCAGCAGCATTGGACGAAGGTGTGGTGGCAGTGCCCGTGCCCGATGAAGGCGAGGAAGAATTGTCCTCATCTTCCGTCAATTCCGGGTGTTCCGACTCATAATCCAGAGGTGCCACGGGATCATTGTTGATGAACGGGTCAAAATACGGATCGTACCCTTCTCTCTCCTCGGGCAGTTCACCGAGTCCGTCTCCCGAGGGCTCTCCGCTCTCAAGGTTCCTGTACTGAGTTCCCATGCACGCCGGGAGGTAAACAGAAAGACTTTTTCTTACATGGGTCCCGGCATAATCGCCGTCGCTCTTATTGAAATAATCATAAGAAGCAGGTTCCGAATCGTCCCACGTAACGTCAACATTATAATATCCGTCACCCAGTTTAACAATATTCCAGGCATGATCCTCCCCGGAGGTTCCGGCACAGTAATAGGCAGGAATTCCGAGCCTCTGCATGACATACTGAAATCCCCTCGCATATCCCGCACATACGCTCCTCCCCAGAACAAGTGCACTGTATGCACTCTGATCCATCGGAGCGGTCTCGTCATACTGCACGGTGCTTATCAGATAGTCGTGGACATACCTTTCTCTCGAGTAATCATCACTATACTGCCTTGCAGCCTCTTCTATGCTGCCGGCCGCACTCTCAAATGCCGCTCTGGCATTTTCCAGATCATTGACTATCGTGTAAAAGGAAAGATCGATCTCAACGACTTTTTTGTCGGAAGTATATTTCTCGGTATATGCCGTCTGGACATAGAACAGCTCGGGGTGATCCCCGAACACGGCCTCAAATGCATACTGAACCTGATCGGTATTGGCCTCGACACAGGGAGCAAACGAAACGACCACATCCCTCGCATTGGCAAAGATCTGCCTGTAAAGAGCCTGTGTCGTGCTGTCCAGCATCGCATAATAAGGATATATGTACGGGTCAAACTCCAGTCCGTTTCCGTCAGAGCCTTTGTCTATGCTGTCCCTGACTTCCCTGGCCTGTGTTTCCGAAAGTTCCTCACCCGTGCCTTCGACGGGAATGTATCCGCTCCGTCCAAGAACGTTATCCGGTATCGTGGTGATCGTGCCGTTATACGGGGTATATGGAACCAGTGAAGCCTGATCGGCATCTGCGGACGGCTGTATCTGCACTCCGCCGGGAAGATCCCTGTGAACATCCGGACCGGCTTCATTTTCAGCTGCATTTCCCACAAGTCCGCCTTCACCGTCGGTACCGTACAAAATACCGCTGATGCTCTCTGTCAGGGAGGGATTGAGTGCGCAAAGAAGCACAAATACGAATATGGCGATCAGGATCGCCAGAAGTCCGTATCCAAGCTTTTTGAGAAAGCCCATGTCACAACCCTTTCCGCATACCTTTGAATGCACATTTATACATAGTTAAATATATCACAAAAATGCCTGCTTTTAAAGAAATATCGTCTTCCGCCGTGCAAAAAAATAACACGTTGTATGAAACAAGATCACATTGAAATTATCCTCTCCCGATGCTAAAATTTTCATCAGCAGGTTTAACGATCAGGAGGAACGATATGGAAACGGTAAAATGCATCAAAGAACGCCGCAGTGTACGTAAGTTTGATACATCCCGCGAGGTATCCAGGGAGCTCATTGATTCGGTCATCGATGTCTCACGCTTTTCTCCCAGCTGGAAGAATACCCAGGTAACCCGCTATACGGTTCTCACCGGAGATTCCAAGAACGCTCTTGCAGACTGCACCAATACATGGGCAGGCAACGGCGATATCATGAGAAGTGCTCCCATGGTCGTGGCACTCAGCATCGTTGACAAAAGAAGCGGCTACGAAAGAGACGGATCACCTTCTACCCCTCTCGGAAACGGATGGCAGATGTTTGACTGTGGCATCTCCGCTCAGTCTTTTTGTCTCGCAGCATTTGACGCGGGGCTTTCTACAGTCATTATGGGACTCTATGATGATAATGCCGCAGAAGTCATCGGTATTCCCGAAGGCCAGATTCTCACGGCACTTATTGCTGTAGGATATGCGGCCGAGGATCCCGCGGCTCCAAAGCGCAAAGAGCTTTCCGATCTGGTTACTTATAAGAATTGATCATTTAAGGACTGAAAATCTTTTCAGTCCTTTTTTAAGGAACTGTCACAACCACTGCTTTTTTAGAGGAGGATTTATGAGACATTTGATGAGTCCGCTGGACTTTACTACCGAGGAGCTTGACGAGCTGTTCGATCTTGCTGCCGATATCGAGATCGATCCGGAAAAATACGCCCACGTATGCGACGGCAAAATACTTGCAACGGCCTTCTATGAGCCGAGCACCAGAACAAGGCTTTCATTTGAGGCGGCAATGCTCAGACTCGGCGGAAAAGTCATAGGATTCTCCGACGCAGGATCATCATCTGCCGCAAAAGGCGAAAGCGTCTCCGATACCATCAAGGTCATCTCCCAGTACGCAGACATCTGCGCAATGAGACATCCCAAGGAAGGTGCGGCATTCGTTGCGGCATCCAAGTCAGAGATACCTGTGATCAATGCGGGCGACGGCGGTCACCAGCACCCCACCCAGACTCTTGCAGACCTCATGACCATCAGGAGCATGCACGGCAAGCTTGACGGATTTAAGATAGGACTCTGCGGTGACCTGAAATTCGGACGCACGGTCCATTCGCTCATCAACGCCCTGGTCAGATACGACGACATAAGTTTTGTCTTCATCTCCCCTCCCGAGCTCAGAGTTCCCGATTACATCACGGACATGCTGAAGGAAAAGAACATTCCTTATCAGGAAGTCATCAAGCTTGAAGATGTCATCGCAGATCTCGACATGCTCTATATGACAAGAGTCCAGAAGGAAAGATTCTTCAACGAAGAAGATTACGTAAGACTGAAAGACTTCTACATCCTCACCAAGGAAAAGATGGATCTTGCAAGCAAGGACATGCTCGTGCTCCATCCGCTTCCCAGGGTAAACGAGATCTCCGTCGAGGTGGACGAAGACCCCAGGGCATGCTACTTCAAGCAGGTAAAATACGGCATGTATGTAAGGATGGCCCTCATCATGACACTGTTAGAAATAGATACTGAAGCAGGGTGAAAGCTTCGCTTTCAGAGCCTGAATTAATGCCGCTAAGCGGCTATACGGAGGAATTCTAAATGCTGAACGTAGGAAAGATTGAAGAAGGTTTCGTCCTCGATCACATACAGGCAGGAAAGTCCATGAGCATCTATGAGCATCTCGGCCTTGATAAGATGGACTGTACCGTCGCGATAATCAAAAATGCCCGGTCTAAGATAATGGGCAAAAAAGACATTCTCAAAGTTGAATGTGACATCGACACGCTTGACCTCAATGTGCTCGCATTCATCGATCACAATATCACCATCAACGTGATCAAGGCAGGCGAGATCATCGAAAAAAGAAGCCTCAAGCTTCCCAAGGAAGTCCGCAACGTCATCAAGTGCAGGAATCCCAGATGCATCACCTCCATCGAGCAGGAACTTCCGCACATCTTCTTCCTCGCAGACGAAGAAAAAGAGATCTACAGATGCAAGTACTGCGAAGAGAAGTATTCTCAGAAAGACAAGTTCTGACGGGATAACATTTTATTGCAATCCCCTTTCAAGGAGGCCTGTTTATGGGTAAGTCATTTGAAGACATAAAGCTTGAGGATGCATTTGCATTCATAGAAAATAATGTCGATGCGGTTGTGCTCATCGATTCCGAAGCAGACACATACAAAACGCTTGTTAAGAACAATCCGCTTTTCAGCATGATCGATGAAACCGGCAACTATGGCGATCTTGTCCAAAAACTCTGGTTCCACCTGGGCAAAAACCAGGAGACCGTCTCCGAGGATTATCAGGTTTTCATTCCCACCTTCGGAAAATTCACCGGAAAATACAACAAGCGGCTTAAGCTTGTCAAAAATGAGACCACTCATATTGTCGAGGCAACCATCTATCCTTATGATGACAGACTCTATATCCTGATACTCAACGAACTCGACAACAGTGAGTATATGCGTGATTTCCTCACCAGTGAAAAGATCACGACTATTCAGAACACATATCTGTTCTCGATGTACATAGATCTGTTCAGGGATTCTACATCGAGCATCAGCATCACCGAGATATCGGACGACACCATGCATGGCGAACTCAAATACTCCGAATGGAGAATGATGATCGTCAACATGATATGGCCGGACGATCAGCAGATGTTCCTTGAAAGGACCGATCCACAGTACCTGAAGAAAAATCTCATGCCCGGACGTACTTCTTCCTTCGACTGCCTGATGCAGAATCTTGAGGGAAAATACATCTGGGTGAAACTCACCTTCTCACGTGCAGAGACAAACAACAGTGAAGAGGACTTTCGATATGTGTTCATGGTTCAGGACATTCATGAAAATTCCGTCCAGCTCATGTCCACACTGAAAAAATACGAAGAGCTTGCTTCAAAGGATGCTCTTACCGACGTGTTCAATCACGGCAGGATCGAGACCGAGATATACAATGCAATTGAGATCGTCGGACGCACCGACAGAAAAGTATCCATGATGATGTTCGACATAGACTTCTTCAAGAGTGTCAATGACAAGTTCGGTCACGCCGTAGGCGACATGACCCTCAAGCATTTCGCATATATGATCAAGGATTACTTTAAAAAGAGTAATGTCGTCCTGGGCAGATGGGGCGGCGAGGAATTCGTGGCTGTATGTTATGATGCCGATATCGAAAAGGTCACAGCATATGCCGAGGAGATCCGTGAAAAAGTATCCTGTGAAGAATTTAAGATCGCAGGTGCCGTGACTGTCAGCACCGGTCTTACCGAGATCAAAAAAGAAGACAGCTTTTCAGCTGCCTTCGATCGTATGGATAAAGCATTATATAAAGCAAAGAATGAAGGAAGGAACAGAGTAGAATCGCTGAACTGATCATTCCTTTTTTCCAAAAGCAAGAAGCGAGTCCCTGCCGATTGCCGGACTATAGAGATAACCCTGATACAAAAGGCAGCCTATCTTCTCTAAGGCTTCCTTTTGTTCGTTTGTCTCAACAAATTCGGCAAGTACTTTGAAATCAAGCGATTTAGACAGATATACGATGGAATTGATGATCTCCTTTGTCCTGTCGTTTTTAAGTAATGACTTCACTAGATTACCGTCAAGCTTGACTATATCAAACTGATTGTGCTGAAGATACTGAAGCGAAGTATGCCCCATGCTGAAATCATCCAGCGCAAAGGTATATCCGAACATTCTTATCTTCCGGATCAGTTCTCCCGTTTCCTCGGTAGTCACAAGCTCTGTCTCTTCCGTTATCTCTATGCAGATATTCCCTGAACGAAGCTTATAACGCTCTGCCAGTTCCTGAAGGAAAGGAACGAATCTCTTATCATAAAGTGTCGAGACCGTGACATTCACGCTCAGTTTAAAATCGTCCCCGAAACATTTTCTGAAACTCTCTGAATCCCGGACAGATCTCTCGAATATATATGTATCCAGTTTATACAGATTCCCGCTTTCTTTGGCAAGTTTTACGGCAAGTGGCGGATATACTATGCCGTATCTCGAATGATTCCAGCGCAAAAGCGACTCAGCTCCGATACATCTTCCCGTATTATCAACCTGGGGCTGATATTTGATGATCAGCGGATTCTGCACGTTTTCAAGTTCATTCGAAGATGAGGACTTAGCGATCGAAGCTTCCAGATCCGAAACAAGCATCTTGGCAAGCCGTCCCGTGTTGCCCTCACACTCTGTCAGCACGACCTCCTCAGTCGTCTCCTCACACTTCTTGAGGATTGCAACAAGATCATCCATTGCGGAAGTCAGTTCATCAGATGACCTCTTCTCATACATGATCACAAAAGGCGAATAACAGGCTGTCGAAATGACAATGTTGATCAGCTGGACGATCACTCCCCTTGCAGAACCCGTGGCAAGATATCCGCTCAGCAGTGCGGGAGTGGTCCATGCAACACTATGCGTGACAGGCGGAACAAATCCTATCTTCGTCAAGACATATGCATTAGTAAAACATAATACCGGAGCGACAATGAAGGGGAATGCCATCATCGGGTTATATATAATGGGGAATCCGAACATAAGCAGTTCCGATATATTGAAGACACAGGGAAGAAAAGCAAGTCGTGAAAGTTTTCTGGTTGAGCTTCTTTTTCCGAAGAACAGCATAGCAAGCAGCAGACCTATCAGGCATCCTGTTCCGCCCATGATCACAAAGGTATCGATGAAACTCTTGGAAATGATCTCTCCCGGAATGATCTCGACGAACATATCCTCCGCCACCTGGTTGAGAACATTATTTCCGTGTATTCCGAACCACCACATGGTGCTGATCATCAGAACGAAAAGCAGACCGCTGGGATATGAACGATGCATGCTCATGAAGATAGAATCCATGATTTTCATGAACAGATGCTGAACGCTCGGTACACCAAAGCATAACGTTATAAGATGATTGATAACAGTAAAGCATAATGTCACGCTCAAAAAGGGAAGAATGACATGAAGGGCGGCATTAAACTCCGAATCCGCTCCATCCAGAAAGATCTTTTTCCTTGTCTTGAAAAGATCTTCGAATTTTTTAAACAGATACGACCCTATGATCCCCGAAAGCAAAGCGCTGAAGACGCCCTGCCCGCTGAGGAGCGTATAATCAAGGTTACTGGAAAAAAAGCCCACGAGAATGAAAAAACCTGTGATGCAGCTCATAAGGCTTCCGAATTTGAACACAAGCCTCTCGCCTTCTTCCATTTGAGCCATATAGCTGAGGTTGATAGCTATAGTGATATATATCGCAAGGATGCCTACAGTGGTCACTTGAATGATCAGCAGCAGATTACGCAGAGTTCCGCTCAGGAATGAATCCAGAAAATCCTGATACGCCTGAATCGGAAAGCTGTTCAGAAGAACGGTCATGCTTCCTATGAAAAGGATCGGCATCACCATTGCGAGGCCATGCTTTATTGTTCTTGTGATCAAAGAAGTTTTCTTTAACAGCGAAGAATTCATATCCTCTTCCTTTTTATCATCTCTGTTTCTCGAAGAAATCAGCCAGTTTGTTCAGCAAGGTATCCTTGTCTATTGTCTTAAGGAGATAATCAACAGGATTCAACCCGACAACGGATAATACACTGTCCTTATCTCCGTGTCCTGTCAGGAACATCACCGGAATGTTGCCGGTTTCCGCATCGTTTTTCAGCATTGACAGAACCTGAGGTCCGTTTGCAATGGGCATCTCGTAATCGAGCAGCACAAGATCCGCCTTGTTCTTGGCAAGATAACTGATCGCCTGCACTCCGTTTGAAGCCATTCCGACATGATATCTGTCCTTGATCCATTCATAGACGGTCCGCATGTATGTGATGTCATCATCAACTATGAGAACGGTTTTCTTTTTCCTGTCACCCGTATTCTCATCAAGATAGGTGCTTACTCTTCGGATAAGTTTGTCTATGTCCAGAGGTCTCTTAAACCACTCCGTGACAAACTGCTCGGAAACAGTCTTCACAACTGTTTCATACTGAGGCTCATCGCCTATCAGGATCAATCCCATATCCTTATCCTGGATCGTGTCTTTAAGATAAACAAGTGTCTCCGGAACGGCCTCCAGCTCTTCGCTCATATACAGGATGATCAGTTCGGCATCATTTATATGAGAGCCAAGTTCCCTGACATCTGCATGAGAAAACTCAGCCTGCATTCCTGCCCCTTCAATTTTCGTTATGAGACTTTTGGCAAGAAAGCTTTCCGTCACGCTTACTATTACCACTTTCCCCAATTTGGTGCTGTTCTCCATTTCGGTTCTCCTTTATGCGTCTTTGCCGGCCATCTTTTCAGAGACTAATTGAATGATACCATCCCAGTCGAGTTCAGTCAGCATTCTTTCAATCTTTGATACATTATTCGCATCAGATCCGGACAGCTTATATCCCTTAAGATCGGCAAGCATCTCTTCCATAAGACCGTAATCCATGCTCTGTGCTATCTCATATATGGTCTGATATGCTTCCTTCATCGCTTCGCTTTCGATAACAGGAAGATCATCCGTTTCGGGATCGAGCTTTTTGAGTTTTTCGTCAAGAGCCCGGTACATCTCAAGAAGTGTTGCCGTCTTATCATGAACCGTCGTAACCTCCCCCGATTTACCGGCTTTTTCCAGTTCTTCGGCAAGTTTTGACAATTCTCCGGCTCCGATTATCCTTGCGGAACTCTTTAATGCGTGGACCTTTATCGAATACTTTTCAAGGTCCTCATTCGTAAATGATCTTTCAATCTCATCCGCCTTATCCGCGGCTGTCTGATGAAAGACGTTCAGCACAGACAGATATCCGCTCTCCGATCCGCAGTTTTTGATCCCGTCGCGAACATCCAGGTCTGAAACGTCCTTTATCCATCCGGGCAATGTGGAGTTATCTTTGTTATCGGTTCTCTCCGTATCTTCCGGAACCTTTATCTTGTCTGCGGGGATCAGATTATGGAGCAGTTTTTCAAGCCGTGTGCCGTCCACAGGCTTGGAAAGATAATCGGTAAAACCTGCTTTCAGATATTTTTCTCTTGCTCCGGATACCGCATTTGCCGTCAGAGCCACGGCCGGAACCCTGCTGCCACGATCCGTATTTCTTATATGCTCAAGTGTTTCAATGCCGTCCATGTCAGGCATCATGTGATCTATGAATATGACATCATAATCGTTTCTCCCAACCAGCCGTATTCCCTCTTCGCCCGACATTGCGGTATCTATCACTATTTGCGTCTTTTTCAGGAGACTCGTGATAACGGTAAGATTCATCTCCGTGTCATCGATCACAAGTATCCGCGCATCGGGAGCATGGAACAATTCACGGTATTCATATGAACTGCCGGAACTGACATCCTTTTCTCCGGAAAAATCTCCTATCACTTCTTCGGAGACTGTTTCCTGCCTGATGGAAAACGAGAACACAGAACCTTTTCCATATTCACTCTGCACTGCTATGTCACTTCCCATAAGTCCGAGAAGCTGCCTGGTTATGCTCATGCCGAGACCGGTTCCTTCTATGGCACGGTTTCTCTCTTCTTCTATGCGTTTATACGGAGAAAACAGATTCTCCATATCAGCTTCCTTCATGCCAATACCGGTATCACGCACCGTGATCTTCAGCATGATATGATCATCGTCTTCACGCTCATGGGACACTTCAAGCGCAACCTCACCTTTTTCGGTATATTTCACCGCATTGGTCAGAAGGTTCATTGCGCATTGCCTTATACGGATCTCATCGCCCGTCAGATATCGGGGGATTTCAGGATCGACATTGACACACAGTTTCAGTCCTTTTTTATCGGCTCTTTCCCTGATCATATTGAGAAGATCATTTATCAGAAGTGACAGATCATACTGAACGGGGATTATCTCCATCTTGCCTTCTTCAACCTTGGACAGATCCAGTATGTCATTGATCAGGGATAATAATGTACGCCCCGCAGACTTGATGTCTGAAGCATACGCCCTGATGTTCTTTTCACCGGACTCGCGGAGTATCATCTCATCCATGCCCAGCACTGCGTTGATGGGAGTCCTGATCTCATGAGACATGCTGGCAAGGAATCTGCTCTTGGCTTCATTCGCACTGTCAGCAATGTCCTTCTGCTTTTGCAATTCTTTCATGTAATGGTAATGCTCAGTGTCATCTATAAGCGCATAGAGCTTTCCATACTTTTCTCCGCCGTATATCAGTTCACTTTCCTCGGGAGTAAATATTCGGTCTTCAACTGTGATATTCTCTCCTTTTTCGGCAGCTTCGGAAATGACGGACACTATGTCATACGGCGTGTAGTTGCGGCTTATACCATGTTCTTTAATGTCATTCAGCTTTTGAGCAGCTGCCGGGTTGTCAGAAAAAAAGACACCGAATTCAGGATATATCTTTGTGACCGGCTCATTGAAATATTGAATACGCCCCTCATTATCAACGGCGATTATGCCTTCGGATATTCTGTCTATGACAAAGTCCTTGGCTATTTCCCTGGTTCCCAGAAGATCGAACCTGAATATTGCTATCAGCATCAGCACGGTTCCGGCAAGAGCACCGGGCATCGTCAGATCATAATACTTTGATATTCCGAGCACCCCCGCAACCTGCAGAGCAAAAAACAGACTCTGAACACCGAATGCCATGATCATCATCATGAATCTGCGTTTGGAAGTCTTATTTTTTTCTTTGCGATATGCCTTTATGACCCATGCCATTGCAAAAAAGATGAGGATGACATTAAGCCCCATGAGAAGATCGTGCATGTTCCCGTTTTCGTGATAGAACTTCGGAAAATCGGGATCCTGAACAAAACGGTATTCCCTGTAATAGAGATTGTTCTTGCCGATCGTCAGCACGGTTGCATATATACCCATATGCACCGCGACCAGGAGACATGTGATCCACTTGGGGATTTTCACTCCGCACATTCTGGCGGAGAAAAGAAAGAATGCAAAGACGATCCATACCCTTCCGATATAGGAGATCTTAAGAGCCGTTAAATATGCTTCTTCGGAGCCTGACTGCATTTCAAGCAGATATCCCGCATTGCTGATAAAAGAAGAAATGCAGGTAAGGAACAGATACGAATGGATCGGATTCTTCCATCGTACAAAAACGATCAGTATCTCAACAAACAGAACCACTACCGTAATGTATTGGATTACCAGCAAAATATCATGTATGTTCATCTTGCCGCCCTCAAAAAAAGAAAAGATCAAACAGGTTCTCACTTCTTCTCGGATTCGGACTTGAGTTCCTCGAGAGCTTCCTTATATTCATCGGAAGTCAGCGAAGGATTGGATCTGATGATCGAATGGATATAGAACTTCTTAAGCGCATCCGCGGGATTGACCGAGGATGCGTATTCTTTTATAGATGCAGAGTATTTATCCTTCAGCGCAACGATCTCTTCTTTTACCTTATGTCCGCTGTCGGGGATTATCTTCTCACTCAGGTCAATGAGATTATCCTTGGCATATTCAAACCTGGATTTGACGCTCTCTAAGGTCTTATCAAACTTCTCGCTCATTCCGTCATAAGTATTGCTGATCTTATCAAGCTTGCCGCTGATATCATCCTTGAACTCTTCATACTTTGAGCTCGCCTCCTCAGATGCAAGCGCTATGACAAAATCCAGGCGCTTTTGCATGAGCTTCATCTCGTGACGCGCATTCTCCATCCTGACCAGAATAGTCCTCAGATCCATTGCGGCCTTGAATGACAGTGTGAAGTCCACCACGGCAATGGTCATGACCACTATGTCCATGATCTTCATATTGGAGGGGCTGATCTTCTGCATCAGTGCATTAATAGGCTTCTGAAGAATGACATTTACCACGAAGGTAGCTGCACACCATCCAAGAGAAGCTCCGAGGCAGATATGTCCGTTCAGGTTGAATTTCTCCTTGGAATAATCCCAGTATCTTACCTTGAACAGATGCTCCATCAGATCTCCGGTGATATATTCCAGGACCGTGGCACAGATCATTCCCGATATGCAGGCCATCAGGATATGATCGGAAAAAGGCGCCGCGGCTATCAGCATCGTACAGACACCGAAGCCGTATATGGGAAGAAAAGGCCCCTTCATGAAGCCCCTGTTGACAAGCTTTCTTTCTCTTGTCGAGCAATATACGGTCTCCCATATAAATCCGATCACGGAATAGACACAGAATATGAAGACCCATTCTATAAAAGTGTATTTGACCATTTCAGACTCAATAATTCAAAAACCCCGGCATGAGCCGGGGGATTGATGTTTAAGCATTAAATGACACGACTGCATCCTTGGGCTCACGGGATTTCTCAATGGATATCGCATGAAGAACCGGACCTTCTCCGCCGTAATCGGGGAAGAACTCTTTGGTCACAGTTGCCGTGACCACAACCCAGTCCCTGTCCTTTACCGGTTCAAGTCCGGGGCCATACTGACAGGCATATCCGAGAAACGCCATATCCTGCGCACAGCAGGTCATAGCCATTCTGCCCGGTATGAAATATCCCTTGGGAAAATCGGGAGGGGTCATGCACATAGCCTGGAAGACCAGTCTCTTGCCGACATATCTCTCAAGATGATCCATGGCATCCAGATAAAAGATACCGTAACCGTTCGTATCGAGCACTATCTCTTCCTTGCTCAGATCGTAAGGAAGATCCTCTTCAAAGATCTCGTTGATCTCACCGTTTGCATCTTCAAAGACTACATCCGCGGTCTGATTGACTGCCTTGATATTTCTCCTGTATGCGGGAAGATCATTCCTTACATTGTCACATCTGTTGAAGATGATCATCTCGGAATTTCTGATCTGTTCCGCAAGAAGGGACTTCATGTTCGTGTAATAAACCGGGAATGTCGATGCATCGATCACGGTTATCTGCTGTGAAAGCTTCCATCCCGCCGGCATCTTGAAATCCTTGAAATTCCACATGCCGTTCCACTCGATGATGATGCGGTCCGGCTTATATGTCTTTTCTATGGCGGCAAGCCGGATGGGATTCATCTGCTCCTCATCCTCGATCAGGATCAGGTCCGTATTTGATTTCTTCATCAGTTCGGCAGGATACTCTTCTTCACCCTCCTCACACAGGATCAGAAGTGTATTTCCCTTAATGCGGAAATAATCCTGCGAAAGCGTGAACTTGATGAATTCGGTCTTGCCGGCTTCAAGAAATCCGTTGATTATATAGACTGATTTTTGTTTTGTAGCAAACATATGGGCTCCTTAAGCAAAAAGCTTAGCCAGTTCATCTTCCTTGAGTTCAGAACCTATGACGCAGATCTTGCCTGTAACCTGAGGCTTGCCGGTCCTGACATCGGACTCTTCGGGAACATAATCGTAATAGATCCAGGTTCCGTCTTCTGCGGGAACCATTCCCTTTGCTCTGAGGATGATGCCGTAATCACCTGAATCGAGAGCCTTGAGTATGGACTCGATCCTCTCCATGCTGAACTTGACAAAAGTCTCCATTCCCCAGCTGGTAAACACCTCATCGGCATCATGGCCATGATGGTGATGATGGTGGCAGCACTCGTGATCATCATCGTCGTCATCGTCATCGTGGTGATGATGGTGGCAGCATTCGTGATCATCGTCGTCATCGTCGTGATGGTGGTGATGGTGCTCGGGCTGTGCCTTTGCCTTTTCCATCATCTCGGCAAGAAGAGAATCTATGCTGTCATTACCCTCGATGGCATCAAGGACTGCCTTGGCATCCAGCTGATCGAGAGGCGTTGTTATGAGAGTAGCCTTGGGATTATGCTCTTTTACAATGGCAACCGCTTCGGCAATCTTCTCGGGAGAAGCAGTATCGGTACGGCTCAGGATAACGGTTCCCGCATACTCGATCTGATTTACGAAGAATTCACCGAAATTCTTGGAATACATCTTAGCCTTGGAAGCATCGACAACCGCAACGGCGGAATTGATCCTGACATCAAGATCCGCAGCAACACCTTCAACTGCCTTGAGCACATCAGAAAGTTTTCCAACACCTGAAGGCTCGATGAGAATGCGCTCGGGGGAATATGTCGTGATGACTTCCTTAAGCGATGTTCCGAAATCTCCTACAAGGCTGCAGCATATGCATCCGGAATTCATCTCCTTGATCTCAATGCCGGATTCCTGAAGAAATCCGCCGTCAATGCCGATCTCACCGAATTCGTTCTCAATGAGCACGGTCTTGGTCGCATCCACAGCATCCTTAAGCAGCTTTTTGATAAGTGTCGTCTTTCCTGCTCCGAGGAATCCGCTTACCACGTCAATTCTTGTCATTTCACACCTCCAAATAATAACCCGCGATCATTTGTCTTCATCCATATGAATGATGCGGGAACTTCAGTAACTTAAGCGAAACTGTAAGCCGGGTTCTGTCATGGCGCATCTGCCTTTCGGCAAAAACGCCGGGACGATCATCTATCTAGTACGTATGTTGCCATACGCATCAAGCGACCTACCTGAAAGATGGGCGGGCAGCCCTTAGCCTTTGCGTTTGGTCTTGCTCCGAATGGGGTTTACACGACTTCGCATGTTACCATGCGAATGGTGGTCTCTTACACCGCCTTTTCACCCTTACCCGCATGGCGGGCGGTTATTTTCTGTTGCACTTTCCCGGGAGTTTCCTCCGCCGGACGTTATCCGGCATCCTGCCCTGTGGAGCCCGGACTTTCCTCACGGATCACGCCTTGGCGGATCCCCGCGATCGTCTGTTTCGCTCAAAGTCCATTATACAACACCTGTCAAACATCCGTGTCATGTATTTTTTCCGCTAAAATGCCTGTAAATCGGCACTTTTCCGCTCAATTTAATGCGCATGACCGTGCAGCCATGCGCATTTTGATCACAGATTTAATACTTTTTTAATCATACATTGAAGCACGATCCGCCGACAAACTCCCTGCAGATGGAATTATTCGGCAAGAATTCACTGGGAAGCGAAAGGAAATAATCCAGGAATTTCAGCAGCCTCTTAGCTTCATAATATGTGGGATCACCCTTATCGATGCTGAAAAGAAGAGGCTCCGCAAACTGTTTCAGCAGGGCAAGCTCATATACCTGTGCGGAATTGAACATCACATTCGCTTCCTCCTGGAACGGGAAGATATTCTCCTCTTCGCCCCTTCTTACAGAAGCCCACATTGAAAGAGTCCTGTGTGCATCCGAGCCTCTGGTCCTCGCATCTCTTACAAGACGTCTCAAGAGTCTCGCATCGGTGGTGGGGATCCTGTTGTGCTCATCGATGTTGACGGAAGTAAGTGCGGAGATATAGATCTTGAACTTGCTTTCCTCGGGAAGAGCATAACTCATCTTGGGATTAAGTCCGTGTATTCCTTCAATGACAAGAATGTCATCTGATTCGAGCTGCATGTAATTGCCGTGATATTCCCTGCGTCCGATCTTGAAGTTGAATGTGGGAAGCTCTACTCTCTCGCCGTCAAGGAGCTTAAGCATGTCATCATTGAAGCCCTTGGTATCGATTGCTTCGATGCACTCGAAATTGTAGTCACCGTTCTCGTCCCTGGGAGTATCCTCACGATTAACGAAATAGTCATCGAGTCCTATTGCATGGGGCTTGAGTCCGAATGTCCTGAGCTGGACCGAAAGCCTGTGTGAGAAGCTGGTCTTTCCGGAGGAAGAAGGTCCTGCGATCATGACAAACTTGACATCCTTCCTGGATGCGACCTCTGCTGCTATCTCGGCTATGCGTCTCTCCTGCTCGGCTTCCTGCACGAGGATCAGATCCTCCATGTGTCCGCTGCAGATACGCTCATTAAGGTCACCGACATTCTCTATTCCCATGTGAACACACCAGTCATGCGATCTCTGGAAAGTATCATAGAGAAGCCTGCTCTCTTCGAACTTCGGGATCTCGGTAGGATTGCTCTTCGAAGGGACCAGAAGCATGAAGCCGATATCATAATTAATGAGGTCGAAATACTTGATGTAGGACGCATTGGGCACCATGTATCCGTAATAGTAATCCCTGTAGCCTTCCATCTCATAGATATTGACGCTGGAAGTTCTTCTGTACTTGAAGAGTTTGACCTTATCCTGCATCCCTCTCTTGGAAAAGATATCCAGAGCATCGTCTATGGGATACTGTCTCTTCATGTAAGGTGTTCCCGCTTCAACGATCTCAAGCATGCGCTTTTTGATCTTCTCGGCATTTTCCGCGGTGGGCTCAATTCCACCATTAGGATTGATGAAAAGGCCTCTTCTGATGGTAAAGTCCGCTCTTACCCTGTTGCTCACCTCTTCTCCGAACAGATCCCAGATAGCCTTCATCAGGAGCATGACCGTGCTCCTGACATATGTCTGATGACCCACAGTATCGGCAAAAGTGAAGAACTTCACTTCGCCGCTTCTTGAGACCTTCTTGAACAGCTCTCTTATCTTGCCATCGAGACTGATGGCTGCTATGGGAGAGTCAAACTTGTGCTGATATTCCTTGGCCACATCTTCCCATGTGGTGTCTGATGAATACTCTTTCTTTTCACCGTCTATGATTAATGTGTACATATGATACCCTCTCAATCTGTTCCTGAATAAATCTTACGGTTGAGTTCCATGAGTGAGCGTATGTCTCTTACGCGCTCTTCATGGTCTCCCTCTTCGGATAATAGCCTTTCGAGAATCTTCTCCATGGAATTCATCTCATATTCAAGATATTCCGAAAGTCCCCTGTCTTCCCTGATGAGGTCTGCTCCGTACCTGTCTTCGGGTGTTATCCCGAGGGCGGCAGATTCGTCGCACCTGCCCGTATATCTTATCTTCATCGGAAAATAATATTTTCCGGCATCACGGATCACATTGTTCCTTACAATCTCAAACCCCTTGAGTCTCAGGTGGTTTCGAAATTCCGGGATGTTGGACTGAGGCTGGACCACAAACTCATCCATCTGCTCCACAACTTTCATTCCTTTTTCGATGATATCCGTGATGAGAGTACCGCCCATCCCGGCGATCACCGCTGTCTTCACCATACCCGGCTCAAGCTTTTCAAATCCGTCCGACAGCATTAATGTTATGGACTCTTCCAGGCCGGCTGCCCTGACATTCTCCCTTGCTCTTTCAAGAGGGCCTTCCCTGAGGTCCATTCCGTACACTCTGGGGCATATCCCTCTTGAAACAAGTTCGATCGAAACAAATCCGTGATCACATCCGATGTCTGCGCATGCGCATCCTCTCGGGATCAATTCTATGATGCTTTCAAGTCTGTCGGAAAGGATCATGTATCCTCCAGATAATCCTTGAGCTGCTTGGAGCGGCTGGGATGACGAAGCTTGCGGAGTGCCTTGGCTTCGATCTGTCTGATCCTCTCACGGGTGACATTGAATTCCTTGCCGACCTCTTCGAGGGTGCGCTGTCTTCCATCATCAAGTCCGAAACGGAGTCTGAGCACCTTCTTTTCTCTGTCGGTAAGTGAATCGAGAACCTTGTCGAGCTGCTCTCTGAGAAGCATCTGGGTAGCTGCTTCTGCAGGTGCAGGCACATTGTCATCCTCAATGAAATCTCCGAGATGGGAATCTTCCTCCTCACCGATGGGAGTCTCGAGAGAAACAGGCTCCTGGGAGATCTTAAGTATCTCACGTACCTTCTCCTCAGGGATGTTCATTTCAGCCGCAATCTCTTCGGGGCTGGGCTCTCTTCCGAGTGTCTGGAGAAGCTGACGGCTCACACGGATCAGCTTATTAATGGTCTCAACCATATGGACGGGGATACGGATGGTACGGGCCTGGTCCGCGATAGCTCTGGTTATGGCCTGTCTGATCCACCATGTTGCATATGTTGAGAACTTATATCCTTTACGGTAATCGAACTTCTCGACCGCCTTGATAAGTCCGAGATTTCCTTCCTGGATCAGGTCAAGGAAAAGCATTCCTCTTCCCACATATCTCTTTGCGATTGAAACAACAAGTCTGAGATTGGCTTCGGCAAGTGCATTCTTGGCTTCCTCGTCACCATTCTCCATTCTCTTGGCAAGCTCGATCTCCTCTTCCGCGGAAAGGAGTGAAACTTTACCGATCTCCTTGAGGTACATGCGGACGGGATCCTCTATGCTGACTCCCTCAACAAGGGCATCGATGTCGATCCTCTCAAGGCTCTCATCTTCCGCATCTGCAATATCATCGTCACTTGGCTCATCATCAAGTCCGAAGTCAAGTTCATCCACAAGAATGGGCCCGTCATCAGGGATTGGTTCCATGGAAAGCACGTCAACGCCGTTTGCACCGAGCATCTCTATGACCTTGTCGATCTTCTCATCGTCATCGGTTATCTTGGTGACTGCATCAACCACTTCACTTTGATCGAGCACCTGATCATGGCTCTTCCTGGCCTTTTTGATCAGTGTCTCAACAACCTCTGCAAGCTTCTCTTCAACGGATGCCTCATTTTCGGGAGCAAGATTCTCTGCGTCCTTAACCTTGCCGGGCTTCTTCGGTTTCTTTCCGGAAGAAGCGTTATTTGCCTCTTCGCCGGCCTTATCAACAGGCTTTACCTTTGCCGGCTTGGTCTCGTCGTCTTTCTTCTTATTTGCTGGTTCCTTCACGTTAACAGGTTTTTCCTTCTTATCTTCGGGGCCTGCTTTCTTGTCGGAAGGCTTTGATGTGGTATTATTACCGCCCTTTGCTGCAGGTTTTACAGCAGGCTTTGCCTCTGTTTTCTTCTTATCATCCTTTTTGGATGCAGGCTTGGGTGCGGGCTTTACTGCAGTTTTCTTCTTGTCTTCCTTCTTGGGTGCAGGCTTTACTACGGTTTTCTTCTTGTCTTCCTTCTTGGGTGCAGGCTTTGCTGCCGTCTTCTTCTGATCAGCCTTCTTAGGTGCAGGCTTTGCTGCCGTCTTCTTCTGGTCTGCCTTCTTAGGTGCGGGCTTTGCTGCCGTCTTCTTCTGATCAGCCTTCTTAGGTGCAGGCTTTACTACAGTCTTTTTCTTATCATCCTTTTTGGACGCAGGCTTTGCAGCTGTCTTGGGCGCTGCCTTTGTCACAGTCTTTACGGACTTTGCCGGTGCCTTGGGTGCTGACTTTGCCGATGCCTTCACGGGCTTTGCCGGTGCCTTAGGTGCTGCCTTTGCCGCAGTCTTCACGGGCTTTGCCGGTGCCTTGGGTGCTGACTTTGCCGCAGTCTTCACGGGCTTTGCCGGTGCCTTGGGTGCTGCCTTTGCTAATGCCTTTACAGGCTTTGCTGCTGCCTTGGGTGCTGCCTTTGTCACAGTCTTCACGGGCTTTGCTGCTGCCTTGGGTGCTGCCTTTGCCGCAGTCTTCACGGGCTTTGCCGGTGCCTTGGGTGCTGCCTTTGCCGCGGTCTTCACGGGCTTTGCCGGTGCCTTGGGTGCTGCCTTTGCCGCAGTTTTCGCAGGTTTTGCGGCGGGTTTTGCTGACTTTGCTGCAGGCTTAGCTGCAGGTTTTGTGTTCTTTGCCATCTTCTTTATTTCCTTCTTTTCGGTTTTCTTAGCCATTGTCAATTCTCCTCCTCATCGTGCATCCGCAGTTTTCCGGATTTTAATTTGTCTATCTCGAGTCTTCGGTTGAAGATCTTTAATTCCTTTTCCGGATCGTCGTTTCCGGCAAGTATCTCACAGCTTCTTTCCATGACTCTGATGATCAGGTCTTTCAGCATCTCCATTCTCTTTTCCGACGTGTCTATGTCGGGAGCTGAGTTCTGAAGTATTCCGGTCGCATCGCTTACAAGCACTTCATCCTGCAGATCATCGAACAGTGCCTGATTGCTGTATGTGCCGTTTTCAAGCATCTCAAATGCTTTCTGTGCTATAGTCCTGCATGATCCCGGAGAAAAATCATCGTAGTTTAAATATCTTCTGATCACGCTGTAGATCTCGGGCTCATCCGTCACCCATGTAAGGAGCGAACTCTCCGCCGCGGTCCAGATATTTTCCTTCTTTTTCCCGACGGGCTTTTTGGGAGGTGAATACGCTGAGGGTTTAGGCGCCGCATCCTTCGAACCGTATTCTCTCGGCCTTGTCTCATCCAAAAGCCTCGATACCTCGGAAGCCGTATATCCGTATCTTTTGACCACGGACTCGGCATAGGAATTCATTCTCACTTCATCGACTGCGAACATCCAGAGGTTTTCAACGATCTGTCTTTCACATTTATACCGTTCCTCGGGATCGGACAGATCGAAGCTTTCCCTGACCCTGTCCTCTATGTACAGAAATCCGTTCTCGGCCTCATCAAGTCTTTTCCCGAACTCATCCCTGCCGTTTTTCGTCAGGAACTCATCGGGGTCCTTGCACGGCTTCATGCTGATTCGCTTGGGAGTGATCCCTACTGCGGTGAGCATCCTGACAGCCTTGAGAGCCGCCTTTTCACCGGCTTCGTCCATGTCATAAGCCAGATATACTTCGCATCCGTCACGCTTTATCATGGCTGCCTGTTCTTCGGTAAATGCCGTTCCCAGTGATGCTATGGCCGAATCGAATCCCGCCTGATGCATCGATATGACATCCATGTATCCTTCGCAGAGGATGTAGTACTTTTTCCTGGCTCTCTTGGCGAAATTGTATCCGTAAAGATTGCGCCTTTTATCGAATATCGGTGTTTCCGAAGTGTTCAGGTATTTTGGTTCGCCGCTTCCGAGGACTCTGCCTCCGAAGCCTATGACCTTCTTGTCGGTATTTATTATCGGGAACATCACTCTTCCGAAAAAAGAAGAACTCATTCCGTAGGTTTCCGAATTGGTCGCGATTCCGGAGGCAATGATGAGTTCATCGGAATATCCCTTTTTCCTCAGATGCTCAACGACCGCCCTGCCGTTATTGCCTGCAAATCCCAGTCCGAAGTGTCTGATCGTCTCATCGCTCAGGCCCCTGTTCTTCAGATAATCCAGGCCTTTTTTGCCATGTTCCGTATAGAGGTTGTTCATGAAGAAAAGTGCCGCATCCGAATTGATCTGTCTGAGCACGTCGCCTCGGGCACGCTTTGCCTTCTCTTCACCGGTCTCCTCCATGCCCTTCACTTCCATCCCGGCACGTTCCGCAAGGATCTTGACAGCCTCGGCAAAGGAAGCGTTCTCATACTTCATCACGAAGTTTATAACCCCGCCGCCTTCACCGCATCCGAAGCAGTGATACATCTGCTTGGGCGGATACACCGAAAAAGAAGGAGTCTTTTCATTGTGAAAAGGACACAGCCCCCAGTAGTTATTCCCTTTTTTCTTGAGAGGAATATAGCTTCCGACAACATCTGCGATGTCGTTGCGTGACTTCACCTCTTCAAGGAATTCATCAGAAAATCTCATATCAGATCATCTCCCAGGACTTGGGAACAAAGAGTTCATTATATGTAAGGATTGCAAAGCGGTCCGTCATGGCACCGACGAAATCGCATACGCATCTTTCGAGGGACTCACCCTCATCAGCCATCTTCCTGTTTTCTTCGGGAAGCTTATCGGGATGATGAAGATAATAGTCGTAAAGCGTGCAGACAAGTGCTTCCGCTTTTCCCTCCTCAGCCTTGATGTCGGGATTTGTATAGACTCTCTCGAACATAAAGGTCCTGATATCCCTCATGGCCTTTGCCACGCTCTCTGTCATACAGATATCATTCTTATCGGTGCTGTTAGTGATGATGTCATGAAGGAATGCATCGAGTCTGTCGCCCGGGGTGCATCCGAGTACCGCTCTTATGTCAGCGGGAACATCCATCTCGGTAAGAACTCCCGCTCTCACCGCATCGTCCATATCATGATGGATATATGCGATCTTGTCGGACAGTCTCACGATCTTCCCCTCAAGAGTATCGGGCATACGTGAGATCTGATGATTAAGTATGCCGTTTCTGACCTCCCAGGTAAGATTCAGACCGTTGCCATCCCTCTCAAGTTTTTCGACCGTCCGGACACTTTGTTCGTTGTGCTTGAATCTGAACGGACATACACTGTTAAGTGCCCTCTCACCTGCATGCCCGAACGGAGTATGGCCCAGATCATGTCCAAGTGCGATTGCCTCGGTAAGATCCTCATTGAGCCTGAGAGCCTTGGAGATCGTGCGGGCTATCTGTGACACCTCAAGAGTATGGGTGAGTCTTGTCCTGTAATGATCCCCCTCGGGCATCAGAAATACCTGTGTCTTATCCTTAAGGCGTCTGAAAGCCTTGCAGTGAACGATCCTGTCACGGTCCCTCTGATAGACCGTACGGATATCACATTCGGTCTCGGGAACGTCACGTCCCTTTGAGTTTTTGGCAAGCGAAGCGTAAGGACTCAGTATCATCTCCTCACGTTCTTCAAGCATTTCCCTGATGGTCATTTTCAGCCTCCCGCAAAGCGGAACAAAACCCGCTAATATTTATATACAGGACAGACGCAAAAATCCCCCCGGGAATCCGAAAAAAATTTTCGTCCCAGGGGGATGTTTTTCAGTTTGCGATTATGTCAACCTTTTTACCTTGCCATGCTTAACCGGCACTGTCATGCCTGTCTTTTCAATGTCTTACCTGTCCCCGTCATGCATTTCCCTGTTATACTTCTCAAGAGCTTCCTGCATCCTGGCATTCTCAGCCTTTTCGACAAATCTCGTGATAAGTATGCTTGCAGCCATGCTGAGGGCAAATGATACACCGAAGCCGGCCCATGCCTTTGCATCATCAATGGGAAACCATCCGAACATGCAGGCAAATGCGACAATGACGGTAAGTATCGCAGCGAAGAAAAATACGTTTCTCAGGATCATCGACAGATCCTTAAATACGGCATCCGTCAGAAAAACAATCTGTGCAACCGTAACCACGACGGAAAGAAGCAGCAGTTCCAAAAGCGTGACGAGGGTAATCCCCTTTCCAGCCAGCTCAAAAAGAGTGGAATACTGTCCCGTAGACTCATCGAGAATAAGATTGAACACGATGAACATGACCACTATCGCGCCGTATGTGGCAAACATCTGACTTATGTAACTGAATATCGATCTCTTTTCTTCCATTATCTTAATCCCAGCTTTCTTCTGAGTTCATCCGAATACATCCTTGACACGACGATCTGTTCCCCGTTTTTAAGAGTGACCCTGACCTTCCTGTTGATATCGGCCTTAAGACTGACGATCTTGCGTAAGTTTACTATGCTCTGCTTGCTGATCCTGAGAAAATCCCTCTTGAGAAGTTCCTGTTCCATCTCATACAGTTTCAGCTCGGATTCGTAAGTCTCATCTTCGGTATAGACAAACGTCCTTCGATCCACGGCATCTATGTACAGTATACGGTCAACATCGAGAAGATAAGTCTCGTCGTCTTTCCTGACAGCGATCTGCATGTTGACCATGCGCATCATGGCAACGATCGACTCCACATCCTTTGTCAGGGCCGGGGCACTGATCTTCACGCCCAGGTCTTCATATTTTTCATCTATGTCGATCTCGATTTTCATCTACTGAAGTCCTTTTTTTCTGAAAGTGATAAAAAAGAGTACAAACACCAAAGCGGCGTTGATGCAAATGACGGATATGCCTTTTGTGCCTATCGCATCGAAACTCATTGTTCCGAAACTCTCCCTGATCTGCTGGGTAAAAAACACAAATGCAACCTTCTTTATATTATCATTAAACATGGCAAGCATGGGAGCAAAAGATAATACCATCATCACCGGCATGACCAGAGAAGTTGAGGTCATCTGATTCTTCGCAAATATTCCGACGCACGATCCAATCAATATCGATATGACGAATCCGGCTCCCATCACCGCCAGATAAAAAGGAAGCTCCTCTGATGAGAAACATGTTGAAATCACGAGTGCTCCGGCCATGCATAAGCTCCAGACATATGCCGTGATTCCTGCCAGATATTCCACGGGCTTAACATTTGCCATCATCAGGACTCTCAGTGTGTTCTTCTCCTTTTCCTCGGAAATGATCGCAGCCGCCGATGTAAGAGGCGCCATTCCGACATACATGACGGAAAAAAGCTTCGCAAAAAAGTTCTCGGGCATGTCATCAAATTTTACGGCATTTTCCATGATGAGCGTCAGGGCCGGGAACATCACGAACTGGATCAGCACAGTCTTATTCTTAAATGTATCCCTGATCTGTTTTTTTATGACAGTAATGATATTCTTCATTTGTTTTCTCCGTTAGCGATAGTCTGTTCAGGCTGTCCGGCAATCCCGGTCATCGAATTTTCTTCCGGTAAGTTCCAGGAACACGGTCTCTAGGTCCGGCTCCGAAGAATGTATCGTCTGCAACATTCCGCTTTTAAGATATTCCGATATCCTGTCTGCCGCATCACCTAAAAGCGGCAGCTCTATATCCCTTCCGTCGGTCAGATGTATGTTTATCTTCCTCTGATGATCATATTTCCTGCATATCTCATCTGCGGACCCCCTCTCAACGATCACGCCCTCATTGAGCAGTGCCACCTCATCGCACAGAGCCGCAGCTTCCTCCATGTTGTGAGTCGTGAGGAATATCGCACATCCTTCGTCCTTCTTATCCAGGATCATGCCGTGGATCTGTTTCATGGTCAGCGGATCAAGGCCGCTTGTGGGCTCATCCAGAAATATTATCTCCGGAGAATGCAGCCATACTCTTGCAAGCTGAAGGCGGGCTCTCATTCCTTTCGAAAGGCATGAAGCACTCTTGCCCGCGGCATCACCGAGTCCCACCGCATCAAGACACTCGGGGATCTTAGAGTGCGGAACGCCGTAAATGTCCGCAAAGACTTTAAGATTATCAGCACAGGAAAATCTCTCATACACTCCGAAGCTGTCCATCATGATGCCGATCTTTTTCCTGTCGTCACCGCTCAGGTTCGCAGCATCCTTACCGAGTATGCGGACAGAACCGTCATCAAACGGGATCTGACCCGTCAGGATCTTGATGAGAGTGGTCTTGCCCGCACCGGACGGTCCGAGAAGTCCGAATATCTTACCGGGTGTCACATCCAGGCTGATCCCGCTTAAGACTGTCTTGTCGGAATATCTTTTGATAACATTGCTGCAGCTTATCATCTCTACGCTCCTTATCATCGTTTTTTGTTTGCCGCTTCGCGAAAAACACGGGCTTTCACGTACGTCTCCTTCTTTTATGATGCGAGGATAACAAAGGAGCAGGAAGCAGGCAATATTCACATACGTAAGTTGCCACATACATGACACAAGTTGCCGCATATGCATAAAATGCGGAGCAAAATAAAAAGGTGCAGTACCATGACTGCACCTTTGCAGTACAAGATCATAAGCTTTTAATATTTCACAAATCCGCCGTTATCATCTTCTTTGTCTTCAGTGAAAATAACCGGTTCCTGATCGGCCTCATCTTCCTTCTTTGTTCCGCTGATGCCGAATCTGCCTATGGATACAACGATCAGCACGGATGAGACAACAATGAGCGGTGCTGTCGAAAAGGAGATGATCGAGTCCATGTTCACAATTGCGGCATAGACATCGGACGGATATTTATTTGCTGTGGATATCAGGATCAGTCTGTCAGTGATCGGGATGATGATATGAATGATGCAATAGAAAACCAGCATCCACGCTCCCGCCCCTCTTCTTGCCGAAGGTTTAGTGATAAACATCACAACGGTAAAGAAAACATATATGATCAGATATGCGATCATGTATCTCAGAGCATACGGAAAGACCTCACTGACTGACAGATGTGTAATTATCTCTGCGACTTTTCTCTGATTTGCGTAGAACGCATAAGCAACCAGCGTAGCTATGGCATATAAGAGCACCCCCACAAGCATGGTCACTTTTATGTTCAAAGTAAGTTTCCTGTCCATAAACATCATTCCTCTCTGCGCTTTATTGTATGTCCTCTACATAGACCACAACACCGTCCAGACTGCTGTCTACGATCGCCGGATTATATATGCTGAATTTCATCGTCGCATGCTGATTGTTGTAATTCGCGGGCGGATCGATCTGAACCATGTATGCGTTTTCGCCGTTAAGCTTCATGACCAGAATAAGATAATCCGTGATCGGAGCATCAAGCGTTGCAATATACTCATTCCAGATCATTCTGCCGTCTCCGATGGCTATGTCGTCATTCAGCTCTTCATAGTCGATCAGGTATCCCTTAACGATATATGAGGTCCTGTCAAAAAGGACCGAATAATCATCACCGCAGCTGAATCCCGTCACATCAACGGAATCAATACGGACGCTTATGTGCATGTTATCGGGCAGTGAGTATTTATCGTCCAGATAATCCGCAAATGTATCTTCAAACCCATCGTTGCAACGATAAAACACGCTCATGAAATCATCATAAAAATCTTCATCGCCGTCCACAAGATGTGAGACACTGATCTCAAAGCTCACACCATCCGGCAATACCGGAGAGTATGCCGTAAACGATTCGTCCAGATAATCATACACCTCAAGTCTGATGCCGTCCGCCATCTCACTGCCGTACTTTTCGGAAAGGTATTCCCTGATCTCGGGGCTCCTTCCTGCTATGAGATCGTTTTCTTTTTGAATATAAACATAGCACGGGATCAATACGAGAACGAGTTCGATAACGACGATCACCAGCGTGATCCATCCGATGACTTTTCTTTTTCTGACAATGACATGGAATATGAAAAAGCTCACCTCAAGGATCAGGCAGATCGGAATGATCGGAATGATGCAAAACCATGTAAGTATGTCCACGACGGCATCAAATCCGAACAGATAGCGCCCGCCGAACAACCCCTCCTGCACACCGCTATGGGCATACATTGCAAGAAAAAGGTACGGAATAAAACTCAGGAAATAAATGATGAGCCCTATGATGCAGAATACCGTTTTTACGATGTTCTTTTTCTTATCCCCCATAAAAACCTCCTGCACATCTCTAGTTCTGTATCTGTGCATTATAAAGGTTATAATATATTCCCTTTCGTGACAAGAGTTCCGAATGAGTTCCGATCTCCGCAATATGATGTCCGTCGATCACCATTATCCTGTCGGCATTCTTAAGAGTCGAAAGCCTGTGAGCAATGGCAAATGTGGTCTTGCCGCTTGTCAGCCTCTCAAGTGCTTTCTGGATCATGAATTCATTCTCGGTATCAAGGCTTGCAGTTGCCTCGTCAAGAATGAGAATGTTAGGATCCGGCAGTATCGCTCTTGCTATTGCTATCCTCTGACGCTCTCCGCCTGACAGGGTATAGCCCTTTTCGCCGACATAGGTGTTATATCCGTCTGGAAGCATTGTGATGAAGTCATGTGCATTGGCAAGCTTTGCTGCCTTTATGATCTCGTGTATGGTGGCATCCGGCTTGGAGAATCTAATATTGTCAAGGATGGTTCCGGAAAACAGGAATGTCTCCTGAAGCACCACTCCGAGCTGGGAATGATACGATCTTCTGCTTATATCCTTCATATCGACGCCATCCACAAGGATCCGCCCGTCGTCCGTTTCATAGAGTCTCATGAGCAGGTTGATGAGTGTGGACTTACCGGTTCCGGAAGCACCCACGATACCTATCATCTCACCGGGCTTTATCACGGCATTGATATCCTCGAGAACGGGCTGATAGGATTTGTATCCGAAGGTTGCATGATCGAATGTGATCTCGCCTTTTATCTCAAATTCCTTAAGATCGGATGCTTCCTCCTCCACATCCTGCGCAAGGATGTCATATATTCTCTCAAGACTGCTGGTGAGCCTTGAGATCTCCCTGGGAAGTCTCCCCAGCCATCCGACATACTGGAAAAGAAGAAGCGTATATGTAATGAACTGATACAGTTCTCCCGCAGACATGCTTCCCTCAAATACATCAAGTCCTCCGAAGTACACCACTATCACAACACCCATTCCCATGAGGAACGACACAATGAAATCAAACATTGCCCAGAAACGCTCATTTCTTTTCTGGATAAGAGCAAAGTCAACCGCAACAGCCTTGAATCTGTCGGATTCCTCTTTTTCCTTGCCATATGTCTTGACCACTCTCATTCCGGAGATCACATCCTGAAGATCACTGGACACATCATCATTTTTCTTGTACTGAAGATGAAAGATTCTGCTGATCGTCTTCCTGAACGAGATCATTATCACACTGACTACAGGTACAAGGATGAACGTGATCAGCGCAAGTTTCGTATTGATGACGAGCATGAAGATCACATCCCATATGAAGATGAAGAAGACCGCAAAGAGATTGCAGAACACATCCGCCATGAAATCGCTTATGTATCTCGTGTCCTGAGTTATCCTGTTGAGAAGTTCTCCGGGCCTTCTGTCATTGATGAAGCTGAGCGGAAGCTTCTGATACTTTTCAAACAGCTGTCCCCTCAGATCAGACGCTATCTTCGAGCCAAGCCTTGCAGAGGCATTGCTCTTAAGAACATTTACGATGACAATGCTCACGCTCAGGATAAACATCAGTACAAGGAATATCATGGCGGTCTTCATGTCTCCGCCTTCCTTAAGCACATTGTTTATCAGGTGCTTCTGGACTTCCGGATTGAGAAGTGTCGTCACGGCAGCCATTATCATCAGGAAGAAGATCCAGAAAAAGTGCTTTTTATACGGACCTGCCATCTTAAGGAACACACCGAGAAATCTTCCCTCTCCGGAACACTTCGGACAGGTCTTGGTTCCCGGAATGACCCTTCCGCAATGAGGACATATCTTCTCATATTCATTGCTTATGACTTCTTCAAATCGTCCGGAAATGAGTATGTTGATCCCTCTTGCGACATAGGCATATCTGCTCAGATGTCCGGAAGAATAATGTGCCAGAACTCTGTGCTGACCGTTCATCTTCACTGTCAGCACTCCGCCTCCGACGCCCGGTTCAGCCTTGGCACTTTCCAGGTCGCTTATGGAAAACGTCCTCACATCACCGGCACTGAAGACATGAATCTTCAAAGTGGTGACCACTATGTAGGAATCCTTCGTCCAGTTCCCGTTTTCATCTATGTCAAAAGGGACCGCATAGTAAATCTTCTCGCCGGAAGAAAGACTTATTTTGTTTTCTGCTTCCTTCGGTAAATCGTAACGTAGTATCATTATCTGCTCTCTAAAAAGTAAACGGATGCATTAAAGTATCATGTGCATTACATTACAGGAACATGTCGAGCATTCTCTTTTCCTTGTGGGAAAGTGCATCAACATCCCTTATCTCAAAGCGGTTCTCATCAACATCCATGATTATGAGTCTTGTATCGGAAAGCTTGGATACTGCATTGGAACCCATGTTGATCGCAAATCTGCATTCGCCCTTGTCGGTCATGACGTGGAAATACGCATATCCGTATTCATCCTTTATGTTTATGATCTTGATTATCACGGGAGTGAAATAGCTTAAAGTCAGCTGATGCTCTATCGCCTTTTTCGATTCCCCGGGCATTGCATCCAGATCCTCGATTATTCCTATCTCCCTTCCCTCATTTTCATATTCCCTGATCGACAGATACTTATTCGCATCGGAAAAAGGAAAGAGTCTCACGACCCTGACCCTGTCGTAATGCCTGCCTCCCGCATCAAGGCTTAGGAATCCTCCTTCAGTCTGCCTGAACAGATCATCCGAAGTGATCATGGTGACGCGTGTCATCTCCTCCGCTTTTTTCTCGTATATGTTTAGAGTGTTTTCCGCCATTTCTTCTCCTTTGGGCTATCCTGTATCAGAATCCCGAATTCAGTGACAACGACTTGTTCTGCAGTTCAAGCAGATTACGGAATATTCCGTTTTCTATCCTGTTAAGTTCTTCCTCAGTGCCTTCCTCGACGATGCGTCCGCCGTCAATGACGATGAGCCTGTCAGCATCATGAAGAGTTGAAAGCCTGTGAGCTATCGACAGAGTGGTCCTTCCCTTTACAAGGAACCTGAGTGAATACTGGATTGCTTTTTCGGTCTCGGTATCAACGCTTGCCGTTGCTTCATCAAGGATCAGTATCTTGGGATCCGCAAGTATCGCCCTTGCTATCGATATCCTCTGCTTTTCTCCGCCCGACAGATCCTTGCCTGAAGCACCGATCACAGTATCGTAACCGTCGGGAAGCCTTGAGATGAACTCATGTGCACTTGCAAGCTTTGCCGCTCTTATAATGTCCTCGCGCGATGCGGATTCATTACCGTAAGCAATATTCTTCGCGACCGTTCCCATGAATATGTACGTATCCTGAGATACCATCGCAACGTTTCTTCTCAGATCCTTCAGTGACAGATCTTTGACATCTATTCCATCGATGCTGATCGAGCCTTCATTAACGTCATAAAGTCTTGAGATAAGGTTCACGAGAGTTGATTTTCCCGCACCGGACCTGCCGACAATTCCCAGCATCTCGCCCTCTTTTATCTTGAGATTGATGTCCTTTAATACCGGGCGCCCTGTCCTGTAACCGAACGTGACATTCTTCAGCTCGATCTCTCCGCGGGGCTTTTCCAGTCTCACCGGATCTTCATTTTCCCTTATCTCGGGAATCGCATCCATGATCTCAAACAGTCTCTCCGCAGAGTTGATGCTGTCCGACCAGAGTCTGAACACCCAGGAAAAGAAGTTCATGGGCCCGTTAAGCTGCATCACATATCCTACAAAAGTGATCAGGACACCGAGTTCTATCTCCTCAGTCCCGAGCACGAAATACACTCCGACTATCCATATCCACATGCTCGACACTTCCTGAACAAGGTTATACAGAATGGAGAATCGGTTACGCAGCTTTACGATATTTATCTCCGCATCACGCAGGTTGTTGCTGGGATGCATGAATTTCTCAATCTCGGTGTCCTGTCTTCCGAAAGCCTTAACAACACGTGCTCCGGTGAGATTATCGTTGGCCTTGGCCGTCACTGCCTTTTCAGCCCTGTGTCTTTTTCCCGACAGTGTCCACAGCCCCGGACGAAGTTTTACGGTCAGATAGACAAGAAGAGGAAGGAGGATGCAGGCAATGAGAGCCATCTTCCAGTTAAGCCTGTACATGACCGTGAAAGTAGCAATGATCGTTATGCCGTGAACGAAGATCATGGGAAGACCGTCGATGAAGAATTCCCTGACTCTTTCGGAATCGCTGAGGACTCTCGTCATCAGTCCGCCGGTCTGTTTATTGACAAAGAAATTCAGGGAAAGCCTGCTCATCGCATCGAATACATCTGTCTTGATATCCTTGACAGTGTCACTTGCGACCTTGGCCATAACAAAGACCTGCATATAATTCGATAATGCCTGAATGAGCCTGACACCTATCATCATGATGGCGACCATCAAAAGTGCAAGCGTATATCTGCCGTTCAGACCGTACTGTGCAAGAAAAGCATCATCTCTTGTAAGGACATGATCGAACAGCACCTTACCCGTAAGATAAGGCCAGGCAATGCTGACTACAGCCGATATCGCATAGGTCAGGAACAATACGACGATCTGCAGCTTATACCTGAGGAAGTACTTTAACGTCCTTTTGAATATGGACCTTTTGTTTTTCCTGCCTTCTTCTTCCGCATCCGCTTCTTCCTCGGCATGTTCATCTTCGGAAGGAAGCTCACCGCTTTTTATGTATGCCTTGAGCTTTCTGTAGAGAACATTCATTTCGGATGAATACCTGTTGGTAAAAGCGGCGATCTCCACCGGTTCTCCCTCATACTCACCCGTTAGGACATTGGAGCCTATGCAGGTATCAAGGCGAAGGTGCGCAAGCCCGGAAATGTCATAAATCTTCACATCTTTTATCACAGGCTCTTCTTCGGGAAGCTCTTCCGTTACCTTGACTCCTCCGAATATATTGACATGCGAATCAGGCAGAGTCTTGATACATACTCCTGCCTTTTCCTTTGTCACGAACAAAAATCCGGCAATATACTCTCCGTCAAAAGAAAGATCCACCGGACTCATCATCAATATGTCCGATTCCGCGATCCCAAACTCTGACAGTTTTTCGATATCCTGTTTTTTTAATTTCCGATCGGTCTTCAAAACTGATCCTCCAAAAAACGTTTTATTCCACTATAAATGCAGACTCGAAATGTATTTTAACATAGGGAAGAATCATTATTCTTCCCTAAAATTGTCATACGGATTTAACTTATTGTTAAAAAATCCGTGACCCTGCCGGTGCAAGGTCACGGATCAGCACGACTATGTTACTTTTCGGCCGGATCAGCTCCTGCGTGAGGCTTCTTTTTCCTCATACATGGCCTCGTCAGCCTTGTCTATCAATTCCTTGAGTTTAAGGTCACCATCCGTCGACGCATGTCCTATGCTCACAGTCAGTTCGAAAGGAACATGGGTGCGTTCATTTATCTCTTTGAGGGACTCTCTGATGTTCGCTTTAAGCCTCTCCGCTTCTTTCGGATCATCCGATTCAAAAAGAACCGCGAATTCATCTCCGCCGTATCTTGCGATATTAACTCTCTTGGAAAGCACTCTTCCGCCGGCCTTCAGACTCTCCGCGATTTTCTTGAGTGCCTTGTCGACCTGGATGTGTCCGTATGGTGTCATTGATCGGCTTGAACTTATTGGCATCGATCATCAGGATATTCATGACATCCTTTTCACTGCGGTTTTTGACCCACTGATCATAAAAGTAATTAAGCATCTTACGATTGTTAAGTCCGGTGAGCGGATCCGGCGAGATCAGCTGGTCGATCCAGTTAAGATACAGAAGGAGTGATGAAAGGGCCAGAACTCCGCATGCCACGGGAAGCCTCGGACAAATGAACTGCACCAGTCCGGCCGCAAAGGGAGCTGCCGGGAAGAATATCAGAAGTCTCAGAGTATGCTTGTCACCTGAATATGACTTGTCCAGCATTCCGGCAATAGTGCGGATATATGCGGCTATGATGTATGAATATGCAAGCAGATATGTCATCAGGAAAAACGGTCCCCTGTGATAGACATTGCTTTCGTCAACATAGAACAAAAATCCGTTGAACAGATTCAGAATGAGCAGAAATCCCATCGCCAGCATTATAGACGAAGCAAGCCGCACATTCTTTTTTCCTTAACGAAGTCCGAGTCACGCATGTACTCGAAATATATGAACCAGAAATAGCACATCATTGATGTTGCAAAAAGTATACTTCCTTGCACATCCGCTTGGCGATCCTGTCAAACGCGCCAAGATTCAGCAAACCGGAATTGATCATCACGAAAATGGTATCGGATGCAAAAAAGACCATCTCCGAGACAATGGACATGGCAAAATTCCTCTGTGCCACCATCTTGGACAATCCCTTGGTCTTGTTGAGGATTATCCCGACAAGTGCAAACGACAGAAGATTTATCTCCAGATATAAGATTGCATATTCTGATTGCATTAAAGCTTTTATTCTCCGGCCTGCAGGGTCTTCAGATATTTCTTTCTTTCATACATTCCGGTATCAGCTCTTCCGAACACCTGATCAAAAGTCTTGTCATCGCTCTGGACAAATATGCTGAGACCGGATGAAATAACCACCTTTCCGTCAGAAAGATTGTCTTCCATCTCCTTATCAAAGTTCCCCAGAAGCTCTTCTCTGTTATTGTAATCGGTTCCCTCAAGCAATGCGACAAATTCATCTCCGCCGACACGGTATATCGGGCTGTGCATAAAAGTGGTGCAAATGATCCGGCTTGCTTCCCGTATATAATCATCTCCGGATTCATGCCCCTGTGTGTCATTGACCTTCTTCAGGTCATTAAGGTCAAAGACCACCAGTCCGAAATCCTCCATGACATTGTCAGATATCTGCCTGTTGATGAAGTTTTTCTTTTCCAGGAATGCGGTCTTGTTCTTAACACCCGTAAGAAAATCCTTATAAGCCATTTCTCTGGCGGTTCCCAGTTCGCGGTCCCAGTCGGAGCGCTGATCCATCAATACATAAGTGTGAATGATGCATCCCGCAAGAAGACATCCTATAGCATAAAAAGGCATGAAAGGATAGAAAGTCTGCAGGATCACGAAAACGGACATCATGAGTCCCGAAAAACCGATGGCAAGATAATGAAGGCGGTCCTTATGGGAAAGGCCCTTTCTTGCCGAACAGATAAGGGCATAATTGGCGATGATCACGAACAGGATTATCTGGATCGTAAGGATGATGTATCTGGCCCTTCCCGGATAATACTCACCGGCCTCATCGAACCAGAACATGATCGGATATTTGAAATTGATCAAAAGGACCACTATCTGAGCGACAAATATGCCGCCGCCCGAATATTTAAGGACCGTGTTGAACAGTGACTTCCTGTTAAGATAGGTAATGATGAATCTCATCCACATGAGAAGTGAGAGGCTCATGGCATAGAAATACAAAGCCGTGTCGGCATATGCGACCGGAACTATCTTCGATGCATATGCGATGCCCCAGATGCTGTCGATAACGTAATACTGAAGAGCACTGTTAAGGAAATCCCTGTATCTGCTCCTCACAGGCGAATTAATGCCGTTTCTCGGCATCCTCATCGCTTCAAAATTGATTATCACATGTATGATTATTGATAATACGCCAATGCCGGAATAATACATTATTCTCCCCTAGCTAAAACTCCAGCTTCTTATTTCATATCCCTCTCCGGCAAAGATCATATATATGTCATGCACGCCGGTAATGCATGTTTCTACGGGAACCGTTATCCTTACAAATTCACTCCCTGCATCGGAGTTCATGATCTCAGATAAAGAAATGTCCAAAACAGGGTCCGTACCGAACATCTTGTCAGGCACGATCCTGATCGCGTTTATCGCATTCTCATCGGCCTCATCCGGAATCCTCCGGACCTCGATGCTGAATTCCGAAGGCCCCGCTTCCCCGAAATCCGCTCCGTATATGCAGATCCAGCTTCCGTCAGCAACATCCGTCACTATCATCTCACCGGATCCGTACTTTTCGGCAGTCTCACCATACTGAACAGTTGAAAGACCTGCCATGTTGCCGAATGTGGCGGCAGGAACTTCCGCATAAGGATCAAATGTTCCGACCTGATCCGCACCCTTTTGCGTGCCGAGCGAGCTTGCGGGAATGCCGTTTTCATCAAAAAGAAGAACATCGATGTTGGTGCTTCTGTATCCTCCGTCCAGGTCCATCGCCTGCTCTAAGAGCCTGGCATGGTATGTGATATACCAGGTGCCTTCAAACTCAAAAATGCAGTGATGATTATTTCCGCCCGTCCCGAAATACGCTCCCGGATTTCTGAGAATGCTGCCTGACAAAGCAAACGGTCCCATGGGACTGTCGCTTGTCATGGTCACGATCTCACCTCCGCCAAACCCGAGCCTGGACTGTGCTTCGGAAGTAACATTAAAGTTCGAGCAATACGAATAATAATACGTATCACCGATCCTGTTGATTCCCGAATCTTCGAACAGATACGGGACGTTTGCAATGGTCACGGGATCCGTGTCCAATGATATCATATCGTCTCCCAGTCTGGCCACTCTGGCAGTTCCGGGGTTGTCAGCCATGTCGGGTGAGGGTATCCCTCCACCGAAATATATATATGCCGATCCGTCTTCATCCATAAGGATCGCCGGGTCAAAGAGCCAGGTCACATCGCTGCAATAAGGAGTTGCACGTGATATGAGAGGTCCGCCCAGGGGATCCGTGAAAGGTCCTGTGGGGCTGTCGGATGTAAGTACCGCGATCCCGTTTCCGTTATTGGCAAAATACAGGAAAAACTTCGGCTTTCCGTCAACCATCTTCCACGCCGCGGCAGGTGCCCAGGAATTATTTCCCCACGAAGCCTGCCCTGAAGAAGATGCAGCATAGATCATGCCATGGTCCGTCCAGTTAACGAGGTCTGCGGAGGAAATGACCGAAATCGTCCATATGTTTGAATAGTCATTTTCCCTTGGGGTTCCGTCCGCGTTCAACATGACATCATCACCCGTCATGTACAGATATACCCGTCCGTCATAAACAAGAGCATAAGGGTCCGCACCGAACCTCTGAGTCATCACGGGATTATGATTTCCGATGATCTTATAGCTTTTCTGCAGGGTCAGAGAATGCATATATTCAGAGATCATCTCTGCATCGGATGTTTCACTGACCGTTTCAGTCTCCCCGGTAGTCTGCTCATAAGGCTGTGCTGCCGGTTCGGGATCCTGATCCTGCACAGTCTGCCCGGAGCATGCACTGATAAAACAAAGCATGAGTGCAGCAGTGATGCCAAGTATCCTCTTATATTTCTCAGGCGGACGCCTTAGCACATTCACCGGTTTCAAAATCATTGATCCGCTTGTTCCTTTCATATGGAAATGCATATATATACAGATTTATTATGCTTGTTTTTCGCTTTAAAATCAATTATTGAAGCAGGAGGGGTGAAACAGGGTGACGGTTCAGTCGCTTCGCCCTTTTTGTGAGCAAAACTGCTGAACCGTCCCTCATTTCAAAACCATCTGTTATTATTTTTCAGTTATCGTATTTCTTGAGAAGCATGTCGAGCGCCTCGCGCAAAAGTATCGCTTCTCCGATGCCCTCACGCTTTGAAAGCTTGGCCAGGCGCTGAAGCTGATCCTGAGTGTAATGACTCGTCTTGGGGATCATCTTCTCCTCTCTTGCCATCACGACCCTGTTGCCGCCACCTACCTTGGCACGGTAAACCGCCCCGTCGGCCTTACGAATGAGCTCAGGACATCTGGAAGCATCCGCAAATGCCGTCGCCATTCCTATTGTGATCGTCTGAGATGCTCCGTCAGGCGTCTTAACATCAAATCCGTTCTTAAGATCATTCAGGAAAAGAAATATCTCCTCCCTCTCGGTCTCTCCCTTGAAGATAATGCCGAACTCATCTCCGCCTATGCGGTAAACGGCAGCATCCTTCGGAAGATTCTTCTTGATGTACAGCCCGGTGTCGATAAGCACCTTATCTCCCGTTTCAACCCCGAAGTCTTCATTGATGTGAAGGAATTTATCAAAATCCACCAGTGCTATGACCACAGTTTCCCCGTTTTCCTCACATCCGCTTTCAAGTATCTCTGCAAGATCCTTCTCAAACTGATCACCCACAGGAAACTTCAGCACCTCATTGACTGCATTTCTCTTCTTTGCTGTGTTGATGCGGTTTAGCTCGACATGATCCTCTACCGTGATGGGTCTTTTTGCTTTTGCCATATGTGCCTCCTCTGCAAGATGAATTACCTATATTATTGTCTGATATTATTTCTGAAATATTATCAGGTGATATTATATATATATTACTTTGAAAATAATATGTCAAGTATAATATATGAAATAATATTTTATAAATACTATCAGAAGGGGCGCATACCGTCCGGTGGACGGTAGCCCTGCGCCGACCGAGGGACACCACCCGGTGCCCCGAGATATGAACCCTCAGGTTCACGGAACGCTTCTGCGTTCCGTGAAAAAATAAGTGGGATGGACACAATTGTCCATCCCACTTATTTTTCCTGGAAGTGCAGAAGAAGGGACTTGAACCCTCAAGAGATTGCTCTCACACGGACCTGAACCGTGCGCGTCTACCAATTCCGCCACTTCTGCGTACAACATTGGAAATTTTATATCATTTATGTGCCATTGTCAATTTTTTGAATAGATTATTTCATCTCGCGCCTTTATAATATCCTCATATACGATTGGAGGTTTATGATATGGCAAACTGGGGTGAAGATGTTGATTACGAAGCAATGGAGCTGAAGGATCACGAAGGCCGCTTCACTATGAATTTCAAAAAGATATTCATGGATGTTGATGAGATTAATGAAAGAACCCTGGAGGTCACAGATAAGCATCCCAAGGATTCTCTCTTAAAGCTCTGGGCCGGAACGATGATCTCAATGTTTATCATGTTCCTGCTCGCTTATTCGGCACTCATCTTTATCATGATACCCTTTTTCGTGTTCTATTTCATAGCTCTTGTAAGGATCTATAAATGCTGGAAGGGATTCCATTACAGCGCGTCGCAGTTCTGGATCATGAGCATCTGCACAATGATAGGATCATTTGCTGTGGCAATGATATTGCAGCATTTCATACTTCAGTTCATGAGCTGAGGAAACATACTTGAAGCAAAAATGCTCTTCCCTTTAATCGGGAAGAGCATTTATTTCTGCATTTAAGATTTTCTAAGATTGGAAAACAGTGGAACCGTCCCCCGGTTTATGTGAACAGGTCAAAGCTGTAACCGTATGAACCGGCATTTGCGGTACCCGATGCTCCATACAGCGACTGCCTGTTAGCGACATACTGGGCATTGCTCTGAACCATCTCGGCAGACATGCTGACTGCATATCCGTATGACGACTTATCCGCAAACAGCTTCTTTATGTCTCCGGCATCAGCTTTCTTAAGCTTGTCTTTGTCCACTTCAAGCTTTCCGTCACTCTTTGCAAGGATACCCACGGATGTCATCTTCTCCGAGTATCCGCTCGAAAGAGAACTGAGGACAGAGACCCTGCTCGATATGGCCCTGTCATCCTTCACGCTGCTGTCTGCAGCAGCATCGATCATGGAATTAAAACTGGTGACGAAATTCTTGACTGTTGATATCAGAAGGTCGGTATCTTTCTCGGCAGCTTCCTGAATCTTCCTGACCGAATCCTGAACCGATGCTGCAGATTCGGACACCTTATTATACGAATCAGATGCCGTCTTATTGGCCGAGACGGCTTTTGCCTTGTCTGAAACAAGATTAGAGACTTCCTTCGAAGGTTCCTCTTCGGATCCGTCCTTGGAATAGTAAGCCTTCATCAGCTTGGAATATGCCCCGCTCTTGACAAGGCCGTAATCCTTAAGCCAGTTCATAGAATTAAAGAAATCCCCCTGCGATGAGGGCAGATTCGAAAACAGAAAGCTTGTATCAGTCTTCGCCTGTATGTTTATGCTCATGGCTTCACCTCCGGCATCCTTGCCCGGGCACCGTTTTCCAAAGGAAAAACAGTGCAATCTGATGCATTTACGTGCTCCTTCACATTAAAAATATCATCTGATCACAGGGCTGTAAAGCATTTCCTTAAACACCCCGGGAGACAGCGGTCTCCGGTGACTACACCGGGTCAAAAAGCCATCAAATTCTCTCTATCCGATCTGAGCGCCTCTACATCCCGCTTTCCGTTAGTATGAACAGGCATCGATGAACGTACTTTATAATAATCGGGTTGCATATAATCTGGCAGAGTATCAGCAAGATTTTCAGCTATTTTCCTGAGGTTCTCCTCTGTGTCCTCAGTTCCTTCTTTAAATACAATGTGAGAAACAAGCTTTGTTACACCATTTTCCTCTATGTCTATTACTTTGCATTGATTGACTAATTTGTTCTTTAATATCTGATTTTCAACATCAAACAACCACACTGTTTCACCGTTTTCTCGTTTAAAGCTGTCAGTAGTGCGTCCAAGAATAAAGAGTTCACCATCCTCATCCACATATCCTATATCTCCGGTACATCCCCACACCCTGCCTTGGGCATCCGTCCAAAAATATTCATCTGTAGCTTTGGAGTTTTTATAATATCCTTTCATTCGAGCCGGAGACCAGACACGGATTTCACCGCGCTCATTGTATTGTTTCTCCTGATCAGTATCAGGGTCAAATGCAGAAACCACCACATTTCTGATGGGATATCCAACACCACACGCTTTACCGACATACCCTTCAGCACTCGATGAACTGGTGACTGTACCACCAAGTTCACACATACCATACCCTTTATAGAGTGCACATTTTGAAGAATGAATTTTCAAAAACTCATTAATCTCTCTTTCATCTTCACCTGATACTTTCTCGCCACCCGTTATCGCACACGTCATATTAGAAAGATCCAGCGTCTCCAGATCTTTATTCTTTACAGCATAGAGCCAAAGACTTGTGGCAGTTAAAGTCATATTTGGGTTGAACTTCTTAAGATCATTACAAAAAGATTCCTTACTGAATTTGGGTTCAGGAATAACTATGCTTCCATTTATAAGTGGGATGATAATGGAGATTACTATCCCGGTGGAAAACCATATAGGTATCATCTGAAGAAATGTAGTCTGCCTTTCAACCGGATCCGGAGGAATATTTCTGCAATAATTGGTTGCAAGCATACCGTCATTCGTCAGTAATATTCCCTTTGAGGCTCCAGTCGTTCCAGATGAATACACCATCACTGCCGGAGTATCCGGCTCGTACGGAACATCGATTTCTCCATTGTATCCTGAAGCCATCTTAAGAAAAACATTCCACTTCTTATAACGTAGTAAACCTTGTTTGTTTTCTTGAAGGATATGTCTTGCCTTGCTTTTCAAATATAAAACTTTTGCCAAAACAGGATTTATGGAATTTGTCGCAGGAATGATCACAACATTTTTGATGCATGTAGCGGAAATAGAGGCTTCAATGTATGAATACATCTCATCAAGGACAAGCAACAATTTTGCTCCTGTTTCATTGATACGATCGACCATCTGGTCTTTTGTAAAAAGAGGGTTGAGAAAATTGGCGATGGCGCCTATTCGGCTACATGCCAACACCACATAGATTGCTTCAGGAACTCCGGCAGTACAAAGGGCAATGCATTCTCCACGTTTTATACCTGCCTTAATCAGACATTTTGCCACTTTTTCCGAATTTTCTAACAGGGATTTATAACTGATCTTGTTACCGTAATAAAGAATTGCTGTATCGCTTAGATGATCACGATTGCGATCATAGATATTCTGATAAAGAGTACATTTAGGTGCATCCGAAATTTGGTCTGCATCCGAATAGTATTTTGTCCAAGGCTTATCTATAGACGGATATCCCGTCAGTTCAGTTCTGTCTGTCTGTCTGTCTGTCTGTCTGTCTGTCTGTCTGTCTGTCTGTCTGTCTGTCAAAGTTTTTTCCTCCTCGACTTTTTTGTCAAGTATATATACAAAAATCCGATGAGTATTATATCACATACTCTCTATTACGACTCATTTCCAAGTCAAACTATTCCAAGACATTTTCTGGCTGTCATATCAATAATCGATGAAATTTTTTCAAAATGTTGTACAAATATTTAGTGACACATGTGTCATGATTTCGTTTTTCCCTAAGACAAAGTATCGCTTTATAGGCATTTCATACTTTTGTATAGTTTTACAATCAGTTTTTCACACCTCTTTACTACTATACTTCCAGTAGATAAAATCACCTCGTTGCCCCTTCTATTCCGGCACGGAAAGGAGGTGAAAGCTAGTGACTAACTTATTCGGAGCGTTTTTCGTATCTGTCATGGCAAGTATAGTAGCCTACTATATCTGCAAATGGCTGGACAGAGACGAATAAGGCAACCAGCCTGAGGTCTGATCCACCTTGCAAAAACGGATAAGAAAACCCCGGAGACCGCCATCTCCGGGGTTTTCATTGAAAGTTTGACCAACTTGTTCGGTTGCAAGCAAGATAATATCACCTAATAGAGAAATATGCAACCGGATATAAGCCAAAGCAATTATTTAGAATATTCTTTTTCCAGTTCCCTGTAATCTATCTTCCCGCTCGGTGTTATGGGCATTTTGTCGATAATACGTATCTCAGAGGGCAGCATATGCTCAGGCAGTTCGGTTTGGGCAAAAGCAGTTAATCTTGCACAAAATTCTTTCCTTGCGGCCTCTTCTCTATAATCATCATCATTCTTGAGCATCACGAATGCTATTCCTACGTTGACTCTCTTTTCATCTTCTCGGACTATCACTCCGCACTCTTCAACATCCTCTGCACTCATCATAACTTCCTCAACTCTCTGAGGAAAAAGTTTCAGAACACTGTTATCTGAAGAACGTGTAACAAAGACTCTCTTCATTCGTCCGGTAATGAATACAAAACCATCCTCATCGACCGTTCCGAGATCCCCTGTTCTGATCCATTTCAGTCCATTTTCATCAGTGACTACGATCTCGTCCGTTGCCTTGGTATTTTTGTAATATCCGACCATCAGATTCGGAGTATTAAACCACAATTCGCCGGTTTCACCATATGACAATTCCTTGAGAGTATCCGGATCAACGATTTTAACAACAGTATCGATGATCGGAATACCCACGCTTCCGGGCTTACCGATCTCGTTAGCGCTCATACATAAAAGCGATGAAGTTTCGGTCATTCCATACCCATTAGAATAGGATGCGTTTGAATTACACTTTTTAAGAAGAACATTAATATCCGATGTCTGCTGATCAGTAAGTGTTCCACCTCCGCCGATGAAATATTTCAAGTGACTTAAATCCTGTGGATTATGTTTTGCAAAGACCGGAGCAGTTGCAGGTCCTGTCACGAATATGTAAGGATTTTTTTTGAACAGCTGTTTAATGATTGAATCCGGATCAAGAATAACATGAAGGATACTTGTCACTCCAAAAGCTGTAAGCAAATGAAGTTGAGTTATTCCAAATCCTATAAATGGGGGAAGTATCAAAAAAAATGATTTCTGACGCCCAAATTCCACCAGACCGTTATAGTCCTGAAGTCCCATATCATTCATACAGTCATTGTTCAGAACAACCCCTTTAGGTTCTCCTGTTGTTCCGCTGGTATAAACAATTACTGCAGGAGCTTTGCTATCAGCAAAAGGCTCACCCAACTCCACGCCAACGCCCTTTTTAATAAATTCCGGATAAGCGATGACCTTTTTCGTAGAATTTTTCTTTCCCGCATTCTTCAATCTGTATCCCATCTTTATGGGAAGGGGCATTGAACCGTCTATTGGAAGGGCAATACAGGGAATTGTGATCTTATTTATTGCACCTGCCACTTTACCTATCACAACATCAAGCACAAAGAATACTTTCGAATCGGTATTTGAAAGTGTCTTAAGTAGTTCTCCCTCTGACAATGTGGGATAGACCATATTAGCCACTGCACCGAGATAATTAAGTCCGTACAGGATATACGTCGTCTCAGGAGTATGCATGGACATAATGGTAACAATGTCTCCGGTTTTTATTCCAAATGAAGCCAGCGCTCTTGCAGCTTTATCAACATTTTCAAAGAAAGTCCTGTAATTGATGTTTTTATCAAAATACTGAAAAACAATATCGTCCGGAAAATCCTTGTTATTATCATAAACGTATTGATATAGCGTTTTATGAGGATATACAAGGTCTTCCGGACGATTCTTATAATATTTCAGCCAAGGCTTATCTATAGACGGATATCCCGTCAGTTCAGTTCTGTCTGTCTGTCTGTCTGTCTGTCTGTCAAAGCTTTATCCTCCATGCCTATTATGTCAAGCATTTAATTCAACAATCCGATGGATATTATATCACACGATCTATTATATGATTCATTTTCGAGTTAAACAATTTGGTATCATTTTTGGCTGTCATATCAATAATCGATGAAATTTTTTACACAATGTTATACAAATATTTAGTGACACAAATGTCATAAAAACGCTTCTAGCTTGGATAAAGTATCTTTTTATAAGAAAACCCCGGAGACTGCCATCTCCGGGGTTTTCAACCAAAAAAGTTAGATTCTCAAGCCTTCTTAAATACAGGAATGGACTCAAGGGGTGCTGCAGCTGTGATGGTCTGTCCGCCTTCGTAAAGCTTTCCGTCACGGATGTCTTCCCACTTTCCTGCAGGAAGATATACCTGTCTCTCTGTCATGCCCTGATACATTACGGGAGCAACAAGGTACTCGCTTCCGAACATGTACTGGTCATCAAGATCCCAGCACTTCTCATCTTCAGGGAACTCATAGAACATTGTTCTCATGAGAGGTGAGCCGTTTGCACTTGCCTCATCATAAAGTGACTTGATGTAATCTTTCAGATCCCATCTTATCTTAAGGTTATCGGTGAGGATCTTCTGAACCTTCTCTCCGTAGCTCCAGATCTCATTGGCGTGTCCGGTGTGGAGATATCCGCTTCCCCAGTCCTTGTGATCAAGAGGCTCGATGTCAAGAGGTCCTCTCTCGCCGTGGAGTCTTAAGATAGGAGTAAATACAGCCCACTCATACCATCTTACAAGGAGTTCCTTGAAATAGTCGGTGTTAACATCGCTGTTCATGAATCCGCCAATATCGGTAGTCCACCAGGGGATTCCGGCAAGTCCGATATCGAGACCGCCTCTTACGGAATTCTGAAGTGCCTCGAAAGTCGAATAGATGTCTCCGCTCCAAAGAAGAGTTCCGTACTTCTGTGATCCTACCCATCCGCAGCGGAGCAGGTTGAGTATCTTCTTGTCGGGATGAACTTCCTTCTCTCCCTCGAAGAAACCCTGAGCATAGCACCTGGGGAATATACAGCTGACCTCAGCTCCGGGTCCGAGATAGTAACGATAATTATCGAAATCATATGAAGCAAGATCGGGCTCGGCATTATCAAGCCAGAACATGTCTATGCCGTAATCATAGTAATTCTTCTTGCAGATATCCCATACATACTTTCTTGCTTCGGGATTGGTCGCATCATATACAACGCAGTCGCCCTGATAATCATAGGTCTGCATTGCGCCCTTCTCGGTTCTCATGAGAAGGCCTCTGTCAGCCATGGGATAGAAGTTCTCACTCTTTCTGTCGACTGAAGGCCATACGGATACCATGACCTTGATGCCGTATGAATGAAGCTCATCAACCATTGCCTTGACATCGGGCCAATATTCGGTATCGAACTTCCACTCGCCCTGAAAAGTCCAGTGGAAGAAGTCTATGACAAGAACGTCGATCTTGATCCCGAGCTCCTGATACTTTCTTGCAACCTCAAGCACTTCAGCCTGGGTCCTGTATCTGAGCTTGCACTGCCAGAGTCCGAGGAGATCCTCATCAATCTCGGGAGCACGTCCCACTACTGCAGTATAGTTTTCAATTATAGCCTTGGGTGAATCATCGGTGGTGAGCCAGAGATCGAATTCCTTTGCGGCATCAGCGACCCACTCGGTCATGTTCTTACCGAAGGTGACATTTCCGACTGCAGGATTATTCCAGAGAAGTCCGTATCCCTTGTTGGAAACTTCAAAAGGGATCGAGGTCTGGGCATTGCGCTGTGCAAGTTCCAGTGTGGTTCCCTTGAGCTCTATGTAGGGATTCTGATATACACCCATTCCGTAGATCTTCTCACCCTCGATGGGCTCAAAGCGGAGTGTGAGCTTGAAGTCACCGTTGAGATGGGGCTTGTATTCCCTGTTTACTCTCTTGAAGCAGCTGACCGCATTATTCTCTGTTCCGCCGTAATTGCTGAAGTACTCTCTCATGAGGAATTCATCATTCTTGTAATAAGTGATGATGCC
>JAIKZQ010000046.1 GCA_024682075.1 Lachnospiraceae bacterium
AAAGAAATGATCCGGCTTGGCATTCAATATGTAAAGGGGCATCTGTCGGCATCAAGGATTGATCTGGGTGTGTTTGAGAATAATGAGAGCGCAAGATACTGTTACGAAGCTGCCGGTTTTAAGGAGTATGGCAGAAGAAAATGCGCTATGCCCATCGGCACCTGGAATTGCATCGATTTGGAGCTGTTCATAGGAAGAACGCTTAAAACAGAACGACTGATCATGCGCCGATGGGAAGATGCGGATGCGGAAGATTTATACAGATACGCCAGTAATCCTGATGTAGGCCCGATTGCAGGCTGGCCGCCACATCAGAGTATAGATGAGAGCCGTGATGTTATCAAGAATGTTTTTAACGGTAAAGAAGCCTATGCCATTTGCTTGAAAGAAGATGGCAAGGCGATTGGTGCAATCGAACTAAAGCTGAACGGGCACACCGATATGACTGACCGGGATGATGAGTGCGAAATGGGTTACTGGATTGGAAAGCCTTTCTGGGGACAGGGTATCATGCCCGAGGCTGTCAGAGAAATGCTTCGCCATGCTTTTGAGGATTGTGGAATGCGGAAGGTTTGGATTGGATATTATGAGGGCAATACGAGGTCGAAGCGTGTTCAGGAGAAATGTGGTTTCAGATATCAGTGGAAATCAGAGAATGTAGATGTGCCACTGATGCATGAGAAACGGACGGGACATGTAAGCTCCATTACCAAAGACCAGTGGCAGGGGGGCGAGCCATTGGGTGACAGGCACTGGGAACCTGGATGAATGACGGAAAGCACTGTGGGGATGATACGAGACAGGATATATGAGGATGATGATCATGAAAAACAAGCATGATAAAGCAGTTGAAATATTTGCGAAAAAAATGCACTGCTCACAGGCGGTGCTTGCGGCATTTTCGGAAGAATGCGGCATATCGGAAGCGCAGGCTTTCAGACTTGGATCCTGCTTCGGAAGCGGGATGCGTAAAGGCGAGGTCTGCGGAGCGTGTACCGGTGCACTTATGGTATTGGGGCTCTTATATGGTCAGGAGCACATCGGAAATCTTGAAGAGCGGGAATTATCCAATCGTATCAACGATATGTTTATGAACCGGTTTAAAGAGGCCAATGGTTCGTACATTTGTAACGATCTTCTTGGCCATGATGTGTCAACCCCGGAAGGAGTACAGAAGGCCAGGGCCGAAGGCTTGTTCACTGAATTCTGTCCCAAGATGGTTGCAAGCGCAGTGGATATTTTGGAAGAAATCATAGAGAAAATTGACGTAAAGTAAGATCGAGAAGATCAATGAGGCGATGGATATCGTGTTTTATGAAAAAAACTGAGTTTGAATGGAATTATACCATGAATTCAAAATAGTCCACGGTATCTCCCTCAGACGCTGCGGACTCGGATTTTAACGCTTATATGAAAAAAGCAGAGCTGACGGGCTTTTGGCCTGTCAGCTTTTTAAATGACCCATTACCCCCGTCCTCCCCGGGTCACAAAAATAGTTAACTGAACCCGAGAAAATTCTATTATTTTCCGCCTTGATTTGGTAAAATAATAAATGTCGGTTCAGTAGCAGAAGACTACGTGTATAACAGGGAGAAAACGGAGTGAATAACAACAATCGGTGCCTTTATCAGAATAGTTTCAGAGGATTCCTTGAGGAGTCCGACAATCTGATATTTGGAATTATAAATGACAAGTATCACGGCGATACACGTTCGACTACGAGAGAAGCGTGGAAGGACGAGATCACCATTATGAAAGATGTTGTTTCACGCTTCGACGGTACAGATGGGAGGATCATATTTGAATACGATATCCCCCGTCTTGCAAAAAGGATAGACGTTGTTTTGCTCTACAGGGGAATCATTTTTTGTATAGAGTTCAAGGTGGGAGAGAACAAGATCCTGGAGGGTGACGTTGATCAGGTCCTTGATTACGCTCTCGACCTGAACAACTTCCATAAGTTTAGTCAGGGAAAGGTGATTGTCCCGATCCTTGTCGCTACGAATTATGAGAAAAGATCCACCATTATCCAAAGTTCCGGTTATGATGACAGCGTAATTAATCCACTGATCACGGGCAAGGACGGCATTTACGATTTGATCGACATGGCGCTTAAGGGATTTCCGAACGAGGCTCCGATTGATCCGGATTGGACTATAAGCCCCTATGCTCCGACGCCCACGATCATCGAGGCGGCCAGGTCACTCTATGAGAATCACACGGTTGAAGACATAACAAGGCATGAGGCGGACAAGGTCACTACCGACAGGACCATAGCTTATATCCTGGATGTTATCAGACAAAGCAAGGAAGAGAAGAAGAAAAGCATTTGCTTCGTAACTGGGGTGCCGGGGGCAGGGAAAACTCTTGTAGGCCTTGATGTGGCAATTAGACAGACCTACCAGGGACAGAAGGAACCTGTGAAGGACGAAGGCGCGGTGTATCTGTCTGGTAATGGCCCTTTGGTTGCAGTCCTTACCGAGGCACTCGCAAGAGACAATCTGATCAAGTGCCGGGAGCGCCGCGAGAAGAAGAATAAATCAGATGCGTTGCGTGAGGTTGGCAAGTCAGTTCAGATGATTCACCGATACCGGGACAACATGCTGAAGAAAATCAAGAACCCTGTTGAAAACGGAGTCCTGGAGATAGATCCCGAGAAGGCAGTCAAGATGGAAGACGCCGGCTTCGCAGAGGTGGAGCATGTGGCGATCTTTGATGAGGCGCAGAGGTCATGGACACAGAAGAGACTCGCAGATTATCTGAAGCGAGGCGGCACGTACGGCAACAAGCTCAAGGTGCCCAATTTCCCTGTTTCTGAAGCTTCGTTCCTGATCTGGTCACTTGATCAGCGTGAGGACTGGGCTACGATTATCTGCCTTGTCGGTGGCGGTCAGGAGATCAACACAGGTGAAGCGGGAATCGCTGAGTGGATAGCGGCTCTAAATAGCGACTTCCCTCAGTGGGAGGTTCACATCTCCCCGAAACTCACCGATGCGGAGTACGCTGAGGGCAAAGTAAACGAACTCTTAAAGGACAACAAGAGAGTAATATACTCAGAAGACCTGCACCTGAGCGTTTCGTTACGCTCATACAGAGCAGAGAAGCTGTCGGCCTTTGTACATGCGCTGCTGTCCTTTGAAAAGGAAGCTTCCGGTCTGTACGCTGATATCAAGGACAAGTATCCCATCGTCCTGACCAGGGACATGGACAAGGCAAGGAAATGGATCCATGAAAGGGTCAGAGGCTCGGAACGCACTGGAGTACTTGTAACTAAGGAGTCAGCAAGGTTTAAACCCCTGGCAATTCACATCCTGCCATCCGGCGATGAAAATGCCATCCACTGGTTCCTCGAAGACAAGGAGGACACCAGGTCCTCAAACTACCTTGAAGATGCAGCCACAGAGATCCAGGTTCAGGGCCTCGAGCTCGATTACACGTGCCTTTTGTGGGATGCTGACATGCGCTACGAAAAAGGGAAATGGCACTATTACACCTTTAACGGCCGAACGGAATGGACAGAACTGTCCGGAGATAAAGAAACTAAGCAGGAGCGCAGAAAATATATGCTTAACGCATATCGTGTCCTCCTTACACGTGCGAGAGCCGGCATGGTTATCTGTGTCCCTGAAGGAAATTCTAATAAGACCCCGAATGGCTTCTGGGAGGATAGTACCCGCTTACCGGAGTATTATGACGGGACATATGCGTACTTAAAGAGCCTCGGGATTGAAGAGATATAGAGTGTTCAGCAAAAGAACAAAGACGGTGAAATGAAGACAGTAAGAGTAGTGGCAGCGGTAATTCGCGACGGAGATAAGATCTTCGCAACCCAGCGGGGGTACGGAGAGTACAAAGACGGCTGGGAATTCCCGGGCGGAAAGATCGAGGAAGGTGAAACACCAGAGGAAGCGCTCAAACGTGAGATACTTGAAGAGCTTGACACCGAGATCACTGTCGGAAACCTTATCAAGACAATAAAGTATGATTACCCGACATTTCATCTCTCGATGGACTGCTTTTGGGCAACCGTTAAATCGGGACATCTCGAGTTAAAGGAAGCCGAGGCCGCAAGATGGCTCAGTAGGGAAGAGCTTGATGAGGTGGAATGGCTTCCGGCAGATTTAGAATTGGTAGATAAAATCAGGGAAGGCTTGTAGAATGAACTCGATTTTGATCAAAGATACAACGCGCGAGGAGCGTGAAAAGATAGTAGCGGAATCGTTAGGGAATATAAGCGGTTCATGCGACGGTTGCATGTCAGGTCTCGCCGAGATGTATCAGGACTATATTGAAGGGAAGAAAGAAATCCGGGATATAAACATGGAGTTTAATGCGCACTACGTTTCCGGCGCCGA
>JAIKZQ010000050.1 GCA_024682075.1 Lachnospiraceae bacterium
ATAGCGTATGAGAGCTGTATCTCGCACTTATCCGCAAGGCCTGAAGCAACAACATTCTTTGCAACGTATCTTGCAGCATATGCAGCAGAACGGTCAACCTTTGTGCAGTCTTTTCCGGAGAAAGCTCCGCCGCCGTGACGTGCATATCCGCCATAGGTATCAACGATGATCTTCCTTCCGGTAAGTCCGGCATCACCGTTGGGACCTCCGATAACGAATCTTCCGGTGGGATTGATGAAGACCTTGGTGTTATCGTCTACCATCTCTGCGGGAAGAACAGGATTGAGGACGTATTTCTTAATGTCTGAATGGATCTGCTCCTGGGTAACCTTCTCGTCATGCTGGGTAGAGATGACGACTGCTTCAAGCCTGACGGGCTTTCCTTCAGCATTATACTCAACGGATACCTGGCTCTTTCCGTCGGCTCTCAGGTAAGGGAGAGTTCCGTTCTTTCTTACTTCGGTAAGCTTTCTGGTAAGCTTATGAGCAAGTGAAATGGGATAAGGCATGAGCTCGGGAGTCTCATTGACTGCATATCCGAACATCATACCCTGGTCGCCCGCACCGATAGCTTCAAGCTGCTCATCGGTCATCTGGTTTTCTCTTGCCTCAAGTGCCTTGTCGACGCCCATTGCAATGTCAGGAGACTGCTTGTCGAGTGCAACGAGAACTGCGCAGGTATTGCCGTCAAAGCCCTTCTCCGACGAATCGTATCCGATGTCTGTTATGGTCTTTCTGGCGATGGCCTGAATGTCAACATTGGCCTTGGTGGTGATCTCACCGGTGATGAGCACGAAACCTGTGCAGGTAGCGGTCTCACAGGCAACACGGCTCATGGGATCCTGTGCTACCATTGCATCGAGGATCGCATCGGAAACCGCATCGCAGATCTTGTCGGGATGTCCTTCCGTTACGGACTCGGACGTAAAAAGTATTTTTTCCATAAAGTTTGCTGGTCCTTTCCGGGCTTTTAGCCCATGCATGAATGAGTGCTGCATATATCTACAAGTCTCTGATAAGAGCAATAAAAAATCCGCTTCACGAAACAAGAAGCGGAGTGAAAAAGACACAATGTTCATCCTCTTATTGTTCGAAATTTCGCTCAGGTGGGCACCTTCCATAAAGGGGTTGCCGTGGCTTCATCGGTCCTATGTACCTCTGCCAACTCTGAATAAGAGACTTATTAGATTATCAAGAAAAAAGTACTATATTTGTACGTTTATGTCAATATTGCAGGGATGATTCTTAAGCAGGCCGCATAATGCATCAGCCTGTAAGAAGCTTGAAATCCTTATAATCGTTATCCCTGTCGATGACACGAATGTCCGCACCGAGATTTCTGAGCTTGATGTCGAAGTCCTCGTATCCTCTCTGGATGTAACGGATATTATCGACTATGCTCTCACCTTCTGCAGACAAAGCGGCAAGCACAAGTGCCGCTCCGGCTCTGAGGTCGGGTGCCGCTATGCCGGCTCCCGTATACTTCGCTACTCCGTCTATTATGGCGGTATTGCCTTCTACTTTTATGTTCGCGCCCATTCGGATAAGCTCATCGACATACTTGAAACGATTCTCGAATATGCTCTCCGTGACAATGCTAGTGCCTTCCGAAAGTCCGAGTACAACGGTGATCTGCGGCTGCATGTCGGTAGGGAATCCGGGATAAGGAAGGGTCTTGATATGTGTATGCCTGAGATTTCTGGAGCACACAACCCTTACCTGATCTCCCTGCTCCATCACTTCGCATCCGGTCTCGATAAGTTTCGCGGTGATGGACTCAAGGTGCTTGGGAATCACATTCTTGACAGTGATGTCACCTTTTGTGGCAGCGGCAGCGAGCATGAATGTTCCGGCTTCGATCTGATCCGGAACTATCGCATAATCCGTGCCGTGGAGCTTCGGAACGCCCTTGATCCTGATGACGTCGGTACCTGCTCCCTTTATGTTGGCTCCCATCGAGTTGAGGAAGTTGGCAGCATCAACGACATGCGGTTCCTTGGCAGCATTCTCTATGATCGTCTTGCCCTCGGCCATCGAAGCTGCGAGCATGACATTTATGGTCGCGCCGACGCTGACAACGTCCATGTAAATATGGCTTCCTGTCAGATGTTCGGCTCTTGTTTTGATCATTCCGTGTTCGAGGATGACTTCGGCACCCAGTGCCCTGAAGCCCTTGATATGCTGATCGATAGCCCTGCATCCGATATCGCATCCGCCGGGGAGTGTTACCTCGGCATGCTTATATTTTCCGAGCATTGCACCGATCAGATAATAAGACGCCCTGATCTTCTTGATGTTATCGTCACATACAACGGTGCTGGTAATGCCTGCTCCGTTAATGGTAACTCTGTGACGGTTCTCTTTCTTGATTATGATGCCTACATTACCCATAGCATCCATGAGCACGTTCGTGTCACGGACATCGGGAACGTTATCTATATGTACGGTCTCATCGGTCATAATGGATGCGGCGAGAATGGGAAGAGCGGCATTTTTGGCTCCGCCTATCTCAACTTCTCCGACCAATGAACTTCCGCCTCTTATAAGGTACTGTTCCATGAAAAGCCTCTGGTGTTTCTATGTTCACCGAATTTAATTACATACGCAAAAACTGTACCACAGATTGGGCAAAATGTCCAGTCTGCGCCCTCCGTGATACTTGCACAGATCATACGGCAGCCCGATCATAAGGCCCATCGTGATGCCGGTTCAAGCCTTATCGTGATGCTTTGCCGCCCTCTTTGATGACGGATGAATAAGTATCTTCTATGATCGATCCGACGTAAGCGCCGATATTCTTCAGGGTATCCTTGTCCAGCTGCGAAGGATCGATCGGGTCACCGAATACGACTGTGACTTTTGCGGATCTTACGAACGGCATGTGCTTTGCCATGATATTCTCGGTCCCGACCATGGTGATGGGCTGGATCATCGCTCCGCTCTTGGTTGCGATCTTAAAGCTTCCGTTATGCATTGGGAGGAGCTTATCGGACGTATAATCCCGTATTCTGGTGCCCTCCGGGAATATCAGAATGGAGACACCCTCTTTTTCAAGCTCAATGGCCTTAAGGATGACCTCAAGCCCTTTCTTGGTATTGCTTCTGTCCAGGAAAAGGCACTTAAGCAGCATCATCCATATGTTCAAAAGAGGGATCTTCTTTATTGACTTTTTGGAAATAACTCCGGTGGGACATTTGCATAGCGGATATCCGATGACAATGTCGAACAGGCTGCGGTGATTGCTCACATAAAGGAGCGACTTATCTGCGGGAACTTTCTCCCTGCCTCGCACGTCAAGCTTTATGCCGCAGATGAACCAGACGCATCTGAATCCCCACATGACAACCGAATTGGCAAGCTTGTCGGCAGCCCGGGAATTGAACTTTCCGATGATCCACGATGCAAGCATCAGCGGCATCGTAAGTATCAGAAAGAGAGCTACGTATAATGCTACCAGTATAAGTCTTATCATTTCATTCACCTATTCTTATTGACATATTGTTTATTATAGTTTTCCTTCTGCTTCAAGCGCTCCCATGCAGCTGTACATAAGGAAATATGCTCCCATGTCCTTCTCATCCGGCACATATACCGAGGATTCCACGTTAAGTCCGGACAGATAATGAAGCATCATCAGTGAAGTGCGGTCATATTCATATCCCTTGAGGATATAATTGGCACACATCAAAAGTCTCAGATACCCGATCATCTCCTCAGTCCCGCCGGTCTGCGAATACATGGGATCGGTTATCTCCCTTCGGCGGTCGTTTACAGCCTGGGCATCACTCAGGATGAGATTGACCATCACATCGCACAATCCCTTGTCTACGCTCTGTCTTGTCACGATGTAAGTCATGGCTCCGTACATATATCCCGGGTCGGTTATCGATCTGGCAGAATCGAACATCTCCCTGTAACCGGCCAGTTCCGTGTGGTATGCGCTCTCTCCCGAGGCCCTGTAAAGTTCGGCGAGAGCCCTGAATGCAACAGAATCGCTCTTTACCACATTACCGCTCTGGGAATATATGGACGATGCTTTCTGAAGGCATTCCGTGGCCAGAAAACTGTCATAATCCTTATACAGAAAACTGAACTTGGCCAGTATCGCCGCATATGTCACTGCGGTCGTTCCGACGCTGTCCTGATAGTCACTTCCGGATATCCAGTCCCTTACCGCGGTCAGTTCTCCGGGAACCGTAAGATCATCTCCCTCAGTGCGGTCCGGCCGGTAATACCATTCATATGCCTGCAGAAAATCCAGGACGGTTTCAGGCGATGCACTCAAGGAAGTGCACTGTTCCATGATCAGATTTTTATATTCATCGGCCAGTCCGATATACAAGTCTTCGGATATGATAAACTCTTCCGAACAGCCGTAAGGCACGCACTCAACCCTGTACCTTCCGGGAAACACCAGATCCGTGAAATCCGCCTTGTAAAGATCATCATTAACCTTGGCCGGCTCAAACCTTCCCTCATAAACAAGCCTGTCCCTATCGACATCTCTTATACGGAAGAACTCCACCGGCTCGCCCCCTTCGGGGATCCTCAGATAAGCATATTTTTCGGAATGCTGCGAATAGCCGTTTATATCCGCCATTATGTTCGGCACGCCCACAGGTATCACATAATCAAGGACCGCAACAGGCTCCATTGACCGTCTTCCCGTTATGGCGCCTTCACCGCATCCGCCCAGAAGGATCACAAAGGACAAAAAAAGTGAAGCGTATGAAATTGTATGCTTTCTCATACGCCCCACCTTCCAAATCGTATCAGACAACACACGAGATGTATTTTACCACCTTCAGCCCCCGCGTGTCCATTTACCGGCCTTATAATGCTCAGCTGCACCGGCCTTTTCAGGCTCAGCTTACCATATCCACCTGCTGAACGCATCCGGCACGTCCGTCTTCATACAGGAACATTCCGGTCGCGCGGACTATCGCCTCCGCACGGTTACCGGAATCCGTCATTGAAAACCTGGTCGGAACATTTGCAAGATTGACCGCTCCGATCCCCAGATCCCTAAACGTAAGAAGCTTCTCCCTTCCGTCCCGGTCATGTGTCCATACCCTCAGCCTGTCGAATACATCATCATCTTCATCGATCCATCCGTCGCCGTCATCGTCATAAACGGCCAGCTCGGCAAAGCCGTCACCCGTTCCTGTTCCGAAAAGTTCGCTCCCGTCATTTATCTTTCCGTCACCGTTTTTATCCAGTGCAAGAAATCCGCTTCCATCGGACAGAGCCTTGATCCTGTCTTCTTTGCCGTCAGCATCCAGGTCAAAATAAAAATCCTGGTCGGAAACGGAAGTCACCCCATCATTTAAGTTGATGACAAGCGGATCGATGCAGCCCAGATCGAAGGTGACCTTGCCGGAGGAGTACTGTTCGAAAGAACGGCTCATCCGGGCATTTATGTTAAAATCTATCTCCCTGCCGTCGGAACATACCGCCTTGCCTCTTGCCGAAAAAGAAGTCTCTTCCTCTTCGCGATAATAATCCTCTCTTTTTATTTCAAACCTGAATACCTGCCTGGGGCTGCTCTGCCCGAAACCTCCCTTTGCGGAAATGTCTGCGAGATATGTCCCCGTTCTGCCTTCCGCACATTCATAATCCCTTCTCAGGCCCGCCATCATGTCATCCAGCTGCTTCCTGAAATCTTCAAAAAGTATTGAAAAAATATACAGCACGGACATTTTTCTGACATATATGTCAGTTTTACCTTCTTCAGCGGAGATATTCGCGTATCCGGAGCCTTTCACCAGCATGTCCTTCATAATGTCGTCCACGGAAGCAATCGAACTTCCGGACTCATCATCCGCTTCCTCGTTCGGACTTTCCGTCCCTCCGGACCGCGCATACCTTCTGAACAGGGTATCCGCAAAAGACGTTCCGCTTTCACCCGGTCCCTCCCTGTTCATGGTACCTCCGTAAATACCCGCACCGGATACCGTACCGATGCTCATGCTCCTTGCTGAATACTGCACAGCACTGTAGCTGCGTTCGGACTCCATTCCTGTGACCGAACTTTCAATCCTCAATCATTATTCTCCTTTCATTCCTGATTGGCTCACGCTCTTTCACTCCATTGCCGGACCGCCCGCTTTGGTATGCTTAATACACGCAAAGTTCCGTTCTTTGCGTAAAAAAAAGGCAAAAAAATGACGCCCTGGTCTAGAATCCATTCTGCGTCGTTTTCCTTTTCCATATATGCGGTTGTTCCGAAAAACAAAGAGCAAAGGCATCTGCCTCTGCTCTTTATATCGGATGATCGTTTCAAATATTTTAGTTATTCAGTCTTTTTTGTCTGCAAAGGGAAATCTTATGACCTTGCCGTTTTCATCAGGGGCCTCCTGTCCCGGAGTATTCCCCGGATTCTTAGCCTGAGCCGCAGCCATTCTTGCCATGGCCTCCTCGGCGGTTTTCCTGATTATTTCCATGATCATGGTCTTGGGAATGACAACATTTTCCATGAAAGGATTGATCACCACTCCGAAGATGCCGTTATCGCTTCCGTCGGGTGCCTTTGCCATTATAAGCTTGGTTATGTCGGTAAACCTGACTTTTGATGTATGCGCCAGGAATTCTTCGGGAAGCTTGGAAACTCCGTCTATGCTCTTGGCCTGGTCAAGTGACGCGGAATCCGTGAACACAACGAAGAACTTCTTACCGTCGCCTGAATTGAGCACGGGGAATCTGGTCATGTTCCTTCCGCCCTCAACAGGTTCACCGTCCGCTCCTGTCTCGCTGATGACGAACGAAGGTGCCAGAAGCTCCGCCTTATCCAGTTCCTGCATGAACATTGCCTGATGCTCGGGCACGGGAGTTTTTCCGTCGGCCTTGATAAGCTGCATCGCTCCCACGAGCATGGGGTTTGAAACTGTGTTATCTGTATCCATCTTATCTCCTGTTATAGTTGATCAGGCATCCTTTAAGAATGATCTCCCTTTCCTCATCGGTAAGCTTTCCGAGAGTGAGGGTGAATTCTTTCATTTCACCTGAAGTACTGTCCACGGTATATGCCTTTATGCTGTCTTCCTTGTCCATGACAGCCTTCTTGATGCCGGGAATGAAGATATAATCGAGATTCCTGAAAGGAAGCTCTCCCTCCTGAACAATGAAAGGAAGCATTCCCCAGTTGATCAGGTTGGATCTGTATCTCTTGGTAGCATATTCATTGGCTATGTTAGCCCAGCCTCCGAGAACCCTCTGGCAGGAAGCAGCCTGTTCTCTTGCGGATCCGTCGCCGGGCTTTACGGCAAAGATCGTGGATCCTATTCCGGTATTGTCTGCCTTCACGTCAGAGAAAGATTTACGTATGGTCTCTACGGCCTTTACGATCTCATCGCTCATCTCTTCGAAAGGAACATCAGCTTCCCTCTTTTCCTCCTGAGCGCGTACTTCCTTGGCACGTCCGACATACTCGGGATCCTTGCGGGAAAGAGCGAACTCGGCTAGTCCGAGAGGATTGGATCTGTAGCTTGAAGTCTCACCCGAAGGGATAAGTTCATCGGTCGTTGTGACGGGATCGTGTATCTCGGATACGACCTTAATGAGAAGATTGTCCTGAAGTGCGGGCATCTTGGGCCAGTCCTTGATATTGGGACCAAGGATAAGCTTCTCATCCGGATTGGCAATGTTCTTGGAATCGAATACTCTCTTCTGATAAATTGCCGCATCGAAGTGATACTGATACTTGTTGTATGTGCACTCGTAGTTCTCGGCACTTGTAAGCACTCCGCCGTTTGCTGCGGTTGCCGCAATGCTTCTTGCATCCATGAGTGCAACCGAGGCAACCTGACCGCTCTGAACCTTGGAGCCTTCTCTGTTGGGGAAGTTCCTGGTTGAGTGACGGATACTGAATGCGTTGTTGGAAGGTGTGTCTCCGGCTCCGAAGCAGGGGCCGCAGAACGCAGTCTTGAGGATCGCACCGGTCTCAAGGATCTTCGCAGCACATCCGTTTTTGATGATTTCCATATATACCGGCATTGAAGCGGGATAAACGCTCAAGGTGAACTCCCTGTCTCCGATGGAAGCGCCGCTTAAGATATCGGCTGCCGCACAGATATTCTCAAATCCGCCGCCGGCACAGCCTGCGATGATTCCCTGGTCAACATGGAATTTGCCGTCATAGAGCTTGGACATGAGTTCGAACTCTACCTTATCTCCGAATGAAACCTTTGCCCTCTCCTCGGTATCATGAATGATGTCCGCTGCATTTGCATTGAACTCATCGATCGTATATGCATTGCTGGGATGGAATGGCATTGCGATCATGGGCTTGATTTCAGAAAGATCGACCACCACGGCTCCGTCGTAGTATGCAACGGCTCCGGGATCCATCTTCGCATATGCATCTCCTCTTCCGTGGATCTCAAGGAATTCTTTGGTATTGTCATCGGTCACCCAAATAGATGACAGACATGTCGTTTCAGTTGTCATTACATCGACTCCGATACGGAAATCCTCTGAGAGATTAGCCACACCGGGACCAACAAACTCCATGACCTTATTCTTAACATATCCGTTTCCAAATACGGCTCCGATAATAGCAATGGCAACATCCTGAGGACCCACTCCGCGTCTGGGAGCGCCTGTAAGATAAATTGCCACAACGCCGGGCATTGCAACATCATAGGTCTGTCCGAGGAGCTGCTTGACCAGCTCGGGACCGCCTTCTCCCATTGCCATGGTTCCGAGAGCACCGTACCTGGTATGGGAATCCGATCCGAGGATCATCCTTCCGCAGCCCGCCATCATTTCCCTTTCAAACTGGTGAATGACAGCCTGGTGAGGAGGTACATAGATTCCGCCGTATTTCCTTGCTGCAGAGAGACCGAATACATGGTCATCCTCATTGATGGTGCCTCCTACCGCACAAAGGGAATTGTGGCAGTTGGTAAGAACATAGGGGATGGGGAACTTCTCAAGTCCCGATGCCCTTGCAGTCTGAATGATGCCGACAAATGTGATATCGTGGCTTGCAAGCGAATCGAACTTGATCTTCAGATTCTGCATGTTTCCGGAGGTGTTGTGCTTCTTCAGGATGGAATAAGCCATTGTGGCTTTCCTGGCCGAATCCTTGTCAGGCTCGCTGCCTGTCATCTGTGCTACTTTTGCGGCAGCCTCCGCCGAATCTTCGATAAGCTCTGCTCCGTTAACGAGATAAGCTCCGCCTTCTGTAAGTCTGATCATGTTTTTCCTCCTCGTTAGTTACTTTACGTCCGGGTCTTTCATAAAGGATACCGGAGCCATGGCTTTCCGGTTCTGCCACGGTTCCGGTATCCGATTAATTATCCGCCTTGGCCGATGATGCGGCTTTTCTCTTCAGCACCACCTTGTCGAGATGCCAGATCTCATCGACATACTGCTGAATGGTTCTGTCGGAAGTGAACTTGCCCGAAGAAGCCACATTGAGGATGGCACTCTTCGCCCACGCCGACTGATCCTTGTAGTAATCCACTATCCTTGCCCTTGCATCGGAATAGGACTTGAAATCCTTAAGTATGAAATATGTATCTGCCTTCGAAGTTGACTGGGTATTGAGAAGGCTGTTGTAAAGAGGTCTGAAGAGCTCGGTGTCGGGTGAATATGTTCCGTTGATGAGCTGCATCAGAACGCGTCTGATATCCGGATCGTTGTTGAAGATCTGCATCGGATCGTATCCGCCGTTCTTCTCAAATCCGATGACTTCATCAGAACTCATTCCGAAGATGAATGCATTCTCCTCTCCGACTTCCTTGACGATCTCTACATTAGCTCCGTCCATCGTGCCCAGGGTAAGTGCACCGTTAAGCATGAACTTCATATTACCGGTTCCGGACGCTTCCTTGGAAGCTGTTGAGATCTGCTCGGAAACATCCGATGCCGCAAAGATGAGTTCCGCATTGGAAACATTATAGTTCTCTATGAACACGATCTTCATGAGTCCCTTTACGTCAGGATCATTGTTGACCACGTCGGCAACGGAATTGATGAGCTTGATCGTGAGTTTTGCATTTCTATATCCGGCTGCGGCCTTTGCACCGAAGATGAAAGTTCTGGGAACAAATTCCATATCGGGACGATCCTTGATCTCGTTGTAGAGATACATGATATGGAGAATGTTCATCAGCTGTCTCTTGTATTCATGCAGACGCTTTACCTGAACATCGAAGATCGATCTGGGATCAACCTCTATGCCGTTATGCTCGGCTATGTACTCGGCAAGTCTTACCTTGTTGCGGTACTTGATGTTCATGAACTCCTTCTGAGCCTTCTTGTCATCGGCATAGATGGCAAGTTCATGGATATGAGGAAGGTCGGTGATCCACTCATCTCCGATATGATCGGTGACCCAGTCGGCAAGAAGAGGATTTCCGTGAAGCAGGAATCTTCTCTGAGTGATGCCGTTTGTCTTGTTGTTGAACTTCTCGGGGAACATCTCGTAGAAATCCTTCAGTTCCTGATTCTTGAGAATCTCCGTGTGAAGTTCTGCAACACCGTTCACGGAATATCCGGATACGATCGCCATATGCGCCATCTTGACCTGTCCGTCGTAGATGACTGCCATCTTGCGTATCTTCTCGTTGACATCAACTCCGGGAACGTTTGAATACTTAGCCTTGATCTGCTCGATGAATCTTCTGTTGATCTCCTCGACGATCTGGTAGATTCTGGGAAGCAGACGGCTGAAGAGCTCTATGGGCCACTTCTCAAGAGCTTCGCTCATGATGGTGTGGTTGGTGTATGCACAGGTCTTGGTGGTGACATCCCATGCCTCGTCCCAGGTCAGTCCGTAGTCATCCATCAGCACTCTCATGAGCTCTGCGATTGCAACGGTGGGATGGGTATCGTTAAGCTGGAAGGTGACCTTCTCATGGAACTTCCTGATGTCGTCATGTGTGCGCATGTACTTTTCAACCGCTTCCTGTACGGATGCGGAGATGAAGAAGTACTGCTGCTTAAGTCTGAGTTCCTTGCCGGCATAGTGGTTGTCATTGGGATAGAGGACCTCTACTATATTCCTTGCAAGGTTCTCCTGCTCAACGGATCTCTGATAGTCACCTTTGTCGAAAGCATCGAGCTGGAAGCATTCAACAGGCTCCGCATCCCAGATCCTGAGAGTGTTCACGATGCCGTTACCGTATCCCACGATGGGAATGTCAAAAGGAATTGCCCTTACGGATTGGTAATCTTTCTGAGTGAAAATGCCTCTTCCGTTCTCATCGGTATGCACATCGACATATCCGCCGAACTTGATGGTCTTGGCATATTCGGGACGGCGAAGTTCGAAGGGATTGCCGTTTGCAAGCCAGTTATCGGGAACCTCCACCTGATATCCGTCTTCGATCTTCTGCTTGAACATTCCGTAACGGTAACGTATGCCGCATCCGTATGCGGGATATCCCAAAGTAGCAAGTGAATCAAGGAAACAGGCAGCGAGTCTTCCGAGGCCTCCGTTTCCGAGAGCGGCATCAGGCTCCTGATCTTCAACCACATTGAGGTCAAGCCCCATTTCCTCGCAAGCTTCCTTGACCGATTTGTATGCCTGCATGTTGATGAGACTGTTTCCAAGAGCTCTTCCCATAAGGAACTCCATGGACATATAGTAGACCATCTTGGGGTCTTCCTTCTCGTATGCCTCCTGGGTCTCGATCCACATATCCATGATCTGATCCTTGATGGCATATGAAACCGCCTGGAAGATCTGCTGGGGAGTTGCCTCCTCCATTGTCTTCCTGAAAAGCGTCTTGACGTTATAGTTCACGCTTCTCTTAAAAAGCTCCTTATCAAATTTTTCTCTCTTTGTGGCACCTGAATTTTTCAATGTCTTCTTCTCCCTTCGAAAGAATTCAAAAACTCAAAATCTCAGATCTTTTCAAGGCTTATGGTAACCTTTTCTCCGTTGATGTCCCATTCCTTTGAGAACTTATAATCAGCTCCCGAGGTGATCTCGTCCGCAAGAAGCTTGGTTGAGATCTGCTCCTTATTCTTGGCGACTATTTCCGAAAGCTTATCATTGCCATTGAGTGAGATGCGGATGTGATCCATCACCTCGAATCCCGAATCCTTACGCATCGTCTGGACCTTGGAAACAAGTTCTGCGGCAAAGCCCTCTTCGATGAGTTCTTCGGTAAGGTTAAGATCGAGCACCACCGTCATGCCGTGATCTTCGGATGCTTCGTATCCTTCCTTTTTGGTCATCTCGATAAGGAGGTCATCTTTTCCGAGCTCCACGGATTCACCGTTCACATCAAATGCAAGAACTCCCTTGCTCTCCAGCTCATCCATTGCTGCATTTCCGTCGACTTCCTTCAGATACTTCTGAATTCCGCCAAGAAGTTTACCGTACTTAGGTCCTACGGTCTTAAGCTGGGGCTTAAAGATATATGTAGTGAACTCTCTGACATCATCTGCGAAAAGAACTTCTTTGACGTTGAGTTCATCCCTTACGATATCAATATAGAATTCATCAAGTTTTTCTTCGCTCTTGATAAACATTCTGGAGATAGGCTGACGGTTCTTGACAGCTCCTTCGTTACGGCATGCACGTCCGAGCACCACCGCATCAAGAACGGTCTCCATCTTCTCCTCAAGTTCCCTGTCGATAAGCTTCTCATCTGCTTTCGGATAATCGCAGAGGTGGATGCTCTCGGGAGCCGAAGGATCGGAATTCCTTACGATATTCTGGTAAATGCTCTCTGTCATGAAGGGGATCATGGGAGCAGCTGCCTTGGAAACGGTGACAAGAGCGGTATAGAGAGTCATGTAAGCATTTATCTTATCCTGCTCCATTCCCTTAGCCCAGAATCTCTCACGGCTTCTGCGGACATACCAGTTGCTCATCTCGTCGACGAACTTCTCCAATGCCGCACCTGCCTCGGGGATCCTGTAATTCTCGAGGTCATCGTCAACTTCCTTCACGCAGCTGTTAAGCCTTGAAAGAAGCCACTTATCCATGACTGACAGTTTGTCGTATTCAAGTGTGTACTTTCCGGCATCGAAGTCATCGATATTCGCATACAGCACGAAGAATGCATAGGTGTTCCAAAGCGTGCCGAGGAACTTTCTCTGTCCCTCAACAACGGAACCCTCGGAAAATCTCTTGGGAAGCCAGGGAGCGGCACTTGTATAGAAATACCACCTGATCGCATCGGCACCGAACTTGCCGAGTGCCTCCATGGGATCAACGACATTGCCGAGGTGCTTGCTCATCTTCCTTCCCTGCTCATCCTGAACAAGACCGAGGACTATGACATTCTCATAAGGAGACTTGTTGAAAAGAAGGGTTCCTTCGGCCATAAGTGAATAGAACCAGCCTCTTGTCTGATCGACTGCCTCGGATATGAATGCGGCAGGGAACTGCTGCTCGAACTTTTCCTTGTTTTCAAAAGGATAATGATGCTGTGCAAAAGGCATTGCACCGGAATCAAACCAGCAGTCGATGACTTCGGGAACTCTCTTCATGGAGCCGCCGCAGTCAGGGCACTTGCAGGTGATATCATCAATGAACGGCCTGTGGAGCTCGATCGTCTTTGCTCTCTCATCTCCGCTCGCATTAAACAGGTCTTCTCTCGAACCGATGCAGATCCTCTTTCCGCATTCGCACTCCCAGATATTGAGAGGGGTGCCCCAGTAACGGTTTCTGGAAAGTGCCCAGTCCTGGATATTCTCAAGCCAGTTGCCGAAACGTCCGGTTCCGATCGATTCGGGCATCCAGTGAACGGTATTGTTGTTCCTTACAAGGTCATCTTTTACGGCAGTGACCTTGATGTACCATGACTCACGTGCATAGTAAAGAAGTGGAGTGTCGCATCTCCAGCAGAAAGGATAGTCATGCTCGAACTTGGGAGCATCGAAGAGCTTGCCGTCCGCATCCAGATCCTTAAGGACAAGTGGATCGGCATCCTTGACAAATACGCCCTCATAAGGGGTATCGGCGGTCATGTTGCCCTTGCCATCTACGAACTGGACAAAAGGAAGGTCATATTCGCGGCCCACACGGGAGTCGTCCTCACCGAATGCGGGAGCGATGTGGACGATTCCGGTACCGTCCGTCATGGTTACATAATCATCCTTAACGATGAAATGTGCTTTCTTGTGCTGCTTGTCGGCTGCCTTGGCTGCGCCTTCAAAGAGGGGCTCATACTCCATTCTCTCAAGGTCGCTTCCGACATATTTCTCAAGGACCTCATAAGCGGGAGTATCTTCAGAGCCCAGCTTTCCGAGAACAGTATCGCAGAGAGCCTCTGCAAGGATGTAGGTATATCCGTCGGCTGCCTTGACCTTCACATAGGACTCGGAAGGATTGACGCAGAGCGCAACGTTTGAGGGAAGGGTCCAGGGCGTGGTGGTCCAGGCAAGGAAGTAGAAATCTCCGTCCTTAGCCTTAAAACGTGCTATAGCGGAGCGCTCCTTGACCGTCTTGTATCCCTGTGCCACCTCATGGCTGGAAAGAGGGGTTCCGCATCTGGGGCAGTAAGGCACGATCTTGAATCCCTTGTAGAGAAGTCCCTTGTCCCAGATAGTCTTAAGAGCCCACCACTCGGACTCGATGTAATTGTCATCATAGGTGATGTAAGGGTTGTCCATGTCAGCCCAGAAGCCGATCTTGCCGGAGAAATCCTCCCACATTCCCTTATACTTCCAGACGGATTCCTTACACTTTGAGATAAAGGGCTCAAGTCCGTATCCTTCTATCTGTTCCTTGCCGTTGATGCCGAGAAGCTTCTCCACCTCGAGCTCGACGGGAAGACCGTGGGTATCCCATCCGGCCTTTCTGGGGACCTGATATCCCTTCATGGTACGGTATCTGGGGATCATGTCCTTGATAGTCCTGGTCTCGACGTGACCGATATGAGGCTTTCCGTTCGCAGTGGGAGGTCCGTCATAGAATGTATACACGGGGCCTTCCTTGCGGGAATCTATGCTCTTTTGGAAGATATCATTATCATTCCAGAACTTTTCAACTTCGGCTTCCCTCTGTGTAAAGGAAAGGTCAGAACTAACCTGCTTGTACATACTTCCTCCTAGATAATGAAAAAACAAACCTCACCCTGAAAAGAGCGAGGTCCCGCTTCACTACTTAATAAAATATATTCTCACGTGATTTTAGTTGAAAAACGCCGTAATGTCAATATAAACGGGGCTTTGGATTGTTTTTTGAGACGCCCAAATATATAATATAGATAATCACATCCCGGAGGTCCGAAAAGTGGACGGATCAAAAGAAAAAGCAACTGAAAAAAAGGTAAAAAGATCCCGTAAGGGAACCATTTCCGGGCATATGTATGCCCTGGCGATCACGCCACTGGTCCTTTTTTCACTCGTGATCACCATAATCGGCATCCCGCTTCTGACGAACCTGATGTACCGTTCCTCGGAAAAAGAGCTCCATGACGCTTGCATGAGCACCCTGCTCCTGATGGATGCCACGTATCCCGGTGATTACAGACTGAAGGTAAACGAGCAGAACTTCAACGATTCCCTCTACCTTTTCAAGGGAGATTCCAATATCACGATGGATTATTCGGTGATAGATACCATGAAAAAATCCACGCACCTGGATATTTCCATCTGTTTCGACAACACCCGCATCCTCACGACACTGACCGATGAAAACGGGGCAAGAATGGTGGGAACGGGCGTCGCAGACCAGATCTACAAGACCGTGTATGTGGACGGGCAGGAAGCCTTTTATCACAACACCATGATCTTCGATAAGCCGTATTTCACGTACTATATGCCTCTGACATCCAGTCACGGCAACATCCAGGGCATAGTCGCCGCGGCACGTCCCGCTTCCGATGTCAACAAGGCCATAATGAAGCTCATCCTGATCCTTGTCGCAGTCGCACTCATTCTGGCAGGGATCATGATCTTCATCGTCATAAGGGTCTCAAGGCCCATGACACATGCCATAGAGAATATCTTCAAGTTTATCAGGGATTCTTCCGGCGGTAATGACACGGCAACCCTGGACGAAAGTGTGTTAAGTCGCCATGACGAACTTGGCGAGATGGGTGAGAACGTCCTTTCTCTCCAGAGATCCATGAGAAACATGATGGAATCCGATCCGCTGACCGGCCTTTTCAACAGGCGGTCCGCACACAGAAGACTCGGTCCCATCATCAACAAAGCCAAGAATTCGCAGGATTCCTTCTGCATCTGCATAGGCGACATAGACTTCTTCAAGCAAGTAAATGACACCTACGGTCACGATGCGGGTGATGATGTCCTCGTCAAGGTTGCGGAGACCATCAGGGAGCATATGAAGAACTGCGGTTTCGTTGCCAGATGGGGCGGCGAGGAATTCCTCATGGTATTCGACCGGATGGGACTCATAATGGCCGAGAACTCACTCTGGGGACTCCTTGACAAGATCCGTGCTCTTGAGATCAGATATGACAATTACATCATCAAGGTCACCATGAGTTTCGGCGTGAGCGAATGGGATAAAGAGCAGAGCCTGGATTCACTCATAAAGACTGCCGACGACAAGCTCTATTTTGCCAAGAAGAACGGAAGGAACCAGGTTGTCAGTTCCATAGGTGAAGAAGGAGAATCCGAAAACAGCGAAGTCACCGAGATAGACAAGCTGTTAAAGAGCATTGCAAGCGGTGCCCGGGAACACATCCCCGCCCCCGAGGACGAAGGTGGACATTTTGAGAATCTCTCCGCAAAGGAGCTCGAGGACATACTCAGCGGAAAAGCTGATGAAGAAGCCGCGGCGAACGGTTCGGATCTTCTGGGACAGACAATAAGTTTCTCCGAGGATTCATACACCTGACCGGCAGGTCTTCGACCCCGAAATGCATAAAACCGGGGATCGGAATAAATTTACTCACGAAAAACTGTGATCATAAAAAAAGTGATCATGCAAAAAGCGGGACCGGTCAGGATCCCGCTTTTTGCTTCTTCAGATATTCTTTTATCTCCGCGCCCGACGTCATCTTCAGGACATCCCTCGCAAGGTTCTCCGCATCCTCAGCGGTCCATTCGGAAAGCGTCCTTCTTACTTCCGGAACAAAGAAAGGATCGACGCTGAAGTTTCTGCAGCCCATTCCGGCAAGCACGGGGATCATCAGAGGATCCGCCGCAGCCTCCCCGCATACGGACACAGGTATTCCGGCATGTTTTGCACTTTCGATCGTCCCCGATATCAGTCTCAGGACCGGAGGCTGCATCACGGACTGAAGATATGCCAGCCTGCTGTTTCCCCTGTCGGCACACATCGTGTACTGGACCAGATCATTGGTACCTATCGAGAAGAAATCGCACTCACCCGCAAGCATGTCCGCTATCATGGCAGCGGCGGGCGTCTCTATCATTGCTCCGATCCTGATGTCATCATCAAATGTCGCGCCCTCATCCCTTAAATCGGTCTTGATCTCATGAATGAGCGATTTTACTTCCCGTATCTCCTCAATACACGTGACCATGGGAAGAAGGATCGATACATTGCCGTAAGATGCGGCTCTGAGCAGAGCCCTGAGCTGCGTTGCAAAAAACTCCCTGTTTCCGAGGCTGTATCTGATGGCACGGTATCCAAGGAAGGGATTACACTCCTGTTCCATGTTCATATAAGGGAGCATCTTGTCGCCGCCGATGTCAAGCGTCCTGATGATGACAGGGTGTCCATCCATGGCCTTTGCGACACGCATATAACTTCTGAACTGCTCTTCCTCGCCCGGGGCACTCTTCATGTCGGAAAACAGGTTCTCCGTTCTCAGAAGTCCGATGCCCTCAGCTCCGTTATCGATCGCATTCATCACCCCGAAAATGTCATTGACGTTGCAGGAGATTTCCGCACTGCTTCCGTCAGCCATCACGGTTTTAAGCGAACGGAATCTCTCAAGTTCGGCACGGTCTTTGAGGAAGTGCTTTCTTCTTTCTGAAAATTCCGACACCAGGGCAGGTTCCGGTCTTTCATACACATATCCGAGAGTCCCGTCCACGATGACCGTATCTCCATGATGTATCAGCTCCGTAGCCATGCCTGCACCGTATACCGCGGGTATGCCGAAAGACCTGGCGATCAGAGCGGAATGCGATGTCATTCCTCCCGTTACACAGACTATCCCGGCAAGCGAGCTGTCCCGCAAAAGCGACATGACAGCCGGCGAAAGATTTCCCGCAACGAGGACCGAACCCGGTTTAAGCCCCGAAAGAAACGCCCTTGAATTCCCTTCTTCGGCTTCGAAAAGGGTGCTTTCCTCCGGAACATAAGCTATTCCGATCCCTATTCCTCTGGATACTTCATAACCGTTTATCATATATCCCTATATCCGGCACATTACTTTGACATAATTGTCCGATCTGTCTCTCATCATCTCAAAGCCTTTCCCGAGTTCCTCAAAGGGAAGCAGATGAGTTATCAGTCTCTCGGGCGACACTTTTCCGCTTTTGACCATTCCCGTGACCATGTGCCAGTCGTCATCCGAAGAGCGCGTGTAAGATGAATTCCAGGTACCCGTCAGCACAAACTGTTTTCTCAGTATCTTCCAATACTCTTCCTTGGCAAGAAGCATGTCGGATGCAGGATTTCCCACAAGCTGTAGCCTTCCGGAAGCCCCGAGGACGTTCAATCCCAAAGACACCGATTCATTTCTTCCGACACATTCAAAATAATACGAAACGCCCGCACCGTCTGTCATTTCCGTGATGACACCGACAGGGTCGTCGTTTCCTGAATCCAGGTAATGATCCTCCGGGATGCCGAGTCCTGTCACCATCTCCTTCTGAAAAGGCTTGTTGCCGATGCAGAACACATTTTCATACCCGAAACCTTTCAGAAAAGCGACCGTAAGAAGTCCGATCGTCCCCATTCCGCAGACCGCAATGCTCATATTCCTGACTTCATCCGAAGGATGCATGTCGAGCCCGCACTGTCTGACCGAATGAACCGACACAGCCATCGGCTCAAGCATTGCCGCCTGTTCAAAGGAAACCTCATCCGGAAGCTCCAGCAGGTTGGCGGCGGGAACCTTCACATACTCGGCAAATCCCCCGTCGCATCTCGATCCGAGATAATTATATCCTTTACACATCTCAAAATGTGACTGTCTGCAAGAGAGGCAGCTCATGCACGGTATCAGCGGGAAAACCCCGACCCTTTTTCCCGCAATTCCGGGATGTACGTTTTTGCCGGTCTCGATCACCTCACCGCTGAATTCATGTCCCGGGATCAGAGGATGATGATATGCACCGGTTTTGTAGATCCTGGGGATGTCTGAGCCGCATATGCCCGCAGCCCTGACTTTCAGTATCACGCAGTCTTCATCTTTCACGGAGGCGTGTCCCTCGTTCCCGGTGATCCCGCTTCCGTCAAGCTCCGGTTTTGCAACATCGCAAAGTGCAATGTCCCCTATGCCATTCAACACATATGCTCTCATATGTCACGCGTTTCCTTCAGGATATTTTCAAATCTTACAAGATCTTCCGGCGTTGTTATCTTAAAATTCCTCTCGTCCCCCTGTATGCAGGTCACCTCGATCCCTGCCATCACTGCAGGCTGCATCGACCCGCTCACATCCAGGATCCTCTCGGGGAGAAGAGCTTCGTTTGCCTTAAGGTATGACCCGAAGCGAAATCCTTCAGGTGCCTGTCCGGCAACTATCCTGCTCCTGTCAAGATTATTCACGATCCTTCCGTTTTCAATCTCATAAACCGTATCCTTCAGCGGAAGTGCCGGCAGGATTGCCTTATAAATGCTGAGAGCATCCGAAATCCCGCGTATCATGTCCACCGAAACAAGCGGCCTTGCAGCATCATGAATTATGACACCGTCGTCATCTTTTAGGATCCCTTTAAGCACATTTAATCCCGAAAGGATCGAAAGTTGTCTGTTTGCACCGGGCTCGGCGAAGATCACATCCTCTTTCTTATCTGAAAAAAGAGACCGGATAAGGTCTCTGTACGCTTCAGCCGCAACAACCGCAACGGGGCCTATCACGCCGGAAGCCTCAAACGCTTCAATGCAATATGAGATGACAGGCTTACCGCCTGCCTCCATGTATTGCTTCGGGATGTCACTGCCCATACGCGATCCGGTACCGCCGGATAATATGATCGCACCTGTCATGAAAACTCCATATTCCGGATATCCTTTATCGTCTCGGCATATCCTTTTTCCTTGCCAAACAGAAGCGTCGTTCCAAGAACAAAACCGCTCATTCCCATGGGAGCATACTGAAGGATCTTGTCCGCACTGCAGGCGCCGTCCCATATCAGATCAAAATGCATGGATTTCTGAAGATCGAGCAGTGCGCTGATCTTGGTACCAACGTAAGGAAGGAACATCTGTCCCGCATTTCCGGGATTGACGCTCATCACCAGGACCTTGTCGACTATCCTTAGAAGCTCCACTACACTCTCAACGCTGGTGCCGGGATTTATCGCTATTCCGGGAGTGATGCCTTTGTCGATGATCTTCTGAAGAGTTGTGGAGGGATGGTACTCAGCCTCGGGATGAATATAAACAATGTCTCCGGGCTTGAGGTGCTTCAGAAACATCTCTATATTATTGTTCGGATGCTCAAGCATCAGATGGACATCAAGAGGGATGTCGGTAGCTTCGGAGATGAACTTCATGTCATACAGGCTCATAGCGAAGTTCGGAACATATCTTCCGTCCATTATGTCTATATGAAAATAATCTATGCCGGCCTTCTCAAGATCGCGCACTTCCTTCTCAAGGTTGCCAAAATTTGCACACATCATGGATGCATGAATGTTGAATCTCATAGTTTCCTCCCAAAGCAATACTTTAGTTGAATATACTATGCACAGGTGATATAAGCAAGTCAGATAAGCTTATAGTGCTTGAACGCTCTGTATATTCCGTCCTCATAAACCGAATCGGTCACATACTCCGCTGCCATCAAAAGTTCCGGGTTGCCCTGCCCCATTGCTATCCCGTGTGCCGCGGACTTTATCATTTCCATGTCGTTCATTCCGTCGCCAACCGCATAAACGTTTTCGAACGGGACGTCATAATGCTTCCGCACAAGTTCCATTCCTGTCGCTTTGGAATGGCCTTTCGGAACGAATTCCACAACAACGCCGTTGTGATTTATGGTATCAAGAAATCCGCCGAGGCTGTCACACACCGTGTCAAAGTCCGTATCCTTCGTGATATCGGCACTGAACTTGTTGATCGGATCACTCTCTGTCAGCGTATCCAGTCTCCTCGCTCTTTCCCCGAGCGATTCCCACAGAGTTGCCGCAAAAGGATCATCGGGAAAATCCTCAGGATCAAAGAAGCAATTATCGGATCCTTCCAGTACGACCGGCATATGTTCGCTTCTTAGAACATTCAGCGACTTGCGGATCTGTTCACAGGTCAGAAGCTTTTGATACAGGACCTCTCCTTCTATCTCTATGTGGCATCCGCACGCAGCGACAACACCATCCATGCCCAGCTCATCAAGAGCGGCATATCTTGTATTGGATCTGGATCTTCCGGTATTGATGAATACCTTATTGCCCATGACCTTAGCCAGCTTGATGGCATCTTTGGTGCTTTCCGGGATATAAAGCCTCTCATCCCATATTGTCATGTCTATATCAAGAAAAATAAGATTCATTATTATCCCGTCTGTCCTTCCTGCATCTTTTTACATTCACCGTTCTCAAAAAGAATTGCCTCGTATCCGATCATGAACGGAACGGTGAACATTATCGGGAAAGCATATCTTGCATGCTTTATGAAGCAAGGTCCGGCCATGCATACCAGAAGAGTGATGAGCTGCATGGGATACAGATGAAGGCTGCTCTTCCTGCGCCTTATGAGAAGAAGCATTATCCAGGTCCATAGCCCCGGACTCTGAAGCATCCCGAAAACAGAGATCCTGTCAAGGTAACGATAGAAAAAGATCAGTATCTCGTCCGCGCCTTCAAACAGACCGGTCTTCGTGAACAGTTCACTGTCTCCCTCATACCTGACAGACGTGTCGGTCTCCGGATCAAACCATCCGTATGTGCTGAGGAAAAACGATTCAAAATATGTTCCGGGATGCTTGAAGAACATTCCGGCCCATGTCTTCAGATAACCCGCCACTACGGCAGAATCCGCATGGATGTCATAATACTGCTTGACCGGATCCGAAATGGTCGGATCATAGCTTTCGATCATATCATGATAATTGCCGAACAGTGCGTTTATCGATTCTGCCTCTTCGGGTGTAAGCTCATCCTCATATCTCACCAGAGTCAGGGCCGTCTGCTGCATCGGTATGGAGAGCATCTCCTTCATTCCGTCCGATTCGGCGCACGTTGCAGCCTTGATGCCGGACGACAGAGCGGTATAGACTCCAAGCGGCACGATCAGGAAAAGCAGGACTTTTTTAATGGTGGTCGCCGGCATCTGTTTTCCCTCGCCGTTTTTCATGGCATGCACGCACATCACAAGACCGTTCACAAAGACAATGATGCTGCCGTTATTCCTGCACATGCATATGAAGAATGCTGCAAGACAGATCCTGATCACATTTGATCTGTTCGAGATGAAAGCCGCCTCATCTTCATAGAATTCGCAGACCAGCACACAGTACCATATGCAGGCTGCAGCAAACGGAACATCCTTGATCGCAGTCGTGGCAATGTTTGAATAGATCGGTGAGAGCACATATACGGAAAGTGTGAGCACAAGTACAGAGATCCTTGCTCCCTTTTTCTTGAGAACCGAAATGGTAAGTGCCAGTGATGCTGCCAGGCATGAGGACTGTATGAGTATCCACACAAACAGTGCCAGATCGTAATTCCCGAACACAGCCTTAAATGCGTCAAAAAACAATCCGATAACAAGTGTCAGAACTATCGGATGATGTCCTGACCAGGGCATTTCACCGGTATTTTGCATCAGTTGGCCTATGAAGTCGGCATTATAATTCCCGGGGAAGTTAAGTATCTCTATCGGAAGCCAGAGCACCATCAATATTATGAATACATTGGCAAAGGTCTTTTCACCGAATATCCTCCTGAATGATCCGAATGTATCGCTAATGACGGAGACTCTTTCAAATCCCGCTTCCAGCAGTGCAAAGAGCACACGGAATATAACAGCATATCCTGTTATCGCAAGCATTGATCTGATAATGAAGGGAAGCGTACCGAACACGCCGGAAAGATCTCCATATGTACCTGCAGATCTGCCAAGGACCACTATCACAGAAAGGATAAGCGGCATAAAAATGCCCCTCTTGTATTCCGCAAATTTCTTTAAGGCCACATACAATCCGAGTCCGCACAGGACAGATGCAGCTATCATATCGAACTGATAATCACCCAGGGTCGAATATATCCTGGCTATAAGGAAATCCTGATTAACCTCACCATAGGCCCACAAAGGGAGCGCCTCTGTCGTCCTATACGTCAGTGCAAATCCCGCAAGAAGAGAGGAAAGCACGAATAACACTTTCTCCTTCAGGTCTGTATTCTTCTGTTTAATATTTTCCTTCAAACGGTCAACCCCACATCATGTATGAGACTCCCTGAAGGAGTCTTATGAAGAAAAGCAGTCCGCAATACGCATGCAGTAAAAGCACCGACCCGCACAGCACCAGATAGACCTTCTTTATCACAGATGACGTCCCGGCAGATTTTACATCCGCGCCTTTTGTAACATCATCTCCCTTACACGCGAACAGTTTCATATCGCCCAGCCACTGTACAAGCGCTGTCCCGAAAACAAGGATTATCGTAAATGCATATCCCCAGCTGAGATTTCCGTCCAGCGCCCTTGCCCCTTCTTCACTGAAGAGAAAATACTGGGCATATCCCACTGCGGCACACATCCAGGCAAAAAGCATATATCTGTTCCTGAACAGTTCCCTGAAATGCAGTGCCAGTATCATAAGTGGAAATGCAATGGACAAAACACTGACAGGGATCAGATATCCGGTATGTGCGGTCATTGCCCTCCCGGGTGCCAGCACGATCCCCGAAGATTCATTCTGTCCCTCAAAGAGCGAATTATTCTGCAGCAGCATCACGGCAAAAGAGGGAATCACGGATGATGCAAAGATCAGGAGCCTGAGCACGGGTGCATTTTTCTTTACCAGATCGATAATCAGAAACACCAGCATCACGGGAGCAGCTGCAAGGAAGAAACTCGGCTTGGCCGACGTCGTCAGCGTGAGCACAAGCGTGAAATACAAATATGACTTGACTGTCAGTTTTTCGGAGATGTTCTTTTCAATCCTCAGATATATGAGGAGAGTCCACAAGCCCATCCATTTCATCATCAGATATGTGGAATTATGCCATATCGAGGATGAGTGCATTCCCATGTATCTGCCGTCCGAAAGCCCACGGATATATATGGGCATCAGCACATTCAGAAGGAGTGCTGCAATCAGTGAAACTCCGGGAGCCCATTTATGACCGGTCATTTCATCTATCAGCCTGCCCGCAAAGAAAACCGACAACGCGGCAAATCCGCCCAGAATCACGGGAAGTGCCATCATTGCTCCCGCCTTGTCAAGCCCGATGATGATAAAGGAAATGAGCGAATAGTACATTCTGTCATTAACGGCAAGACTGATATGTGCGGGAAGATCGGATTCATACACGGAACCCGACTCCCAGGCCATGAACCTGTAATACAGGAAAATACAGCATCCCGTATAGATAAGCACCAGAGCTGGAGCAATATACTTTAATGCGGAGGATGCTTTCTTATACATAGAAATATCCTCCCAGATATAACATCTTGAAAAATGCAAGTCCGCAGCACAGATGCCATGCATACACCGCCCATTCAAAAACAAGCACAGGCATCTTCTGTTTCTTAAGGACAGTATTTTCTATCAGCAGCATGAGGCCGCTCACGAACACGAAGAACAGTCCATACATATATCCCCAAGCAAAGTTGCAGTGAATGAGCCTTTCTCCCTTTTCGTAGAGGAGGAGAAACTCAAGGAATCCCGCCAGCATCACTTCCCAGGACAATCTGAACACTGCATGATCCTTAAATCTTTTCAGGTTAAGCAGCATCACAACGCCTGGAAAAGCACCTGCCAGCATCACAGCCAGAACGATATTGTTCGTGTATACACCCCAGGCCTTGCCTATGGCAAATCCTATTCCGCCTTCGTCTCCCGCATGGGATGAGGAGCCGAATACACCGCCGAACTGTATGAGAAGCGTGATCAATGTGGGGACAGCCGTAAGGAACAGCAGCAAAAAGGCATTAAATTTCTTCCCACGTGAAATGATAAGTCTGACGATCATATGAACCGCGGCTGCACTCACCAGAATAAAGGTGAAGCTGGGCTTGGTAAGAGTTGCAAGCAGCAGAAACACCGAAAAGACAATATATTCTTTTTTATCCACACGCTTTTCATAATATGTAAGGATATGTGCAAAGAGGAAGAATGCGACTATGGCAAATCCTCTTGCCGAGAGATATGTCTGGTTGTAGTAGGGATTGGCCGAATAGACTCCAAGATTCCTGAGCGGCACTCCGGGAATATATCTGCCTTCGGGCGGATACAGCATCGACACGAAAAACACCGAGAATGTGACCAGGAGGATAAAACATTCATATGCTTTTCGGTTCTTATCCCCGGGCCTGACCTTGTCAGCAAGTTCCTTCAGCATGAAATATGACAAAAATGCCGGAGAAAGGGAATTCAGCAGTGTCACTGACAGTGTCGCGCCCATCCTTACATCCGAAAAAAGTGCAAAGAACCTTCCCAGCATGAAATAAACAGGATAAGGAAAATCAAATCCGCTGTCGATCCCCTGCATCTCGAGAAGATAAGCATCCACATCGGATCCGTAATACATATAATCTGTATGGAATGCCTGATTCCTGAACAGCACGAAAAGAAGGCATGTATAAGATGCCCAAAGTGCGACGAATGCGATCATCGCGGCACGGGATACATTCAGTTTTTTATCCGACATATTCTTCATATTTTTCATCCTGAGGAGTCCGCTGGTCCTCATCCGGTATCCTTCCGAGAAACCTGATCATAAACGGCAGAGTTATGACAACAGCCATGATATCGGCACACATCTGTGAGCACTGTATTCCGGTAAAGCCGAGAAAATGCGGAAGTATCAGCAGGCAGGGGATATAGCACAGCCCCGACCTGAGCGATGACAAAAACGACGAGACCCTGGCTTCCCCTATGCTCTGAAAAAGCATGTTTCCCACCACAGAAACAGGCTGCAGTACAACCGAAACACACATGAATCTGAGAGCAGGAACACCATAGTACAGAACCATGTCTACGGTCTCGGGCTCATCCTTAAGGAAAATCCTGATGATATCGGCGGTATGCGTGAAGCCCGCAACAGCAAGGGCAAACATGATGATCGTTCCGGCTCTCCAGGTCACAAATATCGAACGCCTGAGTCTTTTGAACTTTTTGGAACCGTAATTAAAGGCCGAGACAGGCTGAAAGCCCTGACCTATTCCGATCATCGCACTTGCGATGAACATCAGCACTCTTCCGTCTATGGTCATCGCAGCTATCGCGGGATCATCATAGGGCTTGCTGCAGTTATTGAGAGTTGCATTCGACAAAACCGCAAAGAGCTGTCTTATGAGGCTGGGGAGCCCCGTCTTTATTATTGAGAGAGCATCACCCATCAGTTCGCGCAAAGGCAGCCTGAGGCAGGACAGCTTTATGGCCGATATGGTCTTGTGGCGCAGGAACATGGACAGCAGTATCAGAAAACTCACATACTGCGAGATCATTGTCGACAGCGCGGCACCTTTTATTCCGAGTCCGCATCCGAACATAAGAACCGGATCCAGTATCATGTTCAGGACACCTCCGGATACCAGTCCGAACATTGCGAAAAATGCACGGCCCTCATATCTCATCACGTTGTTAAGAACACAGCTCGCGCAGAGTACAGGTGCAGACAAAAGAACATAAAAAGCATAAGTGTGTGCATACGGATAGATCGTGTCCGTGCTTCCGAGCAGGTAAATGATCGGCCTTAAAAATGCCATCACAAATGCTGTGAGTACCAGTCCGGTAAGAAGGGCCCCCGTAAGTCCCACCGTAAGTATCCTGTCGGCATCACCCTTCTTCCCTGCCGCAAGAAGTCTTGCTATCTTGGATCCGCTTCCCTGTCCGTACATGAATCCGAATGCCTGAAAACCGGCATTGACATTGACAAGTATTCCTATCGCCGCACTGGCACTTGTTCCGAGTCTTCCTACGAAATACGCATCAACCAGATTATAGATCATGGTGATGAGCATGCTGATCACGGTAGGCACAGCAAGCCTGAAGATCAGTCTTCCGGGCGGAGTGAGGATCATTTTTTTATATTGTCTGGCTTCGTCGTCCGTCATCCCGATTTACTTCTAAGATCCCTGTACCACCACAAAAGGGAATACTTCACATAAAAGGCGAATGAACTCTTCATCAGAAGATCCACATATGCTTTCTGTTCGTCATCCATGTATCTCCCGTAATTCCTGTTCTTCCTGAAGTCAGGAAATTCCTCGATCATCCTTTTTCTCAGATGCTTCACCACCGATATGCTCCGGCCGTTTTTCATCCTCATATAGGAAAAAAGAGTATTCACAAAATACACGGTCGTGAATATATTCTCGATCTCATCATGGTATTCTTCCAGGAATCCTCTCCTCTTCATTTCCGAGAGCATGAATTCCCCCGCACTCATCCTGTCCTCGCACCTTTTTTCCGTTATCGTGTGAACGGTTGAAGTATCGTGCTGGTAGTAGTAATAAAGCGGTTCATCGATATACTCAAAATGTTTATAGCACATTGCCCAGACAGGTCCTGCCGCATTATCCTCATAAAAGATATCTTCGGGAAAAGACAGATCGTTATCCCGTATCAGCGATGCCCTGTACACTTTGGTGACCATGCTGGACATATTATTCAAAAAGGCTTTTCTTCTTTCGGGTGTCATCTCCCCGGAAGCATCCTCAAGGTGATCTCTTGAGATCTTTCCCACTTCGAAGGTATGCTCCGAGACCATGGAATAGCAGCACCCGACCACATCCGCTCCGGTCTCTTCTCCCAGCGTAACAAGCCTTCTGTAATAATCTTTCGACACCCAGTCATCGGAATCAAGGAACCCTATCCATTTTCCGGATGCGGCTTTCATCCCGGCGTTCCTGGCTCCGCCCTGATGCATGTTGCGCTCATTAACTATGATCCTGAAAAGCCCGGGGTGCAGCGATTCATACTCTTTAAGGATCCGGACGGAATCATCCGAAGAATGATCATCGACGCAGATTATCTCATAATCTCCGTCAAAATCCTGCCCCACCAGTGAATCCAGGCAAAAATTCAGTTTTCCGTCTCCGGCCATGTTATATACCGGAACAATGATCGAAAGATCCATCTTATACTTTCTTGAATTCAGCCTTTATTGTCTCTGCTTTTCTGTGAATCTCCGGTGCCTCGTAATTATCCATGAAATCATCACCGAGCATGACCTTTTCATCCGCAAAATCGATCATTCCGAGCTGGGTGTAGACACCCACGATCTTCTTGAAACGGATGCCGTTCACGAGTCCGAACATTTCCATCGGAAGAGTTCTGTCAAAGACCCAGTAATCTGGGAACTTCTCTTTATAATCCAGCGTGTCTCTCGGATGAGGCTTGATGAATATGGTGCCTTCACCCTTATACATGTCTATGATGTCATTGAAGATCTTCTCACGTATCTCCATCGAGCACAGAGGCTCAGTCAGAAGAAGGATCCCGTCTCCGTTCCCGCTTTCAAGAAATGACCTGAAGCCATCCATATCCCTTATGAAAGTGGAGATCAGAATATCCCTTTCTTTTTCGGACAGTGCATCCTTAAGAGCTTTTCTGCTTACTTCCTTGTATTTGTAAAAATCATCATCAATGACACTCTTGTCATTTACTTCCATGTCAATGCAGTACTTGCTGTATCCGTCACGTATAAAGATAAGATTCAGCTTCAGACTCATGAATTTCTTCAGAGCAAAATGACCTCTGTTATCATAGATTGCCTGAACGCAGGGCTTCAATGTATCAAGTCCGTCTTCCATCGCATGATACCTGATCCTGTTGCGGTTCAGATATATGCCTATCGGATCAACGTCGCAATATACATATATGTCATCGTATTTCCTGAAATCCACCGGAACAAAAGGAGCCTCGAGCTTTGCAAATTTCCTCGTGAATATGATCCTGTTTGCCATGTTCACAAGGATGTTTCCTTTGTCGGTCCTGTATTTCGCAAGTTCCGGGAAATATGTATCTCTCTTTTCATCAAACTCAATAACGGATTCGAACACTCCGCTCTTTTCGGCCCTGCTATTAAGATCCTCGAAATCATTCGACATCTTGCTGAGAACGAGAGTTGCATTTCCGCGTTCTTCCTCAGGCTTATTCAGTTCCTTCAGCATTGTCACGAACACATGATAATATGTGTGACATACATAAATGCTTTTCTTCATCTGTTTTATCCTTCACGCAGCATAAGCAAGCCGTCATTTCATCCTTTAAGTATCTTTCTGACCTCTTCTTCGGATCCCGCATTCAGCACACTGAGAGCTGTTTTCTTGCACTCGCTCATGTCGAGCCTGCGAACGGCATTTTTCATGGCAGGGATCCTTGACGGTTCAACACTGAGAGATTCCACACCGAGTCCGAGGAAAACAGGAAGAAGTGCTGCATCGGATGCAGCCTCTCCGCATACAGTGACAGGTATCCCCGCTGCAGAGGCCTTATCACACACGATCCTGACAGCTCTGATAACGGCAGGCTGATAGGCGCTGCACAGATCAGCCAAATGAGGATTGCCCCTGTCGGCGCACATGATGTACTGGGACAGATCATTGGTACCTATCGAAAAGAAATCCACGAGATGTGCGATCTCACCGGCGCAGAGAACCGCTGCGGGAGTCTCGATCATGCATCCGAGTCTGATATCATTCGAATAAGAGATGCCTTTTCCCCTGAGCATGGACTTACATCCTTCGATAAGCCTTCTCACCTGTTCGATCTCCGTGACCGAAGTGACCATCGGGATCATCATGCTTACTTTTCTTCCTGCCGAAGCTCTCAGGATCGCACAGATCTGGTGAGAGAAAGCTTCTCTTTTCATAAGTGAAAGCCTGACTCCCCTGATGCTGAGTGCGGGATTGTCCTCAGCGGGGTCCTCATCTTCTTCGGGGCTCAGATATTTGTCTCCGCCGATATCAAGCGTGCGGATGACTATCTCCCTGCCGTCGAATGAGTCGGCGATCTTCTCATAGACAAGGGTCTGTTCATCCTCACCGGGAGTTTCGTTTTCTCCGAGGAATAAAAATTCTGTACGCACCAGTCCCGCACCATCCGATAACGAGGCAATATCGGGAACTGTCTCCGATCCGATATTGCTCAGTATCTGTACTCTTTTCCCGTCGGATGTGACACATTTGTCAATGGACTGGGGTTCGGATTCCTCACGGGATCTTAAGTCCGATGCTTTCCTGATGTACTCTTTCTTGAGATCATCGGACGGATCCGTCACGACGATGCCTTCACAGCCGTCGACGATTACCTCTTTAAGATCTTCTATGTCTTCGGGATCAAAGTTCACTCCGAATACCGACGTGATACCCATGGAACGAAGAATGACCGCAGCGTGAGAAGCAGCTGTTCCCGATCTCATGACAACCGCTCTGATCCCGGCTTCCTTTAATCCGACCAGTTGCGCAGCAGCGATCCTGTCCGCAATATAGACATCTCCTTCGGCATTCTCCGCTTCATCTCCATCAGTCAGCACTCCGCCCATCAGAGCCAGGATACCGTTCCTGACTTCCAGCAGATCCTCAAGCCTTTCGGAGATCATCTCATCCTCAAGCGAATCCAGCATGGCTTCATATTTTCTGCAGGCTGACAGCAATGCAGCATCGGCGCTCATTCCCGAATCGATCAGTGAAATGACCTCATCGGAAAGGGCAGGATCTCTTGCGATCATGATCTGTCCTGATATGATGTCCCTTCCTTCCTGACTCGGAGCGGACGATGCGACCGCCTTCATGTTGCCTTCGAAATCCAGAAGAGCATCAAAAAAACGCATTCTCTCGACATCTGCATCAACGGGTCCCGGACCGGCATCTCCGGGACCTGCTGCAGACATCTTACGAATACGTCCAATGACTATTCCTTCATTTATCGGAAGACCATTATACTTCATCGAATACCTTCATTATCTCATCATACTCAGGAAGCTTTCCGACAAACACTGCTGCGCTTCCTGCGGCAACTCCGAGCTTCAGGGCATAATCATAATCTTTCTCATCAAGGAAACCTTTGATGAATCCGGCGGTCATGGAATCTCCCGCACCAAACGCTCCGAGCGCCTTGCCCTCGGGAGCCTTGCAGGTATGAACCTCGCCGTTTCTGTCCAGAAGAATTGCTCCGTCGGCGCCCATCGAAACGATGACATTCTCCGCTCCGGCATCCTGAAGCTTCTTAGCCTCATCAACGATCTCCTCCTGTCCCTTCAGTTCTCTTCCGGCAGCCTGGCTGAGTTCCTCAAGATTGGGCTTTACCAGGAACGGCTTATACTTCAGTGCAAGCTTAAGCCTGTCACCGGTCATATCCACAACGGTCTTTACTCCTTCGGGAACCGATGAGAGGATCCTGTCGAGCATGTCATCGGGTGCCTGGGTCGGCATGCTTCCTGCGAGCACCATCACATCTCCCTCTACAAATCTCTCGAGTCTGTCACACAGGTCATTGACGGAATCGTCCCCGACAATGGGGCCTGCTGCATTAAGCTCGGTCTCCTCATATCCCTTCTCTTCGGCATTTTCATAAGGGACCCTTATCTTGACATTGATGCGGCTCATTCCGTTCTTGAAGGGAAGCATGATGAAGCCGGTCCTGATGCCGATGCTTCTGAGAGTTCCCTCGATCTCGTCTCCGGTATTGCCCGCAATGAATCCGAGAGCCCTTGTGGGGACATCGAGATTCTTAAGGACTACGGACACGTTAATGCCTTTGCCGCCTGCGCGGATCTCTTCTTTCTGAGATCTGTTAGTTCCGCCCCTTCTGGGAAAAGAAGCCGGATACATAACGTAATCCAATGATGGGTTGAGTGTCAGTGTGTAGACCATTTGTTTATCTCCTTATATAGAACTAACGTTAAAATCACGCTTTCTTTCTGAATTTTCTTCTGCTGATGCGTGGATTCATCATGCTGAGCAGCAACAGCACCGGGAACAGTTCAAGTCTTCCTGTGAGCATGTCGAAGATAAGTATCACCTTCGAATACGTCGAGAAGAATCCGTAATTGCACGCGGGGCCGACCATGGAAAGTCCGGGACCGATGTTGTTGATGGTCGCTGCAACTGCGGTAAAGCCCGTGGTGAAATCGAAGTTTTCAACGCTGATCAGTATCAGCGAAATGAAAAAGATCACAAAATAGATCGATATGAAAACATTGGTCGACCGCATGACCGACTCCTTCACCGTTCCGCCGTCCATCCTGAGAACCTTCACTTCCCTGGGATGACGGAGCACCGAGAGTTCCTTCCTGAACTGCTTCATCAAAAGAACAACTCTGTATACCTTGATGCCTCCGGCTGTGGATCCCGAGCACCCGCCTATCATCATTAGCAGCAGCAGGATCATTCTCGAAAGTTCCGGCCAGGCATCAAAGTCAACCGTGGAATAACCTGTTGTAGTGATTATGGATGCAACCTGGAAAAATGCATGTCTGAGGGATTCCGCATAGCTTCCGAAGAACCTTCCGATGTTGGCCGCTATCACGAGAGTCGAGACTATGATGATACCGATGTAATACTTGACTTCCTCAATGTGAAAAGCCTCTTTGACCTTTCCGGATATGATGAAGAAATAAAAAGTATAGTTTATGCCGCTCGCAGCCATGAAGAAAGAAATGATGATCTGCTGTGCAGGAGTATATGCTCCGCAGGAAGAATTCAGGAGTCCGAAGCCTCCGGTTCCGACACTTCCGAAAGTAAGGAGCAGTGACGAATACAGATCCATACCGGACACAAGCAGCGAAAGGATCTCGGCAAGCGTGATCCCGAAATACATTCCGTACATCAGTCTGGCCGTATCGCGGACGTGAGGAACTATCCTTTCAACGGAAGGTCCGGTCGATTCCGCCTTCATCAGATTCATGTCAGATGTACCGAGCATGGGGAGCACTGCCATCATGAACATGAAGACTCCCATTCCTCCGACCCAGTGCATGAAGCTTCTCCAGAACATTCCGGATCTGCTGAGCACTTCGACATCCGACAGGATCGAAGCTCCGGTAGTGGTGAATCCCGATACCGTTTCAAAAAGTGCATCTATATAATCAGGAATGTCTCCGCTCATCACAAAAGGCAGGGCACCTACAAGCGACAGCACGAGCCAGCACAGAGCAACGATTATATAGCCTTCCTTAAGTGACAGATTCTTGCCGGGCTTTACTCTTGTAAGAGGAATGCCCAATGCAAGGCATATCCCGGTGGTGATCAGATACCACATCCAGTTTCCGTCCGAATAAATAAATGACACCAGCATCGGAAGAAGCAGGAATGCACTCTCGAACAGCAGAAGGACGCCCACGATATAGAGTATTATCGAATTCTTTTTCATGATTATTCGATGATCTCCTTGATATTCACAATATGCGCATCCTTCATGATGATGATGACCGAGTCTCCGACCATCAGCTCATCCTGACCGGTGGGGATGATGTTCTTGCCACCCCGGAAGATATTACATACGAGAGAATCCTTGCGAAGCTTAAGATCCTTCAGTTTGACACCCGTGACGGCCGATTCTTCCTTGATCTTGAACTCGATCGCTTCGGCCTTTCCGTTCTCAAGCTTATAGAACGATTCAACGTCGTCGGAATCATCCGCGCTCATTGTACGAGCGAATTTCACGATGTAATCCGCCGTGATCTTCTGCGGATTGATGATGGTATCGAGATTAAGCGCATCTATTACCGAGCCAAAGTTAAGTCGTCCGATCTTGGTGATAACCTTGGCCGGGGAGTGCTTTCTGGCATATAAGGAAAGCATGATGTTCTCTTCGTCAAGTCCGGTGAGCGCGGCAAATCCCTGGAACGATGAGATCTCTTCCTGATCGAGAAGATCCCTGTTCGTTCCGTCTCCGTGTATTATCCTGGCATCGGGAAGTTTGCTTGAAAGCTCCTCGCATCTCTTATAGTCCATTTCAACGATCGTAGTGTCGATCCCGTATTTAAGAAGCCTGTCAGCAAGATAATAAGACATGGTACCGCCGCCGACTATCATGGCATTCCTGACCCTGCCCTTGACCTCACCGAGTTTTCTGAAGAAAGCAAGGGCGTCTCTTCTGATTGCTGCGATGCTTACGTTGTCTTCTGCCTGGAACGAAAAATCACCCTTGGGTATGATGACTTCCTTGCCACGCTTGATGGTACATACGATGACTCCCTTCAAGATGTCTTCACGCAGCACCGACAGGGACTGTCCGCATATGGGCATATCCGCCGTTACATGGAAATGGAAAAGTTCTATCCTTCCGCCGGAGAATGTATCTATCTTGAAAGCGGAAGGGAACAGGAATACTCTGGAGATTTCAAGAGCCGCGGTATCTTCGGGATTGATTACCATGGCCAGATTGAACTCTCTTTTCAGGAATTCTATTTCGTTTGAATAAATGGGATTTCTGACTCTTGCAATGGTCCTGCATCTTCCGGCGCGGCCTGCGATCAGGCATGCGAGCAGATTCTTCTCATCGGAATCAGTGACGGCAATAAAAAGATCGCAATCAGTGATCCCTGCTTCAACAAGCGTCTGATAACTGACTCCGTTTCCGACTACTCCCATTGCATCATAATGATTAGTGACTGAAGCTATGGCTTCACTATTCTCATCGACAAGAGTGATGTTGTGGTCTTCGCTGGAAAGCTGCTCAGTGATGACCGCTCCAACCTTGCCGCATCCGACAATAACGATATTCATAAATCCTCCGGGATCGTCTTATGAGATCATTATTCATTTGACGATCACTTGCGTTTCAAAATATAGCATTTTACGCTAAAACATAATACTACATCTTGAATAATACTATTTTGCGGCCGATTTTTCAATTGATTTGCATATATTAAAGAAGACAGACCGAGAAGCTCCACAGCAGAAGGCAAAAACAAAACCGGGCCCCATCGGAGCCCGGCATGCATCATTTCTTCTTATCGTTCAAAACCGACTTCATTGTCTTTTCATATAATTCCTCATCCGTCAGTTTTGAAGACGATCTGAGTTTCGCGGCAGACGAGACCATCATAGTAACGGCATTGCCCTCAACCTCATTGATTCCTTCAAGCTGCCTGACAAGCTTATCCATCAGAGCATCGAGATCTTTTTTCGAATCGATGTGTACGAGTGCGGACAGCACGGTATCCCTGGTCCTGGCCACCATCCCGGATGCACCGATCTCATCACGGATAATCTCACCCATCCTTCGCATGACTTTCGTCTCTGTATCTTCTCCGTATGTCTGCACGATACGGTCGGCACACAGATTGTTGAATATGATTATCGCATAATTGACCGATCCGTTCTTATAGTCGGATGAAAAATCAATCAGCGCATCAATGAAAGCATGTGCATTCGGAAGACCCGTATCAGCATCCTTGAGAAGAGGCAGTTCGACCGACCTGCGCTTAAGTTCCTCGTCCCAGTCAAGGAAATACCCTACCAGCCCAACGATTTTCCCGCTTCTGTACAGAGGCATCCTGCTGATCATGACGGTTCTTATCTCTCCGCCCACCATGACCTTCTGGAACTCATCCATGAGTTTTCTGCCTTTTTTAATAACATCTTGCTCTACTTTGTTGATTTTTTTCGAGTCGATGAGCCATCCCATTTCCTCGGCAGTTCTTCCCATGAGATTACGCTCATCATACACCTTGAAATACTCGTTAAAGGTTTTGCTGGCACCCCTGAACCTGAGATCCATATCCTTCCAGAACACGCCTAATGAAGCGGATCGAAGAATATTCTCCATGACATCCGCGTGTTCGATTGTCAGAGCCTCAAGGCTGCTCAAAAGATCTTTTTTGTCCAGAAGTTCCGTTGCTTCCTCAAGTCTGTCAATGTCTCTCGGAGTAAATCTCTTCAGACAGAAAAGATATTCGGCGCCATTCGTTCCCGGGATCTGCATTATATAATGTTCGGTCCACTCATAGTTCCCATCTTCGCGCTTGATCCTGAACGCATCCTCCAGATACCCCTTGTCAGCTCTCCCCATCCTGTCTTTCAGAGTATCATAATGCATGAAGGCAGAGCATCTTCTCAAATCATCGGGATGCACAAGGTCGCGAACGGATCTTTCGACAGCTTTATCCCTTAGCGACACATCTCCGCTTTTTCCGGAATTCAGGAATTTATTGGTTCCCAGAATAGGAGTAAGAGTACGCTCATTAATGTTAAGGAGCAGCACTTCTTCGAACAAAAGGCTGAGTTCCCTCAGCTTGTCGTCAAGATTCGTCTCGTCATTTGCGTGAGGATCGTTGCTGATGTTGGTTATGGATCCGCGAATTATGATCCTTCCGCTGTTATGCGCTATCCGCTCACCGGAGAAACAATAATAACTGCTGTTGACGGGAAAGAAGAATGTCTCCTCTTCATCGCTGTTCTTAAGCTTTTCCGCTATCTCCAGGTAGATGTGATACAACGGAGAGGAAGGATCGTACGTCTTCCTGTCGATCTCCTCAAGGTCAAGCCCTTCAAAGCCTACCTGTTGCTTGTATTCGGAATTCATGAACAGAGTCCTGAATTTCTTTCCGTCGAATTCAATGACCTCCAGCGGATAATCACTGACTCTCGCAACTCTGCCGGCTTCTTCATAGAAATGACGCCACTTCCTGAGTTCCACCGGAACGGTCTTCTCACAAAGATGCTCAAAGACATCATCTATGGGCTCGGGCTTTCCGTAATAATATCCCTGGATCATTCCACAGCCGACATCGGAAAGAAACTGAAGCTGCTCCTCGGTTTCAACGCCCTCTGCCAGAGTCTTGATGCCAATGTCCTTGGCCATCGATATTGTAGAGCTGACTATGCTTCTGGACTTTTCTCCAAGGTCAGAAAGGAACTTCATGTCCAGCTTCAGCATGTCAAAATCATAATCCTTAAGAAGCGTGAGTGATGAGTAACCGCTTCCGAAATCGTCCATCCAGACCTCATAACCCGCATCGCGGAAGTTCTTGATGACATTCCTCATCAGTTCCTCATCCGAGGCGATCATGCTCTCCGTTATCTCTATGTGCAGATAATCCCTGGGGATCTTGTATTTCTTGACAGCCGCCTCAACTATGCTCAGCATGTCGCATAAAATGAAGTCGATACGCGAAAAGTTTATCGACACGGGAACTATCGGCTTCTTCGAGGCAACCTTGTCATGAAGGATCTTGCACACCTGCTCGACCATATAGGAATCAACCTTATGGATGAGTTTCTCGCTCTCAAGTGCAGAGATGAACTGATCCGGACGCAAGAATCCCATGACAGGATCTATCCAGCGCACAAGCGACTCCATGCCGCACAGATTCCCGGTTAGTGTCCTGACAACAGGCTGGAAGTACACCTTGATCCACCCTGATTCCAATGCTTCGTCCAGATTATCCACCACATAAGTCCTGGTCTGTATCTGCTTTGCGATATCGGTGGAATACTCAACCACATTGCGGTCATCGTTGTTTTTGATAAAGTCACTCGCAAGCTTTGCGAAATTGAGAGAAGACTCCAGCGTATCACCGTTTATGAAATCTATCTTGTAAATGCCGAATTTACATTTTACGTCAAATCTTGCACCATAAGTCTTGTCGAAGGTCTTCTCCGCACTTAGGGTCTTTTCCAGAATTCCATCGTATACATCAAGGATTGCGAAATGATCATCCGAGATCCTCGCGATATACCCGTTCTTGTATGTCTCACGCAGGATATCAGAGATCCTGCTAAGGCACCTGTCGCCTTCGGCAACTCCCTTTTCTATGTTGAGGAGTCTGAAGTTCACGATGTTAAGATATATGAGAGCATAATCCGCAGCATTGGGAAGTTCTGCCTTATCCTGTGTGATGCTGTAATACTTGGCAAGACGAAGTTTTCCGTAGAGACCCGTTATGGAATCAAAATCACTTCCTACTATCTCTTCCTTATGAAGGAAAAGATTTACATAAAAAACTATGCCCTCATCAGGATCCTCGACAAGGGAAAAATGATTGACTATTCGTCTTACATTTCCTTTTTTGGTGATTATGTTGAAAAATACATAGCCGGATCTTGAAGGAGATTCATTGAGTTGCAGGTCAATCTCCCTGCGTATCTGCTGATAATCTTCTCCGACCGCGCCGGGAAATGTCCCGCCGGTATATTCAAGGAATTCCTCTTCATCCTTACACTCATACAGATTGATCAAGTGCCGGCTTATGAACAGGAAATCATTCGGAGGATCCGCACGCCATACGCACGCGCCTCCGAACAGATTCTGCAAGAATTCGTTTCCTTTTTCTCCATTTATAAGGAGCGAGTCCCCCATGTTACATCCCCTAAAAGCATCGGGTGATTTCCGATGCTGTATTTAGATATAGTATACTCAAATACATTTTATCACATTAAATCGATAAAATCACTTAACAAACTTAAATAGTTTGGAACCGCTGAACGTGGGGACGGTTCCTCCGTTCACTGAGCGTGGGGACGGTTCCTCCGTTCACTGAGCACCCGTTCCTTCAAAACTATATCCCAGCCTGCTGCCCCGAGCCTTTGATAAATTCTTTAAAGAATTTCTCGCCATGCCCCGAAGCCGCAATCACCGGAGCATATGCATCACGGCCTCCGATAGCCGTCATATACTGATATTCACTGAATAAATGTGAGTATTCTGACACAAAGTCAAGAACTCCTTTTTGGATCTCGAGCGCCTTTTCGGGGCCTATGTCAGCCTTCCCAAAATGCGGACCGTCAGGATAAAAACCAATGAAGCATGGTTCGGGCGAAGCCAGCAGCATCTCCCAGAAGAGGTTGTAATCCTTGTTCGGGTCATGCTTTTTCAACAGGTCCCTGTTATGCGACTGGGAATACAAATACGAAACGAGTTTTCCGCTCTGAAGGAAACTTTCGGATGCATCCGGTTCAGCATTATGAACAGTATTGGTTCCGGCTACGATCCCAAGGATCTCGCAGGGGATGTTCCATGCCTTCTGTGCAAGATATGAAAGAGATAATGCTCCGCTTCCTGCCCATCCTATGTCCACCACAGCCGCTTTCCCGCAGCCCTTCAGCATTTCGGCATAGTATTTGCGTGCAGTTGAATCCTGTTCCTCATACGCCCGGATAACCTTATCCCAGACCGAATTCAGGAATTTCTTCAGTACTTTGGCATTATCCGTATCAAGTTTATCGTCCGGCTTAAGGCCGGAAATATCCTTCAAAAGAAATGAAAGCTCCATCGAATCAAGGAGTTCGGAAATAGTGAGTTCCTTTCCGGACTTATGATCTATGAAACGCCTGAAATAATCTCTCTTGTCATGTCCTGCCATCAGCTTCACGGCAGCTTTTCTGGACCAGAGGGCGTATTCCGTATTATCCCCGGGGTACAGACCGTCATATGCCTTTTTAAGCACATCGCCGTCCCTTGACAGGAACAGGATCTTATCCAGTTCTTTTGTGACATAAGTGTCATGAATGAACCTGCAGTAACCTAACACAAACAATCCGCCGTAGATAAAGCCGTATTCATAATCTCTTGAATATGTACGCAGGCCGTTATATATGTGATTATCCGTCACGCCCCTGTATGCGCTTCCGACAATGGCGGACATATCATGCGGCCTGTACAGGCTGCAGTATCTTCCCACATAAGGATACTGCCATATATCCAGTCCTGCTTTCTTCGCACTTTTCACATCACTTCGCGGATTATCACCTACATGTATCAGTGAAAATCCCTTGAAGTCATCTTTAACAGACTCATACAGCCTGCCTTCATATTTGTTCCTGCCATATTCGCAGGAAACATAGAGCTTCTCATAGCCTTCAAATCCATTCTTTCCGAGGATTTCCTCAATAACCTTTTCGGGAAGATACATGTCAGAAGTGATGATCAGCTTCTTTCCAAGGGATGAAAGCTCCTTCCAGACATTCAGCATATAAGGATTGGCATAACACAGATCCAGTTCCGTCCGGATCTCCGCATTCATTCCTTCTTCGAAGTCCAACCCGGTCGCTGATGACAACTCCCTCCAGATCTCCTCCAGCGTCACTTCATAATGATGGCGTTCCTCATATCCTTTCTCACGCGCACTGTTTTCCGCACTGACACGGGCATTCTTAAAATCCATGAATCCGAGTTTTTCGCCGACAATGTAAAAAAGATCCGTCGGATCCGAGAACGGCCTGAAGATAAGAGTATCGAAGACATCAAAGGATATCACGTCATACTGTGAGAGTTTCCGTACAAGATCCTCCGCACTTATCATGCCGTCTTTCATCCCCAGTGCGGATTCGCTCTCATCACACGGAACATTTCTGTATTCATAGAATTCGGATGCAGGCTTTTTCCCAAGAAACCTGCAAAAGAGAACATAGTATGCAAAGTTCAGCCACAGCAAATAGAACCACGATAAAAACTTTTTAATACCGCTGCTTCCGTCGTGGAATCTGTGATATCTGTATGCAATTCCGGGTCTGGCGTTGACCAGCCGGCTATACAGGAACACTCTCATTTATGTATGCTTCGGCCATCGGGTCAGCCTTTCGTCACAAACAATCTCAATAGATCCACCACTCACCGTTGTATCAGTATTTGTTTGACGTGCGTCAAACAGTGAGGGATACAAATGCTTATTACCGAAATCTCCGGAAAACAGTATTCTACCTGTCGGTGTTCATCGACAGATTTCAAGGTTCGCAGCAAATCCAAGATAGCGTTGGATGATCATTACAGACTGGCCTCCAAAAAAGAAAGCATATATGATTTCTGCATCCGGCAGGGCTTTGGCATAAGTATACATCAAATGCTGGCCGTCGATTATATAATCCTCAACTGAGACAGACACGGAGTCAACATAGAAGTGCTCCAGGCAGAGTACCTCCTACCTGATAGGCAAAAACCGCCTTGCTCCGATTAAAGAAGATGTCAAAGGAAATCTGTTCATGAGAAGTGATATCGATAAGGAGAGGTGATGACAATTCATAGCATCTACTTTGAACACAAAAATACTAATTCATCTTTTTTTACTCCAAATTTTCTTATATCCTTCTCTGACATCTCATGATTTGGATAATAATCTTTTACTAAAAATCCCGCCATTTTAAGTCGGTTCTTAAAATCCATGCCATATCGTCTTAAATGATCTCTTTGACCATAATATTTTGATCGCAATTCTGGTGTGTTATATTCTTCTTTTTCAATCGTTTCAAAAATAGATTTTGTGATTGGAACATTAATCAAAGCCTCACCACCTGGTTTCAGAACTCTATACAATTCACTTATTGCTAGATTATCATCAACAACATGTTCAAGAACATGGTTACAAATTATATAATCAAATTCCTTATTGGAATATGGGATATCCATAATATCCACTTTTTCTCGTATCCCATATTTATAATCCGAGTTATAATCCACAGGATAATAATCTATATTGGGGCATTTTTTTAGATTATCACTAATTCCTTTTTCAGGTGCAAAGTGTAAAATTTTAGTGTTTGGATTCTCTGCATTACGATTAATCCATTCTGAAATAATTCTCCAATATGTCCTATGACGTTCCATAGATTTACAATACGGGCATTGTGCGTCTGGTCTTAATGATCTTTTATCATGTAAATAAGGTTCAAAAACATTGACTTCACAACCACACACAATACATTTCTTTTTTTCTAACAATCCGTTTTCATATAAATCTGTGAGCATCGACTCAATCTTCAAAATTTTATATTCTAGATTATAGTTATCATTCATATATACACACTCCACACTGCTATACTCAACACTTTTGTAATTCTTGCTTCAGCCAGCTAACAGAAAGGGCTCTTTGTAATTTAATTGTTTCATCTACAAGTGAATAATCAATCGAAGAATTTAACAGAGTGTCGTTTTCAATCAAATCATCGATGCTTTCAGCAAAACAATCCTCAATGCCAAATAGATTTATTAATGAATCATATCTTGTCCATCCCCAGCTTTTAGTTGTACAATTCAAAAATTGCTTATTAAATATTATTGAAAAGCAAGTCCCGTGATATGAATCTGTTATAATATATTCACTCCTATTTAAAAAATACAGCCATTCCTCTTCGTTTACATCTTCAAGAGAGTATGGTAGGTTTAATTTCTGAATATTTGCTTTTCTATCCGATTCTTTCGCATGTACTATATTTATCACCGGCATATGCTTTATTTCCGATATATATTGTATTATGCTTCTCTTTTCCGGAGTAGGATCTAATATATATGAAAAAATGTATTTTTTATTGTTTCCAAGCACATCCTTGACTGAAATCATAGAATTATTGCTCAGCAGTTCCCACTCACTTCTATCAAGTGTAAATACAGGATCCGCAATCCACTGTGAACGGATTTCAAATTCTTCGTTCAGAATATCTCTAGCGCTTTTTTCTCTGACAGAAACAGCATCAAATTTATTTAATAGTTTTTTTACCTCAAGTTTTTGTTCTTTGCAAATATTTATGTTTTCTCCAAACGAGCTGGCAAATGCCAATCTATTCTTATCCACAACAAAATCCAAGAAAAAGAATTTGTCATAGGCTGCAATACTGCCAGGGCTCCACACCTGGTCCGACCCAATCAAGAACGCATGGCACAAAGCATTATATTCCATATGATTTTCACGAGAAATTACATGACAGTAATAATTCATAAATGAACGGGCAAACGATTTCTGAGCTTTTTTATCTCTATTATCAAGCAAAACCGGAATATATCCTAGCTTCTTAATGGTTTTATACACAGCATAATATGTTGCCACAGATCCATAATTTTCCGACCACCAATAACCCACTATTCCAACGTCATAAGGCGTAATCCTTTTTATATTTCGCGACCTTAATGCAACTAATAATTTGCGGATAGATTCCTCTCGCCACTTTTTAAGTTCTGTATCCATATATGAATAATCCACTTCAGCGGCATTAGCCAAGTCGATTTCATCAAAGTCACTGCCAAAAACAATATTCTTTATAGATAATCGTTTGATTACTTTTTCTGCTCTTATTTTTTCATCATGCTTAAGACATGCTATAATTTTGCTAGTCTTAAAAATCAAAGCAATCAAAAAACCACATAACGAATTCACCACCACACCGTCCGAACAGGATGTAGCATTAACAAGTGATAAAGCATCATTATAATATCGCTTCTCTGATATAATACTTGTTTTTATTTCCTCATTTCCAACCATTTTGGAATGGTCAACAAGTGATTCCCATTCCTTCAAATCACATAACAGGATTGCAGGGCACCATTCATCGTCATATAATGCCACCCCTTTACCCCCATCAACAAAAGTCATTTTCTCATAATATGTATTTTTGTCAGTTGTAATTATATTGTTACAGAATTTGTTTACTTCATGCAATTCCTCCACTTTTCGCCTTCTGCTGAATGTTAAATAATCCCTAATGAATAGATTACTTGATTCCTCATAGTATCCTTCTTCGCTCAGCAATATAATTGTTCGCATTCGTCTCTTTTCCAAGCAACGTGCCAGCGAATATGCAGCCATCACAGATCCATTATCTTTAAAATCTATACCATATAATCCCACATCGTATCTAACAGGTGCTTTTAACGCATTAGATAATGCAGCATCATAGCTCGTCTTTTCCAAATCTCCCCAAAAAGCGGCTCTGCCTGGATGTTCTTTGGTCGGTCTAATTAGGCATCCGTTATAGTGATTATAAAAGTAATAATCAGAATATATCTTCTCCCATTTTTTGGCTGACATCTTCAAGTCAGGCATTATGTCCATAGCCTTCTTGTTATTGACCAGCACAAGAGAAGTTCCTTTTTTATCACTTAATTCCTTATTCAGTTTTCCGATTTTCCAAAAATCTCCGATTGTAAAATCGCCGCATCTCTCAATTTGAGTATATGCACATTCATAGCACGATCTTCTTATTGATATACCTTTCAAAAAAGCAAGATAAAATGGAGATTTTGATTTGTCCGGGTCTTCCCAATATTCCGTCCCATCAACAAACTCTATATGTACATTGGCTTTCCAACCATATCTTTCCTTATTTCTAAATTCAACCTTACTAATACTTCTGCCATCGCAAATATGTTCCAGATATTTGGAATATGATTTTTTGGAATTTGCGCCATGGCATATCAAATCAGCAGTATAGAGATTTGGATAATCCCTACCCAGAAAAAAATACAATCCCATGATCTGGCAGGGAACTCCCGTATATAAAACATATTTATTGTCATCTAAATCCTTTTTTACATGTTTATATATATCCCCGTTATCACTTTGTATATACTTTGAACCCCTAAGCATATACATTTCGTTCGAATCAGTTATTCTTATATGATGAACCGCTAAGTAGTTCTCATCAAATGCCGCGCCATAAACAATGCCATTCTTTTCAAAAAACCAATTGGATATAATTGAAAAGGCACCGCCAGAAGATGATACTCTTCTAACATAATCCTCAGCCATAACTGCGAAGCATTCTCCCCTTTTATTATATCTTTCTTTTCTTTCAAAAGGATTTACCTCAGGGCAAGAGCTAAAACACCTTCCGCAATCATCACATAAAGAATAGTCAATTACTGGAATATCAAACCCTTCATTATCAGTCCGCATCGAGATTGCGCCTTTGGGGCAAGAACAATAACAAGAGGCACATCCATTACACTTTTTCGGGGGGACAGAATCAATTTTCAACATTACTTTCACCATATAAATACATATCGCACTAGAGGATAAACTATCTTACGATTTTTTTACTGTCCTTAATAGATAGCCTCTCCTCACTAAACGGAGAAACACTATAATACTTGAGAAACAATTCCGTACATTCTGGCAAATTATATAACCATGGTTTTTCATGTGATCCAAAATGAATAATCGTTGCTTTTTGTATAGCTTCATTTAACGATTGAGGCATATTCTCTTCATAAAACTCAGTCAGATCACGAGGTGACATCCAGTCGTAAAACTTGTTCAAAAAATTATACATAGGAGAGATAAACAGGGTTCTATAAATAAAAACTTGATTTAAGGCATCTTGATCCACAAAGTGGTTTTTGCCATGCATCCTATATTCTATGAGTTTATCGACCACTCTGTCTTTCCTCATTTCCCTTAAATTCATCAAGAGCATTCCAGAATTAAAGTAATCTTTACCTTTAAAATCAATCGATTTTAAATGATTTCCTCTAATAGATATAATATCTTTTACTGCAGCCACATAATTATTCTTCAAATCAATGCTGTAAAGTGGAGACAAATCTTTAAGAATTAAAGTATCACCATCAATATATATGACTTTTTCAATCTCAGCCAATAATTGCGGGATTTGAAATTTCAATGTAGCAGTTGATGTAACATGCCTATCTCCATCTTTTTTTTGTACGTTTATAAACTGTTCGTCTATATGTGCATATATAATATCTATTTTGAATTGTTCATCTTCTAAGCTCTTTAATTTATCTATCGATTTTTTGCTCAAATGATTTGATATCACATGGACTATACACTTGTTTTCAATGTGCTTATTCTGTTTGATAGAAGTAATAGAGACTGATGTAGGCATCACGTAATTATCATCCGTCACATACACAATATGTATAGGCTCTCTATTTATGGAGATGTTTCTATATATCTGACGAATACTTCTCGGAAGCCATGTAATTGCAAGTCCTATTCTGCACGATAAGGATGTACGAGTTGCAAGAAGTTCATATTGCAATCTTGCTATATCATTATTCAGACTGATTATTTCATTATGGCGGTCTGCTTCAACGTGTCTTTTCACAACACTTATTTCGGATTCTTTTTTTTCTATCAATTTTTTTAGTCGATTATTCTCACTATTCTTATCATTAATAATTGCGGATAACTCAGCCTCCAAACTGTTTCTAGCAACTCGCCTGCACTTAACATAATCCGAGGTGTAATCAGCCCAAATCCACCTGGGATCAACGGATTCAAGTTGTGATTCATCAATGAATCTTTTCACAGCAAAATAACTATCTATAAAATTTGGCATATCATATTCATCAAGATATTTTATAGAGCATATATGAACAGCGAGGTTGCACCAGCTTTTAAAAAAGATATTTAGGCCATCTACATTATCGATAATCTTTTTAATTTCTTTTAGACTATATATGTAATCAATTGAACCTTCATCATTTATTTCTTCAAAACAAATAATCTCTCTCTTGATTGGAAGAATTTTTTCCGAGCATATTAATGCTTTATTGCATAAACCAAATCCAACTTCGTCTCTTTTATCAAAAGTCAATTCATTAAAAAGGAGCAAATGTTTTCGGATAACCTTATTCTGTAAAATATTGGAAAAAGTACAAAAAATTCTACCGCGCATATCGGCAGGAGAAAAAAGCCCGGTTCCAGGCATGTTTTTTTCCACAAACCCTTCCTTATACAATCTCCGATTTTCACTATTACCCGTATATTTTTTGGCTTTAAAAATACATATATCCGGAGATTTGTCCTTTAATTCTGAAATCAGAAAATCAAAATTCTTATGTAATGCAAAATCTCCCTCTCTCAAAAACAACACATATTTACCATTAGCATTGTTAATGGCGTTATTAAGCGAAATATACAATGGTTCACTGACACAATCGAATACTTGTGTATTTAAATACGGGAAATATCCACTTTCAATTCTATCATTGCAAAAATTTAATAGTATAACTTCTATGCTTTCTCTGTTATCAATCACAGACAGTTGCGACAAAAGAAGATTATCATCAGAGATTTTTTTATATATCGCAACGACCACAGTCAGCACAATTGCATTTGGATCGTTGAACTTACAAAAGTCCTTCGGGGTGGTTGCAATCCATTTGTATTTTTCCTCTTCGTTACGCTTGAAATCCGAAAAGGTCACCTCACCGGTTCTTATGCTTTCCGAAAACTCCTTGGATGCCATTTCTATGAATTCAGTCTTATCTTCATCTGAAATCCTATTATAATGGAACAAATAATTGTGCAGTTTTTTTAGGTTGAACAAATTGGAATACTCATCCCAAAGATTGTTTGATTTTAATATTTTTTCTATATATTTATACTCATCAAAAATAGCGGTCATTTTCCCTCTGTTATAAACAGATGAATTAGGATTATCCCTCCTATTCATATAGCACTGATAATCTGATATATATACTCTATGAGCATATATCATAGTCTGAAACCAAAAACCATTGTCCTGGAAAGATGCACCTGGTGTTTCATTATGTCTAATGTTGTTATTTCTCAAGAAATCGCATCTATATATCCCGGACCAAGTATTCATCTGAAACCTATATGCATAAGTTTCTTCTTGCGGAGATATAATCCTATTATAGTACTTATCACTTTTTCCAACGCGTTCCAGTCGTTTAACGCAGTGACCATCCTTAATTATAAATCTGTTGAAATCCGCCTTGACCCAATCAACATCATTATATTCAGCCAGTTCATATAACCGTTCATACATCCTTTCATCTACAAAATCATCACTCTCAATAATACCTATATATTTTCCAGCAGCCATATCCATCCCTAAATTCATAGTATGTCCATAACCGCTATTTTCCTTATCTATAATCTTTACTCGTTTATCCGATCTAGCATATTCTTTTAATATACTCAAAGAGTCATCTGTTGACCCATCATTCACGCAAATAATTTCTATCTCCTTTAGTGTTTGATTAATCGCACTGTTTAAGCATTCTCTTAAATAGTGCGCCACATTATAAACAGGTATTATAATCGAGACTTTTATAGAGATATTGTTATCTTCAAAATTGATCAACTCATTAATATGCGCTCTGTTTTGTGTGCCTGAAATAATATTTTTAGTTTTCATTTCTAACATTTTTCCACCCCTGATCCTAACACTTCATACCATTGTAAATAGTTCTTTAATCCGTCTTCTATACGCGAACTCACTTGAAGTAATTAGGTATTTATATCGCATTTTTAATCCTTGAATCAATAGTGTTTTCCTGCTAGTATAACTACACATTTTTCTACACAGAGTTTCAACATCATACGTTGGATATACACCATATTTTTTTTCATCCAAGTATTTTGCTCCAACATTTTCCGACATAATCAATGCTTTTCCAAGCATTGCTCCTTCCAAAGCAACAAGAGAGCATGGTTCATCTCTTGATGGAATCAGAAATACATTCATTTTTTTGTATAGTGAATACAACTCTTTATCATTATTAATATATCCATGATAAATTATTCTATTATTCCATTTTAGTGATAAAGAGCTCCAATAATCATCTGCCCACTCTGGTATATTGCCAACCACATGCAAATATGCACAATTTTTAAGATTGTCAGGCATAAGATTAAAAGCTTCTATTGCTATATCCAGACCTTTTCGTTTTTCAACAGTTCCTGAAACCATAAAATTGATTTCATTTTTCTTTGCAAAATTCGGAACTAACCAATGAGCATTTTTCACATAATTATGCAAAACCTTGACTTCTGACAATTGGTAAATATCTTCCAATACACTTTTTGCATACTCACTCACAACATATATTTCATTTATTCTTCTTAATTGCGATTCGCTTACTGACATATTAGAAAGCATTTGAGGGAGGCACATACCCTCTCTAATGAACAAAATAGTCCTTGTGATAGCGTTGAAATAATCAACAAAATGCACTGTATAGATCGTATTTAGAATTATTAGATCAAAAGATGCAATTCTATTACGTTGTTCTTCAATATTCCTATCTATTATTTCAGCATGAATCCTTTTTTTCTTGTACTCTTTCAAAAACGGACCATCTTTAATCGACCACACCTCGACATAAAACGATTCTTTTCTTAAAACTTCAGCCATATACAGCAAGCTTCTAGGAGCACCGGTATATGTCATCTCATGAGAAACAAGAAGTATTCTTTTAGTATTTTTTCTCATCATAAAATGTATCCTTTGAAAAACACTAAAGCGTTCTCAGCAAAAGATATTCCATACTTTACAACAAAATTCAATACTATTTATTGAAACAATCTCTTTATCCTGTCAATAATTTATCCAGATTGTCGTCATTTTCATGATAAGCTTATGCTACACTCATTACACTCCTATATATCGCATAAATCTTCACATTTCCACGTTTTCATAAATGATATCCTTTGATACAGCTCGAAACAGATTGTACTCAAGTGTCAAATTCCCATGCAATTCCGATGTAAAGTATGAAATTATCAAGGAACGTTTGTCTTTCCGGTATTTACGCTGTCTCGGCGCCCTCGGTTTCCATCTTCCTGTATGCTTCGCATACCTCCTTGGGATCACCGACCATGCGGAGGATTCCCTTTTCTATCCATACGCACTTGGTACAGTTATCTAGGATGGTTCCCATGCCATGGCTCACGATAAGTACAGTTCTTCCGCTGTGGATCATTTCCTTGATCCTGGCAAGACTCTTCTTGCGGAAGAATTCATCTCCGACGCTTAGGACTTCGTCCAGTATCAGTATCTCGGCAGCATCTCCTGCTGTGGCTATGGCAAAGCCGAGCCTTGACACCATTCCGGACGAGAAGTTCTTGACCTTCTCCTCCATGAAATCCTGAAGCTCGGCAAACTCGACTATTTCGTTATAATGTTCATCAAGGAATGATTTGGAATATCCTATGATAGAGCCGTTCAGGTACACGTTTTCCCTTGCTGTCAGTTCCATATCGAATCCGGTTCCGAGCGTAAGGAGCTGAACTTTCTTTCTGTCGACTTCAACTTTTCCTGATGTGGGTTTGAGTGCACCCGACACGATCTTAAGCAGGGTACTCTTTCCTGATCCGTTTGTTCCTATGATGCCTACTATCTCTCCCTTATATACATCGAAGCTTACATGATACAGTGCAAACAGCCTTCTGTAAGAGATATTTCTCTTGAGCATCTGGATAATGTAATCCTTAAGTCCCGAAGGGTTATATGCCGCAAGATGGAATTCCATTGTGACATCTTCTATTGATATAACCTTATCTCTTTCAATAGTCAGAAATTCACCGGGGAACACATACTCTTCTTCACCGGATTCAGATTCGTCACCTGCATTATGTGATACATTCTCAAGTGCATTGTTTTCACCGGCAATCTCTGCTGCGCCGGATTCAGGTTCTTCATTCTGTGCATTTTCAGCCCCCGACTCAGTCTGCGCATGCACAGTATTACTTTCCGGTTCATCACTGTCGGTGAACTCATCGGAATAATCTTCCTTCTCCTCCTCCTTTTCGAACCAGATTCCGTTTTCTTCGAATTCTCCTCCAAAATACTTCTCATACAGTTCGCGTCTTCTTCTCTTGACCTTCAGTTCATATCTGGACTGACAGAATCCGATCATCAAAAGAAGAAATGCAATGACAAGGATATAGACCCATACTTCGGTATGATGATAAAGCCATGGCTCAGAGTCCGGTGTTTCATCGGGCCCATCCTGTGACTGCGTATCGGCATCCACGGGCATGCTGTCTCCACCATCTGAAACCTCCGCATCAGTTTCATCAGGCTTCACATCCGCGTCCCCGGCATCTGAGAGATCCTGATCGTCCGGGCCGGTAACAGCTGTTTGATTTTCTTCCGTCCCGGGCTCTTCAATGCTCTGCTCATCATCCGCCTGATCATCCGTCCGGCCATCCGCATCTTCATGCTCCTGCCGATCATCAGCTTCATTTTCATCCTGTCCGCTGTCTGCATCCTGCTGAGTGTCTGCGTCATGACCGCCATCCGCATCAGTCTGATCCTGCACGGTCTCCACAGGCTTTGTGATGGTTACAGGTGCAATGTCATCTTCGGCAAATACACACTCCTCGGCAGGGGCCTCCGGAATGATCGTTCCATCTTCTAGAACAGTTTCGGGATGCGGATAAGTGAATACATACTGCGGTGAAAGACATATTCCCGTTACGCCCTCCATTCTGGGCTCGAACACAAGCATATACTTCTGTTTATTAAGTCCGTTCCCGACTTCATCCACGAGATAGATCAGGCCGCTTTCGGTATCGGCAAAGGAACCTCCGCCTTTGTACTCGAGAATGTTCGGATCATATCCGATCATGACACAGTGGGCTCCGACTCCTTCATCGCATCTGATAAAAATGCCTACGTTAAAGTCACTTCCCGTCTCTATCTCATAGGAAGCAGAACCGCAGTAGATAACTGCCTCTGCGGCAAGGACGTGGATATTCGGTTTTAGGATCATGAGGATCATCGCCAGAAGGGCCGGCATCATCCTCCGAATTCTAATCCGCATTTTCATCACTCGTTAACGCAACACACATAAACTGTCATTCATAAAACAAAATGATCATAGCGTCTGCATGATCTTGTTTTCTTTAACCTTAAAAACAGCAAGTCCGATTCCCATGCTGATGACGCTCCATATCCCGAGCCTTAGCCAGACCCAGGCTTCAGGCACTCTTCCGTACATCACGCATTCTCTGGCAAAGTGGATCAGCAGATAGATGGGGTTCAGATTTACGACCTTCTGCATATTATCGGACAGGCTTGTGACAGGATAAAATACTGCAGACATATACATCAGCACACGCAGCACGACGCTGTACAGGTATTTGATGTCTGCAAAAAACACATATTCAGTTGCAAGCAGATAACTGAATCCTATCGAAATGATCAGAGCAAAGAGCACTCCGACAGGAAACAGAAGCATTGTCACTGAAGGATGTACCCGGAATATCATGAGCATCAGGATATAAGGTATGCAGGTGTATCCGAAATTCACAAGAGCCGTATATACTCTCGACAAAATGAAAGTGTGCTTGGGAAGCTTTGCCTTGATCAGAAGAGTTTTATTATCCACCAGTGCCGTCATGGCCGAATTGGATGCAGTATCGAAAAGAGTCCAGATGATCTGTCCGGTAAGATAATAGATGGGGAAATTCTCAATATTTCTGCTGAACATTTTAGAGAATATGAGTGACATCACCACCATCATCAGAAGAGGATTGAGAACGCTCCAGATAATGCCGAGTGAACTTCTTGCATATTTTCTTTTGATCTCCCTGGAAGTCAGTTCGCTTATTACAAACGCATATTGCGCTATTCCGCTTTTCTTTTTATCTTCCACGCTTTACACCTGACTTTCTGACTTCAGTCAATATTTTGGATCTTCTCTCGGACCTTAAGTACCTTCCGGCTTTTGACGCTTCTCCCTTGCAGGCATTTACTATCGAACCTTCAGGCCATCCGCTTTCAGGGAGCGAGCCATTTTTCATTCCGCATTTGATGCGAAGCTTATTCATCAGCCGATTGGCGGACAGATCCGATTCGTCCCACTTTTCGGCAAGGTCCTTCATGTCATTTTCAAGGACGTCGTCACAGAACTTCATCTTTCCAAAGCAAGACGCCTCCTCACAGGACGGCTCACTCATGCATAGAGATAACAGATCCTCGCACATCCTCTCCAACTTTGAAAGGCACGCACTGCTTTCCGTTAAAGATGTCCCCTCAGCCAGTCTCCCTGCATCTTTCAGGAGTATTTCCTCATATCTCACGATCGCATCCTTATTGGGATTTCCTTCTTCCGAGGTGACGGGAATTATCTTTCCGCTGCCATCGTGAATATAACCGGTTGTAAGTCCTTCAGGCGCAGAACACACTGCTTCGAAAAGACATATTGAAAACCGTGATCTTCTCCGGATGTTCTTAATTGACAGATCAGGAGATATGTAATAACTGTGATATCTGCTGCTGTCCGTTCCCGCGGGAAGACTGTACAGGCCGAAATAATATCCCTCAAGTTCAGACCCGGTATCCTTAGGCCATGTAATAAGCCTGTCCAGGCTTTTCTGAACCGTTCCTATCCATCCGCTGTCAACTATGGCGATCCCTCTGCCGAATCCTTCTTTCATTCCTTCCTGCGCAAGGTAATCCTGAAGGATCTGCCATTTACCTGATGCATGTTTTTTTACAATCTCAAAGAATTCCGGAACGTTTCTCAGCCTTTCTTTCAGATCGCATATCTTACGATAATCCAGCACATCATCGATACGGCCTGACATCTCCGTCTTTGAAGCGATGTAATCCGTCTCCTCATCTTCAAGACTGGCACGCTTCATCATCTTGCGAAATGTCATGCCAAGTCCGCCGGTGCAGATAGTATCCATGCACTTTTCCCCGGATATGAAATATTCGGCACTCCTCAGGCTGAATCTCGAAACCGACATATATGTCAGTTTGATATCCGGTGCGATCACCGGAGCAAGCAGAAGTGCAGCCTTATAGAACAGATATCCGTCTCTTGCGAGAAATACAAGCTTCCCGATGCCCCGTTCATGTGCATCATTCAACACATACAGGACATATGAAAAAATGACCGGTGCAAATACATGTCCAAAAACAGCAATATCTGCTCCGGCCACATCAAGTGACTGATCAGGTCCCTCAGGATATGGACTTAAGTTTTCCCTGAATAACGGAACCCTGTTCACAATATTCCGGTATCTGTTCAAACGTTCTTCGAAGTTCATGATCCGGCGTATATGCATTCTCCCTGATCTCTTTTGCCATTCTTCCTTCGGTTCGTTTAACCAGCCCGATCAGGGAAGGAGGCACCGCGCACGCTGCAATGGGTCTGATCACATACAGCCACCCGAGAGGAAACAGCATGCCCATCTTCTTAAAACCCTGGTATCTGATCCTTGCCTCGCACACTCTGTATCTTATTGTTCTTTTGTGATAGGACTTTTTTGTTTCGCGATATCTGAAAAGAGCATCCTGAAGATTGTATCCTTTCAGACCTTTATCAGATAAGTTCATGAACATCTCGTAATCCTCACACCGAAGTGTTTCTTCGGATTCGAGATATCCGTTTTCCTCATTAAAGATCTCGCCCCGGAACATCACGGAAGGGTGAATGAAGGGCGAATATTTATAATAATCTCTTTTTTCGGGGATTTCGGGCATCTGCCTGTATCCCCAGGTGCCGTCCTCATCAAACAGCTCGGCCGCAGAACCGCACCATGAATATTCTTTGTTTGATTCCAGAAATCCGACCTGTTTTTCAAATCTGTCGGGAAGGCTCTCATCGTCAGCATCCATCCTGGCAATGTATCTGCCCCTTGCCATCTTGATGCACTCATTCAGGGAAAAAGCAAGTCCTCTGTTTTCATCGCATCCGGCAAGTCTGATCCTCGGGTCCATGGAGGGGAGCTTATTAAGAAGTTCCAATGCCCCGGCATCAGAACCGTCATTCCAGATGATGAATTCAAAATCCCCGCATGTCTGCGCAAGGACCGAATTCACGGCTCTTTCGAGAGCCTCTGTATCCCATTGGTTGTGCACCCCCATGATAACGGAGATCAACGGATCACTCACTTTATTATTTCCCCACCCTCATGATCGCGTCCTCATATATCGGACGCATGCTTTTTCTGATCTCATCAGTTGTGAACTTCAGAGCTGAATCCCTGCACAAGGCAGAGTAACGCTCCAGCATTTCCTTATCCTCGGCAAAACGGTTTATCGCCTCGGCATATTCTATGGCACTCCCGGAGCGGCATATTATGGAATTACCGCCATCGACCGCATACTCCCTGATGCCTCTGGTATCCGATGCGATCAGAGGAACTCCGGACAATAGAGCCTCCACTGCCGCAACGCCAAATCCCTCCCTCTTGGAAGGAAAAGCGAACACATCGGCTGTCTGAAGGATCTCCTCCATGTCGGTCCTGTATCCGAGAAGTCTTACCCTGTCCGAAAGATCGTATTTTCCGATCAGCTCCTTCAGCTTTTCTTCATTCGGACCTTTTCCGCAGATGCTGTAATATATCCTGTCAGACTTGATCGCAGCGATCGCTTCTATGATCACTTTCTGATTCTTGTTGTCATTAAGTTCGGCGGCGGTGACGATATGAAACGCATCAGCCGGAACCTCTATTTCTTTTCTCTTGGACTCCCTGATCTCAGGTCTGGGGCGGAATCTGTCGGGATCAACGCCCACTCCGTGGATCTGGGAAACATTCCATTTTTTCCTGACGTGGAATTTCACGGCTCTGAGATAATCTTCACGATTTATTGTTATTATCCTGTCGGTCCACCTTGCGAGAAATTTCTCCGCAGGATAATACAGCAGCCAGTTTTTCAGCGGAGCACCGTCGTAGAAATGAAATCCGTGTGCCGTATATATCACATACGGATGCCTCTTGCTGAATCTTGCAGCAGCCCTTGCCACCACGCCGCCCATCGGGTTATGGCAATGGATCATGTCTATCTCTTCTCTGTCAATGATGCGTCTTAACGAAACAAATGCCCGAAAGTTATCGAAAAACCTTGCCGGATTTTTCTTCACGCTTATCCTGTGAAGCTTTATTCCTTTTTTTATAAGAGCATCCTGATCGAACGGATAAATGGAATTTTCAAAATCGGATGCATAATGAATATTGCAGCCGAGTTCTTCCGCCAGTTCGACATCGCTCATCTCGAACTGCGGAAGAAAACCACTGATTGTAGTAACGAACAAAAGATTTGTCATGCCCTGCGGAATTTTCTGAAAGCAAATGCTGCACCGGTCAGGGATGCGAGTGCCAGTATCCAGAGAACGGATGATGAAGCACCGGTTCTGGGTGACTGCGCAGGTGAAGAACCGGATACTCTGACAATGGAGATGGGTGAGAAGTTAGCCATTCTGAAAGTGATGACTCCGTCGGTCAGGCAGATTCCCCTGATGAGTTCCCAGGTAGTTCCGTTATAGTGAAGGATGACAAGATTGTCGCCGGCCTTTACATAGGGATTGCTTACAACGATCGTGTACATTCCGTCGCTGTCGGGCACTGCAGTGGTCCTGTCTATGTCAACTGTGGCAAGGATCTCAGCCGTAACGGTTGCTCCCTGAGTTGTAGCTGCTGCCTGAAGGTTTGCGTCGCCCAGGAATGCTCCGAGTGCGGCAACATCCCTGAGGATGAGGTTCTGTACAGCTACCTTTGCAGCATCAGCGGTTGTCTTTGATACCACTTCAACCTTATAACCATCGGATGTTTTGGTAATGTTCACGTAAGTGTCGGGATCTGCAGTCTCGGACACATATGTGATCGCGGTCTGTGTAGCTACAGGTGCCTGTACGGTATCCGGAGTGGGTGATCCTGCTGCAAGGGCAGTTATGGAACTCATCATCGTCATCACCGCAACAGACATAAGTGCCAAAATCTTCTTTTTCATTTATGAATCCTCCTTCATAATAATTCTCTTCATATATATCAAGCAGAAATTCTTCTGCGGGATATCATAATGACACGGTCGTCATTTTCAATAGCTTGTCACCGGCTCGTAAAACAGGTCAACGATAAGTCTCTGCAGTGCTTCGTCATCAACATAATACTCTTCAAAATCGTTGCCCATTACCGTTTCTCCCGGAACAGTGTACAAATAATCAGCGTCAAATTCATACTCCATTGTCTCGGATATAAGATAGGTGTAACTGCTCAGATTAAGATCAGTTACCATATATTTCTGGAGAAGCTGAAACAGTTCAACCGCTGCATTTACATCTCCGTTCACACATTCTCTTGCTCTTGCGGCAAAGCAGGTCAGATACTGCTTCTGTCGTTCAAGTCTCAGTGCGTTCGAGTTGAATACATTTTCATTCCTGAGCCTTACGTACCAGTAAGCCTTCTCTCCCATGAGCGTGACAGTATCACCCTGATGAAGATCCATCTCATATTCGGGATAGATGATGTCATCGAGCACCTCCACGGTCACTCCGCCAACAGCATCATTAAGTTCCGGGATCGAATCCATGCTCACCGCTGCATATGCATGGATCGGAATGTTATAGAACATTCTCGAGACTGCTCTGACCTGATGCTGAGCACATTCTGCCTGGTCGGAGCCGTATCCGTGCTGCAGTGCGATCTGCTGGGTAAATAGGCCTTTGTAATTCCCTTCCTTATCCCACACGTCAACTTCGGCCATTGAATTTCTGTTTATTCCCACAACCCGAACGGTTTCATCATGAGGGTTCAGCAGCAGCAGGAAAAGTGCATCGGCCTGACCGCCGGTATTATTTGATCCTTCTTCGGCGGTCCAGCTCTGTCCGCCGATCTCCAGTGCGGTCTCTTTGTCTATTCCCATCACAAGGATGCAGATCAGATCAGCATTGGGAATGTATTCAACACCGTCCATTGTGACGTGTCCGTCAGCAAGACCGCTTATTCCCGCATTCCCGGCAAGACTTTCACTAACTATCACGTGAGATGTTTCAAGTCCCTCAACAGGTTTATGCAGGCTCCTTCCGCCGATCGTTTTCAGGACGATGAATATCCCGAAAATGATAAAAGCGATCATAAGGAGCGTAAGCACCATTACTCCGCCGGCACTGCGTTTTTTCTTTTCTGTAATAACCTTATCTTCAAGCATTCGTTTTCATCACGGATTCAAAAGGACTCCGACGACCAGAAATCTCTTTGAAGCATCATGGTTAACAGTGCAGGTCGAGAGAGTAATGAGCCTGTCATCCACATCCGGCTCTATATCATGACGGATGTTGGCCGGATAAGGGCTGGTGGAATCCATATTTTCTATATTTCTGATGTACTGTGCAAACACATACTCATTCGACACATCAAAATTCAGCAAAAGGTGGATCGAGACATATTCATATGCGGCGAAGATCTCATACACCAGTTCTCTTCCGTCCTCAGTGTATATGTAGATATAGTGAGGCTCTTCCACCATCTGAGGATCCGCGAAATTATGCAGCGTGGAAAACATCGTGTCGTTATCCATGTTGTGTCCGTAGATCACCGTGTTGGGATCGGTAAAATCCCTGCTGTTGTAATTCTCCGTATATATCACGCCCGGAAAGCCGTATGATCCGTCCAGGTTGTGATTGAGATAATACTCATTGTTCGAAGGATGCTGCAGGACAGGATAGTCAACGCATGTCCCCGGCACATATATCCACGCATAAATATCCGGATTGGTCTGATGAAGCTTATCCCAGTCAAGTTCTCTGACAGGAGCTTCGGGAATATCCGATGCGTCTCCGTCATCAGAGATTTCATCACTCCCCTGTTCCGATGCATTCTCCGAGTTCTCTCCCTGCGCGGCAGCTTCCATGAGCCCCTCGGGAGACAGACCGCCGGTCGTCCTATCATCCGCTCCTTCCGAAACTTCGGCTGCGGATCCTGCGCCTTCTGTACTCGCTTCCTGAGCCAGCTGTTCATACGCCGCACGCCGGGCATTTTCATTCTTTTCACGTATCACGGATGCTATCACGCAAAAAGCCCCGACACACAGCAGCCAGGCAGCAATGGCAAGCCACAGTATTTTTTTTCGGAAGTCATTATTTTCCATAATTTATTGCAAACTACACCTCAATATATTATATAACATATACTATTCAAAAGAAATGCTTATTTTTCGGGGGATGTCCACTGTTCGTTTGACTAAAAACAGAGCACTGATATATTATTCTATCTATGAATAAAAAAATCGACAAAATCTCAATGGCAGGAATTATCCTTTTGCTCGTGACAGCCGCCACGGTTTTCGCGGTAAACTTACGCATCCCGTTTATGATGGATGACTTATGGTATTCAACTCTTCTGTATTCCCCCGAACGAATCGATTCCTTTTCCGACATAATAAGCGCCCAGGTCTGGCATTATAACAACTGGGGCGGAAGAAGCATCACCCACGGCCTTCTCCAGCTGATACTCATGTGCGGGGAAAGCGCTGCGGATGTGCTCAACACACTGTTCATCTTCATTCTCTCAGGTTCCATGCTGCTGACGGCATCCGTCGCTTCCGGCAAAACAAAGAATCTTCCGGCAAGTCTCTCAGCCTGCGCAGGAATGATCATCGGTCTTAACGCCAACTGGAAGATGAGCATGTTCTGGGAGGCCGGAGCTGCCAATTACCTGTTCATCACCGTCTTCATAATGCTGTTTTTATTCTGCTATCTCAGGGAAGTTCCCGAAAAAGAAAACGCGGATCACAAAAGTCTTCCCGGAATATGCATATGGATGATCCCTCTCGCGATCATCGCAGGATGGAGCAACGAGAACATGGGCCCCACCTGTTTTATCATCTCAGTCGCCACCATGATACTGATCAAAAGAGCGGGCAAAAAGATCTCTCTTTGGATGATCGAAGGAAGCATCCTGTCCCTTGCGGGTTCCGTGATGTGCATCGTTGCACCCGGAAATTTTGTCCGCAACTCCCAGATTCCCAAGAAAGGTTTTCTGTGGACGATCTTCCTGAGATGCTACACGGAATGCACCGCGGCACTCAGTTTCCAGATCCTGACCGTCACTGTTCTCGCCGCTATACTCCTGATAAGCACCGTCTTCTGTGGCATAAAGCTGAAGAAGACGGAAAAGCTCCTGCTCCTTGCATCACTTCTTTCATGGGGCGCCATGTTTTTGTCACCGCATTATCCCGACAGGGCCACTTTCGGCACCATGTGTCTGATGATAACCGTCATCATGTCAAGAGTTTCCCTGACCGTTAAACAAAAAAAAGAAGCCCTCGGGCCTCTTTTTCTCGGATCTATGATCATCTGGGTCAAGGGCATGTATGACCTGACCGAATTTCTGGCAATATGTTTCGGATGGATCACCTGATGAACTAAGCACGTGCGTGATGAGGTGAATCATCATATTCTTTCATATATTCTTTGACATAATCGGCATCGGATCTGCATGGCGCATATACGGTGCCGTATTTTTGTCTGGTTTCCTCGCCTTTTCCGGTTATGAGCAGGACTGTGGGCTTTCTGACTTCCATTATCGACTTGTGAATGGCCGCGCCTCTGTCCTCGATCTCTTCGTATTCTATTCCGGCTTCCCTGGCATATGAAGCGACCTCTTTCGAGATCTCCTCTGCAGGATCAGGACCGGGATCCTCTGCGCAGATGTAAAGTTTGTCCGCGTACTTTGCTGCAGTCTGAGGAAGTTCATACCTTCTCTGATATGCCTTTCCTCCGGGGCATCCGAATATTCCGACGATCCTTGATCCCGGATACTCCTTTTTGGCGGATGAATACAGTGCCTCAAAGCTCAGCTTGTTATGAGCATAATCGACAAATGCATTGATCAGGCCGTCCCTGCTTTTGAAATGTTCCATTCTTCCGGGAGATTTTGCCTTGCGGAGTCCTTCTTTTATGTCACTGACGGGAATCTTGTATGCTCTTGCAGCAGCGATGACTCCGAGGGCATTTTCCACATTGAAAAGTCCCGGCATCGTCAGTTCAAAATCCTCTTCAAAAGAATCCTCACCGTTCGCCCTGACCTTGAAGAAAATGCTGTCTCCTTCTTTTCTGATATCCGTTGCATGATAATCCGCGGATCCGTCTTTACAGCTGAATGTCACGATTCTTCCAGCAGCCCCTGCTTCATCCAGAACTCTGTCTATGCAATCGGAATCAAGATTAACGACAGCTGTGTCACAAAGTGCGAACATCTTCATCTTGGATGCCAGATAATCTTCGAAATCGGCATGTTCATTGGGGCTTATATGATCTTCGGATATGTTCATGAACACTCCGACGCCGAATCTCATGCCCAGCACTCTGTCATATTTGAGAGCCTGGCTGGAGACTTCCATCTCAAGATAATCGATCCCGCTGGATACGGCATTATCCAGATGCATGTGAAGTTCCAGTGACTCTGCGGTAGTAATATGGGATTCTTCTCTTATGACCCCGTCGTAATTATCTATCGAGGAGAGCACCGCGCTTTCCGGCTTGCCCATTCCTTTCAGATATTCATCCACGACATATTTCATGTAATAGGTCGATGTTGATTTTCCCTTGGTCCCGCCGAAAGCGGTTATGTTTATCTTGTTCTGAGGATAGTCGTAGAACAGATCTCCGAGCATAGGCATTGCTTTCCTGATGTCGGTCACGATCATGGCAGGTATCCCGTTTCCTTCCGGATACTCACTTTCCGACACATAAGCCACAGCGCCGTCACTTATCGCACTCTTAAGATACTCGGATTTAAAAGCGGCACCTTTGCACACAAAAAGCGTTCCCTGCCTGACCTGTCTGGAATCATATGTGACTGATTCGATCCTGACACCAAATTCTTCTTCAAGATTGCATTTGACCAGAAGTCCCGCTTCCTGCAGTGCATCCCTGTATTTTTCAAGATTCATGACCTTGCTCATAATTCCTCGTACTCCGCTCCGCTTCTGATGATGGATTCCCTGACCAGGACATCCAGGGCATCAACGCAATGAACCGGCACCTTGTGATGTTTCTTGTATACGCTGAGTTCGGTGCATGCAAGAATGATCACATTACAGCCCTTGTCCTGAAGATTGGATACAGCCGCATGGAACTTATCCTCATCACCGAGCTTTCCTGCCTTGATGTCATCATATATCAGGGACATTACCTTCTTCTGATACCCGGGATCGGGGATATCGGATTCAAGGCCGTATTTGGTACACGCCTTCTGATAAAGTCCCGTCTTGACAGCACCATCCGTTGCAAGTATTCCGACCTTCTTCACCCTGATCTCGCCCTCTGCGATGGATCTTGCGGTTTCCTCGATCATATTGATGACAGGAATGTCAGTCATCGCCTGTATCCTGTCTATGAAAAAGTGTGAAGTGTTACAGGGTATCGCTATATTCCCGGCTCCGCATTTTTCAAGCTTTTCAATCTCGCCCTTCATGGCCTGCAGGAGTGCGTCGTGCTCTCCGGTATTGATTGCCTCGGTCCTGTCCGGCATTGATGCGTGACTCAGAATGACCATGTCGATATGATCCTGATCCCTGAGAGCTTTTGTATGTGCAATGACTTCTTCATAGAAGTATGCCGTTGCCTCCGGACCCATTCCTCCTATCACGCCTAATATCTTCTTCATAAGATCATCCTTTTCACTCAAAGCTTGTAGTATTTTTTGAACTTGACATAATGGCTGAAATACGTCCGGATCATCCTGTACATCCTGCCCGGCTCGGAATCACCCTTGAGGAATACCGGATTTACAACCTGTCCGGAATTCCAGAGTTTTATCATCCTCTCTTTAAGTTCCGGATCCCTGACATACTTAAGAGCAACGCCCTTCGGAACCACCGTCCACAGATGCTCCTCCTCCGCATACTTAAGAGGAAGCTCCTTTCCGTAGAAATAGTCCTCGGTAATGTACTCGGCAACATTGAAACCGGAGCCTGTCACATAATAATTGCTGCGACCCTGTCTTGTGTTGATCTCAAAGAATTTGAATTTTCCGTCACGCGTGTCATATTTGATATCGAAGTTCGAATATCCGACATAATGCATTGACTCAAGCAGCCCCTTTACTCTCTCCATCAGCTCCTTATTGGGCTCTGTGATGATGAGAGCGTGGTTTCCGAGTCCGTGGGGGGTATGCTCTTCGAGGAGCACATGTCCCAGACACATCATCCTGACTTTTCCTTCATGATCGGAATATGATGTCAGCACTCTCATGTACTCATCATTTCCGGGGATCATGTCCTGGATGATCATCTTATCCGTATATCCTGCCGAGTAAATATCATTCAGCACGCTGATAAGCTCATCACGGTCATGTATCGTGTATACTTTTTTCTGTGTGTCAAAGGGATGCTCCCAGTACTGGATGCCGTTTGAAGGCTTCATGATGACAGGATACGGAAAAGACATCTCAAAATCTTCGCCCATATTCCGGTCATATATGACAGTTCCGGGATAGTCGATGCCCCACTTATCGCAGAGGCCATAGAAAGTTTCTTTCATCTGAAGAGAATGCATCAGCTCATAATCGATATACGGAGTGATGACGTTCTCTGCGAGCTCATTCTTATGCTTTGAGCAAAGCGCCACATATGAATCCCCGCAACCGATGAGTATTATGGTCTTATCCTTATGAGATGCGGCAAAATCATTGATCCTCTTAACAAAATAGTCATCGGTCTCTATTCTTGGATCGGCTTCATATTCAATGAACCTGCTTCCGTAGCTCGGACCGGTCGCGTATTTTCCGAAAACGTAACATTTTACGTTGTATTTTTCATAAAAGGCTCTTGAAACGCTGTAAGTATTGATATCCCCTCCGAGCATTACAGGGATGAATTCTTTTTCCGTAAAAGTCATGGATCCGTTCGTTCCTTTCACTTTAATGCCATGAACAACATCATTTAGTATACCACATTTTGGCTTCCCTGCGTCATTTGCAAAGGCTTTCGATAAATCTTGGAATATCTCTTCTTTTGAAGTAAAATGTATGTTCAGAATCAGGAAAACAGAGGTTTCAGGATGAAAAAACCATTAAAGATCACATTAAAGGTCCTGTTATGGATCATCGCGGCATCTGCGGGTGCTTTCGTGCTCATGATACTGTGGCTGACGATCCGTGAATACAGACCTGCCGAAAAAGAAGCTCTGAGCGTTGAGTCCTCCGGCGCAGGCACGGCCGTTTCGCTGAACGAAGAGATCCGGATCATGACATGGAATGTCGGTTGCGGCGTGCTCGGCGATAATGCCGATTTCTTCATGGATGGCGGCAGCATGGTCTACACAGCGGATAAAGACCGGGCACGGAGCAATCTGTCCGGGATCTGCGAAACTTTAAGCGAAACAGGTGCGGACATCATTCTGCTCCAGGAAGCCGACCGGGATGCGTCCAGATCCTACCACATAGACGAGACTGCGATCGTTTCGAATCTTTTTCCCGAATACGATCATACATATGCATACAACTTTCACGTTGATTACGTCCCCTATCCGATCCCGCCAATTGGAGAGGTAAAAAGCGGACTTTTGACTTTATCACGCTTTGGCATCTCATCAGCCGAAAGGATCCAACTCCCCTGTCCCTTCAAGTGGCCCACAAGAGTTGCCAATCTCAAGAGATGCTTATCGGTAAACAGGATCCCCATCGAAGGATCCGGCTCGCAGCTGGTGATCGTCAATCTGCACCTCGAAGCGTATGATGACGGAGAAGGCAAGGAAGCTCAGACAAGAATGCTCTGCGAATTCCTCGAAAATGAGGTTGCAGCCGGCAATTACGTCATAGCAGGGGGAGATTTTAACCAGACATTCTCGGGCACAGATGCCTCTGCATATCCCGCATATGAGGACAAATGGCATCCGGGCATCCTGGATGAATCGGCATTTCCGGGCAGTTTTACTTTCCTTCAGGATCCTTCATCCCCGAGCTGCAGATCACTGGATCAGCCCTATGACACGGCTTCGGACAAAGAGCACTTCCAATTCTATGTGATAGACGGATTCATAGTCTCAAGCGGCATAGAGGTGATCCGGGCAGATACCGTGAATCTGAATTTCAGAAACACAGACCACAATCCCGTCGTGATGGATGTGATAATACACTGATGTTTTATATGCACACTGATGTTTCATACGCAAGAGCAGGCCCCGCCTTTCGGCAGGGCCTGTTTTTTGCAATGAATAGATGTTATCGGAATCTTTAGATCTGTCAGATCTCGAAGAGATCACTGTATGCCTTAAGAGCACCGTCGGTCTCATGAGCAAGTACCTTCTTGGCAAGTACTTTGCCGAGCTGTACTCCCTCCTGATCGAAGCTGTTAAGGTTCCATACAAATCCCTGGAACATGACCTTATTCTCAAAGTGCGCAAGAAGTGCTCCGAGAGCTTCGGGGGTGAGCTTTTCTCCCACGATTATGCTGGAAGGTCTGTTTCCGGCGAAATTCTTATTCTTATTGTCATCAGCCTTGCCGCCTGCAAAGGCCATGATCTGAGCAACGACATTAGCACAGAGCTTCTTCTGGCTGGTGCTGCCCTGAATGTCAACATCTACGCCCTGCTGGCTCTCCTTAAATCCGATGAACTGAAGCGGGATTATGTCGGTGCCCTGATGAAGGAGCTGATAGAATGAGTGCTGTCCGTTTGTTCCGGGCTCACCGAAAATTACGGGACCGGTCACATAACTGACAGGCTCTCCGAATCTGTTCACGCTCTTTCCGTTTGACTCCATGTCAAGCTGCTGAAGATGAGCCGGGAATCTGCTCATTGCCTGTGAATAAGGCAGGACAGCAGTAGAGCCGTAGCCAAGGACGTTCCTTTCATACACGCCGATGAGTGCATCGAGAAGATCGGGATTCTCAAGGATATCGGATGCAGTAGCAAGCTTATCCTCTTCAGCTGCTCCGTTAAGGAATCTTGCAAATATGTCGGGACCGAATGCAAGTGAAAGAACGGCACCGCCGACTGCCGATGTTGATGAATATCTTCCGCCGATGTAGTCATCCATGAAGAATGCATCAAGATAATCGCTGTTTCCTGCAAGAGGAGATGTTTCGGATGTGACGGCGATCATATGTTTGGAAGGATCAAGACCCGCCTTCTTAAGCGCATCCTTCACAAATGCTTCATTGGTGAGTGTCTCAAGAGTGGTTCCGGACTTGGACACGAGGATGAAGATGGAATGAGCCACATCAACGTTTGCAAGGACGCCTGCTGCATCATCGGGATCCACGTTTGAGATGAACTGTGCTCCCATCTTGAAGCATCCGTTTACCTTTGCCCAGTTCTCAAGCGCAAGGTACATTGCCCTGGGGCCGAGATCAGATCCGCCTATGCCGATCTGCACTGCGGTGGTGAACTTCTCGCCCTTTTCATTTACTATCTCACCGGCATGAACCTTGTTTGCAAATTCAGCGATCCTTTCCTGCTGTTTTACATAGAAAGCTCTCTTGTCGGTTCCGTCACACTCTACCTTATTGCCGAGCTGTCCCCTTGTGAGATGATGAAGCACAAGTCTCTTCTCACCCGTGTTGATGACCTCTCCGTTAAAAAGAGCCTCAAACTTCTCGACAAGGCCTGCCTCATCGGCAAGTTTCTGCAGATCCTTCAGGATGGCATCATCCACATTCTTGGCAGCGAAATTATAATCCATGCCGGCTGCCATCCTGACAGAGTACTTCTGTACCCTCTCTGCCGTCATGACCTTGGTGAGGTCTGCGGGAGCGTCGGATGCAAGTTTTGCGGATGCATCAAGCTGATCGTAGTTAATCCATTTAATTGCCATATCTTTGTCTCCTTCATGATTTAGGATTTATAGTGCATTGACTAACATATATTACTAGTTTGGCGGACGTTTTTCAACGTTCGGAACCGGACATTTCTATGGAAAGAGTAGCCTCATAAATCCTGACGCTCCTTGCCTTTATCCTGAATGAGCCGTAGCATCGTTCTCTTTCGGTTTCAAAGGGTTTTTCCAGAAATGTATCGGCTGCCAGTACCCAGCTGTATCCGCTTCCCTTCGGAAGTGCCGGAAGGGTCGCATCCAGATCTTCCCAATATGTATTTACTGCCAGAAATACCGCCTGAGGATAGTTACGGTTATATTTTCCGGGATAACCCGCAAAGCACACTCCGACATAGTGGGAATAATCACAGAAATCGCTTTTCCAGGCCTGCGTGTCATGAACCGACATTCCGGGAAGTCCCAGTGCGTCATTTCCGCAGTTCTTGCGGATGCAGTCATGTTCCTTCCTGAATCTTATGAGATTCTTGAAAAAGTCGAACAGATCCCTGTTTGAATCCAGATCTTTCCAGTTGAGCCAGGAAATGTAATTATCCTGACAATATGCATTGTTATTGCCGCCCTGCGAGTTGCCGAACTCGTCTCCCATGAAGAACATCGGGGTGCCGCGGCTGATCATCAGGACCGCTGCGGCATTTCGCACCATTCGTCTCCTGAGTGCATTTATCTCGGGATCGCTGGTCTCACCCTCCGTTCCGCAGTTCCAGCTTCTGTTATCATCCGCACCGTCGGTATTGTTCCAGTTATTCTCCTCGTTGTGCTTCTGATTATAGACGTACATGTCATGGAGAGTGAATCCGTCATGGCAGTCCAGAAAGTTCACGGATGCGTTGTGGCCTCTCACTTCGGGTATGTACAGATCCGGCGATCCGCATATTCTCTTTGCGGCATCGCACGCCTTTCCTTCATCTCCCTTAAGGAAAGATCTGAGATCGTCTCTGTATCTTCCGTTCCACTCAGCCCATCTGTTCCAAGAAGGAAACGTACCGACCTGATACAATCCGCCGGCATCCCAGGCTTCCGCGATCAGCTTGACTTTTCCGAGAATGGGATCATATGCGAGACTCTGCAAAAGGGGCGGCTTGCTCATGGGTGAGCCGTCTTCATTTCTTCCGAGTATCGATGCAAGATCGAATCTGAATCCGTCAATGTGATACGTCGTGACCCAGTATCTCAGGCAGTCCAGGATAAGGTTCTGGACAAGCGGATGATTGCAGTTAAGCGTATTGCCGCATCCCGAGAAATTGAAATAATGCCCGTCCGTAGTGAGCATATAATATATGTTGTTGTCTATTCCCTTGAGTGAAAACGCCGGGCCGTTCTCGTTGCCCTCGGCAGTATGATTGAAAACAACATCCAAAAGGACATCTATGTCATTTTCGTGACACAGCTTTATCAGCTGTCTGAGTTCCGTTCCTTCGCGGTTATACTCAAGTGCCGAGGTGTAACTGGTATTGGGTGCAAAGAAGGACACGGTATTGTAGCCCCAGTAATCCATGAGCTCTCTTCCGTAGAAATCCCTGTGATCGAGGGTCTCATCGAATTCGAATATAGGCATCAGTTCAAGCGCATTGACGCCCAGTTCCTTAAGATAGGGGAGTTTTTCCATGATGCCGGCAAAGGTACCCGCCTTGTCTCCCGTTCCCGAAGAAGCATCCTTGGTAAAGCCCCTGACATGCATCTCATATATAATGAGATCTTCCATGGGCTTAAGCTTTCTCGTTGTCCTGCCCCAGTCAAAGTTGTTCTTCACAACGCGGGCTTTGTAGACGGAGGCATTATGCTGTCCCCACACGCTCTGTCCAGTGACAGCCTTTGCATACGGATCGAGGACTATCCTGTTCCTGTCAAATATCAGGCCCTTCGCCTTGTCATACGGCCCGTCGAACCTGTATGCATATTCAAAGTCTTCTATGTCTATGTCGAACACTATCATCGACCAGACATTTCCTATACGGTAACTGTCGGGAAAAGGAAGAATGGCATACGGAGTATTGCTTTCTCTTTTGAACAAAAGAAGCTCGCATGAATATGCCTGATTGGAAGAAATGGTAAAGTTAACTCCTGTCGGGATCGCCGTTGCACCGTTCAGCTCATAGATACCGGGCCTTACTCCGAAACCTTCGATAACGTCATAAGGCTCCATGTGGATCTCTCCGAGATTGGAGATCGCGGCACGGACATCCGAGATGGTCGCGAACTTCCTTACGGCGTTCTTGGTCTCAAGTGCTATTTCCTCGGCTGAGGCAGACAGATTCTTCACAGCCGTTTTTTTCGCAGGCTTTTCCGCAGCGGATGCCGCAGACTTTGAAACAGACTTTGTGTCCGTCTTTGAAGTGCTTTTTTTTGATGAGGTCTTCTTTCCGGTCGTCTCTGACATGAAAAATCCTCCCTAGAATATCACATAAGAACGTGATAATTATACCATTTTCGCAGGTGTTTGCATATATTGCGGGCCTGTGGTAGTATCTGTTTGCAACAAAATAATGAAAATGCTTACAGGTGCCTGTATCCGGGCCAAAACAGTCATATCTTTCCGCCAAAAACGGAGATGACAATACGGGTACGGGAGAATAGGGAAGCGGGTGTGATTCCCGCACGAACGCGTCGCCGTGACGGTTTATGGCGTTCACCTTTTGTCCGGCAGACAAGCCCATTGAAGCCAGCACACGTGCTTTGAGAAGGTGGTGAACAGTCGCTTTAAAAACCCCAGCCGAAAGACCTGCCTGTGACTTATGTTCCAAGCCCCGCGTAATGGGTAAAGGATGCCTTTTTATGCACCGGCAGGGTGCACCTTTTTGGTGTGCAAATGAAACCCTTTGTCCGATGCTGTTAAAGTGTCTCTTTTCATTTCCGGGGGAAACCCGGATTTTTTATTTTCCGAAAGCAGGTACAGGGGATCACAAAAGGCTCTCCGCACAAATCATGCCGATAAGCATTTTCCGGATGCAAAAGGAGTATATGAAAAAATGGAAAAGAAAAAAGGTCTTATCATCGGAGTCATTGTACTTGCGGTACTGGTTGCGGCATTCATCGTTGTCTACAACATGACCAAGCCCGGATCAGGCAATTCGGGAAATCAGCAGGTGGCCACCGGCACTTCAGCTGATTCTGCCGAAGGAACTTCAGGACTCAAGAACATCACAATCGAAGTAAAAGGTTCGGACGGAAACACCGTATCTTATGCCGTTTCCACCGAGGCAGAATTCCTCAGACAGGCAATGGATGAGGCTGAAGGCCTTACCTACAGCGGAACCGAGAGCGATTTCGGAATGATGGTCGAAGTGGTAAACGGAGAACAGGCTATCTACGCCGTTGACAACGCTTACTGGGCATTCTATGTAAACGGCGAGTACGGACAGTATGGTATTGATTCACAGCCCGTTACTGACGGCGATACATATTCGATCGTTTACGAACCGGCTGAAGTCATCCCCGAAGAGACTGCAGATACAACCGGTGAAGTTGATGCGGAGGATGAAGGAAGCAAGCACATCATAATCGAAGTCACAAGCGCTGACGGAACCAGCGTTACCTATGAAGTCGCTACCGATGCCGAGTTCCTCAGACAGGCAATGGATGAGGCTGAAGGCCTTACCTACAGCGGAACCGAGAGCGATTTCGGAATGATGGTCGAAGTGGTAAACGGAGAACAAGCTATCTACGCAGTTGACAATGCTTACTGGGCATTCTATGTAAACGGTGAGTACGGTCAGTACGGCATCGATTCCCAGCCCGTTGAAGACGGAGATACATATTCAATCGTATACGAAGCAGCATGATGACAAGCAAATGCCTGCGGTCAGATCAAAGTCCGCAGGCATTTTTATGATTTACCTCATTCAGAGATTTTTTTCGGAGCAGTTTATTCATACAGTTATGAAAAAAGGATTCAGCATCAAGGATATCGCATATATCGGAATGGCCGTCGCGCTTATTGAAAGCTGCAAGATGGCTCTTGCTTTCCTGCCCAACATCGAGCTGACATCCTTCTGGATCGTAATGTTCACTCTGCTGATGGGCTGGAAGGCTCTTGTGATCATACCTGTCTTCATTGCTGTTGAGGCCGGGCTCTACGGTCCGCACGTATGGGTCATAATGTATCTGTATGTATGGCCGATATTGTCCATACTGACGCTTATATTCAGGAAAAACAATTCAGCGCTCTTCTGGGCCCTGGTATCCGGATTCTTCGGGCTGGCATTCGGTCTTTTATGCACCCCGGCACAGGTCATTCTCCTAAGCAAGCCCGACTCGCTGCAGAAAGCCTTCAAGGCGGGTTTTACATGGTGGGCCGCCGGAATACCTTTTGACGTGGCGCACTGCATCGGCAACTTCACACTGATGCTTGTGCTTTACCATCCTATCAGGGTCGCGGTCAATAAACTTCGCCACGAGCCCCGGTAAATGATCCTCACTGAATGAACGATCAATTACCGCAACAAAAAAGGTCTTCCCCGACAGATTTGGGGAAGACCTTTTTATCATATTCTCATCTCGGTATCGGGATCAAACAGATACACGCTTTCATACGGCACTGAAAATTCCATCTCCGTATCCATTGCGGGTGTGTTGTGAGGATTGACCTTTAATATTGCCTTATCCTCCCCGATGTTCACATACACGTTCGTATTGTCACCCAGCATCTCGGTAAGCTCTACCGTGCATTTCATTCCGTATGCTCCATCCGTGATCATGGGCACAATGGCCTCGGGCCTGAATCCGATGATGATGTCCCTGCCCTCGTAAGCACCGATCTTATCAGCAAAATTCAAGCCGAGATCGATCTCATTGCCACCGATCGAAGCTTTGCCGTCTTTTACGGCTGTTCTTATGAAGTTCATCGGAGGCTCGCCTATAAACCCTGCAACGAACACGTTCACCGGATCAAAATACAATTCCTTGGGAGTGCCGATCTGCTGAACAACTCCCTCCTTCATGACTACGATCCTGTCAGCCATGGTCATGGCCTCGGTCTGATCATGCGTTACATATATCGTGGTAGCTCCGGTCTCCTTATGAATGTTGGTGATCTCGGAACGCATCGTGACTCTCTGCTTGGCATCAAGGTTAGACAGAGGCTCATCCATGAGAAAGATCCCAACCTTTCGGATGATCGCACGTCCCACGGCAACACGCTGTCTTTGTCCGCCTGATAAAGCTCTGGGATATCTGTCGAGATAATCCGTAAGACCCAGGACAGCCGCAACCCTGGTCACCTTCTCTTCTATCTCATCTTCATCGACTCCCTGGAGAGTCAGTCCGTAACCGAGATTATCATACACTGTCAGCTGCGGATACAGCGCATAGCTCTGGAACACCATTGCGATCTCTCGCTGTCTGGGTCCCAGCTCATTTGCACGCTTTCCTTTTATGAGGAATTCTCCCTTACTGATATCTTCGAGTCCCGCGATCATTCTGAGCGTCGTTGATTTACCGCACCCGGAAGGTCCGACAAAGACAATGAATTCTCCCTTTTCAATGGACAGGTTGAAATCATGAACGGCATGGAATCCGTTGGGATATATTTTGTTTATGTCTTTAAGTTCCAGATATGCCATAAGTCTCTCTCCCGGTCACGGTTTCCTGACCTGTTCCTTAGCATCTTTTATGATGCCGGCAAATACATTTTTCATTTTGATGAGCAGCAAGTCAAAGCCTGTGTAAAGTGCTCCGTACAATATCGGCTCAACTCCCAGAGCCAGCATGTCCGATGCTCCCGTCACATTTGCCGCGAAAGCATTGACTGCGGCATACACTGTCATGACGAAGAAAAGGATCACAAAAGAATAAATGATATTGAAAATGAAGTTCCTGTATCTTTTGTCAGGGAACATCATGTATTTATCATTTGCTCCCTTCGTGCTTTCCGTGAATCTGAGCACATTGTTGACCAGAAGATCGGTAAACACGCCGCCCGCGAGTCCGAGAATGAAGAGCTGGTCAAGCATGTCGGTGATGTATAACCCCAGTCCCCATAAAAAGAGAAAGCATACGCATCCTGCGAACCACCACTTGATCAGTATCGCCCTGATGAGCGGTCCGCCCTTAAACTTCACCTTCCGTCCGGTGTATCTGGCGATCTCCTCATCGGAAACCTCAGGTGAATTATCCTCGGTCGCATTTACAAGTTCGTCTATTGCCTCGCTGTGGAGATCGTAATAGTTGCTCTCGATATCGGCCTTATCTTTTTTTTCGTCGATCGAAGTCTTCTTTTTGCTCATTGATCATCCGAAAGTTCAATCTCACCCATCTGATCATTGCCTTCGATCACCACTCCCGTGGGGATCATGTTAAGGAGCTTTTTGTAAACCGGGATGAGCAATGTCAGCACTGAGGCTATGATCAGGAGTATCTCATGTGTATACAACATATTATACGCCTTTGCGATATACACTTCGAGCTTGACCGGATTCTCCGATCTGGTAAGCGCGGTCTTTACTATCTCTCTGTATTTGAAATCACAGAAGAAAACCACGGCAGTCATGGCAAACATCAGTATGAGCATCGGGTAATTGGGCTTTTTTCTCCTCGGAAAAGAATTCATGAAACATACTATGAGGAGAATGGAAAAGAGCATTGTGATGAATCCGTAGAGTCCCATGTTCCTGCCAAGTATCCTTGCGGTTGTGTTGGACACATTCGTAAGTCCAAGTGAATAAACGCAAAAAGCGATAATGAAGATCAGGAAAGGGATATTCTGCGGACGGCGTTTGAGTGAGACAATGAATTTACGTAAGAATTCAGGTCCTTTGAAGATGCCGCTGCCCTTCTTTTTATTTTCTTTAGCGCTCTTGCCCATTTTCACGCCTCCGGACGAATAGCATTTGTCGTTTCTTTATCGAAGAAGTGGCATTTTGTGAATCCCACATCGACATAGTCACCATCTTTGTAATCGCACCAGCCCTTGAACTTGCCGGTTATCTTTACCGTCGAATCCCCGAGACGTCCGTGAACCAGCGTGTTCATTCCGAGATTCTCGTTGGATGTTATCCTTACCTTAATGCTTCCGCCGGGTCTTACATCTTCGGGGCGGACGCCGAGAGTTACCTCTTTGCCGTTATAGGATGCGAGCATGTCCTTCTCTGCAGGGAGCAGTTCCATCTTAAACTGTTCGCATACAGCATTCCCGCCATCGATCTTCACATCAAAGAAATTCATGGGAGGAAGTCCTATGAATCCCGCAACAAAGAGATTGGCAGGATTATCATACAGTTCAAGAGGTGTGCCTATCTGCTGAACATGTCCCATTGACATGCACACGATCCTGTCAGCAAGAGTCAGTGCCTCCGTCTGATCATGTGTAACATACATCATCGTGGCACCGAGTCTCTTATGGAGCAAAAGTATCTCACGTCTCGTAGATCCACGAAGTTTCGCATCGAGGTTGGATAGAGGCTCATCAAAAAGAAAGAGCTTCGGACTTCTTACTATCGAACGTCCCATTGCAACGCGCTGACGCTGACCGCCGGAAAGCTGTGCAGGCTTTTTGTTGAGCTGTTCTGTAAGTCCCAGTATCTCGGCTGCGGCAAGGACCTTCTTATGAATGACATTGGGATTTTCCTTGCGAAGAGTGAGCGAAAAAGCCATGTTCTCATACACGGTCATATGTCCGTAAAGAGCATAATTCTGGAACACCATGGCCATGTCACGGTCCTTGGGAGGAGTCTGGGTGATGTCCCCCCCGTCCATTATGAGATGACCGCCGGAAATGTCTTCAAGTCCGGCAACCATTCTGAGCGTTGTGGATTTTCCGCATCCCGAAGGACCGACGAGAACGATCAGTTCACCGTCTTTGATATCAAGGTTAAAATCATATACTGCCTGTACCTTGTTGTCATATATCTTTTCAAGATGCTGCAGGGATAATTCAGCCATTTGACTGCTCCTTTAGTAATGCCTTTTCATGAGATGAGAGTTCTCCGCACCTGATCAGACCCACGACCGCAGAGATCACGCAGCATGCTCCCGATGCAAGAAGGTATGCGGAAACAAGTGTGAACTGTCCTTTGCCCATGACTTTTGTGACCACGTCACCGACCGCATAATCCGCCTGTGTGGCCTTGAGAGGAAGAAGGAATATCCTCACCACCTGTATGATGCCTATGAAGATCAGGAAGAAACTGTAATTTCTCTTATAGCTCTTAACTCCTTCGGAACACAGGAATGCGGCCAGCATGAAGAGAAGGTTATAAACAATGGATATGCCCATCCTCATCTGATAATAATATGTTCCCACCTCGTAATTGATGTCGGATGCATAGATGTTGATGAAATAAACGACATCAAACAGGATGGCCAGATAGGCGAGGCCGGCAGAAAGAGTATTCTTGGTATAGCGCATGCGGTCTATCCGCGTGAACTTTTCATCCGCTTCCATCATGCCGCCTCCTTTCCGGATTGTAACAGCTTCTTCTCGCCGTCCATCAGCACGAATTTCCATACGAGCGTGCCCGTAAGAAGAAGGCAGGAAATTATCGAGAAACCGAAAACATATATGTGAACGTCAAACCAGAACGTTGATTCCGTATAGTATGAATTCATGAGGTCGGCATAATCACGAAATGCCTGAAAATCAACCTCAGTCAGGAACTTGTTTTTATACATGTCTATCTGTCCGGATGCCCAGACAGTTACTGCTATATTGGCTATAACGTTAGCCATTACGGCGAAGACATTACCGACATAATATCTTCTGCGGATATGTGTATTGGTCACAAACAAAAGAAGTGAGATCAGAATGAGTGCAATGCCTGCATGAAGAAAACTTTTGTTAAAGGCCTGCATGTCGTAATAGATAAGCGAACCCGCGATCGGATTCCTGTCAGGGTTTTCGGTACTTCTTATAGAATAATAGAATGACTCGTAAAGGTCACTCATTATGCCCAGAGAATAGGCAAAAGTCACGACCGATGATGCGAGCATTATGAAGCAGACTATCTTCTGCATTATCATCTGTTTCTTGTACATTGGAAAATCCCCGTAAGTTTTTCAAATTCCCGGCCCCGAACCGCCGCAGCAGTCCGGGACCGTAGTATTTGAATCAAGAATCAAAAATCTTTACATGCCTCAGGATCAGTTTCCGAGTGAAGCATAGAAATCCTGATCCTCTTCCCATGCCGTGTTAAGGATGGTAAGGTACTGTCTTCCGTTATAGGTATCTGCAACCGTTGCAACTGCCTCTGAAGGTGAGCCGAATCCTGCAACTGCTCCGCCGTTTCCGCTTACGATGATGTTTACAAGAACATTGATCTTATCGTCACCCTTTGCGGAACTGAAATTGGTAGCAAGATCTGTGTAGCTGTTGATCAGATCGTTATCAGCAGTTGTGGTAGGAAGAGTTGCGGGAACTGATGTATACCAGCTGTTCTCAGCAAGTCCGAGCTCGGGATGATGGATCGTTCCGAGACCGATAGCAGTTGAGATATATCCTGCACCTTCACGGCCTGCCGCTGTGGTGCACTGATACTCGAATGCCTGGCTCTTCATGAACGAAAGAGTTGATCCGAGGAACTGACGTGCATAGTTGGTATAGTTGCCGCTTGCCTTCTCCCAAAGCTCTGCCCTGGTAGCGTCTGAGATCTCAGGCATCTCTACTCCGTTGAAGCTGAAGGTTACATAGCTTCCGTCGGAATTGGTCTTGATGAATGCATCGGGACCGTAAGACATGAGAATGGTTCCTTCTGCGCTGTATGCATAGTCAATGAGCTTAAGTGCTGCGTAGAGCTTGTCCTGGTTGCCTTCAACGCCTGCTGCGGAGATTCCCCATCCGTCAGTCTTGACTGATCTCCAGGACTCGGTAAATCTCATGTATACGCCGTCAGCATTTGTTCCGTCATACCAGCGTGCGACGGGAACCATGACTGCCATGTATCTCTCACCTGCATCTGCATCAAGCACGCCCTGCTCGTTGTAGATGGTCTGAGTCTGGTTGTAGTCATAGTGCATGAATCCGTTGTCATTCTCAAGATAGCTCTTGGTGCTCTCACTCTGAGAATTGACAAATGCCTCGGAGATAAGCCCCTCCTTGACCATGTCATACATTCTGAGAAGTGCTTCGTAGGTCTCTTCTTCCTGACGTGCGTCATGAAGCTGTCCGTCGGTTCCGACATAGAGATAATCCTGACGTGATTCAAGTCCTCTTACACCAAAGAGAGTTCCGCAGAATCTGAACATGTCAACACGTCTCTGGTTATTTGCATCCTCACGTGAGAACACACCCTGAACAGAATCGGTTCCGTTGAGTGTCTGAGGGTTAGCAACAACGCATCTGAGAAGAGCAACGAGTTCATCGGCATCCCATGCTGCGTTCTGTCCTACAAAGAGATTGGAACGGGTTGTTCCGTAATATCCGTCGTATGCAACATCGATATAGTTACGAAGCATGTTGACTGCCTCAACTCCGCTGAGGGTTCCTGCATCGTTCATGAGCTGTACGATATTGCCGGCTGCATCATAATTCTTGGTGATGGTCTCAACGGATGTTCCGTCAAGAGATACGACTTCAATATCAACGCTTCCGGACAAGGGCATGTAGGGCTGATATGCAGCAGGCTTGGTGTTATTGCATGCATCAGCGGTAAACTCGCCTTCGCCGTCAAGAAGTGCCACTACCCAGTCGGTTCTCATGAGGGGCATTCTCTCGATGTCATCAACACCGTCGAAATAAGGGCTGAAGTAGATTGCACCTGTGTCTACGTTTCCGGTAATGGAAAGGCGGACAATGGGATTTGCTTCAAGATAAGCCCTGAAATTGGGCATGAGATCAAGATACTCTGCGATATTGACGATAGCTCCGGTCTCACCGAACTCATTGAGCTTGGTTGCGGTACCGGATACCATGTCAACCTGATCAAGCTGCTCTTTCCAGTAATCGAATTCCTTTGCAGCGGAATTGCCCTGGTATACGCTTGTGAAAGTCATGCCGAGACGATTCTGAACTTCAACCCAGGTCGGCTTAAGATCGCCTGCCATATAGGTATTGCCATCTGCAAGAGTAATGGTAAGACCTGAGTAAGCTTCCTGTTTTGCTTCCTCGATCGCTGCAGCGATCTCCTCTTCGGTCTTGCCGTCAGCTTCCATCTGTTCTCTGATGGCATCTTCATCAACAGTGACCTTGTTAACCTTTGCGATAGTCTCAGAATCAAAGACTATTCCCGTTGCGGCACTGTTGTAACCGGTAGCCATGCGAAGCTCTGTTCCTGCGGCAAACGCAAGTGGATCTACCGCAACTTCCTCTCCGCCATTACCTTCGTCGCCGGTAACTGTTGTCACAGGCTCGGTCGAGTCAGGCGTAACGGGTACTTCTATCGTATCACCGCAGCCTGCGAGCATTGTAACCGCCATGCATGATACCAGAAGCATCGATACTAACTTCTTTTTCATACTAATCCTCCTTAAGATTAAGTAACAACTATTATTCGGATCCTTCATCCGGAATAATCTGGTTTTAGGCAGGATCACTCCTTGACTCCGCCCATGTTAACGCCCTTTGCAAAATACTTCTGTATAAAGGGATAAATCACAAGTATCGGGATTATCGAACAGACAATAAGTGCATATATTATGGAGTCCGATGAATATACCTCGTTCCATCCTGCCGTATATTCGGGATCCTGATACTGCTCAAGAAGCTCTCTTATGAACACCTGCAGAGGCTTTTCAAATCCTCTTGAGATCATCTGACGTGCCCAGAAATATCCGTTCCATCTCGATACTGCGAAGAACAGTGCAACCGTGGCTATCGTCGATTTGCTCATCGGAATGTAGACTGTCCTGAGCACCTGGAATTCCGTAGCTCCGTCCACTATCGCCGCTTCCTCGATCTCGGAAGGGATTCCTTCGAATGCATTTCTCAGAAGGATTATGTTCATTGCAGCCATTCCCATTGCAATGACTACAAGCCATTTATCATCCGTGATCCCCACACTGTTAAAAACCGACTTCGTGGCCAGATAGTTAAGATACTGCGGAACTATTCCGGCAGAGAACCACATCGTGAATACAAGGAAGAAATTGAAGAACTTTCTGAACAGGAGGCGCTTCTTGGAGAGCGCATATGCTCCGAGGATCGAGTAAAACATTGCCCAGAGAGTTCCGAACACGGTGAGGAACAATGTGTTGGAATATGCATTCCAGAACATGTTGTCGCCAAACATCTTACGGAATGCGTCAAACTGTATGTTCTTGGGAAGAAGCACTATCTCGTTGTAATCGACTTCGTGGGCTCCGCTTATCGAAGCTGAGATCGCATAAACGAATGGATACAGACACATCAGTGCAAACACAGCCAGGAACAGATAGCTGAATATCTTGAATATTAATTCTGATATTTCAAGTTTTCTTTTCATCTCCGCTCCTATCAATAAAGTGACGTATCCGATGCCTTGCGGGCTATGGTATTGGCTCCGATGACAAGGAGCATGCTTATTACATTACTCATCATCTCCGCCGCGGAGGATATTCCCTTTGCCGCGCCCTCAAGTCCGTAACGGTTTGCGAGCGTCGAGACGACATCGGCTGTGATGAATGTGTTTGCGTTATACAAAAGAAGTACTTTTTCATATCCTATGGAAAGAAGAGTTCCTATCCTGGTTATGAGCATGATAACGATGGTTGAGAGAATGCTGGGAAGGACCACGTATCTCATCTGCGCCCATTTTCCGGCTCCGTCTATCTGGGCAGCTTCGTAACTGGTCGGGGAGATCGATATGATCGCCGCAAAGAAAACGATGCTTCCGTATCCCGAGCCCTCCCATATTCCGCTGAGAATGTATATGGGCCTGAAGAACCTCGGAAGATTAAGAAGTCCTGCATATGCCGTTTCCTGATCGACCATTCCGAGCTTGACAAGGAGCTGGGAAACAACACCCATGTTGGAAGTGAGTGCCCCCTGCTTGACCAGCATCACGACAAGAGAAGTGATGACAACCGTCGACATGAACTTGGGCAGATATGTAAGGACCTGGAAGACACTCCTGAGAATGTTGGAACGGATCTCATTAAAGAAAAGAGCCAGTATTATCGGAAAAGGAAATCCGAATAAAAGTCCGTAGAAACTCAGGATGAAAGTATTCCTGAGTGCTCTCCAGAATTCAAAAGATATCGTAGTCTGACCGGAAAGAAGGACTTTAAAATTGTAGAATCCCGAAAAGAGCTGATCGGATACGGACAGAGTATTGTCGGAAACCTTGAAGCATCCGAGAAGCTCATACATGGGGAAATATCTCCAGAACAAAAATACGAGGAGCATCGGAATAAGCATCACATACAGACGCCAGTCCTTGACTATGGTGCGTCCTACGTGAAGCCAGTAATGCTTCTCGACATCATCTCTTACGGCCTGCTCGGGATCCATATGATAAGTGCCGTTTGCCTCATCGAATATGAGATAATCCGAACCCTTCGCTTTTGTATCAGCCATTTTCGTTTTCCCCGTTTTGGTTCTGTTTCTGTAACCCAAGAAGATAAGATCTCTGATCTTCAAAAATCCCGTCCAGTCTGGATGCCGTAAAAACTATCAGGATCGTGAACAATTCCGAAAGAGCATCCATGGTGATGAAATTAAGGATGGCTCCGATCCCGGCTCCCATGATAACAGCCACGATCCCGCGTCCTGTCTGCATCAGCAGCTGAACGGTCAGCGCATACCCTATCACCAGAAGAACGTTCCCCCGGATCCTGTCCTTGCCCAATGTTTTGATCAGGAGCATCGCGATAAGGGCGAATTCATTGCCTATTATGTATATGACCAGCTGCTCTGAGGTCCCGCCCTGAATACCCACATACACGATCCCGGCAAGAGCCGCATGAACGGCCGACCACGTTCCCCATCTCATCATCACTATCGCCACAACCGCAGCAGATGCGGAAACGGTATAGAGCTGTCCCGGGAACCATTTGCCGGAAGCCGATATTATCACCGCTTCGGATACGACGAGGATGATCCCAAACAGAAGATTGTCTATGAACCTGTATTGTCCGTAACTTATCTGTCTGTCCATAAAAGTCTCTCCTCACAGTGCAGGGGACTCTCATTATTCCGCGTTTTTTCAATGATCTGCACGATGTAAGCGCTTACTTGATGAGACGATTATAACAATTCATTTTCATAAATGCAACTGAAAAATGTAAGCGCTTTTATTGTGCAAATTATACATAAAAGCACGAATTTATGCGGTTTCCCGGATGCCAGTTTCAGGTCTGTGATAGTTCTTCTTACATGTTCTTTCATAAAATTTTCATAAACTCTCCGATCTATTGAAAGCATGTCGCAAAACGGTCCGTATCCTTAATAGGCTCTGGATTTATGCGGTTTTTGATGTTTCTGCCCATATTTGGTGCAATGTCCCCGTCACGGAAACTTGAAATTGCTTACATCGGCTCCCTCTTCAAATCCCGATTGACTCAAACCTCAAAAACATATATATTAGGATAGTTGAAAAAAAGTCCCTTACGAGGACTTTGGCAAACTGGAGACGTATCGAAGTGGTTATAACGGGGCGCACTCGAAATGCGTTTGCCCTCCGGGGCACGAGGGTTCGAATCCCTCCGTCTCCGTAAGCTTCCGCCGGACCGGCGGAAGCTTTTTTTCATCACGTGATTTCTGTAATAACTGGGAGAAAAAAATGGGACTTTTCGGAAACCCTTGCTCAGAAGCGTCATTTGTCTTCGGCATTGAAGACTTATTTCATCTGAAGAGCGGAAAAGACATCGTAGTAATTGGAACAGTGAAGGGAACTGTCAGACCCGGCTGCGAGGCAAATGTCATCAATCCGGGTGATGATGAGCAGTCCGTGACAAAGATCCGCATAAAGAGACTTGAGATAAACAACCGTCCCGTGTCCGAAGCTTCGGATACACTCGTGGCCATAATGACCGAAGCACCCGCTGACCTGAATCTCCGCATCGGTTCGGTTTTCTTCAGCGAAAGCTCCTCAGATGACGACATTTATTCGTGCTACGTGGGGGCACTCGGGCATTCGTTCGGTGCGGTCAGGCGGTTTAGCATAGAACCGGAAAATCTGGAAAAGATGAGCATAGGCGATCTTGCCGAGACCTGGATACACGCAAGATACGCCATGGATGCTGCGGATGATATGACGGACGAAACCCGGGATGTCATTTATTCAAGGCTGGGAAGCATCGCGCAAAAATTGATCTCAGGGATCCTCAGCGCAAAAGAGATCTTCTATGTTTACAACGCCCGAACCGATGAAGCGCATATGTTCAGTCAGACCCGTCTGCGTGACGATGAATACGAATGCCTTCCTCCACACATTCTCCTTATACCGAAATCGCACGCCCTGCGTCTTTCGAAACAGTTCGAACAGGATGACTTCGAGATCCGCTCCGTGGAAAACGGCGAGGATGGAAAAGGAATCTACAACTTCCTCGGAAATGCGTTCTACCTTAACGGAGCAGCAGGAATATCGGTTCTGTCAACGCTGATCCTGATAGATGCTTCCTTTGTTGTTCGGAAACCATCTTATGAAGGAGTGCCCAAAGCAAGCATCCCCGTCACCAACCCGGATCTTGTAAGATGGCTGCTTCTGATGGGACAGATGAGCGAGCCCTTCACAGACGACGCAGACCTCATACACGAGCTGTATTACGGATGCTTCCTGGATGAACTCCCTAAGGCCAGACTTCTGATACCGATAAAAGGCGGACTTGGCGAAGAAGAGGCGGATGAGGAAGGAAACGTCATGCTTCAGGAAGGTCAGGCCCTCACTCTGCCGATAATGCCGGGCTATGACGGAAAAGAAGCTGTCGCGATGTTCACCGACTGGCAAAAACTTCGCAAGCAATTCGATATGTCATGGAGCGGAATGGTCGAAACGGTAGGCGGGATCATAGAGCGTTATGACTGTGCGATCAACGCAACAAAGTTTGTTGCGGCAGGATGTTACGTGGACAGTGATGCTTATGACGCTGCGCTGGACAGACAGTAAAAAAATGAGTGCTGAAGTACCGGACATGCCTTCCGGAACTTCAGCACTTTTATTATATTCTTCTGTTCTCCCGTATTCTTAAGTTCTCTTCCGTTCTTCAGTTTTCTTCGGGAAGATAATCCGTTATGTCCACAGGAGTTCCATTCAGCGTGAGCATGATACCGAGATGAGGCCCCGTTGACCTGCCCGTATTTCCGAGAGTTCCTATCACATCACCTGAAGTAACCACATCTCCCGGAGCGACATTCATATCGTCAAGATGACTGTATCTGATCTCCGCATTCATCCCTTCAATTTCAATCTTAAGGATCACCGTATTGCCGGTAGCTGCATCGAAGAACGCATCCGTCACCGTGCCGGCACAGACCGCATACACAGGCGTGCCCTCTTCACCGCATATATCGGTTTCGGGATGAGTCTCGGCATCAAATCCTCTGGTGATGATAAAACTGTCATAAGGCATCCCCAGAACCAATGAAACCGTCTGTTCATCACCTTCGGTGACATCACCTGCATTCACGGTACTGCCTTCAGCACCTTCTGCATTTTCATTATCAGCCACCGGGACTTCCGCTCCGTACTCCTCTTCCGGATGATATGTTACAAACTCTTCGCCATCCTTTAAGCTTACAAGAAGAAAATTATCGGATCCCTCCTCAATGAAGAACAGTGAGTCTCCCTCAATCCTGAATCTGTTCACTCTGGGAGTACATACATACGGATCATCGTTAAGTGTAAGGATTCCATCCTCTATCGTGTATTTTCCGCATCCAATATAACTGCTTACAGGACTTTCGTACCAGGTATAGGCTCCGTCGGAATTAAGAGAGATCGTAAAATCTATCCACTGACCATCTTCTGTCATGCCTGTATTTCCCGAGTAAGCATAAACGCGATCAATGACCTGCCCTTCGGAGTCTCCCGCTGTTTCTTCATCCGTAACCGTGACAACGGGAAGTTCCTCACCGTCAGATGATGCCGCATTAACGGAAGTTCTCTTCGGATCCGTTGCAAAACATGCCGCAACCGCCACACATGCCATCAAAGATGTCATGATGATCCAGAACGCAGGCTTTCTGTAATTAAGTATTCCCCTGACCCTGCTTTTAACATCGGTCTCTCCGAACGCTACCGGGCAGGCGGCAATGGATCTTCTGCGGATACTGCAGTTAAGCAGTGCCTGGGAATATGCAGCCATGTAATCACGGTCCTTGTCACGGATGACTTTTTCATCGCATGCCGCCTCAATATCCCTGCACAGGAGCACATAAGCGATCCAGCAAAGAGGATTGAACCAGTATACGGAAAGAATCAAATATCCCAAAGGCTTCCACAGATGATCGCGCCTTTTAAGATGAGCTCTTTCATGCGCCGTCACGTATTCATACATTTCTTTATCCATTCCGGACGGAACATATATCACCGGACGAAGGATTCCCAATATAAAAGGTGACCTTACCTCATCGCACTCGTACACGCCTTCCGCTACAGGAGCCGAGACCCTGACCTTCCTCTTAAGCATCAGAAAGCTTATAAGTGCATAAACGACCATCGCCGCTGCTCCTGTTATCCACAGGCATCCCATCACGAAGACTGCGACCTGCATCGGATTAACACTCGATCCCGGATCGGGCGCCATGGTCTGTGACACAACCGGATTGACCGCATTATCGATCACCCTGATACCGGAATAAATATGGGGATCCGTCATTATGCTTTCCGGGATGACTTCACCGCTCGGAAGAAGACTCAGCACGCTCTGGAAAGACAACGGACATACAAGCCTGAATGCCACGATCCCCCAAAGCATGCACGATGCCCATTTAGGCGCCTTCTTAAGAGGGATCCTCAGGAGCATCACTGCCAGGATCAGCCATGATGCATTCAGTGTCATATTCAGTAATTTCAAAAACACACCGCTCATCGTTTCTCAATCCCCCTTTTTAAAAGCGTCGATCATCTTCTGGATCTCATCCACTTCTTTTTTGCTCAGCTTTTTATGGGAAGTGAATGCCGCAATGAACGCCGGAAGAGACCCGTTATATGAATCATCAACGATCTGCTTGCTCTTTGCGGAATAAAAATCCTCCCGGCTTATCAGAGAAGTGACCACGCCGTTTTCATTTTGCAGAAGTCCTTTTTCGCAAAGCTTTCTCAGCACCGTATATGTTGTGGGCTTTTTCCATTCGAGTTCCTTCTCGCACAGCTTTACCAGTTCTCCGGATCCGACGGGCTCATTGGCCCACACGATATCCGCAAATCTTTCCTGGACAGCTGCAAGTTCTATTTCAGCCATTTGAATGTCCTCCGTTGGTTTACACCTGTAAACTAATGCGAGTTTACACCTATAAACCAAACATGTCAACAATATTTTTTAACAAAAACAGGCAGTGAAAAGCGGCTCTGCCCTCCTGCAGGCAAAGCCGCCCTGTTCATATTGTCTTTTACATCCTTCTTCCCGTCCGCGATGCGGATCACGAAGCCTTCATGGATCTCTTGCAGAATTCTATGAACTCAGCTTCAGGCATAGGCTTGGCATAATAGAATCCCTGAATATACTCGCAGCCCATTTCTGAGAACCACTCAGCCTTTTCCCTGTCTTCAACGCCTTCAACCACGATCTCCGCTCCGAGGCTTTTAAGAAGGCTGATCGTCTGTCTCATTATCTCATAGCTTCTCTGGTCTGTCAGACTGTCCACAAGGGACTTATCCAGCTTGATGATCCTGTAAGGGAAGTTCATGACGCGTCCGAGGTTGGAATAACCGGAACCGTAATCATCGAGCGAGAAGCCGTTGCCGTTGCCAGATATGTCGTTCATCGTCCTGAGGACCGCCTCTGCAAAATAATCGGAAGCAGTCTCGGTTATCTCAAAATTGATACGGTTCGGGGAGATCGAATATTCCTCAAGCACTTCTTTTATCTTGGATGCCATGTTGGCCTGCATGCACTGAACGACGGACAGATTCACTTCAACGAATCTGATGCCCGTGTTTTCTTCTTCCATGTCGGACAAAAACCGGCATACATCCTTGATGACAAAATCACCTATCTGCAAAATGCTTCCGCTCTTCTCCGCAGCGGGTATGAACAATCCGGGCGAGATGAAACCGAGCTGATCATCCTTAAGCCTGATCAATGCCTCAGCGGAAACGAACCTGCCTTCCTTTGTCGAATAGATCGGCTGGTAATACATCTCGAACTTCTCGTTCTTGATAGCCTCGGTGATTATCCTGTCAATATTGTTCCTGACTATGAAATCCTTCTCAGGTGCCATCTCGGAATATCTGACGTATTTGTTCAGCGGAACAGCAAGATGGTATGTTTCGGAGAGCTTGATCAGCTGTCTCTCATTTCCGATCTCGTTGGGAACGATCACGCCGCAGATTGCAAAGTCGAGCTTGAGTCTGATGCCATCCACCTCGAACAGATCCCTCAGTTTGGGGATCATTGTCTGTGCGGTGCTTTCAATGACCGAGACATTGTAATTGCCTCTTATGACATAGGCAAACAGACCGTTCTTGAGATAGTAAAGGTTCATGTCCTCACCGGTCTTGACCTTGAACATCGAATAGAAGCTGTCCGCGATATCCCTTAAAAGAATGGAATACATCTCCGAGCCGAGCGTGGTCCTGATGGAAGCCACATTACGCAGCTTTCCGAACATGACAAACGCGTCATCATTTGAAGCATACACATTTCTGACACTGCGCCTGAAAGCCGTATATGACTTTGCGCCGGTCTCCATGTCAAGGTACTCCTCGGGACTGATGACAAAGAAACTCAGAACCAGAGCACTGATAGCGAATCCGAACATCTGGACAAGAAGATGGGGCCTTAAGCTTTGAATATTGAAAGAGATGATGTTAAGAGGGAACACCACCATGAGAGCGGCAAATTTCACCTTATCCAGCATCTTTTTGTAATAGCAGTAGATGATATGGATAAAGGCAAAAGCCACGTAATAATATCCTACCGCAACAACCGCCCACATCATAGTGCCGCGATGATACTCGACATCCATCTCCCCGACCCTGGTGTAATAAAACACCGAATGAGTAAACGAGTTCATTATCACCAGACCCAGATCTGCGATAATGGGCAGTAAATAAAGAATCCTTGTTAAGCGGTTTCTAACGATCCTGCGGAATGTTCCGGTCATCTTTCCAACCATATAGATATATGATGCGTAACCGAAGACATTTAGAAGATTATATGCAGAACACCAGAATTCCCTGAACGACAGGGAGCTTGAGACCGGCCTGATAACCGTAAGCGGAGCCGCACGAAAAATATCCGCCACGGCAAGAATGAGGAGGATCATAACATAATGCACAAAGGCTCTGTTTTCTTTGCCACGGTACATTCTGCGGAATATTAACGATGCCAGCAGAGCTATATAGACAAATATTGCCGCCAGATCAAGGTAATAAACCCTATACATGGAAAACCCCTTTACAGTGAGTTATCCTCCCTTTTTCCCTCAGATAATATTTTCACACAACAGGAAAAGGCTTTCAAGACTCCGGGATAATTAATTCCTGCTCCATTCGATCACGTTCTTATCAAGCCTCTTCATGATAGCTTCTTCAAGTCTTCTTCCGTTTATCGGCTTGGAAACAAAATCGTCAAATCCCTGTCTGATGTACTCATCCCTTGCACCGGTAAGTGCATTCGCGGTGATCGCTATGAATGACGTGCCGGCGTTCTTGACTCTTTCAATCTGTCTTGCTCTCTTCATCGCCTCAACTCCGTCCATGTCGGGCATTATATGATCGAGAAGCACGACGTCGTAGCTGATCCTGGATAGTTCCTCCAGCATTTCCTTTCCTCCGGCTACCTGGTTCGTCTGAACCTCGGTCTCCTTGAGGAGCATTGCCTCGAGCACGCGGTTAATGTCATTATCGTCAACAATAAGAACTTTCGCCTTCGGTGCCTTGAAAAGAGGTCCTGCCTCTGCCGCATCCGAAGAAGACATGGACTTATCCGAATCATCTATGAGATCGGAGTCCTCGGCTATCTTATGAGGTATGGTGACGGTGAATTCGGATCCCTTTCCGTATTCACTCTGAACCCTGACTTCTCCGTCCATCATGTCGGTGAGCTTGGATACGATCGCAAGACCCAGACCGAGTCTCTCACCGCTTCTTGCCTGGACATCGCCGGATCTGTCAAACGATCCGAAAATCCCACCGATCTCTTCTTCCCTGATGCCTATTCCGGTATCGGATACCCTGATCTCAAGCATCACGTTCTTCGAATCGATCTCCTTTGCTCCGACATACATGCTGACCCTTCCCGACGAAGTGAACTTTATGCCGTTCCCGATCAGATTGAGCATGATCTGTCTTATTCTCACGCAGTCTCCGACCAGCATTTCGGGAACAAGTGAACCGAGATCACAGTTAAGATCAAGCCCCTTCTTCTCAGCCGCGGGCTGACAGGTCTTGAACACATCCCTCACAAGAGTCTCTATCTTGTACGGAGCCTTGACTATCTCCAGCCTGCCCGCCTCGATATCAGAGTAATCAAGGATCTTGTTGATCGTCTCCATCAGGCTTCCGGCAGCTGTCGCGATATCCCTTGCGTAACCCGTAATGTACTCGTCGTTGCTTTCCCTCAGGATCATCTCATCCATTCCGAGAACAGTGGTCATCGGGGTCTTGATCTCACGGGATATGGACTGAAGGAATTCACTCTTTATCCTCTTGGACTTCTCAACCTGGATCTTGCAGGCATCCAGTTCGATCAGAGTCTCCTGAAGATGTGCATAATCAGGTGTTTCCAGAAACAGCAGTATTATGATGACACCTATCGTGCCAAAGAAGAACGTGAGCAGAGTCGAGGGGAACATCAGCGACTGGATCAGCGTTCCGAAAATGATGAACACGAATCCTGAAAAAGAAAGGGTCTCCCTCAGCTCAAGATTCTTGTGATGGATCAGGGCATACGCAAACCCGTAAGTGATGAAGTAGAAAGTCGGAATGTAGCACAGATAGTGCACGGGGCCGAACATGTAATTCATGTCTTCGTCAAAATAGAAGATCCACCCCGTCCATATATTTGCCACAAGTACCAGCGTATACACCACTACAAGCAGGAGATTGACTTTTGACATAACCTTGTCGATTGCCGACATCTCACCGACAAAGACCTCGGTATAAGAAAGGTATGCATGGCCGCTCAGTGCCGCAAAAAAGAAATAGAGCGTGTTGGCAAGCGAGACGACCATATACGGAAGTTCCTTGCCATGGTAAATGGTGAGTGCTCCCAGGATGTCAAATACAAGCCCGCAGAGAACAACTATCATCAGGATAAGGAACTTCTTGTATCTCTCGGTCCTCTTTCTGCGCATCAAAACCAGACATGCGATCGAGATGACCATGAAGAACACCGATGCTAATTCAAAAGAAATGTTGTACTGATTCATTCAGACACAATCCTTCAATGCGGACATCTGATTCCGGGCATTCCGCAGTGAAATCCTCCTTATGGAAATATACGGTCTAAAATATTATATGCCTTTTTGGCATAAAATACCATTTAAAAAGCTCTCCTCCGTCCGCGATGCTCCCGGCAGGCCTATCACCGGTCCCTTATCGAAAAAGACCGGAAGGGATCATCCTTCCGGTCTGTATTTTACCGTTCGTCAGTATCGGATGCCACCGGCGGTCAGATGCCGTCATCGGTGCGCTTTTCCTGCTCTTCCTGAATCTCGGGGATTGCAGAGAACATAGGCTTTACATCCTTGCCCTTAATCTTTCTGTCGACATAATTGCGGGTGATCTTCATTACCGTTCCGCTGAGCACTATTACGCCGATCAGGTTGGGCATTGCCATAAGGCCGTTGAAGGTATCGGAAAGATCCCATGCAAGGGTAAGATCCATGGTAGCACCGAACACGATGAATATAACGAATACCATCTTGTATACCAACACAGCTCTGGTTCCGAACAGATACTCAAACGCCTTGCTTCCGTAAATGCTCCATCCGAGAACGGTCGAAAATGCGAACAGCGTGATCGCTATGGCGATGAACCATCCTCCGAAACGTCCGAGGGTACCTTCAAATGCCTCTGCCACAAGTGCTGTCTTCTCGGCAGAAGAGATCATCTCTCCGGTCTCAAGATTCATCACACCGGAGCACAGGACCGCAAGAGCGGTGAGGGTACACACGACTATGGTGTCTGCAAACACTTCAAAGATTCCCCACATTCCCTGTTTTACGGGCTCTCTTACATTCGAAGCCGAGTGAACCATGACAGAAGATCCGAGTCCTGCCTCATTGGAGAACACGCCTCTCTTCATGCCCCAGGTAAGTGCCATTGAAACGCCGCTTCCGACGATTCCACCTCCAACGGCCCTGAGTCCGAATGCACCCTTGATGATAGCTGTGAATGCTGCGGGAATCTCACCGATATTGGCGATGACGATCACGATGCAGCCGATGACATAAAGCACAGCCATGAAGGGAACCAGCTTCTCGGTGACATTTGCGATCCTCTTAAGTCCGCCCACTATGACAAGAGACGAGACTCCCATGAGCACTATGCCGGTCGCGACGGCAGGAATTTTGAAGACCGAATTGAGATTCACGGCGATCGAATTGATCTGGCTCATGTTTCCGATTCCGAACGAAGCAAGGACGCAGAAAATGCTGAAGAGAACCGCAAGGACAGCGCCTATCTCCTTGCATCCCTTTTTGCCGCCCAGTCCCTCTTTCAGATAATACATCGCTCCTCCGCACCATTCGCCTTCGGAGTTCTTCCTTCTGTAATAGATTCCGAGCACATTTTCCGAATAATTGGTCATCATGCCGAAAAAGGCAACGATCCACATCCAGAAGATCGCACCGGGACCTCCTGTTGCCAGAGCAGCGGCGACACCGGCAATATTACCCGTGCCGATGGTTGCCGCAAGAGCCGTGCAAAGGCTCTGAAACTGGCTTATCTGTCTGTCATGTCCCGGGGTGTGGGCAGTTATGTGCTTATTCTTGAAGATTCCCCCGAGAGTATTGGAAAACCAGTGTCCGATGTGAGTTACCTGAAAAAAGCCCGTCAGGACAGTCATCAGGATTCCCGTGCCGACCAAAAGGACCAGCATCGGCAGTCCCCACACGAATCCGTTTACCGCATCGTTTATGTTTGCTATCAGTTCCACCTACAATCTCCTCTCATAACATAAAATAAAGCGCCAATATATAGTATTGGCGCCTTTGTCAACATAAGTATTTTATTAAATAACAGGACTCCGTGCAAGCATTTTTTCTCACACCTGCCGGATCTCGAACATCATCTGGCCATACTCACCCCAAAGAACCGGAAGCATAAGGCCCGCATTCATAAGACTTTTTCCGGATACCGCTCCCTCCGGAGCCAGGATCTTCCAGTCATGTTTCTTGCCGTGGCTGCAGAATCTGCTGTTTTCATCATCGGAGCCGATCAGCTTCAGACTGTACATCATGTCCGGATCCAGTCCCTTTAACCGGATCACCCTCTTGCCCGTCCGGGGTGAACCCTTACACTGTACATATGTAAGAAGTGCACGCTTTTTGTCCTTTGTCACGGACATCCAGGCATCATAAAGTTCTATATCGGATACTCTCGCGATACGGTAATAATCGCCTTCTCTTACTATGTCACCTACCGAATGGTATATTGCCACCTGTTCGGGAATGGATTCTCTTTCGGCATCCGGGATCGCAGTTATGTCCAGTTCGTATCCGAATGTGCCGGAAAGCGCCACAGCACCTCTTACATCAAACGGCATCACCCTTCCGGAGATATGATTGGGCGAAGCGGAAACGTGCGCCCCCATTGTGCTTAACGGATAGATCATTTCGGTACCGGCCTGGATTGTGAGCCGTTCATAGGCATCCGTATCATCCGAGCACCATATCTGAGGTGAATAGAACAGCATACCCGCATCATATCTCGCACCGCCTCCGGAACAGTTTTCCAGAAGCAGATCCGGGAATTCCTCAAGAAGTCTTTCCTGAAGATCGTATACCCCGAGCGTATAGAGATATGAAAGTCTTCCCATTGATGATGCATCAAGCCCGGTGCTTCCCAGGTCCGAAAGCTGTCTGTTCATATCCCATTTCACATAGGATATCTTTGCACTTCTCAGGATCTTCGCCACGCACTCATAGACATGATCCCTGACTTCACTTCTGGTTATGTCGAGAACATACTGGTTTCTGATCCTGGTCGGAACCCTTCCGGGAGAACTGATCGCCCAGTCGGGATGCGCACGGTACAGATCCGAATCAGGGGATACCATCTCCGGCTCAAACCATATGCCGAATTTCATTCCCATCTTCTCAAGCTCACCGGACAGCCTCTCTATGCCGCCGGGAAGTTTTTTCTCATTTACAACCCAGTCACCCAGAGATGAATTGTCATCATCACGTTTTCCGAACCATCCGTCATCCATGACGAGCATTTCGATCCCGCACTTTTTCGCATCACGGGCTATATCGAGCAGCTTGTCGGTATTAAAGTCAAAATATGTTGCTTCCCAGTTGTTGATGAGTATGGGACGTTCGCTGTACAGATAAGGGCTTCTGATGAGATGTCCGCGGAACAGGTCATGGAAGATATGGCTCATTCCGTCAAAACCTTTTTCGGTAAAAACAAGTACCGCCTCGGGAGACTGAAAAGATTCACCGGGTTTAAGGTCCCAGGTAAAATGTTCCGGACTGATGCCTATATATGATCTTACCGTCTCAAACTGATCCATTCCGGCACCGCATACGAAATTCCCGGACCAGATAAGCGTCTGGGCGTAAATCCTGCCTTTCGAATCATCCGCGCCGTTTTCGCAAAGAGCCATGAAAGGCTGGAACTGATGAGAACTCTCGCCTCTTGTGGAATAGACTTCCGAATTGCCCCTTGATATCCTTCGCCTGTCCATCCTTCTCTCTCTGGCCCAGCTTCCCGACAGAGTAACGATGTCAGGTTCATGGTTTTCAAAGCAGCTGAGATCAAGATCAAGATTACTGCTGAGAAGCTTATCAAGGATGACAGTGGTGTCAGATTCGTTTGTCAGCCTGACGCTCTTTAATATCGCGTCGCTGTCATCAAAAACCGAATATGAAAGATATGCCCTCAGGCCCAGAACTTTCTCCTCGAGTACTATCCTGAGTGTCTGCGCACCTGCCTTCCCGGGGAAAGCCGCAGGCATCCTTACTTTTCTGCCGTCTGTCATTTCGGCGGATATTTCTTCCTTGCCTTCATATATCCTGTGCGACACATATGTAAACAGAGAGGAATCATGTCCTCCGGCATCTCTGACGCAGATCACGGGATTCCTGTAATCTCCGGTTCCTCCCGAAGGAAATTCAAGCCTGGTCTTGTCGAAATAGCACCCTCTGTCCCTGTCGTTTCTTGACGGAACTGCCGGATTGTTCTTCCCGCCGAGAAGATATCTCAGATCATCTCTTCCGACCGCGGCCCCGTAATAAGCGTTGCAAAGAAAGCCCTCTTCATCTGCGAGAGCAAGACACATGGAGGTACCCGGTGTCTCTATGAAAAACAATCTGTTTGCATCATCAAAAAATATGCCCATTATCTCCTCCGCTTACGTCTATAGGCTTTACCGTCTAAATCCGATCGTTTTATCTGGTCAGATAGAATTCCTTAAGAGTATCTTCGGCAGGCTTTCCGAAGATCCCGAAGCCGACATCTGTCACGGGATCATAAGGCCTTCTGCAAACAGCCACCTGGTCCCACCAGAAATATCCGCAAAACCATGGAATGTCCCATGTTGCCTCCATGGCAGTCCGGTAGAAATCAGACTGTTCCTGAAGAGACACTTCCTTGTCAGGCCTTGGCCTGTAATCGAAAGGATATGCCGAACATCCGTGTTCGGACCTCATCCCTATCTCGGCAAACATGACAGGTCTGTCATACTTTTTGTGGCAGGCCTCGACTCTTTTCATCTCTCTTGCCCAGCCCTTTCTCATGTCATCTGCCGATACGTTTTCTCCGTCAGTCACGGCATAATAAGCCGATATGCCTATCACGTCAACATCGGACAGCCATTCAAAATCCAGTTCATCGCCATGGTTGATGTTGTGCATGAGCTTGCCGTGATATATGGTCCTGACCTTTTCGATGACTTTTCTGCAGTGAGTGCTGATGGCATCCATCCCCGCCATCTCACATCCCGTGCAGAGCATTTCGCATCCGCTCAGTTCCGCAATCCGGGCATAATGACACATGAACGCGGTGTAAGATTCAAACCATTTGTCCCAAAATGTCATGACATCAAGCGGGAAGGAGACATGAGCTCTCCACACACCGTCCAGGCAATCCACCATCGGCTTCAGGCATACCTTCATCCCCAGCTCCTTGGCTGTCCTGATCGCATATATCACATCCTCATCGGTCTGTGTCCTGCCATATACCGGATGTATCAGAAGCGAATGATATGTATCCATGTAATTATTTACCGTGATGCATATCCAGTCACAGCCGTCCTGTGAGAGCCTTTTGAGGCTCTCTGCGGCTTCCTTGGTCATATAATCTCTGGGGCGTGAGTTAAATCCCCAGCTGAAACCCCTGCAAAAAAACTCTCTTTCCATCAGATTACCCTCAGACATCAGACAGGATAACTTCCATATTGCCGGTCATGCGCACCGTTTTTGCTCCCTCTGCCGTGATCAGCATATGGCTTCCTTTTACGACAGGAGTGTCATGCACATGTCCCGATCCGTTTATCACGCTTGCACAGATAAATCCCGCTGTCGTCCCGAATGTGCATTCGCCATTGACCTTGACCCTGCTGACTTCATACCTGTCACAGCTTATCAGGCGTACCGGTTCGTTTTCCGCATCTTCCGGAGCCCTTCTTATGCGTTCCGAAGCAGACGGATCCGGCACGGTTATCACATCCTTGCTCTTATCAAGATGCAGCTCTCTCGGCTTTCCGTTCTGGAGCCTGCCGTAATCATATAACCTGTATGTTATGTCGCTTGACTGCTGTGTCTCCAGCACGCACACTCCGGCAGTTATGGCGTGCACGCATCCGGGATCGATCTGAACAAGGTCACCCTTACGGATCTTCACCTTTCGGATCAGTTCATCAAAGCGCCCTTCATCGATCATGCTCTCCAGTTCTTCACGGTCAGCCGCGTTATGTCCCAGTACGATATGGCCGTCTTCCGGACAATCGAGCACATACCAGCATTCCTTTTTTCCAAACGATCCGTTTTCGTGCACACTTGCATATTCATCATCCGGATGAACCTGTATGCTCAGATCGTCTCTTGCATCAATGATCTTCACGAGCAGCGGAAACCTGTCACCGGGCGCATTTCCGAACAGGTCCCTGCGGGAATCCCAAAGCTTCGAAAGTTTCAATCCTTCGAATTCCCCGCACATTACGATGCTCTCGCCCGATGGATGAGCCGATATGCCCCAGCATTCTCCGATGTCATTTCCCGGTTCGTCATACCCGAATTCATCCCGGAGTCTTTCGCCTCCCCATATGGTATGTGAAAAATACGGCCTTAACAGGATTACTTTTTCCACCTGTGATTTCCTCCATCAGTCCCTGCCGGATGTGATCACGCTCACAAGATAAAACGGCAGCACATCTCCTTCGTGTGTATCCGAAAGTTCTATCCTGACCGTATGCTCTCCGGGATCGCCGTGATCGAGCACGGTGTCCAGGACAAGCTTGTCGCCCCAGTCTTCATCAAAGTCCGCATCCAGGATGAATGGCGCATCCGTATTCCCGTCGAGGATCAGTTTTGCCGCAGGAGCGGGCTTTTGTATCGTTTTTCTGTACTGAACGCCGATACAGGATCCATATACCTTAAAGGTGATGGATGCACCCTTATCCGTAGCCGTCCATCCCTTCCTGAACACATCGGTGATGACTTCCTGCGGAAGGGAGTCTTTTTCAAATCCCTTGACAGACGTCACGATGCCGCTCGAATTATCGTTTCTGTATCTCACGGAATCCTCATATGCGTTCGGGGTCTCGGGTGAGGGCATCTCCTTTTCCGGCTCTTCCGCTTCATTCATTCCTGCCCGGATCTCTTCCAGAACATGTATCACCACCGAAGCGACAAGAGAATGCCCGATGTCATTGGGATGCAGATCATCCTGCGTTATGACTCTGTTATCCAGTCTGCCGCTTTCAAGTTCTGGATATATGACATCCCTCATGCTGACTGAGGGGACATCATATCTTCTTGCCACCTTCGAGTGCTGAAGCTGGGCATTTCCGCCATCATCATATCTCACATTTTCTATCAGCATGAGTGCCCTGGAAGGATCGGATGAAAGGATCTTCCTCACAAGTCCTTCATATGTTTCGCGATAATGTTCGGTGGCCTCGTCATTTACGGCAAACTCGACAAAGCATATGTCGGGATCATGGATAAGAAGATCCGAATCAGCCCTCGCGCATCCGAACTGGGAATCTGTCGCTCCTATCCCGGCATTCACATACTTAACCTCGGCTCTGGGAAAACTCTCCGCAAACCATTCATACACCTTGTGCGCATAGCACTTATCGGGATGAGTTGCAGCGCAGCCCTGGGTTATCGATCCGCCCAGAAATGCCACCGTGACGGGTTTGCCGTCAGATGCCCTTTTCATCACTTCCTTGATGCGTCTGCGGTTTCCTCTGTATGACACGGCCTTTCCGTAATCCACTGCCGGAATTTTCTCGGTTATCATCATTTTCTCCCAAATAACGCTTCGTTTTTTTCTATCAGTTCGATCCTCTGTCTTACGCACTGTGCACTGTGAAGGGGATCCGAAGGAGTATTGAACACATAATCCTCCAGCCTTTCAAGCGTAGTGCCCGCAACATGAAGCCTTGTGTCCGAGGAGGCATAATAGATGAACACCTCACCCTTTTCATTCACGACAGCTCCGTTGGTAAAAACAACATTGCTGACATCACCGCACCTCTCATATCCTCTGGGCCCTATGAGAAGTCCCGAAGGCTCTGCTATCACTCTTGCGGGATCATCAAGTGCCGTGGCGAATGCATATATGACATACCGGAGTCCCGCAGCGGTGTTTCTTACTCCGTGGGCAATGTGTATCCATCCTCTTTCGGTCTTGATGGGGACTGCACCGGCACCGTTCTTTACTTCGGTTATCGTGTGATATCTTCTGAGCGATGTGAGTTTCTCCTCATCGATCACGGCATGCTCTATGTCATCGCAGAGTCCGAAACCTATTCCGCCGCCCGATCCCGTGTTGATGAAATCATCCATCGGTCTTGTATAGAAAGCATACTTTCCGTCCACAAATTCGGGGAAAAGAAGGCAATTCCTCTGCTGAGGGCTGTTAAGAGTCTTAAGGTTGTCAAGCCTCTCCCAGTGCTCAAGGTCCCTGGTCCTGACTATTCCCGCTTCTGCAACCGCAGCGGAAAGATCATCGGATGAGGTATCCTTGCTTTCCGAGCAGTACACGCCGTATATGTAACCGTCCTCATGAAGAGTCAGTCTCATGTCATATGCATTTACTTCTTCCGGATATCTCGAATCGTCTATCAGAATAGGCTTGCCCCTGAATCTGAACCCGTCAACGGGGCTGTCACTTTCCGCTATCGCAAAAAATGATTTTCTGTCATCCCCCTCTATCCTGGGACAGAGGATGTATTTTCCGTTCAGGTACAGCGCTCCGGAATTCAGTACCGCATTGATGCCCAGTCTTTTTTCAAAGAAAGGATTGGTCTCATCATCCAGATCGTACTGCCACTCAATGGGAACGCTCTCCCTTGTCAGCACGGGATTGACATATCTGTCATATATCCCGTTATACATGTCGTCATCTACGTGGTTCTTTCTGGCCAGATACACTTCCTGTCTGGCTTTGAGTTCAAAATATTTCTGATGGATCATGTCTTCTCCTTATCCGCAGTCAGAATCACCGTTACAATAACCCTGTCTTCACAACATGCCGGTCGCATTTGCTCGTATCAGTTCCATGCACATCCTTCCGTTGTGATAAGGGCACTTCCACTCCTCAACCATCGCTTCCGATGTATCCGGATCGCCGCCTTTGTCCACGCGGTAGAACCATTCGCTTCCGTTTCTCTTATCGAATACATGCTCCTTAATGAAATCAAGTTCATGTATTGCTCCGTCCAGATACTCTTCGCGCTCTTCCCTCAGGTATCCGTTCAGAAAACCGAGTACCGCTTCAGCCTGAACCCACCAGTCGCGGCGCTCGTTCACGATCCCGTTTTCACTCTCGGCAGGAAGAGATCTTCCGTCAAAAGCCTTACTGAATATGGTCTCTGTGAGATCCTTTATCATTGGATCCGTCTTTTCCGCCAGGAAATCATAACCGCTTATCCTGCATCCTTTTTCGATGAGCCATGCGGCTTCTATGTCGTGGCCGAAGGAATGAAGATCGATGATGGTTTCGAATTCATCATTAAAGAAAACTCCCAGCCTGTGAAGTTCCGGCTCGTAGATCTGCACGACAAAATCATCCGCAAGTGCGGCGATCCTGTTCTGATAATACGGCGATCCGGACACCCTGTACAATTCGGTATACGCCTCGAACACATGAAGAAGAGTGTTCATCGTCCTGTCGGCCATTACTCCGTTTTCGGACAGCTTGTCGTTTTCCTCGGGGCCAAACTCCCGGCTCTGTGCTTCAAGATATCCCTTATCATCCCTGCACTTTGCCTCGATCAGCTCTGCCATGTCGATTGCTGCTTCCAGTGCATCCATATCGCCCGATGCGTCAAAATACGACGAGAGCGCATACACACAGAACGCCTGATTATAGGTATGCTTTGTTGTGTCCTCGGGATTTCCCTTGCAGTCGACGGACCAGAATATTCCTCCGTTTTCCCTGTCGATGCATTTTTCGGTAATGAAGCGGTATCCGTGCCTTGCAAGATCCAGAACCTCTTCCGGAGTTATCCCGTATTCCCCGAACTTATCTCTGTCAAGAAGGCCCTCCTTGTACAGAAGAAAGATATTCGAGAAAAACCACGTGATGCGGCTCATCAGGATGCATCCCTTGAAAGCCTGAGTGTCCGTCTTGAGATCATAGGATACGTATCCGTAGAATCCTCCGTTTTCGTCATCGCGAAGGTTCTTCCAGAAAGGATACAGCTTGCCCAGTAGATGATCCGTTGCCCATTCCGACATATGTCTTAACTGTTCCATGGTCACCTCTTTTCGCAGTGTGCGGAAAACATTCGCCGGCCGGCTTATCTGATTCCGAGTTCGGTATCGGAATCCGTCACGTGGCTGTGAGCCTTGATGTAATCAACGATCAGGTCAACCTTTGTGAAAGCAAGAGATACATAGCTGTCAGCACATCCGTAATAAAGTGCAATCCTTCCGGTCGCGGGATCATGAACCGTAGCGCAGGGGAAGCACACATTGGGAACAAAGCCTCTTTCCTCGTACCACTCTTCGGGGGTCAGAAGGAAATTCTCGCATCTGTAAAGGACCTTCGAAGGCTCGTTGATGTCAAGGATCGCGCCTCCGATCGAATAGACATAACCGTTGCATGTACCGGATACGCCGTGATAGAACATCAGCCATCCTTCGGTAGTCTCAATGGGTGCTGCGCCTCCGCCGATCTTAAGGCTCTCCCACCACTCGTAGCTCCTGCTCATTACATGGCGGTGCTTGCCCCAGTAGACCATGTCAGGGCTCTGTGAAAGGAAGATGTCACCGAAAGGAGTATGTCCGGAATCCGAAGGTCTGGAAAGAAGAACATAATTGCCGTTTATCTTCCTGGGGAACAGGACCGCATTCCTGTTAAAAGGAATGAACGGATTCTCTATTCTGGTGAAAGTCTTGAAGTCCGTAGTCTTGGCAATGCCGATCGCAGCTCCGAAGAAATCCTGGCACCAGATCACATAATATGTATCCTCAACCTTTACCAGCCTGGGATCGTATGCATATACGGGCATGAATTCCTTGCCCTCTTCATCAACAAATTTGATCTTGTCATGCTCGAAATCCCAATGAATGCCATCCTTGCTTCTTCCGAAGTAGATAAAGGACACTCCGTTTCTCTGCTCACCCCTGAACACTCCGACAAAGGCACCTTCATATGCCACGACGGCGCTGTTGAAGATCCTTGCAACTCCCTCTATGGGATTGCGCTCTATGATGGGGTTCTCCGAATATCTCCAGATGGGAGCATCCTGGAATGAATCTGGGCCGTCCTGCCAGGGCATGTTGGGTACATCGGGTGCATTAAGTATCTTGATATCGCTCATTTTGTTCTCCTTTTTCAAACTTGGTTTGGTTAATTTTTAACTACGGTTTGATTAAATTTAATTTATTATCTGAGGTGAGTATATCCCAGTGTTTTTCAATTCTCAAGAGTTTTTGCCGTCAGACCGCATTTTCGGCGTTAAATCCACTTTTAGCTAAATTTAACTATGCACTTTTCTTACACTGTCCTTCTTCACCAGTTTTCCGCTTACTATATGGACGCCCTTCTTATGAGCTTCGCCCCAGGCTCCCTGAAGTGCCAGTTCAACTGCCTGTCTGGACATTTCCTCAAGATCCACCCCGTAGGTGGTGATCTCCGTGTCGCATATCCCGGGATATGTATAATTATCGTATCCGGCGACCGAAATATCCCTCGGAACCCTGTATCCGCTCCGCTCAAGCTTTTTGATCAGATGTCCCGCAGTCAGGTCACAGTTACAGAAGAAAGCCGTAGGCATATCCTTCGGAAGGATCAGTTTTTTCTCCGTGTCGATGAATCCGCTCTTAAGATCCCTGTCATCTATGATCCATTCCTTCTTAATCTTCCCGCCGTGCTCAAGAACGGATTTCTGATACCCCAGATATCTGTCAGTGATAGAGCCTGTTGCAAGGACCGTCCCCACATATGCGATCTTCCTGTGCCCCATCTCGAACAGATAATTGGTCATCGCATATGCTCCGTAAAAGCTGTCCGAGATGACACAGTCGTGAGTTTCGTCCGAATCGGCAAAATCAAGATACACGAAAGGAAGGCTGAAGCGGTTCCTCATCTTCTCCAGATACTCTTCCGAAATATTGCCCATCACGATATACGCATCCACCTTGCTCTCTTCCAAAAGCCTAGGCATATCGAGTTCTTTTTCCATGTCGGGGGAGATGACCTCCAGCATGGCAAAACTCCCCATCATGGACGAGATCTTGTTCATGTATTGATACATCTGCCAGTAAAAACTCGAGAATCTGGCCATGTAGCCGTCTCTTGCTATGATCCCCACATGGCAGCTCGGATGACGTGCCGCATATGTGTGGGGTTCATACCCCAGTTCCTTGGCAACCCTCTGTATCTCTTCGAGTTTCTTCCTGCTGACTCCTCCCTTTCCGGAAAGAGCCTTTGAAACGGACACTATTGAAACGCCGGTTCTCTCAGCTATATCCGCAAGTCTTACTTTCTCTGCCATTTTCTCACCTCACGCTGCATGGGGCCAAACACTGATCCACATAAAAAAAGCCTGCAAAGGCGGTATGCCTTTGCAAGCATTGTAATATAGGCTTAGTTAAAATTAAACTTGGAATTCTTGCTAAAAATTAACCAATGTTTTTAGTTAACTATTCTGTCGCAAACATCAGTGCGTAATCATAATTCGTATAAAACTCTTCGACAGACTCAAAATACTCACGGTATGTGTCCCCGGTCAGTTCATGCTCCCCGGCGGCCATCTGCTCAAGGATCCTGTCGGATATCTCTCCGCTGTAATGATACATGTCCGAGTAATTGTTCAAGTCGGTTATCATGTCCGTGTCATCGTAGAAGCAGAATACATGCACATTATCATATTTCAGCATTTCCCCGGTCATGATCTCCATGGTTTCGATATATGCAGGCATGGTACCAAGGGCAATATGAGCGCCTATCCATTCTGCAATGCTGTATGGAGGGAAGAAATAATAGAACTCAACATCCGGATAAGCCTCCACGTTGGCAGCAAGATTGCATCTGATGTTTTCCGTCAGCATCAGGCGTTCCTCCTCTGTCAGATGTCTTTGCAAGACGGCGGGCTCTATCGTGACTATGTCCTGAAGGGCGTATGCCGCACCGAGAGGCCTGTCCTCGGCAAATCTCATATAATCTTCCATCGTGTCGGAGGGAATGCCCCTGATCGTCCTTAAGATGATCGGACACACATACTCAAACAGCACGTCTCCGTTGAACAAATATTCCTCATCGTTATACGGATCGTCATCATACAGATACACCGGGTCGGGTGCCTCGGGATTTCTGTAATCCTTGTCGAACAGCACAAACGAAGTGTCCATGCTCCTGATCACCACCTTCAGATCGGGATTGTATTCAAGGGCTCTCCTCTCGGTATCTGCGATCTCCCTGTAATACCCTCCGGCGCAGGTCGCTTTAACGCTCGTTCCGCCAAACAGCTCATCGCAAAGCGAAACCCTGAAATTCTCGGAAACCGAAGTGCCCGTTATCAGGATGTCATAATCGAAATTCCTGATGATCCCGTCATTCTGGTATCTCTCGTCATCCATGATGTATGAAAAGCCGGGCAGCGGAGCATGAAAATGAAAGAATGGATCGATCAGCAGGACAAGCCCTGCCGCCAAAAGCATCAGCAGGGTTGTGAATGAGATCATCAGTATGAGACATTTTTTCCAGTTTTTCTTATCTTCCATGTCAGAATTTGAAATAAATGAACTCCGATACTCCGTATGCATAAAGGAACGAAAACACGAACAGCATTCCGGTCACAAGGGCCAGTGCAATTCCGGGCTTGTATTTCTTTTCATAAATGTTTTTCGTGCACTGAATGCCGGCAAAAGTGACTATGTAGAGCAGAGGCACGAAAAGATTCAGATGATACCTGATAAAAGGCATTCTGAGATTAAAGCAGTCATAAAATGCAGGTGAAGGAGCAATGACTCCCGGGGTGAACATGCTCTTTATGAAGTTCCCGGCACTGCCCAGGTCGGGAGCTGCAAACAGTATCCATCCGAAATTGACTATGAGAAATGTCACGGCGATCCTTACGGGCTTCGGGATGACCCTGATCTTCTCTCCCGCCATCCTTTCAAAGACCATGACAGCTCCGTGCAGCGCTCCCCATAATATGAACGACCAGTCCGCGCCATGCCAGAACCCGCTTATCACAAAGACGATCATCATGTTGACATAGGTCCTGAGCCTGCCTTTTTTGTTTCCGCCCAAAGGAAAATAGACATATTTGCGGAGAAAAGAAGTGAGTGAGATATGCCATCTTTTCCAGAAATCACTTACGGAATCCGCTTTATACGGCGACATGAAATTCACCGGGATGTCTATATTGAACATCTTCGATACGCCTGCTGCCATGTCGCAGTATCCGGAGAAATCCAGATATATCTCAAGTGTATATGCTATGGAACAGAGCCATCCTTCGGCAAGACTTAAGTCCGCCCCCATCAAAAATCCGTATGTCGATGCGGTGCCAAACCTTGAAGCAAGCAGAAGCTTTTTGGACATTCCCACGGTGAACCACACGAATCCCGTCGCGATGTTCTCCGGATCGGGAAGCAGTTTTTTCTCATCGTTTACCTGCGGAACGAATTCCTCATGTCTTGTTATGGGACCCAGTATCATTCGGGGAAAGAACCATACATACGCAAGGAAATCCAGAACATCCTCACCCTCTGTCTCGCCGCGATACGAATCCACGGTCCAGGATATCATCTGAAACGTGTAATAGCTTATTGCGACAGGGAGGATAATGTCGATCGCGGAAAAATCCCTCTCCACGATCCGTGCAATGTTTTCGGCGAAAAAGTTCAGATACTTGAAAAGAATAAGCGGAAGAACATTGATCACTATCCCTATTCCGAGAAACAGCGGCTTTCTGTTTTTCAGAAGGAAGCGCGAATAGAGCAGATTAAAGACCGTAGAGGCCGTCAGCACCAGAAAGGACTCGGCACCATACGTGAAAAAATAGAGCATCGAAGCAAGGATCAGCACGATCTTATTAAGACCGCACTTTCCTTTTTTCCCGACCGCATAGTACAGGACCAGCACTATGGGAAGGAAGATAAAAAATTTAACAGTTAAAAATCCCACCCCGGATATCTCTTTTCATGAATCAACATAAGCACCGGCCCACGCTCAGACCGGAGCAAAACAGCCACATAAGACATTATAGATTACGAGCCCCGGTCATACAAGGTTCATGCATCCGTCCCCGATCCGTACAAATGTAGGGGGCCCCGGACAGGTTCATACAAATGACATCAGCAGAGTGATCGACAGGAACGAAAAGACAGTCGTTACAATGATGCCGCGAGACAGTATGTCTGTCCTCTCGCCGCTTTTTTCAGCCTGGATCATCGGGAGATTTCCGACAGGAACGGCACACATCAGACAGAAAGTCCTGATCATGTCATCCGGTGCACTAAGAGCGCGAAGCACAAGCACTGCTGCGATAGGAACAGCTACCATCCTTATCAGGATGAAAAGCCACAGGCGGATGTCCTTCACTTCACGGGCAATGTTGCTTCTCCCGACTGTTGCTCCGAGTATCAGCATCGACAGGAACACCGTGGGACATCCTATGTAATCCACGGTCTTGACCACCACTTCGGGAAACTCCAGATCGTACCAGAATATGAAGAGTGCAACGACCGCCATGAGCACGCCGGGACTGAGCACCTTACGGAGGTTCATCTTCTCCCTGCCCCGGGAAAGAGCTATGATCCCGTGCGTGTAGAAAAGAAGACAATAGAACACATTGCAGATTATCACATAGAGCATTGCATTTTCGGGAAGGATCGCCCTGGCAACCGGAATACCCAGAAAGCCGACATTTCCGTATATGGTCATGAGGGTGTAGAACTTCTTTTCATCCTTCGGAACTCTGATAAGCACCGGGATGATATACCCGAGCAATATGAAGACCAGATATATGACGGCACTTACCAGCACGCCGATCAGAAAATCCCGGTGTGTGACCGTGATGTTGCCCGTTAGTATTGCCGAGACGGTCAGTGCGGGATTACAGATATCCACCACGATGCGCGATATCACCGGAGTGGATTTTTCACTCAGCACGCCCTTTTTTTGCAAAAATATGCCTATACCGACCAAAACCGCAATGACCGACATCTGTTTTATCACGACTAAAGATCCCATAATTATACCTTTCGCAAAAGCGGAACAATGCATATAAGCTACTCTCTCCGCGCCTAAAAGATTATATCCTTTACTTAGGAAATAGAAAACACTCCGTTTTTTTGTTTTTGGAAAACGTTTTTCATATGAAAAACAACGTATTTTTAGCATATTTACTAGAAAAAATGCATTATTTTGAAGATATTAAAAAATTATTAACCCGAATCGACTGATTTTTGATATAATTACATTTGTATATTCTGCATATTCGCAAAGGATGTTGAGGTAAAATGGCAAAGAAAAAAATAGCTGTCTTCTCAACCGGGTGGGCTGCTGACATTCTTGCTCAATTCATGAGAGGAATGTACAAGGAACTCTCACCCGTCGATACAGATATATATCTGTTCATGAATTATGCCACCCCCGGTGAAACGGAAGGCAATGTCCGCGGCGAGCTTAATATCATGAGACTCCCGGATCTGTCAACTTTTGACGGAGCTGTTGTGATATCCAATCTTCTGGATTATCCCGAAGAGCTTAATGACATCTTCGACAGATGCAGGAAAGCCGGTATTCCTTTCGTAAGCCATGGTCTGATCGTTGACGGAGTTCACAGTGTCGTTACCGAGAACGATGTCGGCATGCGCGAGCTCGTTCAGCACCTCATAACCGATCACGGCGTCAGAAAGATAAAGTTCATAGGCGGCTCCAGGGATAACGACGATTGCCAGAAGAGGCTTGAAGCTGTACGTGAAACGGCTTTGAAAAACGGCCTTGAATTCACTGATGATAATATAGTCTATACCAATTGGGATCTTTCCAATTCCGAAGCTGCCGTGATCGCGGATGTCCGCTCCGGAAATCTTCCCGATGCATACTTATGTGCCAATGACGAGCTTGCAATGAGCGCTGTCTGTGCTCTTGAGAGGGAGAACCTGTCCGTCCCGAAGGATGCGATAGTGACCGGTTTCGACTGCCTGCCGGAAGCTCAGGTCTTCTACCCTTCGATCGCATCGGTCGACCAGAAACTTGAAGAACACGGCATGATCTGTGCAAGGCAGGTCATGAACATGCTGAGCGGCGGCAAAGAGGATCTTGTTACCTGGATCCCCTGCTCATTCAGGGAAGGTGAAAGCTGTGGCTGCAGCTGTCCCGAGGACGCTGCATACAAGAGACTCAGGTCCGGAACAAATGCATTCAGGAATATCCAAATGTCAAATGCGGCAACCTGGCACTGTCTGTATATGGAACGTGTCATAATGGGATGCGATTCCTATACGGACATCAAGCGTGAGATAACCGCTACCCTTTCCGGAAGTCACAATTTTGAAGGTAACAATTTCCATATTCTGTTCGATCCCTCATGTTACAGATCCGACATGGGATCCGATGTCACCGATGATGACTCTATATACAGTGAAAAACTGGATGTCATAGTTTCAATAAAAGATGGCAATATTCAGAACATCCGCTCGGTCAAGAAAAAGGACCTGATTCCCGGTATCAGGGAAGAGGATATGCCTCACCTGTACATATTCCTTCCCGTTCACGAAAGAGGCGTGAAGGTCGGATACGTCGTATTCGTCGATTGCTTTGAGAAGATCGAATCCAAGGCGATCCGTGAATTTATGGAGAAGTTCAATTCCGCGATCGAGAAGGCCAGAAAGGCAATGTACCTTAAAGCCATCAACGAATCCGTCAGAGAACTTTCTCATATTGATGCACTCACGCACGTCAAGAACAGAAATGCTTACGAGACCCGTCTTGAGGAAGCCAGGAAGAAAGCATCCGGCAAGAACCCTCCCGATTTCGGCATCGTGCTCTTCGACATTAACAATCTCAAGAAGATCAACGATGAACTCGGCCATTATTCGGGAGATGAATACATCAAGAATGCCTGCCAGCTGATATGCACCTCTTATAAGAGCAGTCCCGTGTACAGGATCGGCGGTGACGAATTTGTTGTCATTCTCGAAGGAAAGCCTTATCAGCAAAGAGAGGATCTGCTTAATTCGTTTAAAGACAACATGAACGCACTCATGAGCAGCAATCGCCCCCCTGAAGAAAGGGTGTCCATCGCATACGGAATGTCAGTATATGAAGGAGCAAAAGACAGCATAGATGAAGTCGTCAAGCGTGCAGACGTCATCATGTACGATACCAAGAAAAAGATGAAGAAAGAAAACAGATAATTCATCGCAAAGATGATTCAAGCCCGGACATGTAGCTGATAAAGCTCATGTCCGGGCTTTCTTTATGTTTCGATCACCGGGCGCCTGATCCCTGAATATCATTGATCCGGTTCGATCACCGTCATGGTCCCGTCAGGTGCCACAAAGGTCTGAATTCCTTCGGGAGAAGTGATAGTCTGCGAACCGTCCGGTGAAACGAGTACCTGTGTTCCGTCCGGATACATGATTGCCTGTCCTCCGTCAGGTGAGGTGATCGTCACGGTTCCGTCCTCCGCAATGAAGATGTCATTTCCGGAAACATCAGTTGGCACAATGCTCCCAAGTTCATCCAGGTAGGATGAATATCTTGAAAGTGAGGATGACAGTGCCGAATACCCGAGCTCTTCGGTCAGTGTTCTCTGATTGGTATAAAGGCTTGTTCCGAGCCCGAGTCTTCCGCCGGGTATGGTAACTCCGAGTGCTGTCAGCGTCGTCGGGAACATGTCCAGTGTCGAATAGGATCTGTAGGCATCCCTGACGGGCTTCACGGGAGAATTAATGATGCAGGTATATACTCTTCTGAGATAATTTGGATCTATGTTTCTGCAATACATCCCATCCATCGTCGGATGGTCTCCCACTATCACTATCGTAGTGTTCTCATAGAAATCCTGCTGCTTTATCCAATCGATGAATTCCGCAACCTGTTTGTCTGAGCATGCATATACATTGGAGTATCTGTCTTCGAACTCATCTCCGCACAGCTCGCAGACATATCCGCTCGTCATATGAGTATCAACCGTCAGCATTGTAAGGTTGAACGGTTCATCGCCCGCAGCAAGTTCGGTAAGAGTTTCCCTTGCAAAATCGAAGAGCTTCATGTCCTCGTATCCCCACCAGACATAGTAACCCGGGGAGATCCTTCCGGTCTGCTTCGCCCATATCAGGTCCCTGAACTCATATCCTCCATGATTTTCCAGATACAGTCTCCGGCCTCCGAAAACCGAATTGGACCCTATGAGAAATATCTGCCTGTATCCCTGCTCCTCAAGGATGTCACCTATAGTCGTGATGGTGGGATAAAACACTTCCTGGGTATCCATGTCATTGCGGCCTATGGCCCCCGTCTGAAGCGGGAGTCCGGACGTCTGCGAAAAGATCGCTCCCATTGTCCAGGTACCGCCGTTATATGCATAGCCTCCGTCAAGAAGAGAATCCGCACCGTACGATCCCGAAAAATTCTCATTTTCCTGTGACAGGGCGCTAAGACGCGGTATGACGTTCACATCAAATGCGCCTCCAAGCTCTCTGTCGGCAAAAGTCACTTCCATGGATTCGAGGAAAATGTATATAAGGTTCCTCTTTTCCTCAGGAAACGTCAGTTCCACACCTGCAGGATCCACATAATAGCTTTCTATGAAATCCCGTGACGGCCCTTTCTCCCAGGGAGTCATCTCCTCAGCAAGGGAGTTCTGAAACTCATCCCAGGGGCCTTGTTCTTCCGGAGTGCCCGCTTCCGTCACCTGCACGGCAACAGGTCTTATCTCTTCAATGACAGGCGGGACATATGCATCCTCACCGGATGCCCTGAACCCTGCAAATCCGAAATACGAATCCGCTCCCAGCCATTTGATTCCGAAGATCAGCATGCACCACGCCGTGACCGTGACTGCGGCCAGCGTGAATTTCCACATGAACATATGCCGTCCTTCCGGATCTTTTTTACGGATGAAAAAGAATAAGTAGACCAGACCGCCCGTGATGGCGGCAGAAGGAAGAAGAGCACCGATCATGAACCCTACCACCATCTCCGATCCGGTCCCCTGAAGAGTCGCGACCTGGAAAAGAAAATCATTGATGGTCAGATTTCTTCCCCAGATCGTGTACATCCATATGATGCCTATTGAAAGTAAGATAAGAGCAAAGACAAGCAGTGCACTTAATGCAAATGCAATTTTCTTAAGCAGTTCACGATTCATAAAACAAAAAGCCGTACGAGCCCGATCACTTTCCCGTTACCCTCAGGAAGAAATCAAGCATTCCTTCATTTGCCTCCCGGCTTTCCTTCCATTCCCAGTGGCTGATATTAAACACGTGCTGAAGATGTATTCCATCGGAAGCCGTCCAGAATATCTTCTCATAAGTAAAGCCGTTCTTTTCCATGGTGTCAAGCAGATATCCCGTATGCATGCTCAGGGAGTCCATTTCCGAGTCTATTATGTAAAAAGGCGGCATTTCCAGTCCGGGCATGGTCTCGGAAGCGGCCATATGACCGTTCCAGGGTGCCGAATCACCCTTTGCTCCCAGCATCATGTCAAGATATGCTTTTGCCGTGCCCTCTCCGTTCGGAGTTCCCTCCATGTCGGAAATATACAGTTTAGATGTTTCGGTAACGGGACTGCTGACGGAAACCGCACTTATCTTATACGGCAGTTCCTTCACTCCGTATATCCCCTGAAGCTCGCTGCTCAGGCTGATGCATGTTGTCAGAATGGACAGATGACCTCCTGCGGAATCTCCGCATACAAGCACCTTTCCAAGGTCAAATCCCCTTGCGGGACCGTATTTTCCGAGCCAGTGCATCGCATCAAAGATGTCGGCTATGATCTCGCGAAGATCCGCTCTCTGAAGCAGTCTGTAGTTCATGGCCATCACGGCAAATCCGCGTGAGGCAAGGAATCCGAGATATCTCTCGGAAATATCGGCGCTTCCGTACATCCATCCGCCTCCGTGAATATATATAACGGAAGGAATGCTGCCCGAGGACGGGTCATAGTCTTCCGGATAATACAGGTTGAGCATATGGTCCGGATCATAATCGCCGAGATAGGGAATATGCTTTTCACCGCGGTACCCCTTCGGATCCACTCCGTTCGGATAATCCGCTTCGTTCCCCTTCGATATGCGATCCCAGTATTCACAAAGGTACTGTCTGTAATCCATATTTGCCCCCTTAATCATCCATCCTCAGCCGTAAGCCTCAGACCGGTCCTTTACTTTTTCACTATATTATACAGTGTCCCGCCGCAGTTAAAAAGAGCGATTTCATCCCGGGGCATATGATCACGGTCTTCGCAAAAGACAGGAAGATCCCCCGAAGTGTACTTTAGTACACGCATAACCGGGCAAGTCTATGATACAATAATTAGGAAAAATGCGTTGTTGCGCGCACCCGCGGGAAATCGCACGGCAGCCGCACATGCGGATAATTTAAGCCATACAGAAAGGGAAATAGACATGTTTGACAGTTCTGTATTTACCATCTCCGAATCCAATCTGGATTCACGCATCACCCAGGCAGCACATTATCTTGAAGAATATGAAAAAGAAGTCGCACGCGCACAGGGCGCAGCAGGCTATGTTTTCCGAAACAAGGAAGACGCTCTCGGCAGGATCAAGATGCTTGTTGAGTTTGCACCCGACAACGATCGCGTGAAGGAGCTGTATGCCCGTGCCAAGGCATGCGTAAAGGGCGGAGCCGGCAATCTCACGACTGTAGATCCTTCAATGACGGTATATCTTGAGAACGAGGAAAACATCCGCAAACATTTTGCCGAAGTCAGTGAGAAGGCCTGGAACGAAATGCTTGCGGCAAATACCGAAAACAAACTGGATAAAATGTATCCCGTTCCCGATTTCAATGAATATACAATTGATGACATGAAGGGCAGGATCGTTGTGCTCGATAATGTCAGATACCCGGACAATCAGTTCCATGGTTCGGTCGGCGAATTCATCTGGTGCGGAACACGTTCGGACGGCATGTATTTTGTAAGGATCGACGGACGCGCATGGCTCGGTCCCTATGAAGCTGTCAAACGCTATCGCCGTCAGGTCGACACGACCATGAATGAAGTAAAGGAATGGGCGATCATAGGCCGCATCAGCGATCTTGCTATGGAATCTCCCGATGCGAATGAGAACCAGATTGCACCGCCCGTCATGGCCTGGGAGGTGGAGCCACTGGCACTTTATGTTCCCGGTCATATCATGGCTGTTTATGACGAAAGCGGAGAACACACCGGCAGATTTGTTGACGAGGATAAGGTAAAAGAACTCAAGGATGCATGGTACACCGTTAAGGAAATACCTTCCGATGTCAAACCGGAACGTCTGATAGAGATATTCATGTACGCCATCAAGGAAAAGAATTACGACCTCTTCCTCGAATGCATCGATCCCTTCAGAAGAGAGAACCCCATCCAGCAGAGCCTTGTCGCCTATCACTGGGATCTGCATCAGGAGCGTTTCCATGGAGAATACATCCATGCGTTCATCAATTCCGACAAAACCGTGACCAAGGTATTGAAGGGGTACGATGACACAAGCATTGACAATTTCTTCCTTGATGCCGAAGAACAGGAACAGATAAAAGAGGCCTACGGCGAAAAGGAAGAAGAGGCTGTTGTACAGACCTATGCCATAGATAAAAACGGCAAACAGATCGGTTCACCTGTCAATCATACGCTGAGACGTGTAGGAAACGGCAGATGGTATATCACATCTTATGAGAGCAGATTCTAAAGCACAAAAGAAGCGATCATATGATCCGAAGGAGTAAATACAATGGATGAAGAAATGGAAGTAATTGACTTTAATGGTGTATTGGAAGATGACGGCACTCAGGAAGCACCCGAATGCGATGCCTGGTATATGAAAAAAGCCGATGTCGATGCACTTCTTTCCGAAGTGACCGGAGCGCTCTCTAATGTGGGGAAGCTGTATGATTCTTTCATAAAGGGCGGCAAGCTTGATGAGATGAGAACCGCGCTGACACTTGCGTCAAACGAACTCAGATGCGGGCGCTACAGAGACTTTGCACGCAGCAATCCCTGGCTGAAGAAAGAATCGTATTATCTGGGCGAAGACTATGGAAGCAACTCCCCCGAGGACCGTCAGGCCGTACTGGGATTGTTCAAACTCGCCGCAAAAGGTGCGGAGACAATAGATGCAGTCTGCAATCATATCGATTATTTCAACAGAGTCTATCTGACAAAGCTGAGCGAATTCTTCAACTTTCACAACGATATGACAGCTGTTGTTTCGGGCGATTTCCTTTCACAGCTTGATAAGATATGTCATGAATACGATTATTTCATTAACAAATTCCTGCATGGCAGCATATACGACAGCATTGAAGGGATCAGCAAAGACAGGCCATATCTGGATAATTACAAACTTGTGACCGAGCAGATGACTTACGAGATCTCGCTTCTGAATAATCTGAGTACATTGATTCCGAGCGGATTCTCCGTCAATCCGATGAAAATGAACGTGTTCTATGTCGTTGACAGGATCACCGGAGAATATTCCGATTTTGAAGACCTTGTAAAAAACGGCGGTGACGTGCACAGAGGCGGTACCGAAAAACTCATTGCCCAGATCTCAAATCTCGGCGGACAGCCGGAACTTGCAGTAGCGACCGGCTTTTTCAGTGCCATCAAAGATCTTCTGACCAAAACCGACTTTATCTTCTTGGAAGCCGGCACCATCCTGGAAAAGTACAGATCATCATCGGATGCACCGTATGCCGTAATGCGTTACAGCGATCAGGTCCGTGGCACCGCCGAAAAGTGCCTGTTCATGTCACTTAGCGATCCGGCTAAGAACGGCACCGATTACTGCAACATTGCCAAAAAAATGACGGACAGGAACTATGATGTGGCACAGCTCGTCGCAAATCAGGCACCTTGAGTCCGGAATCTGATATAATATGCACATACTTCCAAACGATAAACGAAAGGAGTTTTGAAATATGGGATTTTTAGACAGTATCCTGAACCATGCTGAGAACAGCATCTCAAGTGCGGTGACAAGCGGAAGCAGAAAGGCCGTGAACAATGCTCTTAAGAGTGCGGACAAGCTCGCAAGTCAGGCAGTCAACAACATCAGACAGAAAAAAGAAACCTTCACCTTCGACAGGATTCCCGAGACTCTTGATGAAATGAAGGCTCTTCCCCAGGCAAACCTTCAGAATCCGTTCGGCGTTGTTGCCCTCGTTATCCTTGCCATGAACAACTACAATAAGGATCTGGACAGGTGCAAGGAAATGCTGACATTCCTCAAGGGGCCCGCGGGTCTTATGAATCAGGAGATCTCAAGGATGCATGATCAGCTCACAGGCAAGGATTACCTGATGAGATCATATTTTGAGGGAACCTCTCCCGAGAATAATTACACACCTACGGAGCCCTTCAAGATAACCGTATTTGACCATCCCAATTCATACGAAAATGAGAAAGACGGATATGTCACTCTCTGGGTCAAGACATCCGGAGCCGACAGTGACAGACAGGTCAGACTCCGCAAGAAGCAGAGCACCGGCGAATACTTCCTTAACGAAGAATACCTTACTCCGGGCATCAAGACTCCGAAAGAAGAAGATCCCTGGGCATAAGCTATTAATTCCCGGAAAAGAGAACGAGGGGACGGTTCCGTTGTTCACTTTGTGAACTTCGGAACCGTCCCCTCGTTCTCTTTTTTTCATCTCAGCTGAGAAGAGACAGCACAGACTGATTGGACTGATTAGCCTGTGACAGCATTGCCATGCCGGCCTGCTGGAGAATGTTGGAATTGGAGAATCTTACCATTTCGGTATTCATGTCGGTATCTCTTATCCTTGATTCCGCTGCGGTGGTATTCTCAACAACGTTATCGAGATTGGCTATTGTGTGCTCAAGCCTGTTCTGAACTGCGCCATAGTAGCTTCTGAGGCCGCTGAGCATGGTGATCGCATTTTTGAATTTTTGTATTCCGTCACGCGCTCCTTCTTCGGATAAAGGATTGCTCACATCCGCCGTTCCGTCATTTCCGCTCTTGAATCCCACATCAAACAGTCCGAGGTCCTTGGAAGATATCCTGAACATCTTCATTGTGATGCAGTTATCTTCACGTCCTTCCGAACCTGCCTGAATGATAAGAGTATTCTTGTCATTTACCTTGTCGAGAAGAACCTTGTCAACGTCAATGTACATCTTCTGCGAGCCTGCAGATTCTGCCAGCACGTCCGCACCGTTCGCACCAAGTCCGCCGGATGCTATAACGGAACCTGCTCCCGAAGCCTGAGTCAGCGCTTTTACGAACGCAACGCCTTCAGCAGATGCATTGTTGATGTCGTTTATAAGAGACTGATAAGACTTGCCTGTAGAGGATAATCTGTTATTTACAACGCTTTCGAGAGAAGCGGAGGGATTATTTATCAGTTCGCTGAAGATGCTGTTCATTCCGGATGCAATGGATGCGGCATCCACGGAGCCTGAACCGGATGCAAGATAGCCCATGTAAGCTGCGGCAAGATATCCGTGTCCGTACACTCTGTCTTCAACGGTATATGACTTCAGGTAATTAGCTATGTTTGCGTCAACATCCCCGCCTGCTGCGATGATGGACTTGATGGGCTCATTCCAGCCGGTGGTATAACCGCCGCCGGACAGCTGTGCGGTGCCTTCAATGAACCAAAGGGGAAAATCCTCGCTTCCACCGTTGGGATACATCCTTGAGGGAAGTGCGGCATCCATGACAGCATGCATCATTTCATGTGCGATCGTGGATTCGAGTTTCCCGAGCTTGGCACTCCCGTTCTGTACATCCTTATCGGAAAAGTCGGAGCTGTCGACAGTCATCGAAAGGCTTGCCAGCGTCTGTGATCCCGTATAGAAACTTCCGGCTACATATGCGAGTGTCCCGGAAGGACCGTCAATATACGTGATATCGAGTGCCAGCTTAAGTTTATCGGCCTTGTCCCCAACATAGTCAGTATCGATCTTATCCTTAAGCGATGTAAAAGTCCCGAATATCTGATTTACGGCATTGGGAACATACTCTCCCGCTATCTTGTCAACAAGTGCGGAGCCGGAGCTTACGGCTGAAGGATCCGAAGGGTCTGATGAGGGTGACAGATGAGTGATCCCCTTAACCTGTCCGCCTTCAATGTCGAGTTCATAGCTGCTGACATTGCCGGGCATTGCCATCATGGGATGCAGTCCCTCAGCAGGGAAAATAGGTCTTTCATTGAACTTGGTGTTCTTTGCAACCTGGTCTATCGCAGTCTTGATCTGCTGTATCTCTTCGTTTATGTACTCGCGGTCCGAATCGGAATTCGTTCCGTTTGCTGCCTGGATCATGAGCTCGCTTCCGCGCTGGAGCATTTCGTGAACTTCATTAAGTGCTCCGTCAGCCACCTGTACGATGGAAATTCCATCCTGTGCGTTTTCGGATGCTCTGGTAAGACCTCTGATCTGACGGCGCATCTTCTCGGAGATTGCAAGTCCGGCAGCATTATCTGCTGCCCTGTTGATCTTGTAACCTGAAGAAAGCTTCTCGGTACTCTTATTAAGTTGGAGATGAGTCAGCCCGTACATGCGAGATGCATTCTGAGCTGTCATGTTATGCTGGATTACCATTCTTTACTTTCCGCCGGTCATTCTTTTCAGCCGGCCCTTCAGCTTAAGAGTGAGAGGATTCCTTCGGCGCTCTGGTTAGCCTGTGCCATCATTGTCTGAGTCGATTGCTGCAGGATATTGTTGATGCTCAGGGATACCATTTCCTTCGCCATGTCCGTATCGCGTATCCTGCTTTCCGCAGCTTCGGTGTTCTCAACCGTGGCATTATTGTTATTGACAGTATGTTCAAGAGCGTTTTGCTGCGCTCCGATGTCCGATCTTGCCTTGCTTATGACTCCGAGAGCTTTCTTAATCTTGTTTATTCCGTCCCTTGCGCCTTCCGCGGTACTTGCATCCACGCTTCCGACGCCTATGACATCCGCATTCATCCTCGGGATCGTAAGATACAGACCGTTTCCGCCTTCGGATCCCGACTGGATCCACAGATCTCTGATCTCTTCCTTATATGTGATGCCCGTAAGGTCGGAGCTGTGGACCTTGCCGTAGGGGTCGGTATTTCCCTTGTAACAGTTTTCGGCCGCCTTTTTCGTGCTGAATCTCTTGACCGACGAATATATTACGATCTTGTCCGGCGCCGTCCTGGTCATTACATTTGAGTGGCTGACTGCCAGATCCCCGCTGCTTCCCGGCGCCATTCCGTTCGGCATATGATTCTTTACCAGGCTGAAGATCTTACCAACAACATCCGTCCCATCAGATAGTCCCTTGATCCCGAGTACATAATCATGCTGAACTTGACCGGTGAGGTTTGAAGCAGATGATTTAGAATAAGGAATGCTATAATCAAATGTTATCTTAAACGCTTCATCGCAGGCCGCACTGCATGTAAATGTAAATGACTTCCCGTCAAGAAGATGTATATTATCCTCATTAACCTTGGAAAAATCAAGTGATGCTGCCGGTCTGTAGGTTCCGTCGGGCGCCTTGTAGCTTTCCGTCATGTTACCGTCGTCGGCTGCGGGAGAGCTTACCAGATTTACATCACGATACTTCGGTGTTCCGATTATGTCATCGAAGATCGGCCTTTCGTTATATGTGGTGGTAACTCCTACACGGCTTATCTCAGCCTGAATGGCCTTGATCTCTTCCTGAATGTACATCCTGTCGTCGCTTGTAAGCGTGTCGTTGGATGCCTGTATCGAAAGCTCGGTCATGCGATGAAGCATGTCGGAAACCTCTGAAAGTGCTCCATCAGCAACCTGACACAGAGAAACGCCTTCCTGTGCATTGGTCGTTCCCTGTCCCAATCCTCTTATCTGTCTGCGTAATTTTTCCGAAATGGCAAGACCCGCAGCATTATCTGCGGCACGATTGATCTTGAAACCCGAAGAGAGTTTTTCGGTGTTCTTAGATATTTTATTTGTCTGAATACCCGCATAACGGCTTGCGAACATTGCCGTCATATTGGTCTGTACAGACATTGCCATGATGGAATCTCCTGCCCTTTTAATGAAGCTTCATGTCCCGAATGCGTTTCGGCTTCGCTTCGTTACAAGTTCCTGATATCGAGATCCTTCTCATTTTCAGCAATTTCCGTTTGCAGATATCCAAATCTTCTATTCTTTTTATCGGCACTTATTAACGATTTAATAAGTCAAAGTGCAAAAAGATAAGCAAAAAAGCGCATGAAAACCGTGATGACAATGTAAAACAAAAAGACGGTTCTGCCGTTTCACTGAAGCTGCAGAACCGTCACCATATTTTATCAATTAATTATTTACATCATGTTGGGATCAGTTATTGCATATAGCATAAAGACCGGGGAAGGGCTCGTTCATGATGGGAACATACCAGTCATCATAATTGAAAGGATACATGTCTATATAGTTCGCCCTGGTGGTTCCGAAGATTATGGGAAGCGATGTCTCCGGAAGCGACCTGAAATCGTCAAAATCCGATCCCCATGAGCGGAAGTAACCCTTAAGCTCGACCCATGATCCTTCACTGTCCGAAAAGATTCCGTCAAATTGAATGTAATCTTTAAGGAGATTCGATGTTTCCACAGGGTTTATGGTGAAATCATAATCGTTGCATTCATAATCAATATTATAACCTCTTATACGCCCTCTGTCGGCAATGAGCCATCCCGATTCCGATCCGTCATCATACAGATCCAGATAACAGTCAAAGTTCAGTTCCCCATATTCATCAACAACCTGCATATGGACCTCATCACCCATGACATCAAAGGTTGCAAGGCTGTCATATGAATAGCTTATACAATCCGAGTAATCGGAACAGCCGTCAGCGATGATCCACCATCCGTACCAGCCTCTTCCCCAATAATCCGCATAAGAGGAGACTGAAGTTGTGGGGGTGGGGGTGGGTGCGGCTGATGCCGAAGTGCCCCTGGCATCATCGGTGCAGTATTCCGGATTGACCGCAACACTTGAGATCACCTGTCTGAAATCATCGGTCACCACTTCTTCATAAGTAGGTGCGGATGTATAGATATATACGGCGACCATCTCGCCCCAGTCATTCACGTATCTGTTGTTAAGCGGCAGGAAGAAATCTGCCGTGATGTCTCCCCAGAAGTCTTCATAAGTGTAGAGATATCCGGTATAGCCACCAACAGTGACGGTCTCCAGATCATAATCATATTCATGTTCAATGTCGCGCATCCTGTCTTCTGCTTCGCCCCATTCGCTCAGACTTACGACATATATGGGATTTCCTCCCTCATAAACAAGATTTCCGAATTCGGATGAAGGATCGGTCTCTCGAAGATTGGATGAATAAGTAACTGTATAGAGGCCCTCGCCATATGTGAAGACACCGCCTCTTGATACTCCGGAACCTATGAAAGAAACCGGCTCGGCGTTTGAATCGATCTTAAGAGAAGCAAGCACTGCAAGCGTAATGTCCTCATCGTATTTGTATCCCTGACCGATCACAATGACGATCATTTTGTCCACCTTGGCATATACGGCAAAATTCCTCTTATATGCGGCCCCGGTCCATTCGACATCGTCAAGGGTGAACTCAACCTCATCATAATTGAAATCTTCGTCGATCAGAGATGAAATGTATTCCCTGGCAACTTCCTTTTCCGTGACATAGATGACAAAATTGCTGTCCTCATCATCTTCATCCGAAAGAGTCAATATACTCTCGCTCCTGCCCTCTTTAACTGCCATGTCATCGGGAACGAGAAGTGAGATTGCCCCAAAGCTGCCCTCATCTCCATCCACATCAGGCACTTCAAGCACGCCCTCTTCTGTCTCGGTCCCGGATCCGCCTGAATCTCCGCATCCGGATATGACAGACATAGCCATCACAAGACACAATAAGACGGCCAGCCCCTTTTTCCGAAATGTCATTTTCTTTTTCATAATATCTCCCTTTCTAAACAGGATCACGTAAACTTACGTCAGTTGAGCCTCACGATGTCTATCGAAGAATTCGTGGACAGAACATATCTATAAGCATTATCCGTGGGAATGATCAGTCTCACACCGTTTCTGAACGAATCGTTGAACTTCTCCCTGCCCCTGTACGTATAGATGATGCAGCTCGACTCATTGTAGATCACAAGATCGTCTTTCTCGAACAGCACGTCGGTATATTCAAAGTTTATGTCATACTTCCCGACAAGGTTATCGGAATTGCCGTATACGCTGAGTTCGTATTTCACATCCGTATCGTCGGACCTGAACACGATCCCCAGATATCCGTTTCCCGCAAAAACAGATCTTATCTCATCCGATATCAGATGTTCACCGATCGATTCGGGCTGGTCGGATCCTTTATAGAACATATATCTCTCATCTCCGACTGCATATGCGGTGGAATCATCCAGAAATCCGACATCGGGGACAACAAGGTCAGTATAGTCATAACTGCTGACCAGAAAATCCGTGTAATTATCTCCGACCTCGGTAAGATTATAGAAAGCGACCGTGGATTTGACCGTGCCCGCATCCACATAAATGAAGCTTACGCACAGCAATGTGCCCGACGGATTCAGTGCTATATCCACGGGATATCCGCTTCCGGACATATGCATCTGTCCGCTGTAAAGAAGATCTCCCGTAGGTGAGTAAGTATTGATGAGAGTCGCATTGTCGGCATTGAGCACGGCAGTGACCCTGCCGGTAGCGGCAACAGCTACCTCCCTGATGGGAAGATTGGTTGAAAAACTTCCGAGTTTCTCGGTCTCGTTAAGCACATAAATATCCCTTCCGTTATAGGAAGCTATCGCAACGGTACCTTCGCACACGGAAATACGGATATCCTGCATCTCATAGCCCTGATCCCATACAGTCTTGCCGTTTGCATCAACGCAGTGAGCTCCGTCATGACTGTAGGTGAGGATGCTGTGTCCGAGCCTTAAGTCCGACTGGGAATCCGGAGCTATCCTTTCATACGATGAGAGTATTTCATACCCCGTATATACATGCGATTCGAATCTGGCATATATTATCAGGACAATGACAAGTATCAGGACAATGAATATGATCGTCCTGTACGCATTCATGGCTTTATGTCTTTTCAGTTTTGTCCTGTAATCACCGGGCTGCTCTTCATCATATCTGCCGCCCTTGATCGCACGTAATCCGGCCATTATTCCCTACCACTTCATACGTTCTTAAAAGCATAAACGGTCGTCGTATCAAGTATCTTGTCCGGTCCGACCAAAGGCTGTGCAAAATTGTCATGATGGATCGCATCGGGATAATACTGTGTCTCAAGGCAAAGTCCGTATCTCTTGTTGAAAACGGCACCTTCCTTGCCGACCTGACCTTCTTCGATGAAATTACCTGCATAGAACTGGATTCCGGGAAGATCGGTGTACACCTCCATCATCCTCGATGAATGTGCAGCCCAGACGGCAGCTGCTTTTCGCATGCTTCCGTCATATCCTCTTATGCAGAAGTTATGATCATAGCCGCCGGCAAACTCGAGCTGTTCAAAATCATCATCGATATGATCCCCGATCCTTACTCTTGAAGTAAGATCCATGGGAGTTCCTTTTACGCTTTCGATCACTCCGGTAGGAATTGACTCGTCGTCCGTCGGAGTAAATTCATCGCACTCAAGCTGTATCTCCTCATCGACTATGCTTCCGCTCTTAAAACCGTCAAGGTTGAAGTAAGTGTGATTGGTGGGATTGAGAATCGTGGTCTCATCGGCAGAACCAACGTAATGAAGCTTAAGTTCATTTTCCTCGGTCAGAGTATAAGTGACTGAAAGCTTCTTGTTTCCGGGAAATCCGAGAGTTGCAGGATCTTCAATGGTAAATGTGACACTGTTGTCATCATTTTCAACATCCCATACTCTCTTGTGATAACCGTTATCCATATGAGAATGGAGATTGTTTCTGTCGTTATCATTGATGTCAAGTTCGTAATGAATTCCGTCGATCTCTATCTGTGCATTTCCGATCCTGTTTGCATTGGGGCCTATTGTTGCGCCAAAGAAACTGGGATTGCCGTAATAATCCTCAGCCTTGTCGAATCCGAGCACGATATCCTCTGCTTTTCCGTCGGAATCGGGAACATTAAGCCTTACCAGAATAGCTCCCAGATTGGTGACATCAGCGCTCATCCCGTTACCGTTAGTGATGGTATAGAGCATAAGCTGTCTGCCGTCACGGCTGCAGCCGAATTCTTTTGATGAAACTGACATATCATTCTCCTCCTTATACCTCTGTACGTCCGTCAAGCGCACGTGTCAGGGTTATCTCATCTATATATTCAAGATCACCGCCTACCGGCACTCCGCTCGCGATCCTTGTTACCCTGATCCCAAGCGGCTTGATCAGCTTGCTGATATACATTGCGGTGGTCTCACCCTCAATGCTTGAATTGGTAGCAAGTATGACCTCACTCACCGGATTATCATCATCCGAACACCTTTCCACAAGTTCCTTTATCTTGATGTCGGAAGGGCCCACACCGAGCATCGGTGCTATGGCGCCGTGAAGCACATGATACACTCCGGTATATTTATGTGTTTTTTCATAGGCCGCCATGTCTCTTGTGTCTTCGACGACCATTATCAGTGAGTGATCTCTCGATCCGTCCCTGCACACCGGACAGATTTCATTATCCGTCAAAGTATAGCATCCGGAGCAATATCTCACCTTGCTCCTTGCTTCAACCATTGTATCAGCAAGGCGCTTGATCTTCTCCGGCGGCATGCCGATCATATGAAAAGCCAGTCTCTGAGCCGACTTATCCCCTATTCCTGGAAGAGATGCCAGTTCCGAAACAAGCTTGTTTACATATCCGCTGTAAAGCTCCATTAAGTACTCCTGTTACGCAGATCCGCTCTTTTCACAAAAGTACTAGAATAAGCCTGCAGGCATTCCGTTAAGTCCGCCCATGATCTCTTCTCCCGCTGCATCTGCCTTGTCCATCGCATCCTTAATGGCAGCAAGGATCGAATCCTGAAGGGTCTCAACATCATCAGGGTCCACAATATCCTTATCAAGAGTGATCGCAAGAACATCTCTCTTGCCGTTGATCCTTACCTCTACTGCACCGCCGCCTGCAGAGCCGGTGAATTCGGTACTCTCGAGCTTCTCTCTTCCTTCCTCCATCTGACGCTGCATGCGCTGTGCCTGCTTCATCAGATTGGCCATATTGCCGGGCATGGCTCCTCCGGGAAATCCACCATGTTTTGCCATTTAAAAATCCTCCGTATCTTCTTCTGTTTCTATCGGCACGTTCATTGCGCCGGGTTTTATCATGTTCCTCAGATCATACAAAGCATCAAAAAGTTCTTCGTTATCCGTATCCTGAATCGTGAACTCGACTTTTTTTCCGAGATGATTCTCGAATATCTCGGAAATCGTAGCGTGAGGTGCATCGTTGTTAAGAATCCTGCTTACCATGTCATCCTTGGGGCAGTACAGCACCAGCTTGCCATCATCTCCGAGTACGGGCTTGCATGTCTTAAGTATTATGGTGTCCGATCCGCAGTCGTTCAGGACCCTGGGCCAGTTCTCCATGAGCTGTCTCACGTCATCCGGAACTGCCTTGGGGGCATCCTGTAACTTAACATCACTTCTTATGACCGGCTCCTGCGAGTCCGTTCTATTTTGACCCGAAGGAGCATAGTTAAAATTTCCTTCTTCCAGCCTCTTTTCAAGAGAAGCAACTCTGTCCGTCAGGGATTCCGGATCCTTGATCGCCATCCTGGGCTCACAGCAGCGGATAAATGCGATCTCCACATATACTCTCTTCTGGTTCGCATACCTGATTTGATTGATCAGATCCGAAAATACCCTGATATGTCTGATGACGGTATCAAGTTCGGAAGCTGCGGCGTCTTCCTTCAGCTTTGCCAGGTTATCGCTGGACATGTCGATCATCGAGGCAGCATCCGCCGACGCGATCATCAGCATGATATTTCTGAGATACCATACAAAATCCGTGACAAACTGGGTCAGTTCCTTACCCTGCATGGTCATGTCATCGATTATCTTCACGCACTGCAGGGTATCCCTGTTCAGAATGCTCCTGTACAGCCTGCTGAACACCTCCGTGTCAACAGCGCCCAGGACCTCCAGAGTCTTGTCGTATGAAAGCGTACCCTGTGACTGAAACGCTATGGCCTGATCCAGGAGTGACAATGCGTCTCTCATTGAGCCGTCGGCCTTACGTGCGATATACCTCAGGGCTCTTTCGTCCGCCTCACGTCCCTCTGCGGTCAGCAGTTCCTGCATCCTCTCAACGATTGTTTCGATCCCGATCCTTTTAAAGTCATACCTCTGACATCTTGAAAGGATCGTCGCGGGAACTTTGTGCACCTCGGTAGTTGCCAGGATGAACAAAGTCCATTCGGGAGGTTCTTCCAGGGTCTTCAAAAGCGCATTGAACGCCGATTCCGAGAGCATGTGAACCTCGTCTATGATATATACCTTGTATTTTCCGAGGGTAGGCCGGTAAGCCACCTCATCAATTATCATCCTGACATTATCAACGCCGGTATTGGAAGCGGCATCTATCTCATATACGTTGAGGGAAGAACCGTCGGCTATCGCCCTGCACATGGCACATTCACCGCAGGGCCCGTTTTCGGTGGGATTCTCGCAGTTAACCGCCCTGGCCAGTATCTTGGCTATCGAAGTCTTGCCGGTACCCCTCGTTCCCGTAAAAAGATACGCATGCCCCACCATGGAACCTGCGAGCTGATTTCGCAGAGTGGTCACTATATGATCCTGCCCCTTGACCTGTGACAGATCGGAGGGACGGAATTTTCTGTATAGAGCTGTATAAGACATTTATCAATCTCCGAAACAGATCCCGGTCAGTTTTGCTTCCTTGATGATGGTAGCATCGGGATCAAGATATTTGAGCTTGCCTGCCACCTCATCAAGCGGGACCTTTACTATCTCACGGTTTCTGTAACCGACCATGAATCCGTATTCATTCTTAAGGATAAGTTCTCCCGCTTCGGCTCCGAGCCTTGTCGCAAACACCCTGTCGTAAGGGCAGGGGCTTCCGCCTCTCTGGGTATGTCCGGGCACAGTGACCCTGACTTCACGTCCGGTCTTTTCAAGGATCTGTGCGGCGATCTCATACGAAACCGAAGGATACTTGGATTTCTCGTCAGCTTTCTTGCGGTCTTTCTTGGACATATTGGCTTTTTCTTTGGATATGGCACCCTCCGCAACCGCGATTATGGTGAATTTGCTTCCGCCTTTTTCTCTTTCTTCGATCTTATCGACAACCTTATCGATGTCGTACGGAATCTCGGGAAGGAGAATGATGTCGGCGCCTCCTGCCATTCCGGCATTAAGAGTGAGCCATCCGACCTTGTGCCCCATGACCTCAACTATGAATACCCTGCCGTGCGATGCTGCGGTGGTATGAATGCAGTCAATGGCCTGGGTTGCGATATCCACGGCGCTCTGAAAACCGAACGTCATGTCGGTTCCCCAGAGATCGTTATCTATTGTCTTGGGAAGCGTGACGATGTTAAGACCTTCCTCACTGAGGAGATTGGCAGTCTTATGCGATCCGTTTCCTCCCAGGACCACAAGGCAGTCAAGCCTGAGCTTGTAATAGTTCTGCTTCATTGCATCTATCTTGTCGATGCCGTTCTCATCAGGCTCCGTTATCGTCTTAAAAGGGGTTCTGGACGATCCGAGTATGGTTCCGCCCTTGGTAAGGATGCCCGAAAAATCAGCTCCCGTGAGCATGCGGAAATCACCATAGATAAGGCCTTTGTATCCGTCGATAAAACCATATATCTCTACCTTCTGCCCGCTGTGGGTAAGCGTCTTGACCACGCCTCTCATTGCTGCATTAAGCGCCTGACAGTCACCGCCGCTGGTAAGCATTCCGATTCTCTTCATATCCGGCCTCCTTTTCCAAAAAACTCATGGGTGTTTACTTAAAAGCCACTCTTTATAATACCACATCCGCATGTATTGCTCAATTTGAGCATGTCAGTGCCAGTAAGGCTTCTGGTCCTTATGGGAATAGCCCTTCAGCCTGGACCTGAACTCTTCTATCCTGCTTCCGTACTGTTCCCGCTCTTTAGGTTTCAGCGATCCTTCCTGTGATGCCCGGTCGAACATGCCTTCAAGCTCGGCAAAGTTCATCTGTGCCGCATCCTTATAATTATTGGACATGTTCATCTCTATTCGCTGGATAACGCGATCCATCTCGGCAGCTGCCTTGGATTTAAAAAGCCCCATCTGACTCTCCCCGGGATCATCCCCTATGCTTGCGGCACATATTCGCCCTGTATCAGCTCGCAGCCCATTTCCGCGAGCATGTTCATCGTTTCTTCGTCATCGGCTCCGCCCATAATGACCTCAAGCGGAACGTTTTTCAGCATCCTGATGCAGCCTTCAAGCATCGCCTTGCCCTTTTCATCAGATGTCATAAGTATCATGTCCTTATCAAGTCTTACCGTCTCTATCGGAAGCCTGAAGATGTTCCGGATATTGGTATAGCCTTTTCCGAAACCGTCGAGTCCGATACGGTATCCCTGCATGGACAGCTTTTTGATGTTTTCCTCAAACACGGTGCTCATGTTCTCATATGCTGATTCCTTTATCAGGAAACATACCTGCTCGGGATGAACTCCGTATTTTTCCCTCATGTCCCATATCCTGTCGGTAAGGCTCACCTGCATGCACAGTGAAGGCGCCAGTCCTATGACCACATAGGAATAACCGAAAAGCGACAGATTACTTTCAGTGGCATAGGAAAACGCCTTGTCCAGGATGTAGTCCCCGAGGATCAGTGCCATTCCCTTTTCATCGGCGGCATAATCAAGAAGCTCCGAATCGATCTCTCCGTAGGTTTCATCCATAAGTTCAACCCTTGTTTCCGCACAGATGTATCTCTTCAGGGCAGTGGACCACACCGGTTTGAAATCGACCTTGAGAGTACCTTTTTCCATGGCCTTGTCAAGGATGTCCACTATGTTGGCCTCGATCTGATAATTCTTCTGGGAGATTATGGCTGAAGCTCTTGTAAACTTCTTGTCAATACTTGAGAACCTGACATAGTTATGACCGAATGCAAACAGTTCTTCCGGAGTCGATATCTCCTCGGGGAATGTTACGGTGACAACGCTGAGATCGGGAGTTGCTCCCTTCTTGACGATATCGGCGTTGTGCTGCTTCACTCTTTCCCTGAGTTCGGATATGGCCTGTATCGGATTATAATCCGTATTCTCCAGGATGATATAGAAAATGCCGGGCTGCTCAAAATACAGCTCATGTACGACTTTTTCCTTCCTTGCATAAGCACCTATCAGTTCTTCTATGGAATAGACATAGTCGAAGTAAACCTTCTCTCCGAGATACCTTTTCATCTCGAGGGCATTCTTCATTGTGATTATGAGGATCTTCACATCATGACCCGTCGCCTTGATCTTGCCGATCTCCTCGCAGAACGAAGGATAGCCCGGAAGTCCCGTATTAAGGTCAACCTTTTTCTCGGGTCTCTGGACAAAGATAATGACGAATATCAGGGTGAGTGCCGTCGCAAAAGATTCAACCTGCAATCCCCATACCAGCATCTGCACCATCACGGCGATGAAGTTGCAGACATAAAGAGACATCAGTGCACCCCAGGTTCCGAAGTCGATCGTCTTCCTGAACCTGATGAGATAATACACTCCGAAGACCATGTGAAGTGCTGCAAAAGAATACGTGAACGCAACGCCCGGTCCTCTCTGATATCCTTCATTTGCGGTGACCGTGAAGACATAAGAGGTCGGAATGTTATATATGAGCGCCGTAAGTATTCCGATGTAGGGAAGACTGATGAGAAGTTTTTTCCAGAGAGGCTTGATCCTGTACCAGGTCCTGGTCATGGCGATTATAAAGAAGACATAGGACAGATTCACCGCATTTCTGGAAATATAATAAAGGTAATTGCATATCCTGACAGCATTTATCTGACCGTGGTTCAGAGGCGCATTGTAATAGAGTATCAGCTTTTCGATGATCTCGCTGACATCCGCAATGATGGACAATATGATGACAAACAGATAAAGGATGTTACATCTGCCCTTTGTCATCTTTCTGAGTATGATAGTCCAGAATATAAGGAAAAAAATCGGGAGCGCAGCTATGTCAAAATATGGGATTCCCATTATCATTTCCTCGCAAATAACAGACCAAAGGTTCCGGGACCGCAGTTTATGGATATTGCGGAAGTAGCCTTCTGCATATATACCTTCTCAAAAGGAACGACCTTAAGCACCTCGTCCCTGATCTCCTCAACCTCGGATTTCTTCATTCCGACATAAGTGATGAACAGAATGGAAGTATCGATATCCAGAGGATTCCTGAGGGTCTTCTCGATATATCTTCTCTTGTATCTGGCACGGCTTCCGATAATGATGCCACCCATCTTCATCGAGCTCTTCTGAAGTTCTATGACCGGATGAAGCAGGAATGCATTACAGATCTTATATACGGTTTCCGTCATTCTTCCGCCGCGGTACAGATATTCCGTGGTGTCCATTATGAAGCTTGTGTTGATCCTGGGCCTGAGTTTTTCAAGCTCGCTTATTATGACATCAGTGTCAGTCTGTCCGTCATCAACCAGCGCCTTTGCAGCCAGCGTGACTATTCCGGTACCGCTTGAAAGAGAGCCCGAATCAAATACCTTGACATTATAGAATGACAGTGCTGCTTCGCTTGCATTGGCATATCCGTGGCTTGCGTTCTTTGCAAAAGCGATATGTATAATGTGCTGTGCATATGAAAGCTGCTCCGCAAAAAAAGCTTCATACTCGGATGGTTCGGGGGCTTCACTCTTTGCCAGCGAATCCTTGGAACCCAGATACTTGAGTATCACATCACCTTCAGCTTCGACTCCGTCAGAGAAGACTCCCCTGTCCGTATACACCTTGTAAGGAAGGACCGGGATCTTTAGCGAGCGCATCAGATCCTTGGGCAGATCGCATATACTGTCCGTCGTGATGAGCACAGGGATCTTCTTTCTCATCTGCCTTACTATCAGATCGGACTCAAATTTGGTATTCTCATCATCCTTTCTCTGAACGAGGTCATCCGGCAGGAATTCCAAAAGAGTTCTTTCGAGCTCGGTCGATTCAACAGGCTTAAGGAGATAACCGTCAAAGCCTTCTCTTCTGTACATCGCCTGATTCTCGGATCCGGAATTTGCGGTAAGTGCGATGACCGGAGTATCCTTGCACAGTCCGCCCGACTGTTCCCTTAGAGCATGGAGGCACTGAATTCCGTCCATTTCCGGCATCATGTGATCCATCAGGATTATGTCGTAGTGATCCGATGCGGTCTTCTCCAGCGCCTCTGCGCCGCTCTCGGCAGTTGTGATCCGGACCTTGGTCTTCCTGAGAAGTTTGGTTGCCACCAAAAGGTTGGCGGTATTGTCGTCAACTATAAGGATCTTGGCCTTGGGAGCTTCAAAAAGCTCCTGATAATCAGTCCTCCCTCTCTCCTTATACTTGCCTGGTTCGTATTTGCCGATCGCTCTTTCATCGGCAACTTCCTGCTCAAGTGTGAAGACAAAAGTAGAGCCCTTGGTATAGATACTGTTTACCGATATCTCACCGCCCAGAAGATCCACCAGCTGCTTGACTATCGAAAGGCCGAGGCCGGTACCTTCAATGTATCTGTTCTTTCGCTCATCCTCACGTCTGAACGCATCGAACAGATAGGGGATGCTCTCCTTGCGGATTCCCATTCCGGTATCTTCCACGGAATATGTCACCAGCACCCTGCTCTTATCGGTCTTACGGCAGTGGATTGAAAGCGTGACGGTTCCTTCCTCCGTGTACTTTACGGCATTGTTCAAAAGGTTGATGAGGATCTGCTTGATACGCACCTCATCCGAGACCAGCGACGCGGGAAGTCCGGGATCGACGTCGAGGGTGAATTTCAGTCCCTTTTCATCGGCTCTGACCCAGATCATGTTAACGATCTCGGAAAGCATTCCGCCGACATCATAGGGAACATTAACGATATCCATCTTGCCGGATTCGATCTTGGACATGTCCAGGATGTCGTTGATGAGGGAAAGCAGGATCTTGGATGCGGATCTGATGTTCCTTGCATCGTCAGCCACTTCATCGGAGATTTCTTCCCTGAGGATCATCTCGTTAAGACCGATGATGGTATTGATGGGAGTGCGGATCTCATGGCTCATGCTGGAAAAGAACCTGTTCTGGGCCTTGCCCAGCTCCTCGATCTCCTGGGCCTGTCTGACAGTCTTGTCATTTTCCCACTGGAACATCTTGTTCAGCAGATACACCATTATGTACACAATGAAACCGACCAGGATGGCGGATATCGCCGAGTCCTTGATCAGCATGTTCCTGGTATGGCGCTCGATAAGCGATGGATTGAGATAATCCACGGCATACATGAGAATGACTTCGATTGTCAAAAGTGCAAGCATGAGTTTTCTCATGTTGCCGACAAGTATCAGTCCTATATACAGGTACGAGAAGGTAAACCACAGGTCGGCACCTCCGGTTATGCCGCCTCCGAAGAAATAAGTGACCGGAAGAACGAGGAACACGACTCCCGATGCTATCATCATTGCACCGACATGAGTTTTCTTTTTCTTGAAAGTCAGATACGTGATGGGGAATGATATCAGCAGCGTCGAACCAAGGATCGCTATCTCCAGGAAATACTCACCGATGATGATATCTCCGACAAAAACGAGGAAAACCGCGACCTCGGCAATGACAGTCAGAATGACGAACACCTTCTCCTGAAAGGTTCTTCCGGGGCTTATTATCTCATCATAGATTTTCTTGAAACCGTCTTTCATGATTTTTCCTCCGGAGCAAATTCAAGCACATCGGCATCTTCCGGCTCGAACTCAAGTATCTCGTCCGCAGATGCATCTTCCTTTGCAGGTGAAAGATCGAGTGAAGCATTTATCGCATTAAGCAGTTCCTCATATCTGGGGAGGAATTCGGGATGGCATCTCCGTATTGAAGGCTCATCCGACTTCTTGGACAGATCCTCAAGCTGTTTGGCCATATCGGAGACTGCCTTTGCGCCTATCATTTTGGACGTGCTCTTGATCGCATGGACACGTATCGAATAGTCGTGCCAGTTTTCAGAGTCAAAAAGAGACTTAACCTCGGATATCTTGCTTTCCGAATTCCTTGCATATTCTGCCAGGAGCTGCCCGTAGAATTCCTCGTCGTTATTGCAGTATCTGAGTCCCTGGGCGATATCGACTCCGACCTTAGTCAGTGCAGAGTACTTGCCGAACTGTTCCTCATGGGTGTCCTTCTTCTCGGAAAGGCCTGCGGTGATCACGTTGGAATTTTTGACTTTTACCGCAGTTCCGGTCTTGTCCGCATCCCCGGCCTTTTCGAAGATTATCGCGGATTTTGGCAGGACTCTCTTAAGAACTCTTTCAAACTCCGTTATCTCAATGGGTTTGGGAATGAAACCGTCAAATCCCTCGGAAAGGAACATCTCCTTGGCGGAACTGATCGCATTGGCGGTGAGTGCGACTATGCAGAGTTCCTTGTGCATTCTCGAAGCATTAAGACGAAGTCTCTTCATTGCCTCTACGCCGTCCATCTCAGGCATCATATGATCCATGAAGATGATGCCGTAATCTTCGGAAGAGCACATCTCGATAGCCTCACGTCCGCCGGAAGCCGTTGATACTATCATTCCGTAGGTTTCGAATATTCCTCTCGCGACAAGGAGGTTCATGGGTTCATCATCAACAACCAGAGCCTTAAGACCCGGACACATCATCTTCTCATCCGAATTCGACTTGGCTCCGTCAAAAGCATGGTTGAGGAAATTCGCTACCTGGCCGCCGTAGAAAGGCTTAGGCAGAAGCGAGACGCTTCGTCCGACCTCTCCGTGAAAATCCCTGTCTGCCACGACTGCGACATTCATCTCACCTGCAATGCGGTCAACATATTCCCTGTTCTCAAGATACTCGCCCGTACCGATGAAGACGTGCGTGACTCTCTCCGAATCGATGGCCTTCTCGAGTTCTTCCTTGGATTGGACTCTCTTGAAAGGAACCCCGAGGCCCCTGACCATGTTGGCGATCTCTTTCATGTAGAATTCCCTGACTCCCTGATGACCGGTAGTCATGAATCCGAGGTATCCGACAACCACGCAGTTGTCGCGGTCCTTAACCGATATGCATGGAGCAGGATCGTCAACTTCCTGTGGAATGCTGACTCTGATGACGGTTCCCTCATCTTCTGCGCTCTCTATTGCAAAAACACCGCCCATGGCTCTCGTGAATCCGTTTACTATGGGAATGCCAAGTCCCAGACCGCCCGCGGTCCTTGTCTTGCCGGAATCAGACTGGTAGAACTTCTCGTAGGCACGTTCTATTTCCAAATCACTCATTCCGACACCCGTATCAACCACCTCGAGAACAAGGTTGATACCATAATCTCTTTTCAGCGGATATATGTGGACATACACTCCGCCATCTTTGGTGAATTTGTATCCGTTTCCTATAAGATGCCACAGGATCTTCTTGATCTTGCTCGCATCACCCACAAGCGAAGCGGGGATCGAAGGATCCATGTCGATCACGAGCTCAAGGCCGTAATCTTCGGCAAAAGAAAGCTGAACAAGAAGGTCATTGACCAGTGAATTTATCATGTAGGTCTCACTTGTGACAGTGAGCTTGCCCATGTCTATCTCGGTGAAGTCAAGAATGTCCCCGATCTGTTCGGAAACTCTGTGTCCCGCTCCGGAAATAGCCTTGATATTTGCGATCACCGCATCGGGAAGTTCTTCTTTTTCAAGGACTGCCGAGAGGCCCATGACCGCATTGACGGGAGTCCTTATCTCGTGTGACACGTTTGCAAGGAAATTATCCAGTCTCTCGGTCGCACTCTTGAGTTCCTCGATCTCAACGCGTGATTTTCCGAGTACCTTTGACCAGTTATCGATTATTATCCTTCCGACCCATCCAGCGATAGTCACAACGACTACATGCAGTATCGCCCTGGAAATGACAAGACTGTCAAATTCTTCACCTTCACCGATCATGGTGAAGATGTCAAATGCAAAAGTCACATAGAAGGTGGTCAGACACAGGATATTAAGGGATTTCATTCCGGTCATCGTAAATATCATGATGACCAGGACCATGATCAGAGCGGCATCAAAGGTACTGGTGGGATGCGTTCCGTAAAAGAAATAGATGATCATCATCAGCACGGAATACACCCAGAGCCTGGATGTTGCGGGAAGCGACTGCTGTATATGGATGGTCCACGCAAGAGTGATCCCCGCGAGTATCAGGATGATTGCCCATTTCTCCCAGGACATCAGTAACGATTCAAAGATCAGTATGACCGAAAGAACCGTGAAGCATATGAGTATTGTCATATGCGCGGTATTAAATACCTCTTTTTCGTCCTTTTCCTGCCCCATTTTATAAACCCCTTTTCAAGTAATGATCATCCGGTGCGGGTATTCAGTCACCGTTTTGCTCGCTCATGGAATAATTGGTATCCTCGTCGATCATCTGAAGCATTATGTCTGCAAACACAGGGTCAAACTGCACTCCCCTGCCTTTTACTATCTCTTCTCTCACCACATCCTGGGGAAGTGCCCCACGATAGCTTCGCCTGCTGCTCATGGCATCATATGCATCTGCCACGGCGATCATCCTTGCCTCTTCGGGAATAGCCTCTCCCTTAAGTCCGTCAGGATATCCGCCTCCGCCGTACTTTTCGTGATGCCATCCGGCACCTATGGAGAGAGAAGGCATTTCTCTTATGTTGCTTAGTATCTTCGCACCCTTGCCGGGATGGCTCTTAATGACCTCGAACTCCTCGTCGGTCAGTCTTGTGGGCTTGTTGATTATCGCATCCGGAACACCTATCTTTCCTACGTCATGTAAAAGCGCGATCATGTAAACGTCATCGAGCCTCTTGTCCCTGTAGCCGTATCTTCTTGCGATCTCCTTCGTATACTTGGCAACTCTTCCGGAGTGACCGTTGGTATATTTGTCCTTGGCATCGATTGCCTCGGCCAGTGCCTGAACGACATGTATGAACAGGTTCTTGTTTTCTCTGGATTTCTTCTCGACTTCATTGCTGAGGGATCTCTGAAGTCTTACCAGTTCAATGATGTGACGGACTCTCAAAAGCAGAATGTCCGGAACGAAGGGCTTCTTGATGAAGTCCATTGCGCCAAGTGCAAGTCCCTTGCTCTCAGCTTCCTCGCTCTCATCCGCTGTCAGGAAAATGACAGGTATGTCGGCAACATCACGATCCATGACGCTGAGTCTTTTCTTGGTCTCAAAGCCATCCATTCCGGGCATGTTAATGTCCAGAAGGATCGCATCGGGAATATTCTTTTCAAGGTGGTCCAAAAGAGCCTGTCCGGACTTTAGTGCAGTGACATAGAATCCTGCCTTGCTCAGGATATGACCCGCCATCTGCAGGTTGGCCACATCATCGTCCACCACCACGATCTTCGCTCCGTCGGCAGCCTTTACTTTCTGCTCGGCGGGTCCGATGAATTCCGTTTCGTATGTAAGGGAAACTGAATCGCCGTGACGCTCATGCCATGACTTGATCAGTTCGCCGATGACCTTGCCTATCGAATCCTCCCTGATATCCGACAAAAGAATGAAATACTTATTGGACCTGTTGCGCATATATATGTCGGACTTGCGCAGAGTATCGCCTATGTGCTCTCCGAACTCATCGCACAGGGCCATAAAAGCATCCTCGTCCGTCACATTGCCCTTTTCAAGAGAGAACATGACTTTGCAGGCAGACCTTCTGTTCCTGCTGATGTAACGCATCACGTAACGGTAAACATACGAAAAGGAATCCTTCTCGAGCTGAAGAGCCATATTGGTGATTGATCTCTCTTCAAGGATCTTGGACACCGTGCTGATGTCGATGTCTCCCTCTTCTTCATCCTCGGCAAACAGCTCGGGGCTGTAGACTGCATAGCCGTGCTTACCCTGCTGCTTTACTCTGTACAGAGCTTTGTCGGCAAGCTTTTCCAGTTCCTCATAGTCATTGCCGTATTTGGGAACAAAGATCGCACCTATCGACGTTCCGAGAGGAATGTCCATGTTCTCGCCCATGAGCTGCTTGGCGTCGGCGACCATCATGTCATTGATCCTGGCAGCAAGCTCGGCAACGGACTTTTCATCATAAAGCCCCTCACAGAATGCCTCGAATTCGTCTCCGCCCATCCTGGCTCCGACACTTCCGGCCGGCACGGTCTCGGACAGGATCCTTGCGAAGCTGACCAACACCCTGTCACCCATGTCGTGACCGTAGATGTCATTGACAAGTTTGAAAGAATCCAGATCCAGCATAAGAAGCGCACCGCGCTTGGAGGCGCACATATTGGTGAACACGCTCTTTCCGGACATCTTGTTGAGGAATCCGGTAAGCTTGTCTTGTGTGGCCTCGGCCCTGAGGTTCATTATCTTCTCCTGCTTGGAGAGAATATTTCCTATTCTTCTGAGAAGGACGGCCGGATCGAAGGGTTTCTTGATGTAATCGGACACGCCGACCTCAAATCCCATGGTCTCGGTATCGGGAGTGTCATCCGCGGTAAGAAAAATGACGGGAACCTCATCAACACCCGCCTCACTTTCATACGAACGGAGCTTCATCAAAGTCTCGAATCCGTCCATTTCCGGCATGTTTATGTCCAGAAGCACAAGATCCGGAGTGCCCTTGTCGCGGACATAATCAAGCAGTGACTGTCCCGACTTGAGTGCGGTGACACGCATGTTTGCCTTGCTCAGGATGTGTCCTGCCATCTTAAGATTACTGGTATCGTCATCAACGACAATGATCCAATTAGCCATATCAAAATCTCCCTAGTGAGATGTTATAAATTCAGACAAAAATACTACTTTAATATACGCTAAAAAGGGCATTATTTCAACGAATTCCATTTATTTGTAAGAATTTTTGCGCATAACGAAAGGGACGGTTCCTGCGTTTACGTACTTCGTAAACACGGGAATCATCCCTTATTTCCTCTTCTATATTCTTCTATAGGCATTTCCCTTTACAGGTGACTTACTCCTATAGTCATCTCCTCCAGCACATCCAGGAGCACTCTTACGGTGTCGAGGGATGTGAATGTCGTGATCCTGTGCTCGCTTGCACACCTTCTTATCGCAACACCGTCCTCGTAATGCACGCCGGAAAGTATCGCTCTGGTGTTTATGACATAACTTACATATCCCGCACTGATGGAATCGAGGATCTCCGTGCTTCCCTCACTGAGCTTGTGACGAAGCCTGCATCTGATACCGTGATCCTTGAAATACAGGGCCGTCATCGTCGTAGCCTCGATATTGAAGCCCATCTCATAGAAACGTCTTGCAAGAGGAAGTGCCTCCTCCTTGTCTTCATCCGCAAGAGTGAAGGTGACGGTTCCGTAATTCTGAAGCTTGATGCCGGATGCAACAAGAGCCTTGTACATTGCACGGTGCAGAAGCTTATCATATCCTATCGCTTCACCGGTTGACTTCATCTCGGGTGAAAGATATGCATCCATCCCGGACAGCTTCGAGAATGAGAACACGGGAGCTTTTACGAACCACTTTTCTCCGGGCGCGGGTTCGAGATCCGTTATCCCCTGCTCCTTAAGAGATATTCCGAGGCTCACTCTGGTTGCGATATCGGGAAGGGCGAATCCCGTAGCCTTGGAAAGGAAGGGAACCGTTCTCGACGATCTGGGATTAACCTCTATGATAAATACATCGTTGTTCTTATCGCATATGAACTGTATGTTGAAAAGACCCTTGATCCCGATGCCTATACCCAGTCTTCTGGTGTAATCCCTGATGGTGTCCTTCACCTTATCGGGCACGCTGAATGTTGGATATACACTGATGGAATCTCCGGAGTGGATACCTGTTCTCTCAACAAGCTCCATTATTCCCGGTATGAACACATCGGTTCCGTCGCATATCGCATCGACCTCGAGTTCCTTGCCGCTGATATATCTGTCTACCAGAACAGGCCTGTCCTCATCAATCTCAACGGCTGTCTGGAGATAATGTCTTAAGTCTTTTTCCTTGGAGACGATCTGCATCGCTCTTCCGCCAAGAACGAAGCTGGGCCTTACGAGCACGGGATATCCGATGGACTCGGCAGCCTTCACGCCGTCTTCGATCGAAGTAACGGCAAGGCCCTTGGGCTCGGGGATCCCGAGGTCTTCAAGAAGCTTCTCAAAGAGATCTCTGTCCTCGGCACGTGCTATGGCATCACAGTCGGTTCCTATGAGCTTGACGCCTCTTGCATGGAGCGGCTCGGCAAGATTGACCGCAGTCTGTCCTCCGAGAGTTGCAATGACGCCCTCGGGCTTTTCAAGCTCGATGATGTTCATTACATCCTCTACGCAAAGGGGCTCAAAGTACAGCTTGTCAGAGGTGGTATAGTCCGTCGAAACGGTCTCCGGATTGTTATTGATGACGATGGCTTCATATCCGGAGTTCTTGATGGTCCCTACGGCGTGAACGGTCGAATAGTCGAATTCCACACCCTGCCCGATCCTTATGGGGCCGGCGCCGAGCACGATGACCTTCTTTTTGTCGGAGACTATTGATTCATTCTCGCCTTCATATGTCGAGTAAAAATACGGAACATAGCTTTCGAACTCGGAAGCACATGTATCGATCATTTTATAGACGGGGAATATCTTCTCCTGCTTTCTGAGTTCGAAGACTGCCGTCTCGGAAGTCTGCCAGAGAGCTGCGATCTCAACATCGGAAAATCCCATGCGCTTTGCATCGCGGAGTACCGAAGGATCGTTCTTGTGCTCATACAGGAAGCTCTCTTCCTCGATGATATTCGAAATCTTGTCCAGGAAGAACATGTCTATGCCGGTTCTGGATGATATCTCTTCAGCCTTAACCTTACGGCGAAGGAGCTCTGCTATCGCGAAGATACGGTCACCAGTCATCTTCATGACAGGCTCCCAGAGCTGTTCATCGCTCATGTCGGTGAACTTGGGCATGTACAGATGATATGCACCGCATTCAAGGCTTCTGACAGCCTTAAGGAGGCTTTCCTCAAAGCATCTTCCGATACTCATGGTCTCTCCGGTAGCCTTCATCTGTGTTCCAAGGCTCTGGTTCGCGTCAGTGAACTTATCGAAAGGGAAGCGGGGCATCTTGGTGACGATATAATCAAGCGCAGGCTCAAAGCATGCGGGAGTATTGGCGAGCTGAATCTCCTCAAGGTTATAACCGACACTGATCTTGGCTGAAACTCTTGCTATGGGATAACCCGATGCCTTCGACGCAAGTGCCGAGGATCTCGATACTCTGGGGTTAACTTCGATGAGATAATACTTAAATGATTTAGGGTCAAGAGCAAACTGGACGTTACATCCTCCGCATACCTTGAGAGCTCTGATGAGCTTAAGGGCCGAGTCACGGAGCATATGATACTCCCTGTCGGTCAGGGTCTGAGAGGGACATACAACGATGGAGTCACCGGTATGGATTCCCACGGGATCAAGGTTCTCCATATTACATACGGTGATCGCGGTATCGTTTGCGTCGCGGATCACTTCATACTCGATCTCCTTATATCCCTTGACGCTCTTTTCTACAAGGACCTCATGAACAGGCGAAAGTTCAAGTCCTGCTTCGAGGAGCGTTACAAGTTCCTCCTCATTATCAGCAAATCCGCCTCCGGTTCCTCCGAGTGTGAATGCGGGACGAAGCACCACCGGATAGCCTATCTCCTCCGCAGCCTTCTTTCCTTCTTCAATGCTGTGAACAACAATTGAGGGAAGTACGGGCTCTCCGATCCTTTCGCAGAGTTCCTTGAACTCTTCCCTGTCTTCGGCCATCTCTATGCTTGAAGAATCGGTTCCGAGAAGCTCGCATCTGCACTCTTCCAGAATGCCCTTCTTTTCCAGCTGCATTGCAAGATTGAGTCCGGTCTGTCCGCCGATTCCGGGAAGGATGGCATCAGGCCTCTCGGTTCTGATTATCCTTGCAACATATTCAAGGTTAAGAGGCTCCATGTAGACCCTGTCCGCAACGGACTTGTCCGTCATTATGGTCGCGGGATTGGAGTTACAGAGGATGACCTCATATCCCTCCTCCTTGAGAGCAAGGCAGGCCTGTGTTCCGGCATAGTCGAATTCCGCTGCCTGACCTATCACGATGGGGCCCGATCCTATTACGAGTATCTTGTTGATGTCCGTTCTCTTAGGCATTTCTAACACCTTCCGTTTGCATTACTTATCGCACCGCTTCCGGCATGCCGCTTGCCATGCCGGGCAGTTATCATTACTTTTCCATGAGCTTCAGGAACTCGTCGAACAGATATGAAGCATCATGAGGTCCGGGACAGCTCTCGGGATGGTACTGCACGCTGAAGATCCTGTCTTCCCTGCACCTTACCCCTTCGACGGTATCATCGAGAAGATTCTTGTGAGTCACGACAAGTCCGGTTCCACCCAGAGTCTTTTCATCAACCGCATAGGAATGATTCTGGGATGTGATGTCCGTCCTTCCGGTTTCGAGATCCTTGACGGGATGATTGCCGCCTCTGTGTCCGAATTTCAGCTTGTATGTCCTGGCTCCGCATGCAAGCGAGATGATCTGATGTCCGAGGCATATTCCGAAAATGGGGTATTTTCCGCGAAGCGCCTTTACCAGTTCGATTGCTTCCTTAACATCCTCCGGATCGCCGGGGCCGTTTGAAAGGAAGATCCCGTCGGGCCTTACAGCCTCGACATCTTCAGCCGTGGCATTCCAGGGAAATACGGTCACGCTGCATCCCTTGTTCAGAAACGATCTCAGGATATTCTCCTTCATCCCGAAATCAATGGCTGCGATGTGGTACTTAGCTCCTACGGTGATGTAATTTTCAACGAATTTCCTGCTGACTCTGGATACCGCATCGGGCTTAAGCTCGGTCTCTTCTATTATCTTAAGTCCCTCTTCTACGGTAGTGGCCGCATCCGTGATCAGAGCCTTTTTTGTTCCGCCGTTTCTTATCTTGCGAACGATCTCTCTCGTATCAACGCCCGTGATCCCGGGTATGCCGAACTCCTTAAGGGTTTCGGAGAAAGTTTTTCCGCACCTGAAATTGGAAGGTTCGTCATTATAATCCCTTACGACAAAACCTCCGATAGTGGGGTGCCCCGTCTCGTAATCATCCTTATTGATTCCGTAATTACCTATAAGAGGATAGGCCATTGTTACAAACTGATCGGTATACGAAGGATCGGACATGATCTCCTGATATCCGACAGGTGATGTATTGAACACGAGTTCACATACCCTGTTCCCTTCATCTGCCCCGAATCCGTATCCGACATATTCACTGCCGCCCTGCATTATCAGTTTTCTGGTCTTTCCATTGTAGATCATTTTCCGGCCTCCGAAAGTTTCTTCTCAAATCTGTCTTTCCTTGGATCAGACGGGATCTTGGTAGGATATTTCCCGTCAAAGCATGCACTGCAGTATTTATCGCAGCCACTCATCTCTTTCAGGCTCTCTATAGGAAGAAATCCTATGGAATCCGCCCCGGTCAGCGCCGCAATCTCTTCAGGCGTGTGGTGGTTGGCGATGAGCTTGTCCTCGGAATCAATGTCCACTCCGTAGAAACAGGGATGTCTGAAGGGCGGGGACGAAATGCGGAGATGTATCTCGCTTGCTCCCGCTTCTCTGAGGATGTTTATGATTCTCTTGCTGGTAGTTCCGCGGACTATCGAATCATCAATGAGGACAACCCTCTTTCCTTCAAGCACGCTTCTTACGGGACTGAGCTTGATCCTGACGGTATCGGTCCTCTGGTCCTGGGATGGAGCGATGAAGCTCCTGCCCACGTATTTATTCTTGACCAGCCCTATCTCATAGGGTATGCCGCTTTCCCGCGAATAACCTATGGCGGCATCAAGCCCCGAATCGGGAACCCCGACGACCACATCAGCCTCTACGGGATATTCCCTCGCGAGGATCTCCCCGGCTCTTACTCTCGTGTCATGCACCGCTATACAATCTATCACAGAATCCGGTCTTGCAAAATAGATATATTCAAAAATACAGGGACTTTTTTCGGGAAGTTCATCCGCAAAATATGAAGCAGGCTCCTCATAAGGCTTATCTGCCTGAAAAACGATCATTTCACCGGGCTTTACATCCCTGACAAAGCTTGCCCCGACAGCATCCAGGGCGCAGCTCTCCGAAGCCACGACAAAGCTTCCGTCCGCCCTCTTACCGTAACAAAGCGGCCGGAATCCATGCGGATCCCGAACCGCCAGTAATTTGGTCGAAGACATCATGACCAGACTGTATGCTCCTTCAAGGAACCTTACCGCTGACAGGACAGCTTTCTCTATGCTCTCCGTCCGGATCCTTTCCCTTGTGATCATGTAACAAATGGTCTCGGTATCGCTTGTCGAATGAAAAATAGCCCCCGACAGCTCCAGAGAATCGCGTAGATCCAGAGAATTGGCAAGATTGCCGTTATGTGCAAGGGCCAGATTTCCCTTCTGATGGCTCACGACCATGGGCTGGATATTGCTCCTGATGTTTCCGCCCGTTGTGCCGTATCTTACATGACCTATCGCCATGCATCCGCCGGGAAGAGACGAAAGCTCGGCCTCTCCGAATACTTCCCCGACAAGTCCCAGGTCCTTGTGAGCCGAAAAGACTCCGTCATCGTTGACAACGATGCCGCAGCTTTCCTGCCCCCTGTGCTGAAGCGCATAAAGGCCGTGATACACGTCACGGGCTATCCCCCCGTTAAATCCCCCCGTTATGCCAAATACACCGCATTCCTCATGAATGGCCATGTCGTTTTCCTGCCTCTCTGCGAATCTGTTCAAAATAACCTAAACATCTTACTTGCTCTCATGCTCATCTGCTTCATCTGATAGCCTCGCCGTAGCCCGCTACGGCTACGTTATCATCTTTGCATATGAACATGATAGCTGCGTCAGCTGTTCAGGTTATTTCTTGAACAGCTTCTTATAAATCCCTTAAATAACGGATGAGCCTTATCGGGTCTTGATTTGAATTCCGGATGATACTGGACTCCCAGATAAAAGTCTTCCTCTGAAAGCTCCATTTCCTCAACAAGCCTGTTATCGGGTGAAGTTCCGGCAAAGACCGCTCCAGCTGCCTCGAACTTCTCCTTGAACTCATTGTTGAATTCATATCTGTGCCTGTGACGCTCGGATATCTCCCCGGAGCCGTAGAACTCTTCCAGTTTGCTTCCGGACTTGATGATGCAGGGGTAAGCTCCGAGTCTGAGAGTTCCGCCTTTATCGATCGAGTCGCTCTGACCCGGCATGAAATCTATGACTTTGTGCTGACAGAGTTCGTCGAACTCGCCGGAATTGGCATCCTCGATACCGAGCACGTTTCTCGCATATTCTATTACGGCTATCTGCATTCCGAGACATATGCCGAAATACGGGACATGATGGGTCCTGGCGTATTTTGCAGCCGTTATCATGCCCTCGATGCCTCTGTCTCCGAATCCGCCGGGAACTATGATCCCGTCGATATCTTTGAATACCTCATCCGCATTTTCACCGGTTATCTTTTCCGAATCGATCCACTTTATATCAACCTTTGCCGAATTCTCGTATCCGGCATGATGAAGTGCCTCGGCAACCGAAAGATACGCGTCGTGAAGCTGGACATATTTTCCGACAAGTCCGACCGTCACATGATTCTGAAGATTCTTGATCCTGTCGACCATCTCTCTCCAGTATGCAAGATCCGGATCTTTCGCCTCTATGCCAAGTTCCCTGCACACGATTTTGGAAAAGCCGGAGTCTTCAAGCATGAGCGGAGCTTCGTAAAGATGGGGAAGCGTGATGTTTTCTATTACGCAGTCTTCCTTAACATTGCAGAAATGAGCGATCTTCTTGAATATCTCGTCCTCAAGAGGTTCATCGCATCTGAGGATAAGGATGTTGGGTGAGACTCCCATGCCTTGCAGTTCCTTGACGGAATGCTGTGTGGGCTTGGATTTATGTTCATCCGATCCGTGAAGGAACGGGACAAGCGTCACATGAATGAAAAGAGAATTCTCTCTTCCGACCTCAAGCGAGATCTGACGGACAGCCTCTATGAAGGGCTGGGATTCAATGTCTCCGACAGTACCTCCTATCTCCGTTATGACAACATCTGCCGAAGTCTTCTTTCCGACGCTGTAGACAAAATCCTTGATCTCGTCGGTGATGTGAGGGATTATCTGCACGGTCGAACCGAGATACTCACCCCTTCTTTCACGGTTAAGGACATTCCAGTACACCCTGCCCGATGTGAGATTCGAGTATTTGTTAAGATCCTCGTCAATGAATCTCTCATAATGGCCGAGGTCGAGATCCGTTTCCGCCCCGTCATCCGTGACATAGACTTCGCCATGCTGATAAGGACTCATGGTGCCGGGATCGACATTTATATAAGGGTCCAGTTTCTGTGCAGCGACCTTCAGACCTCTTGCCTTGAGAAGTCTTCCGAGTGACGCTGCGGTTATTCCCTTTCCGAGCCCGGATACAACACCGCCTGTTACGAAGATGTATTTAGTCATTTTCTTCACTCCCTGTATCATGGATAAAGTCTTTATTGTCCGCTGGCTCCGTAGTTGGAAAGAACTCTCGCACTGGGATCGTTGACATTACATCCTTCCCATTCCTTGTTAGGCATCCAGAAATCCTTGACCATCTGGGACTGTCCGGGATAGAAGCTTTCAAAGATCTCCCTGTAGAGAAGCGATTCCTTGGTAAAAGGACGGGCGTGCTTATACTTTTTGCATCCTTCCCTGAATTCCTCCTCGCTGTACTTCGTCTCTGCATATTCCTTGAGATGATCGACCATCGAGTGTCCGACTGCATCCGAAAAAGCTGCCTTCTCACGGAAAAGGATCTCATCCGGGAGATAATCAAGCCCCTCAAATGCATGACGGAGCAGATATTTACCCTTGTTATAGTGATTGCGTTTCATCTCGGGATCTATTGCCATGCAGTATCTGACAAAATCAAGATCACCAAAAGGAACTCTGGCCTCGAGAGAGTTGACGGATATGCATCTGTCGGCGCGGAGCACGTCATACATATGGAGCTCCGACACTCTCTTCTGCGCTTCAAGCTGGAATGCCTCGGCGCTGGGAGCAAAGTCGGTATATTTATAACCGAATATCTCATCGGAGACTTCTCCGGTTAAAATGACACGTATGTCAGTCTGCTCATGGATCGCCTTGCAGAGAAGATACATTCCCATGCTGGCTCTGATCGTGGTGATGTCATATGTTCCGAGAAGATGAATGACATCCGGAAGAGCATTCAGCACATCTTCCTTGGTGATGATGATCTCCGTATGATCCGCACCGAGATAATCGGCAGTCTGTTTCGCATACTTGAGGTCTATGGCATCCTCGTTCATTCCTATGGCAAATGTACGGATTGGAGTATCCTGACATCTCTGGGCGATGCTGCACACAAGCGATGAATCCAGTCCGCCGGACAAAAGAAATCCTACCTTTGCATCGGCGATGAGTCTTTTCTCAACGCCCTTGATGAGCTTTTCCCTTATGTTGGCACACACGGTCTCGAGATCATCCTTGCAGACCTTGACAGGCTTTGCTATGTCACAGAAGCTTATGAATTTTCCGTCCTTGTAATAATGTCCGGGAGGGAAAGGATAGATCTTTTCATCGGTGAGACCGATAAGGTTCTTGGGCTCGGAAGCAAAGATCACACTGCCGCCCTTGTCAAACGTGTAATACAGCGGCCTTATTCCGATCGGATCTCTTGCGGCGATCCATTCATCGTTCCTGCCGTCATAGATCACGCATGCGAATTCGGCATCAAGCTTTTTGAACATCTCGGTTCCGTATTCGAAATACAGGGGAAGAAGTATCTCGCAATCGCTGTCGCTGACAAAGGAATACCCTTTTGCCTTCAGTTCATCTCTCAGAGGAGCGAATCCGTACACCTCACCATTACAGACCACAGCACAGTTATTCAGCTCAAAAGGCTGCATCCCTTCGGGAGTAAGTCCCATTATCGAAAGGCGTCTGAAGCCCAGAAGCCCGCCCTTTGTCTTTATTATTCTTGCATCATCGGGGCCTCTCGATGTTGTCTTGTCGAGTGCCTTTGAAAAGGCTTCTTCATCGGCGCCCCTTCCGCACCATGCCATGATCGAACACATTTTATAATCCTCCTGAACTCTGTTTAGGATTTATCATCCGTTTTGAAAGTACTCTTATAAAAACGTTATCGGTCGGAAGGCATAGACGCCTCCCGACCGTAGTCTCATGATCTTCGGATCATCTTACGGAGAAGAGCATGTCACCGTATGAAGGATAAGGCCAGCACTCGGATGAAACGAGGGTCTCGGCTTCGTCCGCAGCAGCCCTGAGCTCGCCCATCTTGGGAAGAAGTGTGTCGCGGATCGCTGCACTTTCCTTAATCACATCACCTGCTTCGCCGAGAGCGATGATCGCTTTCTCAAGCTCACCGCTTCTTGAATAGATCTGGTCAGCCAGGACGGACAGTTTGGAGATGACATCCGTCTCATATGAGCATGCAAGAGATCCCGTGACGGCTTTCTTGGCTGCAACAGTGTCGGAAAGCTTGTCGGCGTATTCGGTAATTGCGGGAAGGATCTGTCTGTAAGCCATATCCATCATCGCATTTGCTTCGATGCGTACCTGCTTGCAATAGTTCTCAAGCATGATCTCGCAACGGGATTCGATCTCTTTTTCGGTGAAGACCTTGTGTGAGGTAAGGAGTTTGACATTCTTCTCGTCGAGAATGTGAGGCATGCAGTCGGGTGTGGTCCTGTAGTTGCAAAGTCCTCTGACCTCTGTTGCTTCCTTGACCCATGCATCGTCATAACCGTTACCGTTGAAGAGGATCCTCTTGTGATCCTTGATGGTCTTCTTGATCATCTCATGAAGAGTCTTCTCGAAATCTTCGGCACCCTCAAGTCTGTCTGCGTAGATCTTAAGTGACTCTGCAACAACTGTGTTGAGCATGATGTTCGCACATGCGATGGAGTTGGAAGAGCCGAGGCTTCTGAATTCGAACTTGTTGCCGGTGAAAGCAAAAGGTGAAGTTCTGTTACGGTCTGTGGTATCTCTGGGGAATGCGGGAAGGACATCCACTCCCAGTTTCATTATCTTCTTCTCTGCTCCCTCGTAAGGCGCATCGTTTTCGATGGCTTCAAGGATGGCACTGAGCTCATCTCCGAGGAATACCGAGATGATTGCGGGAGGTGCCTCGTTTGCTCCGAGTCTGTGATCGTTACCTGCGGTAGCGACAGAAAGTCTGAGCAGATCCTGATAATCATCCACGGCCTTGATCACGGCACAGAGGAAAAGAAGGAACTGTGCGTTCTCATAAGGAGTCTCACCGGGAGAAAGAAGGTTGATGCCGGTATCCGTTGCCATGGACCAGTTGTTATGCTTACCGCTTCCGTTAACGCCTGCAAAGGGCTTCTCATGAAGCAGACATACAAGTCCGTGTCTTGCAGCGACTTTCTGCATCACTTCCATCATCAGCTGGTTCTGATCGGTTGCGATGTTGGTGGTTGAATAGATGGGTGCAAGCTCATGCTGTGCAGGTGCAACTTCGTTGTGCTCGGTCTTGGCAAGAATGCCGAGCTTCCAGAGTTCCCGGTTAAGATCGTTCATGAACTCCTGCACTCTGGGCTTGATGACTCCGAAGTAATGATCATCCATCTCCTGTCCCTTGGGAGGTCTTGATCCGTAAAGAGTCCTTCCGGTATATCTGAGGTCGGGACGCTTATCATACATTTCCTTTGTGATGAGGAAATATTCCTGCTCGGGTCCTACCGATGTCCTTACATACTTAGCCGTGTCGTTTCCGAAAAGCTTAAGGATACGGAGTGCCTGCTTGTTGAGTGCCTCCATGGATCTGAGAAGAGGAGTCTTTTTGTCAAGTGCCTCTCCGCTGTATGAGCAGAATGCGGTGGGAATGCAAAGAGTCTTATCCTTGATGAATGCGTAAGAAGTGGGATCCCATGCGGTATATCCTCTTGCTTCGAATGTAGCTCTGATACCGCCCGAAGGGAAAGATGATGCGTCAGGCTCGCCCTGAATGAGTTCCTTGCCTGAGAATTCCATTATGACACTGCCGTCAGGTGAAGGTGTGATGAATGAATCGTGCTTCTCTGCAGTGATTCCGGTGAGAGGCTGGAACCAGTGAGTGAAGTGGGTTGCGCCCTTTTCAAGAGCCCATTCCTTCATTGCCTGGGCAACATACTCTGCAATCTTGGGATCAAGCTTCTTTCCCTCATCAATGGTCTTTCTGAGTGAAGCGTAGACCTTTGATGAAAGCCTTGCTCTCATCTGACGATCGTCAAAAACAAGTTCTCCAAAATACTCCGGTACTGAATGTGTTTCCATGTTATGTTCCTCCTTTTTTTGGAAAAACACAAAAAAGACAAAGACGCCTTTTTTGTGAGTTACAAAAAAAGACGCCTTTGCCTTTTCAAGTGATAAAATACTACTGCAAAATCATGTTGTCAATATACAGGAAGCGATTTCTTCCAGAATCGATACATCACTTCGTATCATCTTACTCTTTCCTGGGTAAGATCAAGAATAAACGTACTTCCTTTTCCGATAACGCTCTCCGCACTGATCCTGATGGAAAGAAGGTCTGCCGCCTTTTTGGCAAGGTAAAGTCCGAGTCCGCTTGATCTATTCTCAATCCGTCCGTTCGTTCCCGTATATCCTTTTTCAAAGATCCTGGGAAGATCCTCGGGTGCGATCCCTATTCCGGTATCTGAAACACTCAAAACAGAATCCTTAACGGCTATCGTCACAGATCCCGAAGATGTATATTTGACTGCATTTGACAGAAGCTGATCAAGGATGCAGATGAACCACTTTCTGTCACTCACTATTGTCGCATCGGTCTTCTCGTAATTCAGCTGCAGCTTCTTCTCGAAAAACTGCGGGGCAAACTTTCGTACCGATTCACATATAAGAGTATCGAGATCATATTCACGGATAACCAGATCATTGGTACCGCTCCCGATGCGGATATACTGTAACACCATCTCAACATACTGTTCTATTCTCGACAGTTCGATCAGCAGAGCATGATGCTCCGGAGTATCATCGGAAAGCTTAAGGCGCATGACCGCGATGGGAGTCTTGATCTGGTGAACCCACGCGGTATAATAATCGATCATATCCTGCTTATCGGAAGATTCTTCATCATAAACCTTCTCCATAAGTTCACCGAGTGCTTTTATGATCTCAATGTAATCCTCCTCAGCAAGGGATTCCGCATCCGGAAGATTCCTCCATTCGGATGCCACTGAGGAAAGTACCGACATCCTCCGGTTTCTTTTTCTGTTTTCAGATATCATATCGATGACGAAGATCACGACCATCACCACAAATGTAAGTATGACCGCATATATCATCGGTTCCGTAATGATGTCATAAAGTGCAAAAATGGTAGCGTTTGCTGCGACCATCACAGCAAACACTGCCATTACTCTTATATTTTTACGGATAACTTCCTTTAAGATCTTCATGATATGATGTAGCCGCTTCCGGGTCTTGTGACTATCACATTCTTCAGTCCGACTTCCTCAAGTTTCTTCCTGAGGCGTGTGACATTGACCGTCAGCGTATTTTCCTCGACAAAGCAGTTATCATCCCAAAGTCTTACCATCAGAGTATAACGGCTCACGATCCTCCCTTTGTTATCCAGAAGAGTCTGAAGGATCCTCATTTCATTTTTGGTAAGTTCTGTCCTCTTTCCTTCGAAAGTGACACTGCTGTCATTAGTGTTCAGCTCGGCTCCGTGAAAATCAATCATACCTGAACTTCCCGACAATTCGTAGGAACGTCTAAGTATCGCCTGAACCTTGGCATTCAGCACCATCGGATCCACGGGCTTTGCGATAAAATCATCCCCGCCCATATTGATCGCCATGACCAGATTCATATTATCCGATGCGGATGACAGGAAAACTATCGGAACGGTAGAGATCTTTCTTATCTCA